>NZ_JALLJA010000018.1:0-125971 GCF_023242385.1 Pseudomonas sp. MWU12-2345 | reverse complement strand
ACGACTCCAAAGGCTCTGTTGTCGGCAAGACCACTGTCGAGACCAGCGTCACCGTTACCGGCACCGGCAGCAGCGGTCGACAGATTCAGCTCATGAACGTAACGGGCCCCATTGGCAATCCGGTCGGGATTCCTGACAACAGCACGAACTGGAGCGCTATCCTCACAAACTTGGCTCCCATGGTCTACAACATCAGGGCACAAGCGCTGTACGGCGCAGGCCTACCCGACTCGGCGATGAAAGCCTTTATCGTCACCGCCGTGGTCACCCCGACCATTGTCGATATCGTCGACTCCAAGGGCTCGGTGGTCGGTGGGACCACTACCGAGACCAGCGTCACTGTCATCGGCACGGGCAGCAGCGGTCAACAGATCCAATTGATGGACGGAGACAACGCCATTGGCGGTCCGATCGACATTCCTTTCGGCACCACCGCCTGGACCGCGCCCCTCACGGGACTGACCACCAAGGCCTACAACATCAAGGCCAGAGCGCTGTACGGCACTGGCGTGCCCGATTCGGCGGCCAAAGGCTTCAACGTGCAGGCCTCTGCAACACCGACCATCACAGCGGTCAGCGAAAGCGCCACCCCTGCCATCCCCAACGGCGGTGTCACCGCCGCCACCTCGGTGGTTCTGACTGGCCGCGCCAGCCCTGGATTCAGTATTGACCTCTTCGACAACGACACCCCACCACCCAAGGGCACCTTCGTCGCCACCGGTGGCACCTGGACCACCACCACGCCCATCGCCGTGGCACCCGGTCCCCACAGCTTCACCGCCAAGGCCAAATATGGCAGCGAACCGGTGTCAGAGGCCTGGACGTTTACCGTCATTACCCTGACCGATCAGAACAAACCTTATATCCAGCAAGCCGAGAACAATGGCACCGGCGCGACCCTCGACCTGGGCACCTTCGCGGGCGATGCCACCGTCAAGGTGAGCCCATGGCCTGGTATCGCGGCGGGGCAAAGAGTCTGGCTACGCTGCCTGGGTAAAAAGGCCAATGGCGATATTCACACCATCACCCTGTACACGGCGTCGGAAGTGATTCCGACGGAAGTACCCAACGGACTTTCAAAAAACATCCCACGCGCGCAGTTGGAAGAGCTGGGAGACAGCACCCCGTTAACGGTGCAACTCAAGATCAAATTCAACGGTTCCAGCTCGGAGGATGCCGCCACCGCCTTCCCGCTGCGCGCCTATACCGTCAGGGCCATCGAACTGATCACTCCGACCCTCGACAGCGTCAAAGACGCCGGCGAAGTTGAAATTCCGGACGGCACCACGACAGTCAGCCTCACATTGAAGCTTACGGGTACAGCAAGCAAGGGGCAAAAAGTCGAGATTTACGAGGGGACTGGAAACGGTGCGGCTCTCAAGGGCGACGCGACAGCCAATGCAACCACGGGTATCTGGACAAAAGACATAACCGTCGATATCGGTTCACGCCGTCTGTATGCCAAGGCGTCCTATCCTGTCAGTCCGGTGTTCTCAAACGTGCGCCTTTTAACCGTGGTCGAGGTGGTTGTCCCGACCCTTACCGATATCCGCGACTCCCAGGGCTCTGTTGTCGACGGGACCACTGTCGAGACCAGTGTCACCGTCACCGGCACGGGCAGCAAGGGTCAACAGATCCAGTTGCTGGACGGTCCAGCCAATATTGGCAACCCGTTCAGGGTTCCTACCAACAGCACGAACTGGTCCACTCCCCTCACAGGGCTGACCGTCAAGGCCTACAGCATCAAGGCCAGAGCGCTGTACGGCACTAGCGTGCCCGATTCGGCGGCCAAAGCCTTCAACGTGCAGGCCTCTGAAACACCGACCATCACAGCGGTCCGGGATCCCACCAATAATGCTGTAATCCCCAACGGTAGTGATACTTACGCGACCACCTTCATCCTGTATGGCACGGCCCAGAAGAACGAGCGTCTCCAAGTCTTCGACCATACCACCTATATAACCGACGTCGAAGTCGACGGCGACGGCAACTGGAATCGACTGGTGGGTCCACTCACTCCGGAGGACCACCTACTCACCGCCAAGGCGATGTATGGCAATAACCCAGAGTCCAATGCTTGGCGTATTAAGATACTGCCTCTCATCCGTCCCGTTATCACCGGTTTCACCAACGGTCGCGCGGTTGCGAACGGCGGTAGCACCCCATGGCCATTTCAAGGTCCTCCGACGTTCATAACCGGCCGGCGCGGTAACGTAGCTATCAGCGGCACAGCCTATTTACGCAGTAACGGCGGCGAATGGGCGGCGTGGCAATATCAGAATGACGAAGGAGACTCAACCAACTTCAAGCTCACCAAAGGAGGCGTCCAGAGCTTCAATCGAGGCCACTTCGAGATCAAGGTTGTGACAATCCTCGGCCAGGACGGTGAGAATATATGGTCATTTGACGTGTATTGAAAATTCTGGCCCGCCCTAGCGCCAAAGGACGGGAAAAGGTGACCGGGAAAAGGTGACTGATTTATTTAGGCCATAAAGGGGGAGCCTTGCTCCCCCTTCATTTTTAGTCAGCCTGGATTTGGCCTGTCTGTTTCATTGCATGTATTCAGCGGTCACCCCCTGGACTTGCCCCTACCAGACCGAACACCTAAATTTTTGACCCGATATCAGGACGAGCGGCTAGGATAGGCAGCATGAACATTCAAGCGTTGTTGACTCATCTGCAAAACCATTTGCCTGATTTACTGGCGGTCTACCTGTTCGGTAGACATGCACAGGGCACGGCCGGACCTGACAGTGATGTCGATATGGCTGTGCTCTTGTCCGGTCAGCTTGACCCTGTGTTGTTATGGCAGCTGTCGGGGGACCTGGCGGATATCGCTGGGGCTCCGGTGGACCTGATTGATTTGCGCGCGGCAACGACCGTGATGCAGTACCAGATCGTGACCCGAGGTCGGCGACTGTGGGCCAAAGACGTACAAGCAGGGCTCTTCGAGTGTTTTATTCTCAGCGAAAAAACCGCCCTCGATACTGCCCGAGCAGGCTTGCTCAAGGATATTCAAGAAGAAGGCATTGTGTATGGTCGATGATGTACTGATCAGCTTTCTTGCGTTCAGTACATTCATCCTGCGTAAAGACGCGACGAAGTCCGCACCATGGCGCTGACGACATCTTCCACCTGTCGGATAACCTGCTCGACCTGTCATTTCTGACAGTAGACGCCGTATCTCATCTGCCGGTTAATAACTTCTGGGTTGTAGGTCTCGCCGCCTCTTCGGCGAAACATGCTACGCAGGAATACCTTCATGAAAAAGCCATCCCCCTCTGCCAGGCCAGGCAATGGCAATCCATTGCGGGACCTTTACGCGCCGATCATCCCCAATATGGCCCCGCCCTTCGAAGACTACCAGGGTGGTATCGGCGTCGCGTTGGTCGAAGGTGGTTTGAAATGCATCGTCGACCCTTGGGAGCCCATGGAGAACGGTGACGCGATCGGCTTCTACTGGGGGAATGAACAAGCCCCGGTCTGGACGGACGTGATCGACGGCAATGCCAACGAGCAACTGTTCTTTACAATCAGCAAGGGCTTTATCGTCAGGGGCGATGCCGACCCGGTGTTCTACCGGGTGACCGTCCCAGGTCAAACTCCCGAGGACTCAAGGCGGCTGAGGTTGTTCGTCAAGCTTGACCGCCCCGGCGGCTACGACGATAACCCGTCGATTCCCGGCCATTCGGGCCTGCGCTATGTGGTGCCACAGGAGATTATCGACAATGGCGTCGGACCGATTGAAGCCGACGCCGGGGTGGATATCACCATTATCCACTACGAATTCATGCGCAAGAACGACCTTATCCGCCTGGCCTGGGGGCGAGCCATTGTGGAGCACATCGTCCAACCGGAGGAGGTGGACACGGACATCCCGATCCATATCGACAGAACAGTCATCGAGGACGCTCTAGACGGTCAGATCGACATTGCCTATCAGGTGGTGGATGTCTGCAACAACTATCCCGATGAGCGTGAACCCTGGTCCGTGATTACCACCGTGCGGGTCGACGTGGGCGGCAACCGCCTCGATGCGCCGCAGGTGCTGGTCAATGGTTTTCCCGCTCCCCAGAATGTGATCGATCTTGAGCAACTGGCGGGAGCCGATGTGATTTGCCGGGTGTACACCAATCAAACGGATCACGCGGTAGACGATATCCTGCAACTGACCTGGGTCGGCACCCCGGCACAAGGGGATTCGTCGGTGATCGTCGGGCCTCTTGAGCAAACGGTGCAATTCACCCCCTTCCAATACGACTTTCCCATCCCCTACGAATACGTGGAGGCGATTGCCAAGGGGCGAGCGTCGGTGTCTTACGTACGGATCAGGAGCGGCGTGCCGGATCACCCGTCGAAAAACGCCAACGTCACGGTGGTGGGTGATATTGCCCAGCCTGACCGTCCGAGCTTTGTGGAAGCGAGTGGCAGTGTGTTGGACCCGAACCTGAATTTCTACACCATTTCAGTGCCCTATTACCCGGGGCGCCAGCCCGGAGACCATCTCTACATTGTGTTTGAAGGACTTGACGCCAGCAACAACCCCACTGGTTTCGACATTAACGCCTATGTGAGTAATGAACCGAGTGGCGCTCCGATCCTGCGCGATGTGGACAAGAATGAAATCAAGCGACTCGATGGCGGTTCGCTCACCGTTTACTACTGGATCAATAGCCAACGTAAATCACAGGAATTGGTGTTGTCCGTGGGCAGCGGTCAGCCTTCCATGCCAAAACCCAACGTCATCCGGGCCGACAGCAACGATGTCTTGAACCCGGACGATGTGAACCCCATCACCGGGGCCGATGTGGTTGTGCCATATACGGGCACTCTGCCCAATGACATCGTCGGGCTGCGCTGGAGAGGTTCGCTCAGCAGTGCGCCGGATCAAGAGACGCCGCCGCTGAACCCAGGCTCGGCGGGTAGCCCCATTCCCTTTGTCGTACCGTTTCAATACGTGATTGGCAACTTGAACGGCACGGTGGACACGGACTATTACATCATCCGTACCGGATCTCCGATTCAACGCTCGCTGATACGTGAGCTGACCATCGGTTCGGCGCTGGAGTTGCTCGCCCCCAGCGTCAAGCAGGCCACCGGCGCCGTGCCCAGCCAACAACTCAATCCGGTGGCGGCCAAGGATGAACTGACCGTGGAGATTCCGGATTACGGCGCCCAACCCGGTGATCAGGTCCGCGTGACCTGGGCTGGCACCCCCGGCGACGGTTCGCACACCACCCCGCTGCAAGCGCTGCCGGGCAGCCGAGAGATCCCCCTTCCGGTTTCGGTCATCGCCTACAACCTGGACCGGTCGGTGACGGTCACCTACACCGTGACCCCTAGTGGAGGCAGCGAATCCGAGCCGTCCCGTGCATTGACGCTGAACGTGCAGGCGATACCCGACATCAGTCTGCCCATGCCGCTGATTCCCCAGGCCGCGCAAGCCGGTATTGGCAGCGAACTGGATCTGAAGACCTTTGCCGGCGATGCGCGGGTCACCGTGGCACCATGGCCGCTGATCGCCGCCGGTCAGCGCGTCTGGCTACGCGCCGAGGGTACGGCGCTCGACGGCTCGCGCTATACCATCACCCTCTACACGTCTTCCGCGGTCCAGGACTCGGAAGTGACGGCCGGGTTGTCCACAACGCTGTTGCGTAGCGAACTGGAGAAATTGCGCGACGACTCGCCACTGAACGTCGTGCTGCAAGTGACCTTCGATCGCAGCTCGACCCAGGCCAACGCGGTCGATTTTCCACTGCGCACCTATACCGTCAAAACTGTGACGGATCCGCTGACAATTGACCGGTCATACATGCTCTTGCGCGGCTATTCCATCAGAGTGTCTTGGCCAACCACTGGTGAGGATCCGAACGGCAATACAGAAGTACGTCAGGCATCGGGAGGGACACCACCGTACCAATATACATCCTCCAACCCATCGGTGGCCCAAATCGAGGGCACTAACAAAGTACGGGGAATGCGCAATGGCCAAGCAACTATTAGCGTGAGGGACTCGCAAGGGGCGACAGTGTCTTTTCTGGTCATTGTCAGCAACGTCTACACTCTAGTCGTGAACGACGGTCCATTCAACGATGCGACCGCAGCGAGGGCTTGGATCAATTCAGTCAATGGCGTTAACATTGGTCAGTATGATAACTTTATCGCTAGTATGTTCAGGGTGTACCGAGGACCATTTCCTTACCCATTCAAACCCATTAATTACTGGCTCGGTAAATACGTCGGCACCGACAGTAGATATAGTTTCTTTAACTATGATACGCAAACTATTCACCTGGCCGACCCGAACAATACGAGCATCAAAGGCGCCTGGGCCTTTGTCCCGTATTGATGCGCCCCCCTCAACTGAAATGCATCAAAGATAGCTAGTTTTATTCAGATCACAAAGGGGAGCCAGGCTCCCCTTTCATTATTCTCGTCAAATTGAATGCAGTGGCCTGCAGTTTTGCTTCACTGCACGTTTTAAGCAATCAGACCCGCAGCCGCCACCCCAGCACATCCATCAGGTCGCAGCCATCGCGCATGACCATCGCGGGGACCTGGATAATGTGTTGGAAGTCGATGTCATTGGCGTTGTGCAATTCGATATGGGACAGGGCTTCGAGCATTTGCGTTGCCGCCAGAAAGCGCGCGGCGGCGTTGGCGTGGAGGACATCGGTGGGGCTTTCGGCGTCGATCAACAGGCTGGGGATCAGGCAGTCGATGGCGGTGAGCGGTATGTATTTAGACATAGGTAAGGCCTCGTTTTTTAAATGAGAGCCATCACTCAATCGTCGCCAAACGAATGGGTGGCAGCTGTACGCAGGTTGGCGAACCGGGATAAAACGAGCAAAATCCGGCAGACCCGGAGGTCTCCCGCGCACAGCCGCCATAACGCAGCTTTGCGGGTACAAGTATCCCTGCAATAAGCTCACTCAGGAAGCCTCAGCACATTTTATCGACGAGTCGCCAAACCCGTATCACCAATGAAGGCGATCAAAGGACTATAAACCGCTGACTTCCGAGGAGGCAATGCAGGCAATTGTTACCAATCATTCTCCCGGCTCGAAGCAAGCGCAAACCTTATTCAAGACAGAACCCGATGCAAAAAAAGCCCGGTGCAATGCACCGGGCGTTTATAAATCATCTGGGTTATCCGCCTTGCTTACCAGCTATAGCGCAATCCCACATTCGCGCCAAACGGCTGCTCGATGGACTTGCCATTGGCATAGTCGAAGTCGGCATGCACTTGCAGGTCCTTGGACAATTTCAGCGCCACACCGGCACCAAACTCGGAACGCGAGCCGGACAGGTCGTTGTTGAACACGGTGTTGTTGACCTTGACCTCATTGTTCTTGGCAAACTCATGGGCCACCGCCGCCCGCAGGTACGGCTGCACCACGGTGCCGCTGTCCAGGGTCAGGTTACGCCCAACCGTGGCGCCGACCTTGCCCAGGAACGAACGGGTCTGGTCGCCCTCGGCCTGCAGGCCGTTGTCCAGGTTGTAGTTCTTGCCCTGGATCGTCACCGCCGACAACTGACCGAACGGCTCGACGAAGAAATCGTTATCCAGCTTGATATGGCGACCAAACTCGGCGGAACCACCGATACCGGTAGTGCCGTAGCTACCCTTGGACTGGGTACCGTCGCTCATGGCGACTTTCGATTCGTTCTCGAAACGGTTGAGTTTGACCACGCCGTCGAAGTAGTAACCGGTTTCCGGCTCCAGCCAGGTGGTGTAACCCCCCACGTAGTAGCTCTTCACATTACCGGTGGTGCCGCCCTTGAGGCTGAGGTCCGAGTTGCTATGCCCGGCCAGCGCACCGATCAGCCAGTGACCATCGCCCATCGGCAGCGGCGCATCGACCCCCAGGCTGAAGCCCTGCTGGTTCTGCGAATAGCCCACGCCGGAGCTTTCCGACACGTTGTACTTGTTGCCATAAGCCCGCGCCCAGGAGCCGGACTGGCCGTCGTTGAAGCGCAGTTCACCCATGCGGGTACGCAACGAATACAGTTCGCCGTACCACACGGTCGGCGCGGTGTTGAACAGGGCCAGTACCGATTGGGTGCTCGGGCTGACAGTCTTCTTGTTCGGGTCGAGGAACCAGTCGGTGCCACCGCTGCCGTTGCTGCTCGAGCCCAGGCCATAGGAGTAGGTACCGACATCCACCAGGCCAGCGCCCGCCAACGCGAAATTCGCATTGCCGGAAGCCGTGTGCACCAGGGTCAGCGCCTCTGGCGATACCGGGTCGACACCGGAACCGGCCACCAGCAGTTTGAAGTCGCCGCTGGAAGCACCGGTGACATTCAGCACGTCATGCTGGTTGGTGGCGAAATCCACGTTCATGGCGAAGGTGCCATTGCCGGACAGGCTGCCCACATCCAACTGGTAGAAATTGCTGCCCTGGCCCATGGTGACCGTGCCGCTGTCCATCGCCAAGGTGCCGATGGTGTTGCTGGCGGTCATTTCCCATTGGGAACCACTGTTGATGGTCACGCCATCGACATTGGTCAGGCTGCCTTTGAACAGCGAACCGTTGGCCAGGGCCAGGTTGCCGGTGCTGCCGGCTTCGACATTGAAGTCGCCGGTCATCTGGGCGCCGTTGAAGTTGAGGTTGGCGGTGCTGTTGCCGGTGACGTCGACATTGCCGGTCAGGGCACTGTTGGCGACGTTGACATTGGCGGTGGAGGCGCCTTGGACCTCAAGGATATTGCCATTGCCGCCGATCAGTGTCGTACCGTTAAGAATGCTGATATTGGCATCCACCCCGCTGCCGGCCAGAATGGCTGCGCCCGAGCGTCCTTCCACGGTGCTGTTGTTCAAGACCAGGTGATCGGTGTCCGCACCGACACCTTCGCCATCGGGCACCATGGAGACGCCATTGGCCCCCCCACTGACGTGACTGCCGACAACGCTCACGTCACCGCCAGCGTAGAAAACGCCTGCACTGTCGGCACCGGTCGCCCTGACTTGGGTATTGACCAGTTGAAGTGTGCTGGCACCGGTAACCGAAACACCCGCCGTACCGCCGGTAATCTGGCTGTTGGAGACCACGACATTGGAGCCGGTTGTGGTTCCCTGCACCCGGTTGACCACCATGCCGGAAAGAACTCCGGTGATCACCGCGCCGCTGATGGTGCCCTGGCTGTTAGTCACGGTGATACCCGGCGCACTGTTGCTGCTGCTGCCATGAAACGCCCCGCCGGTCGCATTGAAGGTCGAGTTGTTCCGAACGAACACTTCGTTGGTCGTCGCCCCATCGGCATTCAGCGTCCCGCCGTCGCGCACCAGATAACTGTCGGTGGGGGTACCCGAGTTGATATTCTCGGTTTGACCCGCACCCACGGTTGTCAGTGCATAGACGGATGGACTTAGAAACACGGGGGCAAGAGCCATGGCTCTGAATACGGTCCCCACGGATATTACAGAAACAGGTCTAGCAATAGCGTTCATGACATTAACCTTAGTCGGTACGATAAACTCGCTGACCTCCGTGTGAGACAGCGCGATTCAAGAGTGCGAAGACTAGAAAGGTTGACGATCAAATAATGTAGGAAAATACTTACAATCAAGAAAGAAAAAACCCATTTATCATAAGAAATAAAGACGCGCCTTGAAGGAATTCCACAGATGAGGCGCTATCATCCATCGTGCCTTGCAGATCAACGGCCCCTGGCGCGACAGCTGAATACGCCAACAAGCCCTTAACAAGAGCGGGGAACCTCCCCCGCTCTTGTATCGCGCCCTTTATTTACGCTTCGCCACAGTAGACTTCCGTCTTGTCGTTACACTTGCCGGGCATGTACCACCACCGCCATCGACAACTACCACCTCAACATCGTGGCGGTTCGACGACTCAAGGCGACCGCCAACGACCGTTTCATAGATAATAGAGCCACTGCCATCCAGAATGGGAATAAGCGCGGTGGCTAAGGGCAAGTACACATCAAAGCCGGCAGTAGGTTCGTTACCCGATAATGTTTTCGTGAACGGGTAAGGCGGTACTGGCCCGCCTGGATTTGACCCGCTCCAGGTAAAATCGAGTACCATCCCATCAACCAGTGGCGCACCGCCGGCAACGTGGACAACAGCCGCTTTTCCGACACCGGAAATATTCTGCAAGCTCCTGCAAACAATGTACTCTACCCCGGCAATAAACTCGGTACCTTGAATAACCGGATCAGGCAATGTCGTCACCGCCACATGCACATCAATGGGTGTATCAAGAGAGCGGTTCGGATTTGTTGTCGTTGAGCTGGTCACCTCATAATGAACCGGCCATTTCCCATTCGATGTCGCCTCAATCATGTTCCATGGAATAACAAAGGGCATCATGTCGGTAGTATTTTCATCGCCCCTTACTCTATAGACGCCCCCCGGCGCGGGCACCGGCTGGCCATTCCAAAACAGCTGAACCTCATCACCGGCGAGGAAGTCGTCGTAAATGAGCGCACTGGCGTCAGCAGGCTGCCCGGCATCCCCAAGCTCCAGCGTGTCCTCGGGCGACGGAGGGCTCGTCCCTCTACCCTTGACATGTACGTCGTGCAGGTTAGGGTTGCCGACAGTCGGATCTTCTGGCTCAGGAGGGGGAGGACCAGGGCGAGTCAAATCGATTTCGATCGTTTCACCGATAAGCTCCGGAAACTCCGAATCATATCGAACAATTTTATAAGTGACCTCGGCCTCTCTCGGGCCCACGCCATTACGTTTTACAACGGCATAAGGCACTTCGACGATCACATCCGTCACACCGGTTACCGTGACCGCCGGTTGTGGAACCCCATCAAAGGTCACCACAACTTTATCGGTGTTAACCAGAAAATCAATATACTGCCTTATCTGTACGGCCAAGGTCGGAAACGAAGCCGCGACAGTAACTGTTTTGTTCGTCCCCACCGCCATTGGCACTTCAGGCGGTCTCAAACCACTGGGCGCGTTGGTCAGAAGAACAATGACATGCAGTTCTTTAGAGGGGAACCCGACGTTACCCACGCGGTCTTCCCAGACATAATAAAATATCATGTCCCCCTCACCGGACGACACAACATTAAAGATAGGGATATCAACCGTCAAATCATCCGCCGAATTATCAGTCGCCGTCACAATACCGACTTGCGCCCCGGGATTACTTCTTCCAAAATAAATATAGGCAGTATCGCCCGTCGCCCGATCACTGGGGCGGGGGATGCTGACCGTCACAAATTCATTACTCTCAAAATACTGTTTATCAAGAATATTGTCGACAACATCAGGGAGTTCCAGAGGATCACCAGGCGCCCCATGGTTAGGCGGGTCCTTGTCAATGATGATCTCCACCTCAGGACCGTAATATTCATTGGACACATAAATCGATATATAACCCAGTTTGTGCCCGCCTGGCGACTGTGTCTCGATCGCCGGCAGGTACAGGCTAACCGGTAAATCATCAGGATCGATGGGTGTCGTTAAGTATTCTATTTCGCCAACGGGCGCACCATCCCAAAGCAACTGCACGCTCAGTGGCCGATTAGGAGTTCCAGTGGGATTATAGAGAACTTCTCGCAGCAGAACCTCATTTTCAACACCGTGCAGACTAAGAGGGAGTTTATTTCCCGGATCCCCCTCTACAATCGGTAACAGCCCCTGCAATTCGGGAGGCACATTAAGCGCCGCCTCGCGCGCGGCTTTACGCAGTTCCGCCGTTTTCTGAATAGCCGCCTGTGTTTCCTGGTATTTCTTTAAATCAAACATAGCTTCACTCCCACTCATTAGATTAAGAGCCGTTATTCGATTCCGCAGCAACCCACAGACCGAAAAACACACTTGATTCAAAAAACAATTGCCAGCGTCCCTGCGCCTCCTCTCATGACCCACCGCATCAGAGTCATTACTCTTCCGACGGGCAAATATCATTCGTCGGATCACAAACACTACCGGCCATCGTCCGAGTGATCTTCACGAATTCCCCTCTGGAAATACCTACCCTCCCGGTTGTTTTGATCAACCGGTAAAACACAACGGCCGAGCCATTGCTGACCATGGGAGCAATCAGCGACTCATAGGGCTCGACCAGCACTTCAAAACCATCCACGGCCTCTGTAGCACTCAGTATTTTGGTGAAGCTACCTCGCACCCCTTTTATCGGGTCTGTACCATTCAGGCCTTTATGGCCTTGCCAAATCACCAGAACGGTATCGTTTTCCGAGAAGTTGACATTGCCTTCAATCAGGACGCGAACCCCATCCCAGAGCCTGGGTTGCGAACAGCAATTCAGGTAACCCTGGGCCGTGGCGCTGGGGAACTTCACCGCAGGCAATCCCTTGATGGTATCGACCATGACATTGACTTCAGTCACCAGGGATTGTTGTTCATTAACGCCATTACTGGTGATGTAGTGGACCGGTAACCTCGGATTGCTTTTATCCTGCTCGATCGCGCTCCACGGGATGGGGATCGTAATGAGTTTCCCCGCGACATCACCCGGTTGCACGATATAACTTTCTACCGGTGCACTGATCTGCCCCCAGTACACCCGCAGTTCTTCATAGGGTTTCGGATCGTCGAACAGTCTCACCGTGGCCCTTGCATCATGCCCTTCGTCAAGCCCGGTCAATGTATTCAGAATATTTTCCTGCCCCCAGACTTCCAGCTTTTCCAGATCCGCATTGATCAATCCGGGAGCGGCGATATGGTCCTGGCCGGCGATGGTCAGATTGACCGGAACACCGATGCCAGGAGAAGGTGGCGTATAACCCCCCGCGGTCCTTATCCGATAGTCGACCCTGGCACGCAAGGGCCCCAGCCCCTGGGCTTTGAGTATCGCCCATTCAACGGGTGCCTTGAGAGGGAAGCCTGCCGGATTGACCGGAAACTCGGGCAATGGCGTCCCGTCCCAGAGAATGGCGACAAAATGCGCGGCATCGGCATCGTCATACCGATCGATTTCCACCCACACCGTGTCACGTGCCTGCTGCCGATCCACCAATCCACGGACCAAGTCCACACGAGGCGGATTGAGCGTGCCCGGAGCCGGCGTCAAGTCGACGTCTATCGGCGACACCTTCGATCGCCCTCCGGGATTACCTGCCCGGTCCCGGAGGGAGTAATAGGCGTAGCGCACCTCGGAACCCCAGGGGCGGATATCCTCCGCGCGATACGTCACACGTAGTTTTTTATTAATGACATCGAGCGCGCTGAACTCCTGCTCGCCGATAGGTACTTCCAAATCGGAGGGCAGGGGTGTGTCGGTCCAGTAATAAATCGCCCGATCCCCACCCTTGGCGTCGGCGTCGGTATAATAGGGTACTTCAACGTTTACCTCCCCCCCATGGGCACTTAAATAATCTTCGGTAATCACACCGTTCGCATCATCCGGGAAAATAATGGCTTCCGGTTGTCGACCAAAATTGGGGGGGAGCGTATCGATCGTTATTTGTTTCTTCGGCGACTCAACGCCATTGACACCGCCTCGGTAGACCATGATCGAGACGTCATAAAGGCCATCGGGGCTTAATTTATTCACCGGAACATATAACGACTGGGGAAAAGGGATATCGATCGGGTCCGTGATGAAATACTCTTTTTCATCCACCTTCACAAAATCCAGACCTGCGAGCCTGAACCCCAACTCGACCCTGTCCGTGCGGTTTGGGATACCGAACTCCCACTCCCCGAACTGAACTTCCAAGGCTTGGCCCAACGCACTGGAAGGTAACAGTCCCTCGAGATCGTTCGGGTCCAGGACAGCCGGAACTGTGGGCGCTTCAAGTTGAATGTGGCTGTCATCGGACGAAGAGCCAATTGGTTTTTTAGATGATGGCATTTCATACACTCCTCATTCCCATGGCACGATGACCAAACTCCGCCTCCCTTCGAGCACAATTTGGATATACCGTGATGGCATTATTCATTGCGCACTTATCCGCGAGCCTATATGCCCGGATCAGGTGTCTATGTGCGCAAAGCCGTTGGTTTATTCAACGCTTCTTTTCGAAGCTCGCCTACTGTCAGAAATGACAGGTCTGAGCGCCGTCCGTCGGTTTATCTGAATTTTCAGGGCGTTCAAAACGGCATAAGTGAAATGAGCGCAAGGAGTGCGCTCATTTGTGGCGTGTGGCAGTCAGCCTTCGGACAAACGGCCTCCATTTCCCCCCTCGAACTGTCAGTTCTGACAGTAGACACATCTCACGCCAGGCCTCTTTAATAACGCCATGTCCGCCTCTATCGCCGTATTGGCTGCCCCCTCAAACCCAGAGGTGTCTTCCATGAACCGGCGACGCTCCAGCCACTTTCTCTTCAGTAGCCATCCATTGAACCTGAAGCAGCTCTTGCTGGCCTCGATGATGTTGATCATCTGGGGCTGTACCGCCCAGCAGGCCGGGCGGTCGCTGACAGAAAGATCACCCTCGCCAGCGCATTCCCACTTCATCTTGGCCGGACAGGAAACGGCGACACGGATCACCCAACGTTATCGCGATACACGCTCAGACTGCGGCGCCCCCTCCCGGCCCGCTTTTCTGTGCACGGGGGTCATCCTTCGCGGCACCAATCCCTCGCCGGATTATCACGCCTGGAACCCGAGCAATCTCTCAGTAACGAGCGGCGGTGTGTCCTTTTCCTATTTGCGCACCGATGCCAAATACAAAGGGCTGGCTTATAGCTATAAAAACGGATTCTTCTTCAGCCCCTATCTCGCCAGCGCAGGCAAGGTGCACCCGGAAGTCCTCTGTTCCTTTGCCATTGATGGGCACACTTTCGAGCGTCCGACGGACAAGGGATGTGGCGCGCATATTCGTTACACGGACAGCGGCTTATGTCGCAACCAGGGCATTACCACCGCTGCGCAGTGGCTGACGCATTACGATCGCGTCACGGGCAACCCCCAACGGCAGCAGCATCAATGTGCGTTCGATGTTCGCGATGTGCTGAACGAACAGGCCACCTCGGCCTTCAATGCAAGCATTGCGGCCATGAAACTCATTCCGAGCGAGTCATTCGCCACGCAAAACGAACTGCGCATTGCCACCTGGGCGCAGAACATCCCCACCCAACTGCCCATCGAAGCGTTCTTTTATGTCAATGACGGGCTGGCGGGAGCCCAGCATGATCAACGGGACTTCTACCGGGTAACGGGCATCACTATCCCCATCATCCGCATGACCCTGCCCGCAGTGGCGGCGAACGACGCGACCTTCGAGTTTCGCGCCCAGGACCAGGTCGATCAGGACGAACTGGTGATCGCGCCGTCGGTCATGGTGCTGGATGGCCTCTCGATCAAAGCCAGCTGGCCCCGCCTTCGCGACTCGGTCGGCAATGCCGCCACCCGGCTGCCCAGTGGCGGTCAACCGCCCTACCGGTACGTGTCGAGCGCACCGGCAGTGGTCTCGGTGAATGCAGCGGGCAAGGTGGTCGGCGAGCGGACCGGCAGCGCCACCATCACCGTCTATGATGCCAGCCACCAATCGGTGTCATACCCGGTGCAGGTGGGCAATGTCTTTCTGTTGGGCATACAACCCTACCCCTTTGCAGACGTGCACGCCGCCAACGCCTGGGTCGCCAGTCAGGGGGGCCACTCACCCGGCCTGGCAGGGGCAACGGATCTGGCCCACTCATTCGGGCTCCCCCTGCCTCCCGGCACGATCGGCGCGCAGAACTACTGGCTTCTGACCACTGAAGGTTGCCCGGCCGGTCTGTCCCTGTATTACTCGTATCAGAGTGGTAACTACGGTTGTGGCAATAACGCACAACCCGGCCTGGGTGCCCTGTACATGATCAGATACTGAATGTGACGGTGCTCGACCCAAGCGTGCCGACGGCAACCGTGAGCGCAACACTGCGCTCACGGCATTGGACCACTCTGCAAAGCCGTATCAGGGCTCAGGACAGACGCTCATCGATCACCAGCACCAGCTTCCCCGCCACCTGATTGCTCGCCAGCGCTTCAAACGCCGCCTCGGCATCCTTGATCGGGAAAGTCTTGGCCAACTGCGGGCTCAAGCGCTTCTCGGCAAACAACGGCCAGACATGCTCACCGAGGTCGCGCAGCAGATCGGCCTTGAACTGATCGTCGCGGCTGCGCAAGGTCGAACCGAGCAACTGGATGCGCTTGGCGAGGATCTTCGCCAGATCCAGCTGGGTTTCCCGGCCGCCCATCAGGCCGATCAGCACCCACCGTCCGTCACCTGACAAAAGTTTCACGTTCAGCGCGGCGTAGTTCGCCCCCACCGGATCGAGGATCACATCGAAGGGACCGAAGTCGCTCAAGCCTTCGATATCGTCACCCCGCACCACCCCACCCTGGGCCCCCAGCGCCTCGCAATAGGCCAGCCGATCCGCCGAACCGACACTCACCCAGCACGGGTTGCCGAAGGCCTTGCACAGCTGGATCGCCGCCGAACCGACGCCACTGGCGCCGGCGTGCAGCAGCACTTTCTCACCCGGTTTGAGGGCCGCCAACTGGAACAGATTCAGCCAGGCCGTGGCATAGACCTCAGGCAGCGCGGCCGCCTCCAGCAGGCTCAGGCCTTCCGGCACCGGCAACACATGACGCCCGTCGACCACCACTTCCTCGGCCATGCCGCCGCCGGCCAGCAGCGCGCAGACCCGGTCGCCGACCTGCCAGGACGCCCCGGGCCCGACTTCGCTGATCACCCCGGAACACTCCAGGCCCAGCACCTGGCTGGCCCCCGGCGGCGGCGGATAGAGCCCGGCTTTTTGTAACAAATCGGCACGATTGAGGCCCGCGGCCGCCACCCGAATCCGAACCTGTCCCACATCGCAGGTCGGACTCGGCTCTTCAACCCACTCCACCTGACCTTCAACGCCTTGCAATGCTTTCACAGTGCCTCCATAGTGAGTCTGGACTGAGCCCGTAGCTGTAGCGCCGGGCTTTTTGCATTATGCGACCGGCCCGAGGGTCGTACCAAAACGCGCAATGGGCGGTTTTGGTGCGCAGTCCCACGGAACCGGCGACTTTAAAGACGGCCTAATATGCGTTATCAATTGCCCCCGCGTCGAATCAGCATGAAGCATCTGTTCCCCAGCACCGCACTCGCTCTTTTCATTGGCCTTGGCATTTCCACGTTCTCGGCCAATTCGTTCGCAGCCAATAGCTGGGACAATCTTCAGCCCGACAAGGACGAGGTGATTGCCAGCCTGAACGTCGTCGAGTTGCTCAAGCGTAATCATTACAGCAAGCCGCCGCTGGACGCCGCGCGCTCGGTGATCATCTATGACAGCTATATCAAGCTGCTCGATCCCTCGCGCAGTTATTTCCTGGCCAGCGACATTGCCGAATTCGACAAGTGGAAAACCCAGTTCGACGCCTTCCTCAAGAGCGGCGACCTGAATGCCGGGTTCACCATCTACAAGCGCTACCTGGACCGGGTCAAGTCGCGTCTGGACTTCACCATCGCCGAGTTGAACAAAGGCGTGGACAAGATGGACTTCACCACCCAGGAAACCTTGCTGATCGATCGCAAGGATGCTCCGTGGCTGAAGACCAGCGCCGAGCTCGATGACCTCTGGCGCAAACGCGTCAAGGACGAAGTGCTGCGCCTGAAGATCGCCGGCAAGGATCCCAAGGCGATCCAGGACCTGCTGGTCAAGCGCTACAAGAATCAGCTGGCGCGTCTGGACCAGACCCGCGCCGAAGATATCTTCCAGGCTTATATCAATACCTTTGCGATGTCCTACGACCCGCACACCAACTATCTGTCTCCCGATAGCGCGGAAAACTTCGACATCAATATGAGCCTGTCCCTGGAAGGCATCGGCGCCGTGCTGCAGAGCGACAATGACCTGGTCAAGGTCGTGCGCCTGGTGCCGTCGGGCCCGGCGGACAAGACCAAGCAGGTCGCTCCGGCCGACAAGATCGTCGGTGTCGCCCAGGGCGACAAGGAGATGGTCGACGTGATCGGCTGGCGCCTGGACGAAGTGGTCAAGCTGATCCGCGGGCCGAAAGGTTCGGTGGTACGCCTGGAAGTGATTCCGGCCAGCAATGCGCCGAACGACCAGACCAGCAAGATCGTCTCCATCACCCGTGAATCGGTGAAACTGGAAGACCAGGCCGCGAGCAAGTCGATCCTGCACCTCAAGCAGGACGGCAAGGACTACAAGCTCGGGGTGATCGATATCCCGGCCTTCTACCTGGACTTCAAGGCGTTCCGCGCCGGCGATCCGGACTACAAGAGCACCACCCGCGACGTGAAGAAACTGCTCGGCGAGTTGCAGAAGGAAGGCGTCGACGGCGTGGTCATCGACCTGCGCAACAACGGCGGCGGTTCCCTGCAGGAAGCCACCGAGCTGACCAGCCTGTTTATCGACAAGGGCCCGACCGTGCTGGTGCGTAATGCCGAAGGCAAGGTCGACGTGCTCGAAGACGAAAGCCCGGGTGCCTTCTATAAAGGTCCGATGGCGTTGCTGGTCAACCGCTTGTCCGCCTCGGCTTCGGAGATTTTCGCCGGTGCCATGCAGGACTACCATCGCGCGTTGATCATCGGTGGCCAGACCTTCGGCAAAGGCACCGTGCAGACCATTCAGCCGCTCAACCATGGCGAGCTGAAACTGACGCTGGCGAAGTTCTACCGGGTTTCCGGGCAGAGCACCCAGCACCAGGGCGTATTGCCGGATGTGGATTTCCCGTCGATCATCGACACCAAGGAAATCGGCGAAAGCGCACTGCCGGAAGCCATGCCGTGGGACACCATCCGGCCTTCGATCAAGCCGGCGATGGATCCGTTCAAGCCGTTCCTGGCCCAGCTCAAGGCTGACCACGAGGCGCGCGCGTCGAAGGATGCGGAGTTCATCTTCATTCGCGACAAGCTGGCCCTGGCCGAGAAGCTGATGAAGGAAAAAACCGTGAGCCTGAACGAGGCCGAACGTCGTGCCCAGCGCACCGATATCGACGCCAAGCAGCTGGCCATGGAGAACGCCCGTCGCAAAGCCAAGGGCGAAGAGCCGCTCAAGGAACTGAAGAAAGAAGACGAAGACGCCTTGCCGCCAGATCCGGACAAGAAAACCAAGCCCGAAGACGACGCCTACCTGAGTGAAACCGGGCGTATTCTGCTGGACTACCTGCGTTTGAACACGGCGGTGGCGAAACATTGAAAGATGATGGCGATTTAATGTTCCGCTGCTTCTGAGCGTCATCAAACAGTCATCATTCTGTCGTGAAATAAAGGACTGGGCATGGCTCTTGTAAAAAGAGTCGGGCCCGGTCCTTTTTTTATCGACCGAGACAACCATGACCATGACCGAACAGCTGAACGCCCTGAGTTCAATCCTGGCTCAGAATGGTCTGCACAGCTTGTTCCAACCGATCATCTCGCTGTCCGAACGACGGATTATCGGCTATGAGGCCCTCAGTCGCGGCCCCTCCAACAGCCCGCTGCATTCGCCCATCAACCTGTTCGCCGTGGCCCGCCAGGCCGGTCGCCTCAGCGAGCTGGAAATGCTCTGCCGCCTCAGTGCCTGCCGACGCTTCAGCGAGCAGAAGCTGCCGGGCAAACTCTTTCTCAACGTCTCGCCGGAATCCCTGCTGGAACCGACCCACCAGCCAGGGCGCACGCTGAAGTTGTTGCAGGACTTCGGCATCGACCCGAGCAACGTGGTGATCGAGCTCACCGAGCAGACCCCGACCGACGATTTCCAACTGCTGCAAAACGCCTTGCATCACTATCGCGCCATGGGTTTCTCCATTGCCCTGGACGACCTGGGAGCCGGCTATTCGAGCCTGCGCCTGTGGTCGGAGCTGCGCCCGGACTATGTGAAGATCGACCGGCACTTTATCGACGGCATCCATCAGGACGGGCTCAAGCGTGAGTTCGTCGGCTCCATCCTGCAAATCGCCAAGGCCTCGCGGGCCCTGGTGATCGCCGAAGGCATCGAGCTGCCGGAGGAACTGGCGGTGCTCACCGAGATGGGTGTCGACCTGGTCCAGGGCTATCTGCTCTGCCGGCCCCAGGAACAGCCGCCGCAGGAAGCGCGCACGCTGTTGCCCAAGCTGGAGGCCACCTCGATGGCCCTCAACGAAGAGGCCGGTGATCTCGGCACCCTGCTCAGCGTACAACCGGCGGTGGCCCTGAGCACGCCCACGGCGGACGTGCTGGAAGCCTTCCGGCGCCAGGCCAATCTCAACTCCGTGGCCGTGCTGGACGAACATAATCACCCGTGCGGTATCGTCCACCGGCATTCGCTTTCGGAAGCCCTGCTCAAGCCCTTCGCCACCGAGCTGTTCGCCCGCAAGCCCATCAGCCGGCTGATGAGCAATGATTTCCTGGCGGTGGAGTTGAGCCAGTCCTTGCAGCAGGTCAGCCGCTTGCTCACCAGCCGCGCGCGGCAGCGTATCGAGGAAGACTTCATCATTACCCAGCAGGGCCAGTACCTGGGCCTGGGGCGGGTGATCGATGTGCTGAAACTGATTACCGAACTGAAGATCCAGCAAGCCCGCCATGCCAATCCGCTGACCCTGTTGCCGGGCAATGTGCCGATCCAGCAATGCCTGACCCGGCTGCTGCAACAGGCGCGGGAGTCGGTGATCTGCTATGTGGATATCGACAGCTTCAAGCCGTTCAACGATATCTACGGCTATGGGCGTGGGGATGAGGTGCTGTTGTGCCTGGCGCAATGCTTGAACGACCGCGTCGACCCGAGCCGGGATTTCGTCGGGCATATCGGCGGCGATGATTTCCTGCTGGTGCTGGGCGAGGAGGATTGGCGCAAGCGTTTGAATCAGTTGCTGGAGGACTTCCAGAACCAGTGCCGACGCTTCTACCGTGCCGAGCACCTGGAGGCCGGCTGTTTCATCGCCTCGAACCGCCAGGGCCAGCGCCAGGAGTTCCCGCTGCTGTCACTGTCCATCGGCGTGGTGCACCTGAAGCCCGAATCCTGTGGCCGGCTGGATGCCCCGCAGTTGGCCGAACTGGCCTCCCAGGCCAAGCATCACGCGAAGAATGTGCCGGGGTACAGCATTCATGTGATCGACAGCGAAACCGTCAGCGCTGCAACGGCTGACAGCGCCCTGCCCGCCTCGGGCGCCGACGCCCCGCCGGCCTGGGCCAAGCCCTGAATCGCCTCAGACTCGCGCGATCCCCCTTGTGGCGAGCGGGCTTGCCCGCGTTGGGGTGCGAAGCGCCCCCAAAACCTGCAAACGCGGTGTATCAGAAATAACCGAGACTCTGGTTTTACGACTGCTTCGCAGCCGAGCGCGGGCAAGCCCGCTCGCCACAAGAGTCCGTGTTCGTTTCAAATATCCTTAGGCTTAAGCCTCGGCCGACTCGGGATAGTCGTACTCGAACACCCGCACCACTTCCGAAGCATGCCAGGACGCCGCGGCCACGCCGTCGGACGGGCCGGAAAAACGCCCCAACCGCTCGACACACTCGAAGAAACCCGTGCGCGGCAAACGGCTCGCGCCCTGGCTGATCACCAGTGAACTGCGCAGCGGTTGTTCGGCCTTGGCATCCAGGGCCGCCAGGTGCTCCAGGGCCGCCGTCAGGGTTTGCATGGCCGGGCTGGGCAACTGCAAGCGCTCCAGCAAGGCACGGTAGGTCAACAGATGGCGCTGGCGGCGCGCCTGGTCGAGCTCACCCAGCAGCCCATCCCAATGCTGGCGACTGATGCGCACGCTCACGATGCGTCCCTCCAGCCGGCCACACCCAATTCCCAGGCCAGGCTGCGACGAATCGCGGCATCAGGCTCGCGCTCCCCGCTTTCGATCAGCCCCAGGTACGAAGGGCTGATGCCCACCGTACGCGCCAGGGTCTCCACGGCCAGGCCCTTGGCTTCGCGCAGGCTGCGCAATTGCTCGAAGGCCGGCAAGGCATCAGCCGGCGGCGCCGGGCTTGCTGGGGGAGATTGAGGCGGTTGCTGGCTGCTCAAACCGGCAGCCTGGAGTAACGCTTGATACTGGGCCCAGGGTAGAACCGCATACTCCGGTTTTCCGTCACGTGTAATTATTTGAAGATCCATCACCACACCCCGTAGGACTTTTACACATAGCGAGTCGGCGCTTTCCTTGTAGCTTAATCTTAACAGCCACCAAGGTCGCTAGGGGTGTGTTCTTAAAGGGAATGGCTGGGATTCAGTCCTTTTCGTGGCGTTGCAGTTGCAACTGCTCGGGTGTATCCGGCAAATGCTCGATCGCCCGCAGCTGTTCCGGTGCCTGCCGTTCGAGCCAACGACGGAAAGCCGTCAGTTCCTGGTCCAGGGTATTCATCACCCAGGCCAGGACAGCGATGTCGTCGAGCATGCCGAACACGGGGATAAAATCGGGGATGGCGTCGATCGGGCTGAGGAAGTACATCAGCCCCGCCACCACGATGATCATCGACTTGACGTTGATGGCCCGGTACTCGCCGCGCCAGTAGGCCAGGCACAGCACCTGCAACAGCTTCAGGTCCTCCCTGAGCTTGCCCAGCCGGCCGCCCTGGTGCGCGCTCTTGCTCGCCACGGCAAACAACAGGGTCGGTAGACGGCCGCGCGACAGCACGCGTTGGGCCATGGGCAGGAAGCGCGTGAAATTCCAGGGTGCTTTCATCATCACTCCAATCGACAGCGACGCCAGGTTATCCACACAACTTGTGGATAACCTTGTGAACAGAGCCACTTTTCAACGCTGCAAGCCCCGTTTTACAAGGGGCCAGCTCAGATCGGGCGTTTTTTACTCACTGAAAAAAAGCCAATATTTCATTGACTTGGCATCAGTCTACGATTAGGCCCGTTAGCTGAATATTAAGACTATACCGACCTATGGATGTTCGTTTTCTTACAGCCTGCATCTCTCAGAAACGACAACGCCCCGAAAACGGGGCGTTGTCATGAGCCGGCGCCTTATTTGGCGGCGGCGTCTTCCTTGGCAGGATCCTTGATGGCCAGCAGTTCCAGGTCGAAGACCAGGACCGAGTTGGCCGGGATTGCCGGGCTTGGGCTTTGTGCGCCGTAGGCCAGGTCGCTCGGGATGTACAGCTTGTACTTCTCGCCGACGTGCATCAGTTGCAGGCCTTCGACCCAACCTGGAATCACGCCGCTGACCGGCAGGTCGATCGGGCTGCCGCGATCCACGGAGCTGTCGAAGGTAGTGCCGTTGGTCAGCTTGCCGGTGTAGTGAACGGTCACTACGTCGGTCGGCTTGGGTTGAGGACCGTCGGCTTTCTTGATGACTTCATACTGCAGGCCGGAAGCGGTCGTGACGACACCTGGCTTCTTGGCGTTTTCTTCGAGGAATTTCTTGCCGGCAGCCGCCGACTCTTCGCTCAGCTTGGCCATGCGCTCTTCAGCGCGTTTCTGCAGGGCGGCAAAGGCTTCGACCAGTTCGTCGTCCTTGAGCTTCTGCGGCTTCTTGCCGACGGCATCTTCGATACCCTGGGCCACGGCCTTGGAATCGAGGTCGTCCATGCCTTCCTGGGCCAGGCTCTTGCCCATGTTCAGGCCGATACCGTAGGAAGCTTTTTGCGCCGGGGTTTTCAGCTCTACGCTGGAATGCGAATCGCAACCCGCAAGTACCAGGCCTACCAGGGCTACCGCCGCCGCCAACCGATGCTGTTTCATGCTATTTCCTTGTTCATGCGCCTAAAGGGCAATCGTATAAAGCCGCGAGCTTATCAGGCCGCCACGACCAATGGCTACCGGCATGAGAGGGGCAAACAGCCAATAAGTTCAGGTGTTTGGGGCATTTTACAAAACCCTGACAGTCTGCTTACGTCTGCACCGACACGACTGAAGCGCCACGGGCCAGCAGTCACAGCCATCATGGCTACTTGATGCCAGGCAACGGCTCAGGCATAAGAAGGAAACAACTCGACAAGGATGGTGATCTTGCGCATTTTTTACCGTGTATTACTGGCAGCGTTTCTCCTGCTTTGCCTCGGCATCGCGGTGATCTTGTACTACGTCGTCAATCCGAAATTACCGACTTACGTACCGGCCCAGGTGCGTTATCTGGAGCAATGGAGCGAGGCCGACCGCCAGACCTATTACTACACCCCCCAGGGAACCCAGGTCAAAGGCCTGCGTTATGACTGGTTCACCGCCCTGGAGCTGCCGTTTTCCGAACAGCGCTTTGCGGAACCGGCGTATCTGGCGCGGTTCGGCTTTCTGATTGATCCCAAGCGCAAGGCCAGCACCAACAACCCCGGTAATCTGCCGGTGGGTTTCGCCCGCCATCAGAATCCCGGCAGCAACGAGCAGTATCTGGATATCACCTGTGCCGCCTGCCATACCGGCGAACTGCGCTATAACGGCCAGGCGTTGCGGATCGACGGCGGCTCGGCCCAGCATGTGCTGCCTTCCAGCGTACCGACGGTACGTGGCGGCAGCTTCGGCCAGGCCATGGTCGCGAGCCTCGCCGCCACCTATTACAACCCGTGGAAGTTCAAGCGTTTTGCCCACAAGGTCCTGGGCGATAACTATGACGCCCAGTACGACCAGTTGCGCACCGACTTCAAGCAGTCGCTGGACATCTTCCTGAAGACGGCCTGGAACGATACCCATCGCGGGCTCTATCCGACCCAGGAAGGCCCCGGCCGTACCGATGCCTTCGGGCGCATCGCCAATGCCAGCTTCGGCGATGCCATCTCCGAGAAGAACTATCGCGTCGCCAACGCTCCCGTGGATTACCCGCAACTCTGGGATATCTGGACCTTTGATTGGGTACAGTGGACCGCTTCGGCCCAGCAACCCATGGCACGTAATATTGGTGAGGCGCTGGGGGTTGGCGCGACCCTGAATTTCTTCGACGCCAACGGCCAGCCCTTGCAAGGCGCCGACCGCTACCCTTCCGGCGTGCGCGTGCGTGACCTGCAACGGATCGAGGAAACCCTCAAGCACCTGCAGCCGCCGCATTGGCCGGAAGACCTGTTCGGCAAGGTCGACCTGCCGTTGGCCGCCAAGGGGCGCGGGCTGTTCGCGGAAAACTGCGCCGGCTGCCATGTGCCCCCGGTGACCGAAGAGAAGGGCCGTCCGGTAAAACACCTGGTTTCGATTCCAGTCGCAGTGATCGGCACCGACCCGAACACCGCCAATAACATCGCCGACAATCGCTACGACCTGAGTGCACTGCAGTGGAACCCGGTCGAGCTGGCGAAACTGCCGGTCCAGTTGCACCCGGCACCCGAGGCGCCGCTGGATATGACGCAATTGTCGGTAGCCAAGGGCCTGGCCTACGTCACCGCCTTCGTCGAAGAGCGTGCCTATCGCGAGGCCAAGGTCACGCCGGAAGAACGCCCGGCCATGGACGGTTTCGGCCTGCCTATCGGGGTGCTCGAACAACGCGCCTACAAGGCCCGGCCGCTGGCCGGCGTATGGGCCACCCCGCCGTTTCTGCATAACGGCTCGGTGCCTTCGCTGTATCAACTGCTCTCGCCCCAGGATGAGCGCGCCGGCAGCTTCTATCGCGGCACCTTCGAATACGATCCGCGTCATCTCGGTTATCGCCAGGAAGCCTTTCCCAATGGTTTCCTGTATGACACCCGGATCAGCGGCAACCACAACAGTGGCCACGAATTCCGTGCCGGCAAGCGTGGTAACGGCGTGATCGGTCGTTTGCTGCAGCCCGAGGAACGCTGGGCCCTGCTCGAATACCTGAAAGTCCTCGGCGGCCCGCTGGAGGCGCAACTGCCATGACCCCTCCCCTTCGCGTTCACGTTAAAAGGATGTCTACATGCTGACCCGACTCTGGCTGCGCCTCGGCGCCTTTCTGGGCAAGAGCCTGCTGATCCTGATCGGCCTCGGGCTGGTCGGCTGGGCCCTGGCCAGCGGCTGGTACGCCTGGCGCCATAGCGGCCCGGTGTCCGCCGAAGAGCAGATCCCGCCCGGCGAATCGGCCATGACCCAGGACATCATCCAGACGGCCGTGCGCATCGTCGACCAGCATCGTGAAGGTACGCGCTATCTGCGCGATGCCCATGCCAAGGCCCACGGTTGCGTGAAGGCCGAGGTCCAGGTGCCCAGTGACCTGAGCAGCGAGCTGCGCCAGGGCGTGTTTGCCGAGCCGGGCAAGACCTGGCAGGCGCTGATACGCCTGTCCAATGGCAACGCCTATCCGCAGTTCGACAGTATTCGTGACGCCCGCGGCATGGCGCTGAAGTTGCTCGACGTCCCGGGCAAGCAACTGCTGCCGGGGCAACAGGGGCGCAATGAGCAGGACTTCGTGATGTTCAGTCATCCGAACTTCTTTGTCAGCGATGTCGCCGAGTACCAGCAGAACATCGGCGCCCAGGCGGACGGCAAGCAGGTTCTGGCGTTTTTCCCGAGCTGGAACCCGACCACCTGGCAGGTGCGCCATCTGTTTATCGCCCTGGCGACCTTGGCGCCGGCGCCGATCAGTCCGACCCAGACCACCTATTTTTCGGTTTCGCCGTACAAGTTCGGCAATGACAACGCCAAGTTCCGCGTGGCCCCTGACCCGCAGAGTTGCCCGGAATATACCTTGCCGAAACAGAATGAGGACCTGCCGAACTTCCTGCGTAGCGCCCTGACCCAACAGTTATCCACAGACCGCGTCCCGGCCTGTTTCGTCCTGCAGATCCAGCGGCAGAATGCGCATCTGTATATGCCGATCGAAGACACCAGCATTGAATGGAAGGAGAGCGACGCGTCGTTCCAGACGGTGGCGCGGATTCGGATTCCGGCCCAGGACTTCGATACGCTGGAACAGAATATCGCCTGTGACAACCAGTCGTTCAGCCCCTGGCACGGGTTGGAGGCGCACCGGCCGATTGGTGGGATCAACCGGTTGCGCAAGGCGGTGTATGACGCGGTGAGCGATTACCGGCATAGCCGCAACGCCGAGCAATAAACCCCAGACGACAAAAAGCCCGCACAAGGCGGGCTTTTGCGTGATGACCTGGCGTTCAGCGGTCCAGATCATTTGAAGATGGCGCAGCGGACGGGACTCGAACCCGCGACCCCCGGCGTGACAGGCCGGTATTCTAACCGACTGAACTACCGCTGCGCGTAGCGTTGAAGCGAAATGGTGGGTGATGACGGGATCGAACCGCCGACCCTCTGCTTGTAAGGCAGATGCTCTCCCAGCTGAGCTAATCACCCTTTCGTTTCGGTGCGGGCGCATTATGCCACAAAAAATCCATAACGCACTGATTTAGATAATCTTTTTTCAGCACCTCGATTTCTCGAAGCCCAGAACGAGAAAAACCGGGTATTAGCGAGGCGAAAACCAGCGGCCCGCCTCCCCGCCGGCCCTGGCCTCCAATAACTTATTTCAATGCGACCGAAGGGCTGGTGCGCTGGTTTTCAGCAGCCGGGGCATGCCCACGTACCGCCAGGATGACCACCAGCATACCCAACCCGCAGACCCCGGCGGCGATCACGAACGCAACGTTGTAGCCACCGCCGTATTGCACCACCAGGCCGGTCAGCGACGGCGCGATGATGCCGGCGAGGTTGGCCAGCAAATGCACGAAACCACCGGTACCGCCGACACGATTCTTCGGCACGATGTCCTGAATCAGCCCCCAGCAGATCTGTGGTGTGACGAACAGGAAAATACTCGACACCGTGATGCAGGCCACCGCCATGCTCAACGACGACACCTGGGTGGTGATCATCACGCAACTGGCCGCGACCCCAAGGCCGACGATCAGCACGCACTTGCGTGCCAGGATCACGTTGCCCAGCTTCCTGGCCAATGCATCGGTGACAAAACCGCCGCCCAGAAAGCCCACCGCCGCTCCCAGCCAGGGGATCACGGCGATGATGCTCATGCTCTTGATGTCCAGGTGTTGAAAGTCCATCAGGTAGCTGGGCAGCCAGGTCAGGAAGAAATACAGCACATAGTTGAAGCAGAAAAACGCGGTCGCAACCGCCAGCACCGGAGCGGAAAAAATGTAGCTGACCAGGCTGCGGCCTTCCTGCACACCTTCGACCAACACCTCGGCACGACTGACACGAATCAACTCGCGCTCGGCCTCGGACACCTTCGGGTGCTGCTCGGGCGTGTCCTTGAAGATCAACAACCAGGCCACCAGCCACAACGCACCCAGCAAGGCGATCACCACAAACGACACCCGCCAGCCGTAATTCAGCGCCACCAGGCCGACGATCGGCCCGGCCACGGCCGCACCCAGGGGCTGGCCGCAGTTGGTGAAACCCAACGCCCGCCCGGCCTCTTCCCGAGGAAACCAATTGGTGATCGCCTTGTTGGTGGTGGTGCCCATCGGCCCCTCGCCCATGCCGAACAACACCCGGAAAATCAGCAGGTGGACGTACCCGGTAATGATCGCGGTCAATCCGCAAAACAGCGACCAGATACCCGCCGCCCAGGCAAAGACCTTTTTCGGGCCATAGGTATCGGCAGCCCAACCGCCGACAAAACACAGGGCGCAGTAACCGATGAAAAAGCTGCTGAAGATAAAACCCATCTGGGCATCGTCGATGTGCAGTTCGGTTTTCAACAGCGGCGCCACCACCGACAGTGCGGCGCGGTCCAGGTAGTTGAGCATGCCGGCAAAAAACAGTAGCCCGGCGATTCTCCAGCGGTAGTTGCCTTTCATTTTTTTATGGCCTTTGTTTATTATTTTTAGAGCGTGACAGCCTGTGGTGACTCAGCTGATCAGCGCATGGTCCGTGCAATAGGTCCGCAATACCTCGACGTCGGGCACAAAGCCCAGGCCCGGCACATCGGGCAGGCTCATGCGGGGCTTGAAGGCGAGTTCGGGATACAGCAGGCGCTCGAACTCGATAAAGGGGACTTCCAGTGCCACGTCCGCCGGCAACAGCGTCAACAGATGGGCGACGGCGAGTAACCCGGGGCCGAAGTAGAAGCAATGGGGCACGACGCGGACAGCGTGCTCACGGGCAATGGCGAAAACCTCCAGCATCGCGCTGATGCCCCCGACCTTGGCGACACTGGGCTGCAGGATATCGACCGCACCCTGCTCGACCAGGGCGCGAATACCGTTCACCCCCGCTGCGTTTTCACCCGCGGAAATCGCCACGCCATGACGACGCACCTGGGCCAGACCATTGATATCGTCGGGCGGCCAGACGGGTTCTTCCAGCCAACCGAGGTCAAGCTCGTGCAACTGTTCAGCCATGTCGCACGCCCGGGCAACGGTCCAGGGGCAATTGACATCGACCATCAACTCGCCGACCAACACCGGCAGCGCCGCACGGGCCGCCGCGATGGCCGGATAGGTGGTTTCATGCAGCTTGATCTTGCGAAAGCCCTGCTGGCGGGCGCGTTTGACCTGGGCAAATACTTCGTCTGGATCGCCGCCATAACTGACCAGGCTGGCGTACAACTCAAGCTCGCGCGGCGTGCCGCCCAGCAGCTGGTACAACGGCTGGCCCGCCACTTGTGCGGCCAGGTCCCACAAGGCGATATCGATACCGGACAAGGCATAGACCATGGGGCCGGTGGAGCCGAAACCATGCAGGGCGCGACGTGCGGCGTCCAGGGTCCGGGCGCGGTCGGCCAGCGCGGTGCCGATGAACATGGGCGCCACCACTTCAGTCAACGCCTTGAAGGTCACCGGATTGGAACCGTGGCCAAAAGCCTCGCCCCAACCGCTCAGGCCGGTATCGGTGGTGACCTTGAGCATCAGGCTTTCCATACGCCGATGTCGGGGTGATGCGGCATTGAAGGCATCGTCGTCCTTGGCCGGCCCGAGGTTCTTGCGCTCAGGGGTACCCGCGGAGAAGGGGATGCCCAGGCGGATGATCTCGATACTGCGAATAATCACAGGCAGGTCTCCAAACGCTTTTTATTGGTGTTATAGACTGATGAAGTGAAGTGTTACGTTATCGTACAACATCATTGAGGAAGGAAGGAACCAATCCTGCGGGATATCCAAACAACGGAGTCGGGAATGCCGGCCTGGGAACGGCGCAACGTTGATCGCTGGGGAATTGAGGCCTGCTTGAATGGGTATTTGAAAACCGCGGCGGGCGCTGGGATCCGAAGGGGATTCGGAAAACAAAAAAGCCCGCACAAGGCGGGCTTTCTGTGATGACCTGGCGTTCAGTGGTCCAGATCATCGAATATGGCGCAGCGGACGGGACTCGAACCCGCGACCCCCGGCGTGACAGGCCGGTATTCTAACCGACTGAACTACCGCTGCGCGTAACACTGATATCGAATGGTGGGTGATGACGGGATCGAACCGCCGACCCTCTGCTTGTAAGGCAGATGCTCTCCCGGCTGAGCTAATCACCCTTCGCTTTCGGTGTGGCGCGCATTCTACGGAGCACTCCCCACTCTGGCAAGCACTTTTTTTAATATTTTTCTCAGGCCTTCCAAAGACTTAGCAGAGGGTTGGCCTATGGGCCCACGAAGAGAATAATGCCCTCCTTTGTATAAAGGAGAGATGCACCCCATGTGGTTCAAGAACCTGCTGATCTACCGCCTGACCCAAGATCTGCCTTTTGATGCCGAGGCGCTGGAGACCGCACTGGCGAGCAAACCGGCCCGCCCCTGTGCAAGCCAGGAGTTGACCACCTATGGTTTCGTCGCGCCCTTCGGCAAAGGCGAAGACGCCCCGCTGGTGCATGTCAGCGGCGACTTCCTGCTGGTGGCCGCGCGCAAGGAAGAACGCATCCTGCCGGGTAGCGTGGTGCGCGATGCACTGAAGGAAAAGGTCGAGGAGATCGAAGCCGAACAGATGCGCAAGGTCTACAAGAAGGAGCGTGACCAGCTCAAGGATGAAATCATCCAGGCGTTCCTGCCGCGTGCCTTTATCCGTCGTTCGTCGACCTTTGCCGCGATTGCGCCGAAACAGGGCCTGATCCTGGTCAACTCGGCCAGCCCGAAACGCGCCGAGGACCTGCTGTCGACCCTGCGTGAAGTACTCGGCACCCTGCCGGTGCGTCCGTTGACGGTGAAAACCGCGCCAAGCGCGATCATGACCGACTGGGTGAAGACCCAGGTGACCGCGGAGCACTTCTTCGTCCTCGACGAATGCGAGCTGCGTGATACCCATGAAGACGGCGGCATTGTGCGCTGCAAGCGCCAGGACCTGACCGGCGAGGAAATCCAGCTGCACCTGAGCACCGGCAAGGTGGTGACCCAGTTGTCCCTGGCCTGGCAGGACAAGCTGTCCTTCGTGCTCGACGACAAGATGGTGGTCAAGCGCCTGAAGTTCGAAGACCTGCTGCAGGATCAGGCCGAACAGGACGGCGGCGAAGAAGCCCTGGGCCAGTTGGATGCCAGCTTCACCCTGATGATGCTGACCTTCGGCGAGTTCCTGCCGCAGCTGTTCGAGGCTTTGGGTGGCGAGGAGATGCCGCAGGGTATCTGATGCCGAGCAGGAGCCGGCTTGCTGGCGATTGGGGCCCTTGAGGTCGCCAAAAGCTTCGCGGGCAAGCCCTGCTCCTACAGTGCATTGTCGGACACAGATTTTGTGTACGACACAGACCTGTAGGAGCCTGGCTTGCCAGCGAAGAGGCCCTCAAAGGCTTCGCGTGCAACCCCCTCTCCCACAGGCCCCGCGCTTGTCTGGCCCAACACTGCATATAACAAGGAAAACCCCATGCGCGCACTGGCCACACTCAGCCGCTTCGTCGGCAATACCTTCGCCTACTGGGTGTTGATTTTCGCCGTGCTGGCGTTCCTGCAACCCACCTGGTTCATCGCCCTGAAATTCGCCATCGTGCCGCTGCTCGGCCTGGTGATGTTCGGCATGGGCCTGACCCTCAAACTCGACGATTTCGCCGAAGTCGCCCGCCATCCCTGGCGCGTGGCCCTGGGCGTGATCGCCCACTTTATTATCATGCCCGGCGTCGCCTGGCTGCTCTGCCGGGCCTTCCAGCTGCCGGCGGAAATCGCCGTCGGGGTGATCCTGGTCGGCTGCTGCCCCAGCGGCACCTCTTCCAATGTCATGACCTGGCTGGCCCGCGGCGACCTCGCGCTGTCGGTGGCCATCGCCGCCGTCACCACCCTCCTCGCCCCACTGCTGACCCCCGCGCTGATCTGGCTGCTGGCCTCGGCCTGGTTGCCGGTGCAGTTCAGCGAGCTGTTCTGGTCGATCCTGCAGGTGGTGTTGCTGCCGATTGTGCTCGGCGTCGTCGCCCAACGCCTGCTGGGTGAGCGAGTCCGCCACGCAGTGGAAGTCCTGCCGCTGGTATCGGTGGTGAGCATCGTGATCATCGTCGCCGCCGTGGTCGCCGCCAGCCAGGCGAAGATTGCCGAGTCCGGCCTGCTGATCATGGCCGTGGTGATGCTGCACAACAGCTTCGGCTACCTGCTGGGTTACTTCACCGGCCGCCTGTTCAAGCTGCCACTGGCCCAGCGCAAGTCGCTGGCGCTGGAAGTCGGCATGCAGAACTCGGGGCTGGGCGCCGCCCTGGCCAGCGCGCACTTCTCACCGCTGGCGGCGGTGCCCAGCGCGCTGTTCAGTGTCTGGCACAATATTTCCGGGGCCCTGCTCTCGACCTGGTTCCGCCGCATGAGCGAAAAACAGGACCGCGCACAGGCGGCTGACAGCGCCCTGAACTGAAGGAAACTTGATCCACCGGACAAGAATGGGCACTATAGTGCGCAGCGCAGGGACGACCTTGCGGCTTGAGCGCGGTATCCATCCGGGGACGACCCCATCCATAGATGGAGGTTTTCATGTCCTGGATCATTCTGTTTTTCGCCGGTCTCTTCGAGGTCGGCTGGGCCGTTGGCCTCAAGTACACCGACGGCTTCAGCCGCCCGCTCCCCACCGCACTCACCGTTGCAGCCATGGCTGTCAGCCTCGGCCTGCTGGGCCTGGCCATGAAGGAATTGCCCCTGGGCACCGCCTATGCGATCTGGACCGGCGTCGGCGCGGTGGGCACGGTGATCGCCGGGATCATCCTGTTCGGTGAGTCCATGGCGTTGTTCCGCTTGGCGAGCGTGGGCTTGATCATTGCCGGGTTGATCGGCCTGAAGGTTTCGGCGGCCTGACATCCTGTTCGACCCTACACTCACCCGACTATCTTGAGCCTCGACTTGCCACTACGACCAACACCGTCCTGTAGGAGCCTGGCTTGCCCGCGAAGCTTTTAGCGATCTCACGGACCTCTTCGCTGGCAAGCCAGGCTCCTACAGGACGGTGTTGGCCGTAGTAGAGGGCAAAGATCAAGACAGCATCAACAAAAACCGTGTTCAACCATGAGTAATGGCTGAACACGCAACGCTCTATCGGTGCACCATTCCGCGCAATTGCAACACCTGCTCGCGCAGTTGCTCCGGCACCGCCACCTCGGCCCCGACCGGCGTCCCCGCCACCAGGGTCACCCGCGACCACAACCGGCGGAACAAGCCCTTGGCCGGATCACGGCTGAAGAAACTGCCCCACAAGCCTTGCAACGCCAGCGGAATCACCGGCACCGGGGTCTCCTCCAGCACGCGGGTCATGCCGCCCTTGAACTCGTTGATCTCACCGTCGGTGGTCAGCTTGCCCTCAGGGAAGATGCACACCAATTCCCCTTCCTTCAGGTACTCGGCGATCTTGCGGAATGCGCGCTCGTAGATCTCCAGGTCTTCGCTGCGCCCGGCAATCGGAATCGCCCCGGCCGTGCGGAAGATAAAGTTGAGCACCGGCAAGCGGTAGATCTTGTAATACATCACGAAGCGAATCGGCCGCCGTACCGCGCCGCCGATCAGCAACGCATCGACAAACGACACATGGTTGCAGACCAGCAAGGCCGCCCCCTCATCGGGGATCAAGTCCAGGTTGCGGTGCTCGACGCGGTACATGGAATGGCTGAGCAGCCAGATCATGAAACGCATGCTGAACTCGGGCACGATCTTGAAGATATAGGTGTTGACCGCGATGTTCATCAGCGACACCACCAGGAACAACTCCGGAATCGACAGCTTCGCCACACTCAGCAGCAGGATCGAGACAATCGCCGAGACCACCATGAACAGCGCGTTGAGGATGTTGTTGGCGGCAATCACCCGGGCCCGCTCGTTCTCGGCGGTGCGCGACTGGATCAGGGCATACAGCGGCACGATGTAGAAACCGCCGAACACCCCCAGCCCGAGGATATCCACCAGCACCCACCAGGCCTGGTGATAACCGAGGATCGCCAGCCAGTCGTTGGCCTGCACGTTCTGCGGCAGATTGCCCGAATGCCACCACAACAACAGGCCGAACAGCGTCAGGCCGAACGAGCCGAAAGGCACCAGGCCGATTTCTACCTTGCGCCCTGACAAGCGCTCGCAAAGCATGGAACCGGCGGCAATCCCCACCGAGAACACCGTGAGGATCAGCGTCACCACGGTTTCATCGCCGTACAGCCACTCCTTGGCGTACGCCGGGATCTGCGTCAGGTAGATCGCCCCGACGAACCAGAACCAGGAGTTGCCGACAATCGAGCGCGACACGGCGGGCGTCTGCCCCAAACCCAGGCGCAAGGTGGCCCAGGACTGGCTGAAGATATTCCAGTTCAAACGCAGTTGCGGGCTCGCCGCCGCCGCCCGCGGAATGCCGCGGCTGGCCAGGTAGCCGAGCACCGCCACCAGCACAATGGCGCTGGAGACGATAGGCGCGTAGTGCGCCGAAGACATCATCACCCCGGCACCGATGGTCCCCGCCAGGATCGCCAGGAAGGTGCCCATTTCCACCAGGCCGTTGCCGCCCACCAGTTCGTCTTCTGCCAGGGCCTGGGGCAGGATCGAATATTTGACCGGGCCGAACAGCGCCGAGTGGGTGCCCATGGCGAACAGCGTCACCAGCATCAACGACAGGTGATCGAACACAAAGCCCACGGCGCCCACCGCCATGATCACGATCTCACCCAGCTTGATCACCCGGATCAGCGCGTCCTTGGCGAATTTCTCGCCGAACTGGCCGGCCAGGGCCGAGAACAGGAAGAACGGCAGGATGAACAGCAAGGCACAGAGGTTGACCCAGATGCCGCGATCACCCGTGAGGGCCAGCTTGTAGAGGATGGCAAGGATCAACGACTGCTTGAACAGATTGTCGTTGAACGCACCGAGGGACTGCGTGACGAAGAACGGCAGGAAACGCCGTGTACGCAGCAGGCTGAACTGTGAGGGGTGACTCATCTTCCCTGTACCTGAGTGGCGCCGAGAGCGGCTTTCTTGTTGGAAGGCGGATCACCACCCCCGGGCCACAACCTTACCTAAAATCAGGCAACTATTTCGCTATTCCTGCCAGGCAAGGCGAAACAAAAAGCTCGCCTTTATAGGCACCGCGCAGGGTTTTTGAACCGACAATCAGCCAGAGCACCGCCAGCAACGCCACCAATACCAGGCCGAAACCGCTGAAAAAGCCCAGGTGCAAGGTGCTGCCCAATTTCAAGGTCGCCAGGGAGTAGACGCCCAAAGGGAAGGTGTAGCCCCACCAGCCGAGATTGAACGGGATGCCCCGGCGCAGGTAACGCAGGGTGATCAGCGCCGCCATCAGCATCCACCACAGGCCGAAGCCCCAGAGGATGATCCCGGCGACCAGGCCCAGCCCGCTGGCGATTTCACCGATGCCGGCGAAGCCGTTGGCGGCGAAAATCGCCGGCGAGTCCGCGCCCAGCACCAGCATGCCCAAGGCCCCGGTCCCGATCGGGCCCAGCGCCAGCCAGCTCGAGGCCGCCATGTTTTCATGGGGCAACTTGTGCAAGGCCATGCGCAACAGCAGGATCACCAGGATGCTGAACGCCACCGGCACCGAGAACGCCCAGAGCACATAGCTGGTGATCAATACGTTGAACTGCAGGTGAGTATCGAGCAGGTGCGGCGCCAGCAGGCCACCGCTGGCCGCCGCCACTTCCGCGGCCACCACCGGCAACAGCCAGACCGCGGTCATCTGGTCGATGCTGTGCTCCTGGCGGGTGAACATCAGGTAGGGAATCAGCACGCCGCAGGCCAGGGACATGGCCACGTCGATCCACCACAGCACCTCGGCGACCTGCACCGCGCTGTCGCCCCAGCGTGGCACGCCGAACAGCAGGAAACCATTGATGATGGTCGCCAGCCCCATGGGAATGGTGCCGAAGAACATCGAGACCGTGGAATGCCCGAAAATCCGCCGCGCCTCATGGAAGAACAATACCCAACGCGCGCCGTAGAGCAGGCTGAACACGGCGAACAGCAGGATATTGAACAGCCACAGGCCTTCGGCGAACGCACGCTGGCCCGGGACTTCGACCGGCAACTGCGCCAGGGCCAGCGCCAGGACACCGGTGCCCATGGTGGCGGCGAACCAGTTGGGGGTGAACTGGCGAATGACTTCGCGAGGGTGCTGCAGATGGCCTAAAGGCCGGATTCCGGGTTTGACGCTATTGGGGCACGGTTGCATGACTGACTCCTGTCCTCGGGTGAGGTTGCAGCCATCATAGAACCGGATCGAATATCCATATAACGGGTAATTTCTCTAACTGTTATCTGTTTTATAGATAAGCTGTCATGGACTGCCTTCGGTTTCGATCACCAGCACCCGTGCCTCGCCCAAGGGTTCGGCCAGGTGCTCACAACCGATGTCGGCGTAGAAAATATCGCCGACTTCCAACATGACGGCCTGCTCGATCTCGTCATTGCGATAACGCATGCGGACCCGACCATCGAGCACCACAAACACCTCCTGCCCGTCATTGACGTGCCAGATATAGGGCTGGTCGGTCCAATGCAGGCGGGTGCTGATGCCGTTCATGCTGGCGATGTCCAGTGCCGCCCAGGGACGGCTGCCGGTGAAGTCTGCGCTGCGGATAATCGCCATGGGCGGGGTCCTTGATGGGGATGGTCGAGCACTCATGATTGCCCGTGATCCACACATTAATAAGTGGCCCGAAAGACAATCTTCGATAAGATCAGGCCAAATCGCTGCCCCGAGTACACAGACGATGACCACGATCCATGTCGCCGTAATCGCCTTCAACGACATCAGCCCTTTTCATTTATCCGTACCGACGCTGGTATTCGCCGAGCAGCGCGAAGGCATCGAGATGCCACGCTTTTCCCTGAAGGTCTGCGGCTTCGAGCCTGGTCCACTGATTACCTCGGCGGGTTTCGATATCCAGGTTCATCATGGGCTTGAGGTGCTCAGCCAGGCCGACGTAATCATCATGCCGTCCTGGCGCGACACCGAGGAGCGGCCGCCCGAGCCGTTGCTGGAAGCACTGCGCCAGGCACACGGCGAAGGCACGCGGATCGTCGGCCTGTGCCTGGGAGCCTTTGTTCTTGCTGAAGCCGGCCTGCTGGACGGACGCAAGGCCACCACCCATTGGAATTGGGCCGCGACCTTCGCCCGCAAATACCCTCGGGTGCTGCTGGATGCCGACGTGCTATATGCCGAGTCCGAGCACTTGCTGACCTCGGCCGGCACTGCCGCCGGCCTGGATTGCTGCCTGTACCTGATGCAGCAACTGTGCGGGGCCGAAGTCACGCACAAGGTGGCCCGGCGGCTGGTGGTCGCGCCCCATCGTTCGGGTGGCCAGGCGCAGTTTATCGAGCGGCCCCTGCCCCTGGCCGGCGAGCAGGATCGCCTGGGGCAACTGCTGCAATGGCTCGGGCACAACTTCACCCGGAGTCACTCCCTGGATGAACTGGCGGATCGGGTAGCGATGAGTCGCCGCTCATTCACCCGGCACTTCAAGCAACTGACGGGGACCACTGTCGGCCAGTGGCTGCTGGGGCAACGTTTGAGCCATGCCCAGCGACTGCTGGAAAGCAGCGCCCAGGGTATTGAAGCCATTGCCCTGGAAGCGGGGTTCGGCACGGCCCTGTCGTTACGCCAGCATTTCCAGGCCTCGCTACGGATTTCCCCGTCGGCTTATCGGGCGCAGTTTGCCGGGCGCCAAACCTGAGAACCTGTTGCCACGCGGTCCTTGTGGGAGCAGAGCTTGCTCGCGAAGAGGCCCGTAAGAACGCTAAAAGCTTCGCGGGTAAGCTCCGCTCCCACAATGACCGTATTCATCCGCCTCTTGCTCCAAACGATAAAGATCCAGCTGAGCCTCCCTGCGCAACCACGCGGCATCCAGCACCGGCTCCTTACCCGGCACTGGCCGTTTGATTTCATCGCCACGCACCAACGCGCTGCGCAAAATCGCAAAACGCGCGCGGTTGATATGCCCACCGGAACCATAGACCCCCGCCCTGCCCAATTTCGCAGCGACGCCGGTTTCTCGCCCGAACCAACCGCCACCGATACCCAGGCGCACCATGATAAAGGCATGATCGCGGAGAATCGCCGCACAGGTCTGGATCAGTTCGATAAACCCCTGGGTCGCGATATCCATCGCCTCCAGCCCATGCAGTTGGGCAATCCGCTTGCCGATCCACACCCCCTGGGTCCTTAGCAGCAGCACATCGACGCAGTCATGGGCCAACTCGACCCGGCGCCGCGGATCAGGCTCTTGCAACAGCGCCTGCCTGAGGGTCTGCAAGGCGAAGGCCATGGGCGCCGCGCCCTGGGGCCGCATCCGCCGCGAGGGCAGCACATGGCAAAGCAATTGATGCAAGCCGAACAGACTCTCGGGTTGCAGGAACAAACGGGCCTGAGCGGACAACGGCTGCCAGGCTACCTCCTGCAACAGACCGAGCATTTGTGTCAGATCCGCCGACTGGAACCTCAGGGCAAGCTGGGTGGACGCCGGCAAGGGCGTCCGGATGCCTGAGCGTGTGGGAGTCGTCATTGAGCACCGTGATCCTTCCGGTAAAAGACCCCAGTCTGACCAGCCCCCTGCCGTCGATCTTGCAATAACCGATCAGCCGGCTGACCGACTCAGGCCACCAGGTCCCGTGCCGGGCGACGCCACAGCAACATCAGCAAGGCTCCGAGCGACAGCCCGATCAACATCACGCCATAGCCGTCGGTCGTGGCGATCAAGCCCAGGCTGTGACTCAGGTTGCCCGCCAACAACGCCGGCAGACAGAACGCCAGGTAGCTCAGCGCATAAAAAGCCGACATCAGCCCTGCCCGTTCATGGGGCAAGGCCAGCGGCACCACGCTGCGCAGCGCGCCGAGGAAACCCGAGCCGAAACCGCCCCCCGCGACCAAGGTGGCGAAGAGAAACAGCGGGAGACTGGCGCTGTGCACCGCCAGCAGAATCAGACTGACGCCAATGGCCAGCAGCACGGCCCCCAGGCGCAGGATTTTTTGCGCCGGGCGATCGCGCAAGGTGAAGATCGTCAACGCGCCGCTGAGGGTCAGGATTGCCACCAGCACGCCACCGATCAGATTGGACGTCGAGCCGGTCGCGGCGCGCACCAGCGAAGGCGCGAGGGACAGGTAGAAACCGCCCATGGCCCAGACCGCGACGTCCACCGGCAAGGCGATCCACAGGGCCTTGCGCGCTTGCGGCGGTACATGCAGGGTCGGACGCAACGAGGCCAGCGCGCCCGGCTGCGCGCTGACCGTTTCCGGCAAGCGCCAGACAGTCGCCGCCTGCACCACCAGCAGGCCGAACAGAATCCAGTACACCAACTGCATGGGGTGTGGCGCGAACTCCACCAGCAAACCGGAACCGAGGCCCCCGCAGGCCATGCCCAGCAAAGGCGCGATACTGTTGATCAACGGCCCCTTGCGGTTGTCGTTGTCCAGCAGGGACGCACCCAGTACGCTGGTGGCCATGCCGGTGGCAAAACCTTGCAGCGCCCGCGCGGCGATCAGCAACACGACGCTGTCGGCCGTGATAAACAGCAACATCGCGCCGATATCCAACAGTAACGCGGTAAAGATCACCGGCCGGCGACCCAGATGGTCGGACAAGGAACCGACCGTCAACAAGGCCGCCAGCAGGCTCAGGGCATACACCCCGAAGATCAGCGTCAGGGTCGCCGCGGAAAACCGCAGGGTTTCCTGATACAGATGGTACAGGGGGGTCGGCGCGCTGGAGGCGGCCAGAAAGGTCAGCAAGGTGATCGACAGAAACACCAGGCTGGCACGGTTGGACACGGGCTTTTCGGCGCGATGGGACATAGGCACACTCCACAAAAGCTAAAATATTGCTTTTACGGAGTGTGCTACGGCTTTTCTCTTAAAGCAAATTCTTTGTGTTAAGGTTTTGGCATGGCGATCAAAGAAAGTGTACGTCCGGGCGGCCGCAGTGCTCGGGTGCAGGAATCGATTCATCAGGCGGTCCGTGGGCTTCTCGAAGAGCAGGACCGCGCGAGCCTGACCGTTCCGCAGATTGCGGCGCGGGCCGGGGTCACACCCTCGACCATCTATCGGCGTTGGGGCGACCTGGCGGTGTTGTTGGCCGATGTGGCTTTTGCGCGTATGCGCCCGGAGGTCGAACCGGCCAATACCGGCAGCCTGCGCGGCGACCTGAGGGCCTGGGCCGAGCAGTATCTGGATGAGATCAGCTCGGAACCGGGCCGGCAGATGATGCGTGACGTGCAATGCAGCACCAGCACCGGTTATTGCACCACCATCCTCGGCCGGCAGTTGCAGATCATTCTCGATCGTTACCCGCAAGCAATGCTGCCCAGCGTCGAGCGCCTGCTGGACCTGATCGTCGCGCCGACGGTGTTCCGAGTGTTGTTCGCGGACAAGCCGTTGAGTGTCGAAGCTCTGCACCAACAAATCGAGTTGGCACTCACCGCCCCTTAGCAACAGGGCTGCGACCTTGGTCGACACTGACGCCGCCCGGTCATCGTGCGAGACTGTAGCGCCAGGGCCGGACTGCCCTCGGAATGTCTTTTGCCGGGAGTTTCCATGTCGCTGTCCAGCGGGCTGATCGCCGCCGTCGCCCTGGCCTATATGGCCATCATGTTCGCCATCGCCTTTTATGGCGACCGCCGCAGCGCGCCCCTGCCGCCACGCGTGCGGGCCTGGGTGTACAGCCTGTCCCTGGCCGTCTATTGCACCAGCTGGACCTTCTTCGGCGCGGTCGGCCAGGCCGCCGACCAGCTCTGGGCGTTCCTGCCGATCTACCTGGGCCCCGTGCTGTTGCTGGTGTTCGCACCCTGGGTCCTGCAAAAGATGGTGCTGATCAGCAAACAGGAAAACATCACCTCCATCGCCGACTTCATCGCCGCCCGCTATGGCAAATCGCAATCCCTGGCGGTGGTCGTGGCGCTGATCTGCCTGGTCGGCGTACTGCCTTATATCGCCCTGCAACTGAAAGCCATCGTCCTCGGCGTCAACCTGCTGATCGGTGCCGGTGCCGACGCCATGGGCGTACGCGCCCAGGACACGGCGCTGGTGGTGTCGCTGATCCTGGCGCTGTTCACCATCGTCTTCGGTACCCGCAACCTCGACGCCACCGAACACCACCGCGGCATGGTGCTGGCGATTGCCTTCGAATCCCTGGTCAAGCTGTTCGCCTTTCTCGCCGTCGGCGCCTTCGTCACCTACGGCCTCTATGACGGTTTCGACGATTTGTTCAGCCAGGCCAAAACCTCGGCGCTGCTGGCCGAATACTGGGAAGAAACGGTCAACTGGCCGTCCATGGTGGTGCAGACCGGCGTGGCGATGATGGCGATCATCTGCCTGCCCCGGCAGTTCCATGTCACAGTGGTAGAAAATATCGAACCTCAGGACCTGCGCCTGGCCAAATGGGTGTTCCCCGCCTACCTGATCCTCGCGGCACTGTTCGTGGTACCGATTGCCCTGGCCGGGCGCATGATGTTGCCCACGGATGTCTTGCGTGATTCCTACGTTATCAGCCTACCGTTGGCCCAGGCCCATCCGTCGCTGGCCTTGCTGGCCTTTATCGGTGGTGCCTCGGCGGCCACCGGCATGGTGATTGTCGCCAGCGTCGCGTTGTCGACCATGGTCTCCAACGACATGTTGTTGCCCTGGCTACTACGCCGGCAGAACTCCGAACGGCCGTTCGAAGTGTTCCGCCACTGGATGCTCTCGGTGCGTCGGGTCAGCATTGTCGCCATTTTGCTGCTGGCCTATGTCAGCTACCGCCTGCTGGGCTCGACCGCGAGCCTGGCAACCATCGGCCAGATCGCCTTCGCCGCCGTGACCCAGCTGGCGCCGGCTATGCTCGGCGCGCTGTACTGGAAACAGGCCAACCGGCGCGGGGTGTTTGCCGGTATCGCCGGCGGCACCTTCCTCTGGTTCTATACCCTGATCCTACCGATCGCCGCCCGCAGCCTGGGCTGGTCGCTGGGCAGTTTCCCCGGGTTGGCCTGGCTGCACGGCAACCCGCTTAACCTGCCGATCAGCCCGCTGACCCAAGGCGTGGTGCTGTCGCTGGCAGGCAACTTCACCCTCTTCGCCTGGGTCTCGCTGCTGTCGCGCACACGGGTCTCCGAGCACTGGCAGGCCGGGCGCTTTATCGGCCAGGAACTCAATGCCCGGCCCAGCGCCCGCTCGATGCTGGCGGTGCAGATCGAAGACCTGCTGACCCTCGCCGCACGCTTTGTCGGCGAAGAACGCGCACGCCAGAGTTTTATCCGTTTCGCCTATCGCCAGGGCAAGGGTTTCAATCCGAACCAGAACGCCGACAGCGACTGGATCGCCCATACCGAACGCCTGCTGGCCGGGGTACTCGGGGCCTCCTCGACCCGCGCGGTGGTGAAAGCTGCCATCGAAGGGCGGGAAATGCAACTCGAAGATGTCGTCCGGATCGCCGACGAAGCCTCCGAAGTGCTGCAGTTCAACCGCGCGTTGCTGCAAGGCGCCATCGAAAACATCACCCAGGGCATCAGCGTAGTCGACCAGTCACTGAGGCTGGTGGCCTGGAACCGCCGTTACCTGGAACTGTTCAATTACCCGGACGGCCTGATCAGCGTCGGCCGGCCGATTGCCGATATCATCCGCTACAACGCCGAGCGCGGCCTGTGCGGTCCCGGCGAGGCCGAAGTGCATGTCGCACGGCGCCTGCACTGGATGCGCCAGGGCCGCGCGCATACCTCGGAGCGGCTGTTCCCCAACGGTCGGGTCATCGAGCTGATCGGCAACCCGATGCCCGGCGGCGGTTTTGTCATGAGCTTCACCGACATCACCGCGTTCCGCGAGGCCGAGCAAGCCCTGACCGAGGCCAACGAGGGCCTGGAACAGCGCGTCACCGAACGGACCCACGAACTGTCGCAACTGAACGTCGCCCTGACCGAAGCCAAGGGCACGGCGGAAGCGGCCAACCAGTCCAAGACCCGCTTCCTTGCGGCGGTCAGCCACGACCTGATGCAGCCGCTGAACGCCGCCCGCCTGTTCTCCGCCGCCCTCTCCCATCAGGACGACAGCCTGTCCCGGGAGGCCCGGCAACTGGTCCAGCACCTGGACAGCTCGCTGCGTTCGGCCGAGGACCTGATCAGCGACCTGCTGGATATCTCGCGCCTGGAGAACGGCAAGATCACGCCCAATCCACAACCCTTTGTCCTCAACGAGCTGTTCGACACCCTCGGCGCGGAATTCAAGGCCCTGGCCCAGGAGCAAGGCATGAACTTCCGGGTTCGCGGCAGTCGCTTGCCGGTGAACAGCGATATCAAACTGTTGCGGCGGATCCTGCAGAACTTCCTGACCAATGCCTTCCGCTACGCCAAGGGCCCGGTCCTGCTCGGCGTGCGGCGCCAGGGCGGCCTGTTGTCCCTGGAAGTCTGGGACCGCGGGCCGGGGATTCCCGAGGACAAACGCCAGGTGATTTTCGAGGAGTTCAAACGTCTCGACAGCCACCAGACCCGGGCCGAAAAAGGCCTGGGGCTGGGTTTGGCGATTGCCGACGGACTCTGCCGGGTACTCGGGCATCGCCTGCAAGTGCGCTCCTGGCCGGGGCACGGCAGTGTATTCAGCGTCAGCGTGCCGATTGCCCGTCATCCGGCGAGTGCGGCCGGCCACAGTCCGCCCGTCAACGGCCAGGCACTGAGCGGTGCCCAGGTGTTATGCGTGGATAACGAGGACAGCATTCTGATCGGTATGCACAGCCTGCTGACCCGCTGGGGCTGCCGGGTCTCGACCGCGCGCAATCGCGAGGAGTGCGCCGCGCTGCTCGATGGCGGCCTGCGTCCGCAACTGGCGCTGGTGGACTATCACCTGGATAACGGCGAGACCGGAACCGGCCTGATGACCTGGATGCGCACGCGCCTGGCGGAGCCGCTGCCCGGTGTGGTGATCAGCGCCGACCTGCGCCCGGAAACCGTCGCACAGGTGCATGGGGCGGGGTTGGAGTACCTGGCCAAGCCGGTGAAACCGGCGGCGTTGCGGGCGTTGTTGAGTCGGCATCTGCCGCTTTGAACGCGGGCTGATTACTCAGGCAACTGCACCACGCCGTCCTCATCGGTCATCGCCCGTTCCAGCAGTTCCGCGGGCAGGCTCTTGCTCGCCCGCGCGCCCAGCAGCTTGAGCTGCTCGCTGCGGCTGACCAGGTTGCCACGCCCATCCGTCAGCTTGTTCCGCGCGGCAGCGTAGGCCTTGTCCAGTTGCTGGAGGCGATTGCCGACCTCGTCCAGGTCCTGGATAAACAACACGAACTTGTCGTACAGCCAACCGGCGCGCTCGGCGATTTCCCGGGCGTTCTGGCTCTGGCGTTCCTGCTTCCAGAGGCTGTCGATCACCCGCAAGGTGGCGAGCAAGGTGGTCGGGCTGACAATCACGATATTGCGATCGAAGGCTTCCTGGAACAGGTTCGGCTCGGCCTGCAAGGCCGCCGAAAACGCCGCTTCGATGGGCACGAAGAGCAAGACGAAATCCAGGCTGTGCAAACCTTCCAGACGCTTGTAGTCCTTGCCGGCCAACCCCTTCACATGATTACGCAACGACAGCACATGCTGCTTGAGCGCCGCCTGGCCGATCGCCTCGTCATCGGCGCCGACATATTGCTGGTAGGCGGTCAGGCTGACCTTGGAGTCCACCACCACCTGCTTGTCACCCGGCAACAGGATCAGCACGTCCGGCTGGAAACGCTCGCCGTCCGGTCCTTTCAGGCTGACCTGGGTCTGGTACTCGCGGCCTTTTTCCAACCCGGCATGCTCAAGCACCCGTTCGAGAATCAATTCGCCCCAGTTGCCCTGGGTCTTCTGGCCCTTGAGCGCCCGGGTCAGGTTGGTCGCCTCATCGCTCAGGCGCAGGTTCAGCTGTTGCAGGCGCTCCAGCTCCTTGCCCAGGGAGAAGCGTTCGCGGGCTTCCTGTTGATAACTCTCTTCCACACGTTTTTCGAAGGACTGGATACGTTCCTTCAAGGGGTCGAGCAATTGTCCGAGGCGCTGCTGGCTGTTTTCGGCAAAACGCGCCTCGCGCTCGTCGAAGATCTTCGCGGCCATTTCGGCAAACTGCGCACGCAGTTCATCCCGCGAGCCCTGCAGGTCGTCCAGGCGCTGCTGATGGCTGTCCTGCTGTTCCCGCAGCTCGGCACTCAACGACGCCGCCTGGGCATCCAGGCGGCGCAGCTCGGCCTCTTTCTGGGCACGCTCGAGGTTCCAGGCATGGGCGGCGTCGCGACCGTTGTCACGCTCGATCTGCAGCAGTTCGACTTCCCGGCGCAGCGCCGCCAGTTCCGCCTGCTTGACGGTATTGGCCTGGCTCAGGTCGCTGACCTCGTCGCGGCTGGCATCCAGTTGTGCACCGAGCCCATCCGCCGCCAGCCGGGCACTGCTCAGACGCTCGTCAAACAGCACCAGCTCGGCCTGGGCAGCACTCGCCCGGCGCTGCAACTGCCAGGCCAGGGCCAGCAACGGCAACGCCGCGCCCGCCAAACCGAGCAAGAGACTGGTCAGATCCAACGCCATAAGAACTCCCAAGGTGCCAACCAATTGTAAAGAATCAAGGGTAACGAAGGTGATCGGCCCTGGACAGTTCGCGCCAGGTAGAAATCGTATCGGGCCGGGACAAGGGCAAGAAAGCCAAGCGAAATTTCATGTAGCACTGCACGCCAGATCGCGGGGCGCGCCACTCTACGCTGTTTTTCGTACGGGTAAAGCCGAAAAAACTCGACATGCCCGTCCTAGAGCAAGCGCTTGGGACAATCCACAGAAGCTGTGGATAACTCAGTGGACAACCCCTCTCCAACCCTCGCAAAGCCGCATGGAATGGGGCTCGCAGTCAAACTGTCGATTTTTTCACCAATAAAAAAAGACGATATTTTTCATTGACTTGTATTGGCGATACAGGCATTCGAGGGACAGATTGCGCAGATGACAGTCCGGTGACAAGCCGTGGGCCGATTGTGCACAAGTAGTGCGATAACGGTTATATCGACGCACCTTTTTTGCACAGGCGCCGCCATTCGCTCTTTAGCGCTACTCCTGGAGCCAGCATATCGCCCCCTTTCGGGCAGCGTCCCGCCAGCGAAATTCCGCCTCGGTACCACGGCAGCGCCTTGAACAAGTTTTTTGCCAACACGCTTCCCTTATCCGTTTTAATGCGATAGTATCCGCCCCGTTAGTACCAAGCTGAAAGTCAATTCAGGTCGAACATTCCCTCAGAAGCACTCTCCAAAATGGATCAGTCGCTCGAAAAAGGGATCGACCCCTCGATGGTTTCCAGGTAAATCCTCTCCAGTACAGCCTTATGAAAGGCGGCTGCCGAAGGTTGTTACTCTGACCGAACCAACCTGCAAGATTGATCAGGATCTTCACCCCGGGCCCAGAACCTTTGCCCTTGTTGTGATTGCCTGCCCTCCTAAGTACCTACCTGCCAGCCCCAGCGCCACTTGATTTCATGCGCTCAACTGGCGGCTTTGTTCCAGTCAGGTTCTTCGTCCGATCCATAATGGTTCGACGCTACTGGAACGTTTTAACGTTGCACGGATCAGATTCCGTGTCATTTGCAGGAACACCTAATAATTATGTCGACTCAAATCCATACCCAGGACGCCATTCGCACCCTGACCAACGCCTTCGCACCGATGAACTGCCTGATCATGGCCGCTCGCAAAGGCTGCTTCAGCTTCACGCTGGTCAACGAACACGGTATCGCTCGTCACAGCGAACGTCTGTATCCGGACCAGTACTCCAGCGCCGAACCGCTGCAGGCGGTCATCGACCGCACGCGCCAGGCCCTGGTTGCCTGAGGCCCGTATAGCCCAGCTTAGAAACAAGCTGTAACCCAAAAGCCTGGCCTTTGTTGCCGGGCTTTTTATTGCCTGAAGTTTCGCGATTTTGACTGTATGGCTAAGCACGAATAAATATATAAGCCACGCGCTCATAGTTTAAATATTTTAAAAACAGTCCTTTACAGCAGAGATATGACACTACACTTCAACTCAAGCGGCCCGGGCCGCTTCCGGCGGGCCTGAACGCCTCCACCGCTACCAGGGGCCAGGCCACGCCGACCAATAAAAAACGCCGATCACACGGCCGGAGTATCGAGGGTGTCATGGGTATCGCCGCCAGGGAACTGCGCCTTTATGTGATTCGCCCGACCCTGCTGTACCTGGGTCGCCACAGCCCGAGCGCCGAAGCACTGCTGCTGGGCATCGCCGCCAGCCAGTCGGACCTGGGCTCGGCCCTGCACGACCGCCGCGGTCACGGCCTGTACTGCATCGACGAAAGCCGCCATGCCGCGTTATGGGACCGCTACCTGGCCCCGGACCCGGAATTGGCCAGCCTGGTGCGCGGCCTGGCCAGCCAGCATGCTTTTTTTAGCAGCCCGAATCTCGAACTGGCGGTGAATCTTCGTTATTCCACGGCCATCGCCTGGCTGCTGGTGGAAGAACACCACCCCAAGCTGCCCGCCATCGACGATCTGCTCGGTATGGCGCGGATCTGGCGACAGACTTTCCAGCCACAAGGACGTTTACGGGATTTCACTCGCGCCTGGCAAAGTTGTGACTCATCGGTCACTCCGATCGCCTGCTAGAGCCAAAACCCAGTTTCCGGGAAAACCGATCGATTTTGGTCGGATTGTCCTACAAAACCGCTCTATCTCCAGCAATTCACCCTATAGCGCCGGGGCGAAAATGTTGCTACTTTTCGCCTCGGTGATCACCACGGAGTTCTAATAATGAAAAAAGTAATGCTCAAGACCACTCTCAGCCTTTCTGTTGCTCTGGCATCCACCCAGCTTTTCGCGAGTGGCTTTGCCCTCAACGAACAGAGCATCAGCGGGATGGGGACCGGTTATGCGGGTCGATCTTCTTCTGCCGAAGATGCAAGTACCGTTTACGGCAACCCTGCCGGTATGTCCCTGCTCGGTCGCGATCAAGTGACCGCGGGTGTAGCAACCATTGATGCCAAGACCGATATCAGGAACGCCAGCGGCGGTCGCCGAGGCGGCACCAACGACGGCGATATGGTCCCGTTCACGTCCGTACCCAATGGCTTCATCGTCAAACAACTGGGTAATGGCTGGGCAGTGGGTCTGGGGGCCTACGCACCTTTCGGCCTGATAACCGATTATGAAAGCGGCTTTGCTGGCGCCAACTACGGCCAGAAGAGCGAAGTCAAGGTTGTCACTCTGCAACCGACTGTCAGCTATGCCATCAACGATATGGTGTCTATCGGTGGCGGTCCGACCTTCAACCGTCTCAGCGGCGAACTGAGCTCCACGCTGGCTCTTGGTAACGGCTTTGTCGACGTCAAGGGTGATGACACCGCAGTGGGCTACAACGTCGGTGTGATTGTCCAACCGACCAGCACCACCCGCCTGGGCCTGACCTACCATTCCAAGGTCAGTTACTCGCTGGATGGCCACACCAGCGTCACCGGCCTCACCGGCTTCGGTATTCCCGATGCGCGCTACAAAGGCTCCCTGGATATCACCACGCCAGAGAACGTAGACTTCTCGATCACCCAGAAACTGGATGATCAGTGGACTGTCTACGGCGGTGCTACCTGGACCCGTTGGAGCCGTCTGCAAAACATCACCATTAACAACCAGGGCGTGGCCGGACCGCTCGCCCCGCAGCTCACTAGCATCACCGAGCAACAAAACTGGCACGACACCTGGGCTTCGGCCATCGGTGTTTCCTATCGCGTCAACAAGGAATGGGTACTGCGCAGCGGCTTGTCGGTTGACCAGGCGCCCACCAACAACACCGATCGCTCCGTGCGTATCCCTACGGGTGATCGCCGTGCCATCAGCTTCGGTGCTGGCTGGAGCCCAACCGACGACCTGACCATCGACCTCGCCGTCTCCTACCTCAAGGAAGAAGACGTCAACGTCAACCTCAACGTCCCGGGTAAGGGCGCCTACAGCTCCACGTACGAAAACAGCGCATGGGGCTACGGCCTGGGCGCCACGTACAAGTTCTGATTCACGACGGGCCTGAACCGCTCGTTAGCTGGATAGAAAAAACCCGCATCGTCTGATGCGGGTTTTTTATTGCCTGATGTTTATCAGGGCTTCGAAGCGATGGCCTTCTCCACCGCCTCGATCAGCTCGGGATTGTCGGGTTTGGTCAGGCTGGAGAAATGCGCGATCACCTTGCCCTGGCGGTCCACCACATACTTGTAGAAATTCCACTTCGGCGCCGCGCTCTGCTGCGCCAGCACCTTGAACAGGTGCACGGCATCCGGCCCCCTGACTGACTGCGGTTCGGTCATGGTGAAGGTGACGCCATAGTTCACATAGCAGACCTTGGCCGTCTCGGCGCCGTCGTCGGACTCCTGCTTGAAGTCATCCGACGGCACGCCGATCAGCTCCAGGCCCTGGCCCTTGTAACGCTGATAGAGCACCTCAAGGCCTTTGAACTGTGGGGCAAAGCCACAGAAGCTGGCGGTATTGACGATCAGCAGCGGCTTGCCGGCAAAACGCTGGCAAAGATCGATGGACTCCTTGGCCCGTAACTTCGGCAATTGTCCCTGCAAGAGTTCCGGACAACCGGCAGCCAGAGCCGCCCCGGAAAAGGCCATCAAAACGGCAGGAACCGCCAGCCAGCGCATCGCCATATCCTGAATCCTGGAGAAAGATCGAGCCGTCAACTTACGCGCCGGTCCCCCTTTCTAGCAAGCGGCCCTTAACAAGCGCCCATGCCCAACTGCATCAACGCCAGGCCGCCCTGATGCCAGCCCCACCAGGCCAGCGCCAGCAGCAAGGCGATCACCGCCAGGGCCAGCAGTCGCGACCAGAAGGCACTCATGCCAGGCCTGCCTGCGCCTGTAACCGCGCCACGGGCCGCTCACGCACCGGCCAGTTCAAGGCCGCAGCGAGCAGGCTCAGAAGGATCGAGACCTGCCAGATCAAGTCGTAGCTGCCGGTGTGGTCATACACCACCCCACCCAGCCAACCGCCGAGGAAAGCCCCCAACTGGTGGAAGAGAAACACGATCCCGCCAAGCATGGAGAGATTGCGCACGCCGAACAGCGTCGCCACGGTGCCATTGGTCAGGGGCACCGTCGACAACCAGAGAAAGCCCATGGCCATGCCGAACAGATAGGCACTGAACTGCGTCACCGGCACCCAGAGAAACACCACGATCACCACCGCCCGTGCCAGGTACAAAGCAGTCAGCAGGCGTGGCTTGGACATCCGTCCACCGAGCCAGCCGGCGGTGTAGGTACCGAAGATATTGAACAGACCGATCAGCGCCAGCACCGTGGTCCCGACCGTGGCCGGCAGGTGCTGGTCGACCAGGTAGGCCGGCAGGTGCACACCGATGAATACCACCTGGAAACCACAGACAAAAAAGCCGAACGCCAGCAACCAGAAGCCGGAATGGGAACAGGCCTCGCGCAGTGCCTCGGACAGGGTCTGCTCCCCCTCAAGCTTGGGCAGCGGCTTGTCCTTGAGCATGCTCACCAGCGGCACGATCAGCGCCACCAACACGCCCAGCACCAGCAACGCCGTCGACCAGCCGAGCCAGCCGATCAACCCCAGGGTACCCGGCAGCATGGCGAACTGGCCGAAGGATCCGGCGGCACTGGCAATACCCATGGCCATGCTGCGCTTCTGCGGCGGTACGGCACGTCCGACCACCCCGAGGATCACCGAGAACGAGGTTCCCGACAGGCCGATACCAATCAGCAGGCCCGCACTCAGGGACAGGGTCAGGGCGGAATCGGACAGGCCCATGCACACCAGCCCAACGGCGTACAACACGCCACCGATCAACACCACTTTCGCCGCGCCGAAGCGGTCGGCCAGGGCGCCGGTAAAGGGTTGGGACAGGCCCCATATCAGGTTCTGCAAGGCGATGGCAAAGGCGAATACTTCGCGGCCCCAGCCGAACTGCGCGCTCATGGGGGGCAGGAACAGCCCGAAACCGTGCCGTATCCCGAGGGACAGCGCGAGGATCAGCGCACTCCCGAGCAAAATCCAGCCACTGGCACGCCACATCGAGGTCATTATTGTTCTTCCTTAGCGGGTATATACCCGTTTTATGTCGATAAAACGGCGATTACTCGCCGCTTGCCAACTCTTCCAACAAGGCTACCAGAGCCGCGCGCTTTTCATCACCCAGGCGGTTCGCCAGACGCTGCTGCGCCGCTTCCCAGGCGGGCCCGGCGGCCACCAGCCGTTCGGCCCCGGCATCGGTGAGCCGGACCAGGCGGTTACGCTGGTCGGCGCCTTCGGTCAGGGCCACCAGGCCGTCACACTCCAGCACCCGCAGGTTGCGCCCGAGGGTACTGCGATCCAGGCCCATGGCTTCGGCCAGGCTGGAAATGCTCGGCTGGTCGAGGCGCTTGAGATTGCACAGCAGAGAATACTGGGCAACGTTGATCCCGAAGCCGTCGAGAGCGCCGTCGTAATGCCTGCTGACGCCACGAGCGGCGCGACGCAGGCTGATGCATAAGCAATCGGTTGATAACATGGCGTGTGTATATACCCGTGACACAGTGAAAACAAGTTTTGCGCAACGCCTTCAGAACAGCGCCAACCCCACCAGCACCACCACTTCCAGCAACTCCAGCAACGCCCCCGCCGTGTCGCCGGTGGTGCCGCCCAGACGTCGCATCATCAGTTGCCGCAACCAGCAGAAACCCAACACCGCCAGCAACACCGCCCCGGCGCCCTTGAACCCGGCCAGCAACCCACAGAACAACGCACTCGCCAGCAACACATACCAGCCGGCCCGGCGCGGCAGATGATCGGCCAATGCCTGCCCCAATCCACCGGCACGCACATAAGGCGTGGTCAGGAACAACCCGAGCAAGGCACTACGACCGATCAGCGGCGCCAGCAGCAACGCCACTGTCTGCTGTTGCTCGATCAACGCCAGCAAGGCACAGAACTTCAACAGCAGCACCAGCACCAGGGTGACCACGGCAATCGGCCCACTGCGCGGATCCTTCATGATCAACAAGGTCCGCTCACGATCGCCGAAACCGCCCAGCCAGGCATCCGCGCTATCAGCCAGGCCGTCCAGGTGCAGGCCGCCGCTGAGCAGCACCCAGGCCGTCAGCAACAAGGCACCATGGAGCAACAGCGGTGCCCCCGCCAACGTCCAATCGAGTGCATAAAGCACGCCGCCGAACAGCAACCCCACCAGCGGGTAGCACAACAACGACCGCCCCATCTCCCGAGGTTCCGGCATGCCCGGCAGACGAATCGGCAGGCTGCTGAGAAACTGCAAGGCGATCCAGAACGGCAAGCGGCTCACGGCGCTTCCCCCAGCCCACCGTCAGCCGCCACCTGCAGCGCGAACAAGGCGCCATGGGCCACCTCGATCTGCAATAGCTGCTCGCGCGGCAAGCCACGGGCACGAGCCAGCAGAACCTTCATCACCCCACCATGACTGATCAACAGCAGGCGCTGGCCGGCATAGCGCTGCTGCAAGCGCGACACCGCCGCCAGTACCCGCTCGGCGAACAGCTCAACCGGCTCGCCATCCGGTGGTGTGAAGCCGTAAGGATCGGACCAGAACCGCCCAAGATCGTCGGCGTCCGTCTCCATCAACGCCGCCGCGCTCCGCCCTTCCCAGGCACCGAAATGCAATTCGCGCAGGTCACCCTCGATCTCGACCGGAAGCCCCAGGCGCGCGCCCAGCTCTTCGGCAAACCGCGCGCAACGCTGCAAGGGCGAACTGATCAGGCGATCCCAAGGCCCTTGCTGCGCCACACCGGCACGCATCTGCTCCCAGCCCTTGTGTGTCAAGGCATCGTCCAGGCTGCCGCGCAAGCCGCCACCCAGTTCGGTTTCGCCGTGACGCAACAGGTCCAGGCGCACACTCATGCCGGGCGATCCGCCACGGCCGCCTCGGCAAAGGTCGCCATCTGCCCGTGCAGGTCGCAGGCCAGACGCACCAATGGCACCGCCAACGCCGCGCCGCTGCCTTCGCCCAGGCGCAGGCCCAGATCGAGCAACGGTTCGGCCAGCAGGCTCTCCAGCACATGCCGATGCCCGCGCTCGGCGCCACGGTGGGCGAAGATCAGCCACTGCCGACACTCGGGATTCAAGCGCACCGCGACCATCGCCGCAACGGTGCAGATAAAGCCGTCGACCAGCGCCGCCACGCCCTCCTGGGCACAAGCCACATAGGCCCCGGCCAACGCCGCGATCTCGAAACCGCCCAGGCGGAACAAGGCCTGCAACCCATCGTCGGTGTGTTCGGCATGCAGCGCCAGCGCCCGCTCGATCACCTGCGCCTTGTGGCTGACGCCGGCCGGGTCGAGCCCGGTGCCGGGGCCGGCCAACAACGCCGCCGGGCATTTCAGCAACGCACAGGCCACCGCGCTGGCCGAAGCCGTGTTGCCGATGCCCATTTCGCCGCCGATAAACAACTCGCTGCCCGCTGCTACCGCGCGCCGTACGCTGTCACGCCCGGCTTCCAGCGCTAGGCGGCCCTGGGCTTCGGTCATGGCCGGGCCCTGGGCGAAGTTCGCAGTCCCGGCGCCGATCTGCAGATGACGCACACCTGGCAGGTTGAGCATCGGCGTGACCGTGCCGAGGTCGTTGATATCCAACTGTGCGCCCAGTTGCCGCGCCAGCACACTGATGGCCGCACCGCCGCCGACGAAGTTGGCGAGCATCTGCCCGGTCACTTCCTGCGGATAAGCCGATACGCCTTCAGCCACCACGCCATGGTCACCGGCAAAAATCGCGATCCACAGCGTATCGACCCGCGGCTTGAGCCGGCCCTGCAGACCCGCCAGTTGCACCGCGACCTGCTCCAACTGGCCCAGGGAGCCGGCAGGTTTGGTCAGTTGCTGCTGACGCTCGAATGCCGCGTCCTGCGCCTGCAGATCAATCGCCTTGCACGGGTTCAGCCACCACGATTCACTCATAACACAGTTCCTTTCAAAGTCAGGGGCAAACCGGCGACTGTCAGCACCACACGCTGACAACGCTCGGCCAGAGCTTGATGCAGCCAACCGGCTTCATCGACATAACGGCGAGTCAATTCGCCCAACGGGACGATACCCAGACCGGTTTCGTTGCTGACAAAAATAATCTCTCCCGGCAATTGCGCCAGGTTCGACAACAGGGCTTCGCGCTCGACCTTCAAACGCTCGGCGTCCTCCAGCATTAAAAGATTGGTCAACCACAGGGTCAGGCAATCCACCAACAGGCAGGTGTCGGCCGCCGCGTTTTCACGCAGGACCCGGGCCAGTTCCAGCGGCTCTTCGATCAACTGCCAATGGGCCGGACGACGCTGGCGATGCAGGGCGACCCGCTCGTTCAACTCGCCGTCCAGAGGCTGGCTGGTGGCGATATAGGTCACCGGCAGCGCGCTTTCAGCCGCCAGGCGTTCGGCCAGGCGACTCTTGCCGGAACGGGCACCACCGAGAATCAGTTGCAGCATGCCAGGACGCCCCTATTCAAGACCGCAGAGCTGACGCAAGCGGTCGGTATCCAGATGTTTTTCCACCAGGTCGGCCAGGCGTTCGATATCGCGCTCGCGCAGGGCGTGATAATCCACCTCCTGCACCTGCGCCAGGCCGGCCCAGCGCAGCAGGGCACTGCACGCCCGGGGCGACTCGAACAAACCGTGCAGGTAAGTCCCGAGCACCTGCCCGTCGGCGCTTTGGGCACCGTCGCAACGACCATCGTCCAGGTGCACGGCCGGCTGCTCCAGCGCCGTACCGACGGTGACCCCGGCATGGATCTCATAACCGCTGACTTCAGCGTCTTCCAACGCCAGACGGCCGTGCACATTGCGCAGTTGTTTTTCCTGCTCGAGCTCGGTGCTCAGGGCCAGCAGGCCGAACCCGGCACTGGAACCCGGCGCCCCTTCCAACCCGAGGGGATCATGCACCTGCTCACCGAGCATCTGCAGGCCACCGCAGATGCCCAGCACCTTGCCGCCATAACGCAGGTGACGGTTGATCGCCGTGTCCCAGCCCTGCTGGCGCAGATAGGCCAGATCGCTGCGCACGCTCTTGGAGCCGGGCAGGATGATCAGGTCCGAGGCCGCAATGGCCTGGCCGGGACCGATAAATTGCAGGTCGACCTGGGGATGCAGGCGCAACGGATCGAAATCGGTATGGTTGCTGATGCGTGGCAGCACCGGCACCACCACCTTCAGCACCTGGTCGGCCTTGTCGGCCTGGCGCTGGTCGAGCCCGTCCTCGGCTTCCAGGTGCAGGTCCAGCACATAGGGCAGCACGCCGATCACCGGCTTGCCGGTACGCTGTTCCAGCCAATCCAGCCCGGGCTGCAACAGCGCGAGATCGCCGCGAAAACGGTTGATGATAAAGCCCTTGACCCGCGCCTGCTCGCTGGGCGACAGCAGTTCGAGGGTGCCCACCAGATGGGCGAACACCCCGCCGCGATTGATATCGGCAATCAGCAGCACCGGGCAATCCACCGCCTCGGCGAAGCCCATATTGGCGATATCCCCGGCACGCAGATTGATCTCCGCCGGCGAGCCCGCACCTTCGACCATCACCACCGGATAGGCGGCGCTCAGGCGCTGGTGCGAGGCCAGCACCGCCTGCATGGCGATGGCTTTGTAGTCGTGATAGGCCACGGCGTTCATGCTGGTCACGGCGCGGCCATGGATAATCACCTGGGCGCCGGTGTCGCTGTTGGGTTTGAGCAACACCGGGTTCATATCGGTGTGTGGCACGAGGCCCGCCGCCTGGGCCTGGACCGCCTGGGCCCGGCCGATCTCACCGCCGTCGGCGGTCACCGCGCTATTGAGCGCCATGTTCTGCGGCTTGAACGGCACCACGCGTACACCCTGGCGGGTCAGCCAGCGGCACAGCGCAGTCACCAGGGTACTTTTGCCGGCATCGGAGGTGGTGCCTTGCACCATCAGGGTGGTCATGCCGGCTCCCCGGCAAAGGCCAGCAGCGCCTGCTCCAGGCGCAACCAGTGCGCTTCATCCGCGGGCAGGCCGAAACGCAGGCTGCTGTTCTGGGTGAACAGGCGCAGCAGAATGCCCCGCCGTGCCATGAACTCATACAGCGCCTCGGCCCGCGCCGTCACCAACCACTGGAACAGCGCGCAACCGCCCTGGGGCGCCAGGCCGAAACGCGTCAACAACGCCACCAGGCGCTGACTGGCCTGTTCGCTGCGCACACGCTGGCGCTCATGGCCGGCGGTATCGGCGAGGCACACCTGCCCCAGCACCCGGGTCGGCCCGCTGACCGCCCAGGGCCCGACCTGTTCGGCGAGCAACCTGAGCAGCTGGCCTTCGGCGAGGACAAAGCCCAGGCGCACACCGGCCAGACCGAAAAACTTGCCGAACGAGCGCAGGACAATCAACCCGACCCTATGACTGTGGGCCGCCAGGCTGCGCTGCGGGGTGTTGTCCATAAAGGCTTCGTCCACCACCAGCCAGCCACCGCGCTGGGCCAGGCGCGCATGCCATTCCAGCAACCGCTCCGGGGCCAGGCTCAGGCCGGTGGGATTGTTCGGATTGACCACCACCAGCACATTGAGGCTGTCGAGAAAAAAATCGACTTCGTGTTCCAGCACTTCGCGCACGATGTAGCCGTTGCGTCGCCAGGCTTCGGCGTGCTCGGCGTAACAAGGCGACAGCACACCGACCTTGCCCGCACGACGCAGGCGCGGCAGTAACTGGATCGCCGCCTGGGAACCGGGCACCGGCAACACCTGGGGCGCGCCGTAGTAGGTGCAGGCGGCCTGTTCCAGGCCGTCATCGGTTTCCGGCAGGCGCGCCCAGGCACGCTCGGGGATCGGTGGGATCGGCCAGGGCCAGGGCGCCAGGCCACTGGACAGGTCCAGCCAATCGGACTCGGCAATGCCGTAGTGTTCCACCGCCTTGCGCAGGCGTCCGCCGTGCTCAAGCATAGATCTCAGCTCCCAGACAGAGAATCAGCAACCACAACCACACACCCCGTTGCACCAACTGCCAGCCGCGGTCGATGGAGTCGGCGGTGGCCGGCTCCCCTTCGCCCAACTGCGGACGCTGATGCAGTTCACCGTGATAAATCGCCGCCCCGCCCAACTCGATCCCCAGCGCGCCGGCGCCCGCCGCCATCACCGGCCCGGCATTCGGGCTGTCCCAGGTCGGTCCCTGGCGGCGCCAGCATTGCAGCGCCAGTCCGGTTTTACCGAGCAAGGCGTAGGTCAGGGCCACCAAGCGTGCAGGAATATAGTTCAAGACATCGTCGATCCGCGCCGCCGCCCAGCCAAAACGCTCGAAGCGCTCGTTGCGGTAGCCCCACATGGCATCGAGGGTATTGCTCAGGCGATAGAGCACCACACCGGGCGCACCGGCCACGACAAACCAGAACAACGCGGCGAACACCGCATCGCTGCCGTTTTCCAGGACCGATTCGGTAGCCGCGCGGGCCACTTCGGTGTGATCGAGTTCCGTGGTCTGGCGGCTGACCAGATAACTCACCCGCTGGCGGGCGCGATCCAGGTCGTCGCTGCGCAACGCCTGGGCCACGGGGATCACATGCTCGCCGAGGCTGCGCAGACCGAGGGCGCAATAGAGCGCGAGGATTTCGACGAGCCAGCCGATATAAGGTGCCCACGACAAGGCCGTGGCCAGGAGGGTCAGCGGCAGCACCGCGAGCACCCAGGCGGTGACCCCGTGACTGCGCCAGCCACGTCCGCCGGAGTTGAAACGTTGTTCGATACGGTCCGCCAGACGGCCGAACGCCACCAGCGGATGCCAGCGTTTGGGTTCGCCCAGCAGCGCATCCAGCGCAACCCCGGCGACACTCAACAACGCCACACTCATTGACTCACTCCCCAATAATTCTCATACAACAATTCACTCAAGGGACGCGGCTGCGCCCAACCTTCCAATACCAGCATCGGTGCCGGATAAAATGCCTGGACCGGGCCCAGGCACAGCACCGCCAGCGGCTTGGCCCCCGCCGGCAGACCGAGCAGTTGCGCCAAGGCCAACGGCTCGAACAGCGAGACCCAGCCCATGCCCAGGCCTTCGGCGCGGGACGCCAGCCAGAGATTCTGGATGGCACAGGACAAGGACGCCATGTCCATTTCCGGCAAGGTCCGCCGACCGAAGATATGGCGCTCGCGATCGTCCATCAGCGCGGCGACCAGCACCTCGGCACAGTCGTTGATGCCCTCGACCTTCAACTTCATGAATTCATCGGAACGCTCACCGAGGGCCTCGGCGGTGCGGATCCGTTCTTCTTCCACCAACTGCTGAATCTGGCCGCGCAATGCGCGGTCGGTAATACGAATAAAGCGCCAGGGCTGCATCAGCCCGACACTGGGCGCCTGATGCGCCGCTTCCAGCAGGCGCGAGAGCAATTCGGGCGCCACGCTGCCACCGGTAAAGTGGCGCATATCGCGACGTTCACCGATGACACGGTAGACCGCCGCGCGTTCTTCAGGGCTAAAAGCGTTGTCGGTCATGGCCTCCGCGCGGGTAAGTCCGCGCGCTCCGAGAGTGCGCCGGCCTTGGCAGAGTGGGTATCCGGTGCCAACAGCGCGGCAATCGCCCGCGGGTTGGACGGAAAATAAAAATGCACATAAGAGGCGGTCATCCGCCCCTGGCGATACACCGCCTCGGCGCCGCGCCCACCATTGGGGCTCAGGCCCCGGGCAATCGGCTCGAGCACCGTGGTGGTCAACGAATGATGATAGGTGTGACCGCGCAACAGCCCTTCCGGCAACTCCACCGCCTGCAAGGCCAGGGCCGCGAGGCGCTTCTGCATCGTCGCCTCACCTGCTAGCAATCCGAGCAGTTCGGCGCGTTGTCCTTCGACATCGGTCAGCGCATCGAGCAGATAGAGCATCCCGCCACACTCGGCGAGCAAGGGCTTTCCGGCCTGGTGGTGGGCACGGATCGCCGCCAGCATCGGGGCGTTCTGCGCCAGGGCCAGGTGATGCAGCTCCGGATAACCACCGGGCAGGTAAAGGCTGTCCGCCTCGGGCAAGACCTGATCGTGGATCGGCGAGAAAAACCGCAGCTCCGCGCCCATGGCCCGCAACAGGTCCAGGTTGGCGCCATAGATGAAGGCAAAGGCCTCGTCATGGGCGACGGCGATGCGCACACCGGCCAGCAGCGGCTCGGCGGCTAGCGGCTCGGGCGCCTCAAAGGCCACCGGCGGCGGCAACGCGACCTCGCAACTGCCGGCCAGGGCCTCGGCGGCGGCGTCCAGGCGTTTGTCCAGGTCATTCAATTCACTGGCTTGCACCAGGCCGAGATGGCGGCTCGGCAGCTCGATCCCGGTTTCCCGGGAGAGCGCGCCGTACCAGCGCAGGCCTTCGGTCAGGCTGCCTTCGAGCAACTGCGCGTGACGCAGGGTGCCGACGCGATTGGCCAGCACCCCGGCGAACGGCAGGTCCGGCTGGTAACGCGCCAGCCCCAGGGCCAGGGCGCCGAAGGTCTGGGCCATGGCCGTACCGTCGATGACTCCGAGCACCGGCACACCGAAGTGTCGGGCCAGATCGGCGCTCGACGGCGTGCCGTCAAACAAGCCCATGACCCCTTCGATCAGGATCAGGTCAGCCTCGCCCGCCGCTTCCCAGAGCAGCCGGCGGCTTTCCTCGGCGCCGACCATCCACAAATCCAGCTGATAGACCGGCGCACCGCTGGCGCGCTCATGAATCATCGGGTCGAGAAAATCCGGGCCGCACTTGAACACCCGGACCTTGCGCCCCTGATTGCGGTGCAGGCGCGCCAGGGCCGCCGTCACCGTGGTCTTGCCCTGGCCGGAAGCCGGCGCGGCGATCAGCACCGCCGGGCAATGACGCGTTTGCCTCATAGTTCGATGCCCTTCTGGGCCTTGATCCCGGCCTGGAACGCATGCTTGAGCAGGCCCATTTCGGTCACGGTGTCGGCCAGCTCGATCATTTCCGACTTGGCGCCGCGTCCGGTGACCAGCACGTGCTGCATCGGCGGACGGGCTTGCAGGTCGGTCAACACCTGGTCGAGGTCCAGATAACCGTGCTTGAGGGCGATATTCAGCTCATCGAGCACCACCAGGCCGATGCTCGGATCACGGAGCATTTCCTGGGAGACTGTCCAGGCGGCTTCGGCGGCGGCGATATCGCGCTGGCGATCCTGGGTCTCCCAGGTAAAGCCCTCGCCCATCACATGGAAGCGCACCTGCTCGGGGAAGCGCCGGAAGAACAGCTCTTCGCCGGTGCTGTTGCGTCCCTTGATAAATTGCACCACGCCGCACTGCATACCATGGCCCATGGCCCGGGCGAGCATGCCGAAGGCCGAGCTGCTCTTGCCCTTGCCGTTGCCGGTCAGGACCAGCAACAGGCCGCATTCGTTCGGGGCACTGGCAATACGCTCGTCGATGACGGCTTTTTTGCGCAGCATGCGCGCCAAGTGACGTTCGTCGCGATCGGGGGATTCGTTCATGGCAGCTCTCCGTTGGGGCTGGATAAGGCAAACGGGGGGCAGGAAAAAACGCGGCCGGGGCCGTCCAGCATCGCCCGCCGTGACGCTGTGGGATGGATCAGGCCGGTCTCCGGGCTCATGAGCTGCGTATTCGCGGGACCGCGCGCCTTCCCATGTCGGCTGGACACAGTGGCTCAAGGCGCGGTCTTGACTCATTTACCGTTGCGGGGGCAGCGCCGGAATCGCGCCTGTCGAAGGGCTCACCGGCTTCCCTGTTTCACCCTGTCGGCGGTTCGCCACAGAGCACCTGAAACAATCGGCGAAGGTTAGAGGGTTGGGGGTGGAGCGTCAAATAAAGCCGGTGCCACAAAAGCAAACGCCCCGGGCCAGCCAGGCGCTTGCAGACAATACGGGAAGGGTTTTTGCCAAATCCGGGCGTTCTCCCAAACCACGACCAGCTCAAAAAACTGACGCCAGAATTTGTGCCACACTGAGGAAGGTGATATCAAATAGCCACAACCCCACTCAACAATAAAAAGGGTAGTCCCATGCAAGGCCTGATCATCAACAATCCGAAACTGGAATTCCTGCGTCCCGCCCTGGAACGCTGGCCTGAATGCATTGATCGCTACAATCAACTCCTCGGTGACGGTCAGGCACCCTACTGGTTCAATGAACGGGCCAACCTGGGGTTGCTGTCGGTAGCCGCCTGGGCTGCGGAAATGGTCAGCCTGGAGCATTTTCCGACCAAGAAGCAGATCGAAGACGGTGACCGCAGCGGACGCTGCGACCTGCAGATCTCTACCGCGCAGGAGTCGGTCTATATCCAGGCCACGCAACGCTGGCCCAAGGTCAACAACCTGAACCCTATGCCGGCCCTGCTGGATGTGGCGAGCGATGCGAAAAAGATCAGCCACCCCCACCACCTGAAACTCGGCTGCCTGTTCGTCTCGCCGTTCAAACCGCAGCAGAGCCCCAGCCCGGAAGACCTGCAAGATATGGTCGATGACCTGCAAAAAGCCAACAGCTGCGCCGTGGCCTGGTATTTTCCCTACGCCTATCGCAAATTGCACAACGAAGCTGGCCAGTATCACCCCGGCATCGCCCTGCTGTTCAAGGAGGCCTGAACAGGCCCCTAACGCTTACGGCACAAAGTCAAACCATCGCCCAACGGCAGCAACGACAGATCCACCCGCGCGTCATCCTTCAAGGCCCGGTTCAGCGCCTGGATGGCCCGGGTGTCGGCGCTTTGTGCATTCACCTCCAGTACCCGCCCGCTCCACAGCGTGTTATCGAAAATCGCCAGGCCGCCCGCGCGCAACAAGCGCAAGGCACTTTCCAGATACGCCGGGTAATTGGCCTTGTCGGCATCGATGAACATCAGGTCGAACTGCCCGCCCTGCCCCTGCTGCTCCAACTGCGCCAGGGTCTCCAGCGCCGGCGCCAGGCGCAACTCGATACGTTCGGCCAGGCCCGCCTCCCGCCAGTAGCGCAGCGCAGTGGCGTTGTAGTCCCCGGGGATGTCGCAACACAGCAGGCTACCGCCCTCCGGCAAGGCCGAGGCCATGCACAAGGCGCTGTAGCCGGTGAAGGTGCCGACTTCGAGCAATCGTCGGGCGCCGGTCAGCTTGACCAGCAGCGCGAGGAACTGGCCCTGCTCAGGCGCCACCTGCCAGCGCGCCATGGGCAGCGCCTGGGTTTCGTCGCGCAGTCGCTTGAGTAACGGCGTTTCGCGCAGGGAAACGTCCAGCAGATAACCGTAGAGGGCATCGTCCAGCTTGAGGGTGCGAGCGGTCATGACAACCTCGCGGTAACTCGGTGATTAAGGGTTGCTCGCCAGGTGCCCGGCCGGCAACACACGTTTGGCGTTCAGGTAGGCGTGTTGCCAATAGGCCTTGGACAGGCTGTCCAGTTTCACCGTGCCGCCAGTGGCCGGCGCATGGACGAAACGGCCTTCACCGACATAGATGCCGGCATGGCTGACCTGGGAGCCGCCATTGGTGGCGAAGAAGATCAGGTCGCCGGTCTGCAAGGCGTTCTGCGGCACGCTCGGCGCCCGCATCACAATCATCTCGCGGGTCGAACGCGGCAGGTTGATGCCCGCCATATCGCGATACACGTAGGCAATCAGGCCACTGCAATCAAAACCCGAGTCCGGTGTGTTGCCGCCCCAACGATAGGGCGTGCCGACCAGGCCCAAGGCGCGGAACAGCACGTCTTCTGCTTCTGGCGAGGAGGGTTGCGGGGAGGCGAACACCACGGGACGAGCCACCGGTGCTGGCGGCGGCGGCGCATGGCCGGCACAGGCACCGAGCAATGCGGTGAAGGCAATCAAGGAAATACGGGCCGTGGTCGACATGTGCAGAAATCCTGACTGAATGCGGCTTTCTCTGCCGTGGCGTAGAGAAATCAAAACCGCGCAAGCAGGGCTCGCGCGGTCAGATACTCAACAATATGTCAGGATTCTAGCGGCTATACGCCAAACTTCAAGTATCACTTTAACTTCGGACGTTTTTTGTACAGCTTGCCTGGTATTGGAACCTGGCTTTTAGCCATCAACCAGGCCGATGGCGCTGAAAACGTCCAAGCGATTACCGGTTGCTGGCGGTGACCGTGGTAGGAGCCATCGCCAGGGCGCGCTTGGCTTCGATAAAGGTCTTGCTCCAGTAGCTGTCGCCCAGGCTGTCGATCCGCACACCACCGCTACGGCGGCTGCTGGAGTGGATGAACTGATCATCACCCAGGTAGATCCCGGCGTGGCTGACACGCCCGCGACGACCATTGGTGGCGAAGAACAGCAGGTCACCCGGCTTGAGCTTGTTGCGTGCAACCAGCGGCGCCTTCACGTTGATCATCTCACGGGTGGAGCGCGGCAGGTCGAGCCCGGCTTCCTCACGGAACAGATAACCGATGAAGCCGCTGCAGTCAAAGCCGGAGCTCTCGTTGGTGCCGCCAAAACGGTAACGGGTACCGATCAGGGACATGCCGCGTTCGAGAATGCTGTCAGCAAGGACGGGCAACCGGTAAGGCTTGCCGTCGGCGAACTCGGCGAGTTCTTTTTCCGTGGCCAGCTCATCGTCCAGTACGGCCGAGGATTTGACGCCAGAAACCGAGGCGGTTTTGACCGAATTATCGACCTGTTGTTGCGAAACCGGCGTATGCGCCGCGCAACCGAACAACAGGGTAACAAGTGCGAGAGGCACGAGGGGTGCGAAGCGATTTAGCATGGGCACGACCGTGGCTGATTTGTAAGGAAAAGCGACTATGCCCTCTATCACCCTCATTTGCAAATTTTATGGAACAGGATGTGACTCGGTCGTTTCTTGAAAACATCTAAGGACTTAATACCCAAACGGATCCCACACGCCCGCAAGAAAGCTTCCGGCGTGGGTTTTGTGACGTCTGGAATTTGGCGAAAAAGCGCTGAAAGCCCCGGTTTTACCAGCCCAGGGTCTCTTTTAGAAAGGGTATGGTGAGCTTGCGCTGGGCCTGCAACGAGGCCTGATCGAGCCGTTCGAGCAATTCGAACAGGGCGCTCATGCTGCGAGTACCACGGGTCAGGATGAAATGTCCTACCTCGTCGGTCAAATGCAGGCCGCGTCTTGAAGCACGCAGTTGCAAAGCCCGCAGCTTGTCTTCATCCGAGAGGGGGCGCATCTGGAAAATCAGCGCCAGGGTCAGGCGCGATTTCAGGTCGGCCAGCTTGACCGGCAGTTCACGGGGCGAAGTCGAGGCGGCAATCAGCAGGCGTCGCCCGCTGTCACGCAGACGGTTGAACAGGTGAAACAGCGCCTCTTCCCAATCCGCGCGCCCGGCGACCACTTGCAGGTCGTCCAGGCACACCAACTCGTACTGCTCGAGATTGTCGAGCAACTCGACCCCACGGTCCATCAACTCCGCCAACGGCAGGTACACCGCCGGCTCCCCCATCTGCTCGAAGCGCAGGCACGCTGCCTGCAACAGGTGGGTACGCCCCACGCCGTCCTTGCCCCAGAGGTAGATCAGGCTTTCGGTCCACCCGGCGTCGGCTTCGCATAGCCGCTCGACATAGCCGAGTGCAGCGGCATTGGCGCCTGGGTAGTAGTTGATGAAGGTGGCGTCATCACGCAGACGCACACCTAGGGGCAGCTGAATCGGTTTCATGCTGACTGAACGGTTACCGGGAACCGTTAGTGGCCTCTGTGTAAAGTCTGCAAAGTTTATACCCGTGAGGCTGGGTGCACAATGCAACAGACCACAAGCAAAATCAAAGGTTTGCGTGCGCTCTTCAGAGATCGGGGTCTTCCCGGCCGCCGTACATGTCCGAACTTTTGTACAGATCGTGCATATGCCGCACCAGCACCATGATCACCGCGGCCACCGGCAGGGCCAGTAATATGCCCGTGAAACCGAACAGTTCACCCCCGGCCAGGATCGCGAAGATCACCGCCACCGGGTGCAGGCCGATGCGGTCGCCGACCAGCAGCGGCGTCAGCACCATCCCCTCCAGGGCCTGGCCGATCATGAACACCGCGAGGATGCCGATCATCGGGTACAGGTCACCGCCAAACTGGAACAGGCCGGCGATCATCGCCGCGCTGATGCCGATCACAAAGCCCATATAAGGCACGATGGCCGCCAGCCCGGCCAGCAGGCCGATCAACAGGCCCAGTTCCAGGCCGACCAGCATCAGGCCACCGGCATAGATCCCCCCCAACGCCAGCATCACCAACAACTGGCCACGCATGAACGCCCCCAGCACGTCATGACACTCGCCCGCCAGGGAGACAATCTGCGCCTCGCGATCACGGGGCAGCAGGCTGCGGATCTTGGCCATCATCAAGTCCCAGTCCCGCAGCAAGTAGAAACTCACCACGGGCACCAGCAACAGGTTCGCCGCGAAGCCGATCAGTGCCAGGCTGGAAGCTGTCGCCTGGGACAGCACCACGCCGACGATGTCGCCGGTCTGGCCCATGTGCTCACTGATGGCTGCCTTGACCTTGTCGAACTTCCAGAAACCGTCGGCCAGGCCGAACTTGTGCTGGGCCCAGGGCAGAGCGGTGTGCTGCAGCCAGTCGAGCATCTGCGGCGCCAGCTCATAGAGGCGGAAGAACTGCTTGGCCAGCATCGGTACCAGCACCAGCAGCAAGGTCATCAACACCAGGATAAACAGCGCGAACACCGAGACCACGCCCCAGGTCCGGGACATCCCGAGTTTTTCCAGGCGGTCGACCAGCGGGTCGAACATATAGGCCAGCAGCAGGCTCACCAGGAACGGCGAGAGTATCGGGTGCAACAGGTACACGAACACGCACAGCAGGATCGCCGCGCCCAACCAGAACCATCGACGTGTGTCGGTCATGGACGACCTCTGCCTTATATATAGAAAGAAATTCAATAGAACCGAAAACCTACCAACGGAAACGCAACTGCGCCGCCGCAGGTACAGGTGCAACAGGTGCCGCGGCCGGGGCGCCTGGGGAGACTGGCGTCGCGTTGGCCGTCACCGCCGGCAAGGCTTCGCCCGCCGGGATCTCCTGCAACTTCGCCAGCCCCAGTTGCGCGCGCAGCTGTTCGGCACTGCCGTTGACCTGATAGATGATCCGGTCGCCGTCCACGCTTTGTGGCCGACCGCCAAAGGGTTCGAGCAAATGTTCCAGGGCCGCGTAACGCTCCAGGGTCATGCCCTGCACTTCCAGCCGTTGTTCAGTCGCCACCCCGGGCTTGGCCGCAAAACGCGGCGCCAGGCGTTCGCTCACCGCCAACAGCACCGCATCCGCCAACGCGGCGCTGTCGGTGCCCTGGGCCGTGCCCTGCTCTTTCTGGTCGCCCAGCCACAAGCGCCATTTGGCCTGCCACTGCCCGCCCTCTTCATGGGCATGCACCGCCAGCAGCGCATCGGCGCCGTAGCGCTCGGACACGTCGTGCAACGGCGAGGCATCGCTGCCTTCGAGGTTCTTCGCCGTGGCGACGATCTGTTCGTTCAGGTCGGCCAACGGCAGACGCAGTGGCAGGCCACGGTGTTGCGCCGCCCGACGCAACGGCTCGGCGGCCGATTGACCGTCACCGACCAGGTTGGAGCCCTCGGTCGAATCGTTCAGCCACCAACCGAGAATCGCCGGTCGGTTACTGCCCCACAGCGCCAGCCCGGCACCGCGCAAGGCTCGGTCGGTACTCACCGGGTCGAAATCCACCTGTAGGCTTTCCGGCGGCCCGGCGTCGTAACCGTACTGGCTGATGATTTGCTGCGGGTCCTTGCGCACTTCGGCCAAGCCGGGGTTCTGCAGCGCCTTGGGATCGCCGGTCAGGCGCAATACCAGGGTTTCCAGGGCTCGCTGGGTGGCCTGGTTGCGTTCATCCGGGGTCTGGCTGCTGACCGGTTCCCGTACCTGGTACAAGCCATTCAGGGTTTGCGCGTGGATCGCCAGGCTCAACAGGGAAAGACAGCCGGCACTCAATAGTTTGATCAGACGCATGAAAAATTCCCGACGGACAGAAAGCGGCAGGTAAAGACCGCGTGAATACAAGGCGACAGGTTTAGGACCACGGCGCAGTGCCATTATTCACACAATCGCTGAAAAGTTTTTCCCCGTCATAAAGATCGCGGGTCAAGGGCTATACCTTATACAGCCACGTCAATTGCGGCCAGCACGAGCGTACAGGGATTTTTTTAACACGATATGACCCTGCCGTCGGCCCGAGGATGGCCGCTGCTGCCCAAGCCTGATAAAATCGCGCGCCTTCGCAGACCGGCGAGCATCCGGCCTCCCAGGAAACCCGAACCCGTTCGTGTTCCCCATGAGACCCAACCGCTGCCGGTCGATACCCCCTGAATCCCCCCTAAAGGCCTGGATCATGAGCAAGCAACCCTCCCTGAGCTACAAGGACGCCGGTGTAGACATCGACGCCGGTGAAGCATTGGTCGAACGCATCAAGAGCGTGGCCAAGCGCACTGCGCGCCCGGAAGTCATGGGCGGCCTGGGCGGTTTCGGCGCCCTCTGCGAGATCCCGGCCGGTTACAAGCAGCCGGTCCTGGTCTCCGGCACCGACGGCGTCGGCACCAAGCTGCGCCTGGCACTGAACCTGAACAAGCATGACAGCATCGGCATCGACCTGGTGGCCATGTGCGTGAACGACCTGGTGGTCTGCGGGGCCGAACCGCTGTTCTTCCTCGACTACTACGCCACCGGCAAGCTCAATGTCGACACCGCCGCCCAGGTGGTCACCGGCATCGGCGCCGGCTGTGAACTGGCCGGCTGCTCCCTGGTAGGCGGCGAAACCGCTGAAATGCCGGGCATGTACGAAGGCGAAGACTACGACCTGGCCGGTTTCTGCGTCGGCGTGGTGGAAAAGGCCGAGATCATCGACGGCTCGAAAGTCGCCGCCGGCGATGCCCTGATCGCCCTGCCGTCTTCCGGCCCGCACTCCAACGGCTACTCGCTGATCCGCAAGATCATCGAAGTGTCGGGTGCCGACATCGAAACCATCCAGCTCGACGGCAAGCCGCTGACCGACCTGCTGATGGCGCCGACCCGTATCTACGTCAAGCCCTTGCTCAAGCTGATCAAGGACACCGGCGCGGTCAAGGCCATGGCCCACATCACCGGCGGCGGCCTGCTCGACAACATCCCGCGCGTCCTGCCAAAAGGCGCCCAGGCCGTGGTCGACGTGGCCAGCTGGCAGCGTCCGGCGGTCTTCGACTGGCTGCAGGAAAAAGGTAACGTCAACGAAACCGAAATGCACCGCGTGCTGAACTGCGGTGTCGGCATGGTCATCTGCGTCGCCCAGGAGCACGTCGAAGCAGCACTCAACGTCCTGCGCGAAGCCGGCGAACAGCCATGGGTCATCGGCCAGATCGCCACTGCCGCCGAAGGCGCTGCCCAGGTCGAGCTGAAGAACCTCAAGGCTCACTGATGTCCGAGCCGATGACCTCGACCTGTAACGTCGTGGTGTTGCTGTCCGGTACCGGCAGCAACTTGCAGGCCCTGATCGACAACGTGCGGACCGGCGAAAATCCGGCCCGCATCGCCGCGGTGATCTCCAACCGCGCCGACGCCTATGGCCTGCAACGCGCCCGGGACGCGGGGATCGAAACCCGCGCCCTGGACCACAAGGCCTTCGACGGCCGCGAAGCCTTCGACGCGGCCTTGATCGAACTGATCGACGCCTTCAATCCGCAACTGGTGGTGCTAGCCGGTTTCATGCGCATTCTCAGCGCTGACTTCGTCCGTCACTATCAAGGGCGCCTGCTGAATATCCACCCCTCTCTCCTGCCCAAGTACAAAGGCCTGCACACCCACCAGCGCGCGCTGGAAGCCGGTGATCGGGAGCATGGCTGCAGCGTGCACTTCGTCACCGAGGAACTCGATGGCGGGCCTCTGGTCGTACAGGCTGTGGTTACGGTAGAGTCTGACGATACCGCGCAGAGTCTGGCGCAACGGGTCCACACCCAGGAACACAGGATTTATCCGCTGGCGGTACGCTGGTTTGCCGAGGGGCGTTTGGTCCTGGGCGAACAGGGTGCATTGTTGGACGGTCAATTACTCGCGGCCAGCGGCCAAATGATTCGAACCTAGGAGATTTTATGCGTCGTGCCCTGCTCCTCGCTCTTACCCTGCTCGCCTTGCCGGCAGTGCAAGCAGCGGATCTTCAACCTTTCTCCGCCAGCTATACCGCCGACTGGAAACAACTGCCCATGAGCGGTTCGGCCGAGCGCAGCCTGTCGAAAAACGATAACGGCACCTGGACCTTGAGTTTCAAGGCTTCCATGATGATCGCCAGCCTGACCGAGGAAAGCACCATCCGCCTCGAAAAGGACACCCTGTTGCCACAGAGCTACAACTTCGAACGTGGCGGCCTGGGTAAGGCGAAGAAGATCAACCTGGACTTCGACTGGGCGTCGAAGATGGTCACCGGCAGCGATCGCGGTGATCCGGTCAAGGTGCCTCTGAACAGCGGCATGCTCGACAAGTCGACTTATCAGTTGGCCCTGCAACGTGATGTCGCGGCCGGCAAGAAAAGCATGAGCTACCAGGTGGTCGAAGGCACCGACACCGACACCTACGACTTCCGGGTGCTGGGCCCTGAGACCGTCAGCACCAAGGCTGGCTCGGTGGATGCGATCAAGGTCGAGCGCGTGCGCGACCCGACACAGAACAAGCGCACCACCGTGATGTGGTTCGCCAAGGACTGGGACTACCTGCTGGTCCGCCTGCAACAGGTGGAAACCGACGGCAAGGAGTACAACATCATGCTCCAGGAAGGCACCGTGGCCGGCAAAGAGGTCAAGGGCAGCTGATTCTGGCCGCATAAGGAGCCCCGCGAATGCGGGGCTTTTTTATGCCTGCTCGCTGCTGCATGCAAACGGATGTTGCAAGGCTCAAGGGCCTCTTCGCGGCGGTGCGGCGTCCCGACAAGCCCTGCTCCTACAGTCTCGTGTCCTATATAAAACCAGTGAACGACACAAGAATGTAGGAGCAGGGCTTGCCCGCGAAAGCTATCTCACACTCACCGCCACCCTCTTGCATAACCACGTTTGCAAGCGTCTGGGACGCTGTTTTGCAGCGTAGCCAAGATGAAACTTTTGTCAGAAAACTTTCGCTCGAAAAGCGCAAACCCAAGCAATCCGGGCCTTCGGCCATTATTGCGTTTCTCGCAAGAATAAATTCCGTCCGTTACCGATTTACGTAGGAGGCTAATGAATCATATAACAGAGGCCTGCGACGCGTTGCCGCAGTTCAACAGAGACTGGAGCTTGCAGATGACCGTAAAAGTAACCGAACGCGATGATGCACACATGTCCCATGAAGGCGTTGCCCACGGCATTCGAATCTGGGATGTACACCAGCAGGACCTCCTGGTAGGCATGTTTCACAACGAGACCGACGCTCATAATTATAAGAACGAGCTGGAAACCCTCGAGAAGAAACGCGAAATGCAGGCGTCCTGAACGCCTGGCAGTGACAGACTTGTAAAACGACAAACCCCGCTGCCTGGCGGGGTTTGTCGTTTCAGGCCGTCTCCTTTCAGCAGGACTGGCGGGTTACCACATCAGATCGTCAGGGATCTGGTAGGCCGCGTACGGATCATCCTCGTCCGGCACCTGGGCTTCGCTCAGGACGTTGAGCTGGACGATACGCTCAGGGGCCCGCTCCTGGATCTTCAGCGCCGCTTCACGGGGGATCACCTCATAACCGCCACCGTGATGGACGATCGCCAGGGAGCCGTTGCTCAGCTTGTTGCGCATCAGCGTGTTGACCGACAGGCGCTTGACCTTCTTGTCGTCGACGAAGTTGTAGTAGTCCTCGGTGGTCAGCTTGGGCAGGCGCGAGGTTTCGATCAATTGCTTGACCTGGGCCGCACGGGCCTTGGCCTCGACCTTTTCCTGCTGCTGGCGGTTCAGTTCCTGGTCGCGCTTGACCTTCTCGGCCTGCGCTTCCTGGGCCAGGCGCGCCTGGGTGTCGTCAGCCTCGATCTGGCCCTTGTGGACCAGGCGCTGCTGCTTCTGTTTCTCTTTGCCGACCTGTTTGGCCTGCTTCTGGTTGACCAGTCCTGCTTTGAGCAACTGGTCGCGAAGGGAAAGACTCATGGTGCTTACTCACTTGGGCAACGGCTCAGCCGCAGCTGGGCCTATTCTTTTCCTGACGTTTGGCTTCGCCCCACAAGGCGTCCAACTCTTCGAGGGTGCAATCTTCCATGGGACGGTGGGTGTCGCGCAATGCCTGTTCGATAAAACGGAAACGTCTGTCGAATTTGCCATTGGCGCCCCGCAAGGCATTTTCCGGGTCGACCTTGAGGTGCCGGGCCAGGTTGACCACCGCAAACAGCAGGTCGCCGACTTCATCGGTGATCGCCGCCGGGTCGTTGTCGGCCATGGCTTCGAGCACTTCGTCGAGCTCTTCGCGAATCTTGTCCACCACCGGCAAAGCGTCCGACCAGTCGAAACCGACCGTGGCCGCGCGCTTCTGCAATTTCGCCGCCCGGGACAGGGCCGGCAAGGCGGCCGGTACGTCGTCGAGCAGGGAAAGCTGCTCAGGTGCGCGGTGGTTTTCAGCGCGCTCCTGGGCCTTGATCTCGTCCCAGCGCAACTTGACCTGCTCCTCGCTCAAGCGCGGCAGGTCCACGGGTGCGTAGAGATCACCGGTGGGAAAGACGTGGGGGTGACGACGGATCAGCTTGCGGGTGATGCTGTCGACCACGCCGTCGAATTCGAAACGCCCTTCTTCCCGCGCCAGCTGGCTGTAATAGACCACCTGGAACAGCAAATCGCCCAGTTCACCCTGCAAGTGCTCGAAGTCGCTGCGCTCGATGGCGTCGGCGACTTCGTAGGCCTCTTCCAGGGTGTAGGGGACAATCGTCGCGTAGGTCTGCTTGATATCCCAGGGGCAACCGTATTGCGGGTCGCGCAGACGGGCCATAAGGTGGAGCAGGTCTTGAAGGCTGTACATCAGTGATCTCGTTCGGTTCTATCACGACCAGGGAAACACCGCGAACCTTGTAGGAGCGGCCGGTCGACGCTCGATTGCCCGCGAAGCTTTTGGCGCCCTCAAGGACGCCTTCGCGGGCAAGCCCTGTTCCTAAAGTTTTGCGGCGCATTCAAGGCCGCGGATGATCAAGGGGTGCGGTTACGCCGGGTTTCGATAATGTTCGGCAACTGGGAAATCCGCCCCAGCAACCGTCCCAATGCATCCAACCCCGGGATCTCGATGGTCAGGGACATCAACGCGGTGTTGTCCTCCTTGTTCGAGCGGGTATTGACCGCCAGGACGTTGATCCGCTCGTTGAGCAGCACCTGGGACACGTCACGCAGCAGGCCGGAACGGTCGTAGGCGCGGATGATGATATCCACCGGATACGTCAGCACCGGCACCGGCCCCCAGCTGACCTGGATGATCCGCTCCGGCTCGCGCCCAGCGAGTTGCAGCACCGCGGCACAGTCCTGGCGGTGAATGCTCACGCCACGGCCCTGGGTGATATAGCCGACGATGGCATCCCCCGGCAGCGGTTGGCAGCAGCCGGCCATCTGGGTCATCAGGTTGCCGACGCCCTGGATCTGGATATCGCCACGCTTGCCCGGCTTGTAGCCGGTGGCCTTGCGCGGAATCAGTTCCAGCTGTTCGTTGCCGCGCTCCGGCTCCACCAGTTGCTGGGCGGCATTGACCAGTTGCGCCAGGCGAAGATCACCCGCGCCGAGGGCGGCGAACATGTCCTCGGCGGTTTTCATGTTGGCCTTGTCGGCCAGCTTGTCGAAATCCACCTGTGGCAGGCCAAGGCGTGCCAACTCGCGTTCGAGCAGGGTCTTGCCGGCCGCGACGTTCTGGTCGCGGGCCTGCAACTTGAACCAGTGGACGATCTTCGCCCGTGCCCGGGACGTGGTGATGTAGCCCAGGTTCGGGTTCAGCCAGTCACGGCTCGGCGTACCGTGCTTGCTGGTGATGATCTCCACCTGCTCGCCGGTCTGCAGGCTGTAGTTGAGCGGCACGATCCGCCCGTTGATCTTCGCGCCCCGGCAGTTGTGGCCGATCTCGGTGTGGACCCGGTAGGCGAAGTCCAGCGGTGTCGCGCCCTTGGGCAAGTCGATGGCATGGCCGTCAGGGGTGAAGATATAGACCCGGTCCGGCTCGATATCGACCCGCAGCTGCTCGGCCAGGCCGCCGATATCCCCCAGTTCTTCGTGCCACTCGAGGACCTGACGCAGCCAGGAGATTTTCTCTTCGTAGTGATTGGAGCCGGATTTGACGTCGGTGCCTTTGTACTTCCAGTGCGCGCAGACCCCCAGCTCAGCCTCTTCGTGCATGGCATGGGTGCGGATCTGCACTTCCAGGACCTTGCCTTCCGGACCGATCACCGCCGTGTGCAACGAGCGGTAGCCGTTCTCTTTCGGGTTGGCGATGTAGTCGTCGAACTCTTTCGGGATATGTCGCCACAGGGTGTGGACGATGCCGAGCGCGGTGTAGCAGTCGCGCATTTCCGGCACCAGCACACGGACCGCGCGCACGTCATAGATCTGGCTGAATTCCAGGCCCTTGCGCTGCATTTTGCGCCAGATCGAATAGATGTGCTTGGCCCGGCCGCTGATATCGGCCTTGACCCCGGTGGCGAGCAATTCGTTTTCCAGCTGGTTCATCACCTCGCTGATAAAACGCTCACGGTCCAGCCGCCGCTCGTGCAGCAACTTGGCGATCTGCTTGTACTGGTCGGGCTCCAGGTAACGGAACGACAGGTCTTCCAGTTCCCACTTGATATGGCCGATGCCCAGGCGGTGGGCCAGGGGCGCGTAGATATCGAAGACTTCGCGGGCGACACGGTTGCGCTTCTCGTCGTCGGCGGTCTTCACCGCACGGATCGCGCAGGTCCGCTCGGCCAGCTTGATCAAGGCCACGCGGACATCGTCGACCATGGCAACCAGCATCTTGCGCAGGTTTTCCACCTGGGTCTGGCTGCCCAGTACCTGGGACTGGCGTGGACTGAGGCTGGCACTGATGGCGGCCATGCGCAGCACGCCGTCGATCAGCTTGGCCACCACCGGGCCGAATTTCTGGCTGACCGCGGTCAGGGGAATCTGCCCCTCGCGCACGCAGCGATACAGCACCGCCGCCACCAGCGAATCCTGGTCCAGCTTGAGGTCGGCGAGGATCTCGGCGATCTCCAGGCCAGTGCTGAAACTGGAACCGCCTTCGGGCCAGAGGTTCTGCGCCGCGTTGGTCTGTTGTTCGGCAAGCCGTGCGTATTCGCAGGCTTGTTTCAAGGCCTCACGGTCCAACGCCAGATCGACGCTCACCGTATGATCGAGCCATGCCTCGAGATTGATACTGCCGTCGGTGTTGATCGGCTGGTGTGCTCTCACCTGTACCATCTTGCTTACCTTCCCTACGACGCAGATTCTATGCGTCAAAATCGCTGACCTGTTGTAGCCCCCGCAGTCTGGCTGGGCTGGCAGAATACGGCGGCAGTCAGTCGGACCAGACGAGCATCCTAGCTCGCTTCAAATAACGCCATGGCCTCGACATGCGCGGTCTGCGGAAACATGTCGAGGATCCCGGCACGTTTTAACCGGTAGCCCTGCTTGATCAATTCAACCGTGTCCCGCGCCAGCGTCGCCGGATTGCAGGACACGTACACCAACCGTTCGGCCCCCAGGGCGGCGAGCTTGCCCACCACCTCGAACGCACCGTCACGGGGTGGGTCCAAGAGTACCGCAGAAAAGCCGTCTTTGGCCCAACCGGCATCACTCAAAGGCTGGGACAAATCGGCCTGAAAAAAATGCGCGTTATGCAGATTATTGCTCAAGGCATTGGCGGCGGCCCGTTCGACCATGGTCGCCACGCCTTCCACCGCCACCACTTCGCGCACCTGACGCGCCAGGGGCAAGGCAAAGTTGCCGAGCCCGCAGAACAGATCCAGAACCCGCTCATCGGCTGCCGGCTTCAACCAGTCCAGCGCCTGGGCGACCATGGCCTCGTTGACCCCGGCATTGACCTGGACGAAGTCCCCCGGCCGATACGCCAACTCCAGATCCCAGGTCTCCAGGCGATAGCCCAGCGGCAACGACGGGTCCACCGGTTGCGGGCCGTCTTCGCCATGCAACCAGAGTTGCGCGTCATGGGCACTGCAAAATTCCTGTAGTACTTGCAGGTCCTGCGCCGACAACGGCGCCATATGCCGCAACAACAAAGCCACCGCCGAACCGCTGAACAATTCCACATGGCCGAGGGCCTGGGGTTTGCTCAAGCGCCGCAGCATAGCTGGTAATTCGCGCATCAGCGGTTGCAAGGCCTGTACCAGCACCGGGCAGTCATCGATGGCGACGATATCCTGGCTGGAGGCGGCGCGAAAACCGACTTCAAGGGTCTTGCCCTTGGCGTCCCAACGCACGGCCACACGGGCCCGTCGCCGATAGCCGAATTCCGGACCGGTCAGGGGCGCCGCCCACTCCAGCGGTTCGACACCCGCGACACGGGACAGTTGCTCGGCGAGCATGCCCTGTTTCAGGGCGAGTTGGTCGTCGTGGGGCATATGCTGCACGCTGCAACCGCCGCAACGGCCGGCGTGGGCGCAGGGTGCAGGGCGACGCCGATCACTGGCGAGGAACACCCGTTCGGTGCGTGCCTCGACCACCTTGCCATGGGCAGCCAGCACCCGCGCTTCGACTTCTTCACCGGCGAGGGCACCGGCGACGAACCAGGTGCGGCCTTCAATAAAGGCAATGCCCCGGCCGTCGTTGGACAGCCGCTCGATGGTCAGGCGCTGCTTCTTGCCCGTCGGCACTTGTGGTGCCCGGCTACCGCCAGTGGGCTGGAAGCGCAGGCCGCGTTCATGCTTGGCCATCAGTTGGGCGCGTCGTAGATGCCGGTCGACAGGTAGCGGTCGCCTCGGTCACAGATGATTGCCACCATCACCGCGTTCTCGACTTCGCGGGACAGGCGCAACATCGCCGCCACCGCACCGCCCGAGGACACACCACAGAAGATCCCTTCTTCACGGGCGAGACGACGCATCACGTCCTCCGCCTCTTCCTGGCCCATGTCGACGATACGGTCGACACGGTCGGCCTGGAAAATCTTCGGCAGGTACTCATGGGGCCAGCGGCGGATGCCCGGAATCGAGGCGCCTTCCATCGGTTGCAGACCGATGATCTGCACCTCGGGGTTCTGCTCTTTCAGGTAGCGCGACACGCCCATGATGGTCCCGGTGGTGCCCATGGAACTGACGAAATGGGTGATGGTGCCCTGGGTCTGGCGCCAGATTTCCGGGCCGGTGCTGGTGTAGTGGGCCTCGGGGTTGTCGCCATTGGCGAACTGGTCGAGCACTTTGCCACGGCCTTCGGCCTGCATGCGCTCGGCCAGGTCACGGGCGCCCTCCATGCCTTCCTCGCGGGTCACCAGGATCAACTCGGCGCCATAGGCGGTCATCGCCGCCTTGCGTTCGGCGGTGGAGTTGTCCGGCATGATCAGGATCATCTTGTAGCCCTTGATCGCGGCGGCCATGGCCAGGGCGATCCCGGTGTTGCCCGAGGTGGCTTCGATCAGGGTGTCGCCGGCCTGGATCTGCCCACGCAATTCGGCGCGGGTGATCATCGACAGTGCCGGACGATCCTTGACGGAGCCCGCTGGGTTGTTCCCTTCAAGCTTGAGCAGCAGGGTATTGCTGGTGGCACCGGGCAGGCGCTGCAAGCGGACCAGGGGCGTGTTGCCGACGCAATCGGCGATGGTAGGGTACTGCAAGGTCATGGCGTATTCGCAATCCAGACTGCGGGGGCTGACATCATACCGACAAACGTCGACGCTCCATATCACGCAAAGTATGGTGCTTATGGCTTATAGGTATAAGCAATAAGCAGCCTGTCACCTTCGATTGCCAGAATACTCGGCGAGCCATCGGCCGCGGGCTGTTCCCCCGAGGGCGTGCGGTCACTGAGCTCCCAGAGAACTTTGCGAGATTTCGCCCCCCGCAAATGGCTACACTGCCCAAGTGGAGCGAGCGCAGGATGCGCGCGCCGAGAATCGAAGATGGGCGTGTCTGCCGGACGCTGTATCTGACGGAGAGTGTTGCGTGCTTAAAAACCTGGGCATCAAAGGCCGCGTACTGCTGCTCACCCTGCTGCCGACCACGCTGATGGCGTTGGTGCTGGGCGGGTATTTCACCTGGCTGCAACAGTCGGACCTGCAGACCCAACTGCTCCAGCGCGGCGAGATGATCGCCGAACAGCTCGCGCCGCTGGTCGCGCCGGCCCTGGGCCATAACGATGTCGACCTGCTGGAGCGCATCGCCACCCAGTCCCTGGAACAGGCCGACGTGCGCGCCGTGTCCTTTCTCGGCGCCAACCGCGAGCAACTGGCCCATGCCGGCCCGAGCATGCTCAACCAGCCGCCCATCGGTAACAGCAGCCACCTGCTGCAACGCACCGGCAACGATGCCACCCGCTATCTATTGCCGGTCTTCGGCCGCCATCGCAATATTTCCGGCGACGTGATCCCGGAGGAAGCGGATCGCCTGCTGGGCTGGGTCGAACTGGAGCTGTCCCATAACAATATGTTGCTGCGCGGCTATCGCAGCCTGTTCGCCAGCCTGCTGCTGATTGCCACCGGCCTGCTCGGCACCGCCTTGCTGGCCCTGCGCATGAGCCGCACGATCAACGCGCCGCTCGGCAAGATCAAGCAAGCCGTGGCCCAGCTCAAGGAAGGCAATCTGGAAACCCGCCTGCCGCCACTTGGCAGCCAGGAGCTGGATCAACTGGCCTCGGGCATCAACCGCATGGCCGAGACCCTGCAGAACGCCCAGGAAGAATTGCAGCACAGCATCGACCAGGCCACCGAGGACGTACGGCAGAACCTGGAAACCATCGAGATCCAGAACATCGAGCTGGACCTGGCGCGCAAGGAGGCCCTGGAGGCCAGCCGGATCAAGTCCGAGTTCCTCGCCAATATGAGCCATGAGATCCGCACGCCGCTCAACGGCATCCTCGGCTTCACCCACCTGCTGCAGAAAAGCGAACTGACCCCGCGCCAGCTCGACTACCTGGGCACCATCGAGAAGTCCGCCGACAGCCTGTTGGGGATCATCAACGAAATTCTCGACTTCTCGAAGATCGAGGCCGGCAAGCTGGTGCTCGACAGCATTCCGTTCAATCTGCGCGACCTGCTCCAGGACACCCTGACCATCCTCGCCCCGGCGGCCCATGCCAAGCAGCTGGAACTGGTCAGCCTGGTCTATCGCGATACCCCGCTGTCGCTGATCGGCGACCCGCTGCGGCTCAAGCAGATCCTCACCAACCTGGTGAGCAACGCGATCAAGTTCACCCGCGAAGGCACCATCGTCGCCCGGGCCATGCTCGAGGAAGAACACGAAGACAGCGTGCAGTTGCGCATCAGCGTGCAGGACACCGGCATCGGCTTGTCGAGCCAGGATGTCCGGGCACTGTTCCAGGCCTTCAGCCAGGCCGACAACTCGCTGTCGCGGCAACCCGGCGGCACCGGCCTGGGCCTGGTGATCTCCAAGCGCCTGATCGAACAGATGGGCGGCGAGATCGGCGTCGACAGCACTCCGGGCGAAGGCTCGGAATTCTGGATCAGCCTGAGCCTGCCCAAGACCCGCGACGATATCGAGGACCTGCCCGCCGCGCCATTGCTCGGGCGCCGCGTGGCGGTGCTGGAAAATCACGAGTTGTCACGTCAGGCGCTGCAGCACCAGCTGGAGGATTGCGGCCTGGAAGTGACCCCGTTCAACAGCCTGCAAAACCTCGCCAATGGGGTGACCGGGGCGCACCAGACCGACCAGGCCATCGACCTCGCGGTCCTCGGCGTCACCGCCCAGGAAATGCCGCCGGAACGCCTGAGCCAGCATATCTGGGACCTCGAACACCTCGGCTGCAAAGTGCTGGTGCTGTGCCCGACCACCGAGCAGACGCTGTTCCAGCTCTGCGTGCCCAACCCCCACGGCCAGCTCCAGGCCAAGCCGGCCTGTACGCGCAAACTGCGTCGGGCCCTGGCGGAACTGATCACCCCGCGCCCGGCACGCCTGGAGCCCGTCGAGCCCCTCGGCAGCCGGGCACCGCGAGTGCTTTGCGTCGACGACAACCCGGCCAACCTGCTGCTGGTGCAGACCCTGCTCGAAGACATGGGCGCCTGGGTGCTGGCGGTGGACAGCGGTTACGCGGCCATCGACGCCGTGCAACGCGAAGCCTTCGACCTGGTGTTGATGGATGTGCAGATGCCGGGCATGGATGGCCGGCAAAGCACCGAGGCGATTCGCCAATGGGAGCATGAGCGGCAAAGCACTCCGCTGCCCATCGTCGCTCTCACCGCCCACGCCATGGCCAACGAAAAACGCGCCCTGCTGCAAAGCGGCATGGACGACTACCTGACCAAGCCCATCAGCGAGCGGCAACTGGCCCAGGTGGTACTCAAATGGACCGGCCTGGCCCTGCGCAACCAGGGGCCGGAACGGGCCGGCGAACAGGGCCGCGTCGGCAGCGAGCTGCTGGTGCTCGACCCGGACGAAGGCCTGCGCCTGGCCGCCGGCAAGCCCGATCTCGCCGCCGATATGCTGGCGATGCTGCTGGCCTCCCTGGAAGCCGACCGCGAAGCGATTCGCCAGGCCCGCAACGCCAACGACCACAACGCCCTGATCGAACGGGTGCACCGCCTCCACGGCGCCACCCGCTACTGTGGCGTGCCGCAATTGCGCGCGGCCTGCCAGCGCAGCGAAACCCTGCTCAAGCAAGACGCGCCCAATGCCCGCCAAGCCTTGGACGAACTGGACGTCGCCATCGCCCGACTGGCCGCCGAGGCCCGTGTCAGTGCCTGATCCATGGCAAGGGCCGGGCACGGCCCGCGTACCATGATCGTCAGCGCCCCCCCGTCACCGGATCGAAGGTCATACACCCCTGCCATTTGCGCGGCGTCTGCGTGCTAGCATACCGGCCATAATTTGGAGGACCCATGGTCGAACACGATTTCCGCTACAGCCTGATGAACCCGCAGCACACCCTGACCGAATGCCGCGCCCTGGTGCCGGGACGCTATCAGGTCACCGGCAACGGTGGCTCGATCCGCGCCGACGATGTCCTGCTGGTGACCCTCAAGGGCAGCAAGGACCTGTCCATGCGTCTGACCGTGGACACCGTTCGCCATCTGATCAATCCGCCCGGCCAATGGGTCGCGGTCGCCAAGGGGCCGGTCTTCGGCGAACTGGCGATCCACCAGTGGCAGGTCAACTGCGACAGCTGCGCCAAGGAACTGAACTTCGAATTCGCGGTGGACGCCAAGCTCGGCACCCCCGCGCAAAAACCAGCCGCCACGGCGCGTATCGCCGAGCTGGGCTGGAAGACACAGGGCGAGAAACATCTGTGCCCGAGATGCCAGGAGGCAAAGTAATGAAACGCGTGGTGATTCTGGGAATGTTGGGTGCCGGCCTGTACGGCTGCGCCGGCGAACAGGTGCACTTGCAGCAGGATCACAGCTACGTGCTGGAGTGGATCGGCGAACGTCCGTTGATCGACAACAGCCATCTGACCGTCACCCTCGGCGACGATGGCCGGGCCTATGGCACCGGCGGCTGCAACCACTGGTTCGCGCCCTACACCCTGGAGGGCGGGAACCTGAGCTTCGGCAAAGTCGGCAGCACTCGCAAACTCTGCGCACCGGCGTTGATGGAGCAGGAAAAACGCTTCCTCCAGGCGCTGGAGAATGTCCAGCGCTGGGATATCTCGCCCATCGAGCAGGTGCGTTTCTGGCCGCAGGAAGGCCAGCCGCTGCGGCTGTGGTCGGAAGAAGGCTGAAGCTCAGCCGCGCAAGGCCTTGAGCCTGGCCAATACGCCTGCCGCGGTCTGCTCGCCCATCAACTGCTCGCGAACCTTGCCCTTGTCATCGATGATGTAGGTCACCGGCAAGGCTTCGCTGCGTGGCAGGTCGAAGAAGTCCGCCGGATCCTGGGCCAGCACCGTGAAACGGATGCCCAGGGTTTCGCCGGCCTTGCGCAGGTCTTCGCCCTGCAAACCGTCGAAGTTCACCCCGAACACTTCGGTCGCCTGGCCCTTGAGCTGCTCGGACAACTTGTTCAGCTCGGGGATTTCAGTGCGGCACGGGCCACACCATTCAGCCCAGTAGTTGACCACCTTCCACTCTTTGTCCAGGCGCTCGGACGCGACCCTCTGGCCGTTCTGGTCGACGCCGTAATCGTTGCCGCAACCGCTCAGCAGCAACGCCCCCATCATCGCCAATGCGGCGGCCAATCGCCTTGCCATGTGCACAATCCCCCATCAAATACGTTATCGACCGCGACCCTTTACCTCACAAGGTTCAGGAGCGCTCGCCAGGCAGGTAGAATACCCGCCACCTTACGCAAGATGCGACCCGCACATGACCGATCTGACGCTTTATCACAACCCGCGCTGCTCGAAATCCCGCGGTGCGCTGGAACTGCTCCAGGGCCGTGGCCTCACGCCCATCGTCGTGCACTACCTGGAAACCCCGCTGGACGCCGCGCAGCTCAAGGCGTTGCTGGGCAAGCTCGGCATCGGCGCGCGGCAATTGCTGCGCACCGGCGAGGATGAGTACAAACAGTTGAACCTGGCCGACAGCCAGCTCAGTGAAGAACAGCTGATCACCGCCATCGCCGCACACCCCAAGCTGATGGAACGGCCGATCCTGGTGGTCGGTGACAAGGCGGTCATCGGTCGTCCACCGGAGAATGTGCTGGAGATCCTGCCGTGAGTGCACCTTACGTTCTGGTGTTGTTCTACAGCCGTAACGGCTCCACCCGCGAAATGGCCCGGCAGATTGCCCGAGGCGTCGAGCAGGCCGGACTGGAAGCGCGCCTGCGCACCGTACCGGCGATTTCCAGCCAGTGCGAAGCCGTGGCGCCTGAGATTCCCGAGGAAGGCGCGCTGTATGCCAGCCTCGATGACCTGAAGAACTGCGCGGCCCTGGCCCTCGGCAGCCCGACCCGTTTCGGCAATATGGCGGCGCCGCTGAAGTACTTTATCGACGGCACCAGCAACCTGTGGCTGACCGGTGCCCTGGTGGGCAAGCCGGCCGGGGTCTTTACCTCGACGTCGAGCCTGCATGGCGGCCAGGAAAGCACCTTGTTGTCGATGCTGCTGCCGCTGTTGCACCACGGCATGCTGGTCACCGGCCTGCCCTACAGCGAGTCGGCCTTGCTCGACACCCGTGGTGGTGGCACACCCTATGGCGCCAGCCACCATACCGGCGTCGACGGCAAGCGCGCGTTGGACGAACATGAAATCGCCTTGTGCCGGGCACTCGGCCTGCGTCTGGCGAAGACTGCCCTGAGCCTGGAGAACGGCCGTGGCTAGGAAGCCCAAGGTGTTGCCGCCCCAGGCCTGGCTGGAACCGCGCGTGCGTTGGAGCCGTGGCCTGGCGCTGGCGTGCTTTCTCGGCCTGATGGCCTTTCTGAGCATCTATTACCTGATGTTCGCCGACCTGCACGGTGCGCGGCCCTGGGTGATCCTGTTGATCGAACTGGTGCCGTTGTTACTCTTGCTGCCGGGCATGTTGCTGGGTAGCGCGCGTGGACATTCGTTCACCTGCTATGTGGTGAACCTGTACTTCATCAAGGGCGCGTTGGCGGCGTTCGATCCCAATCGACAACTGTTCGGGGTGCTGGAGATGGCCGCGAGCGTGGCGGTGTTCTGCAGCGCGATGGTCTATGTGCGCTGGAGTCATCAGTTGAATCGGCGGTTGGCCGGAGAAGGCCAGGTTCAAGCCGTGTAGCGCCTGGACTGACGTTTTCGCGGGCAAGCCCTGCTCCTACAGGATTGTGGTGGATACAAGATTTGTGTTCGACGCAGAACTGTAGGAGCAGGGCCTGCCCGCGAAGAACGATAACGCGGTCTATCGCCCGAACCGGAATCAATGTTCTTCAATGATTGGTGGTGTACGCCAACATCATTGACAGCTGGCACATCGGCCGGCCGCTCTCGGCATGCCACTGGTTGAAGGCGTCCTGCACGATCGCCAGATCCCGCAGGCTGGTGGGCACCTTGTCGATGATCTTCTGCGCATTCAGCGCCGCCACCACGTCATAGGTCGGGACAAAAGTGTCCTTGCCGACCATCCGCAGAAAACGCGGCGCCGACAACCCGCCCAACTGATGGCCGTGCTTGGCCAGGTACTTCCACAAGCCGGTGATTTCAGTGACCGGCCAATCGGCGATCAACGCGCCGAAACTGCCCTTCTCCCTGGCCACGTCCAACACCATCTGCGCATTGCGCGGCACGCTCTTGAGCTTGCCCAGGTGACGAATGATTCGCGCATCCTGCATCAGGCGCTCCAGATGCTCGGCGCCCATCAACACCACTTTCTCCGGGTCGAAGCCGAAAAACACCTGCTCGAACACCGGCCACTTGGCGTCCACCAGGCTGTGCTTGAGGCCGGCGCGAAAGACCCGCAAGGCGATCATCGACAGATAACGGTCGTCCGGCAGTTCACGCAGTTGCTGCGAACTGGCCGGCACCGGTAATTCAGCCTCCAGCGCGGCGGCCGAACCGAAGCGGTTCAGGCAGTACTCATGCAACCATTTGTAATCGCGCATTCAGAGGTTCACTAGGTTGACGAAGCGCGATGCGGCGGTCTCATCGATTCGAAGGTGGGTAAAGTCGAACAGGTTGCGGTCGGCCAGCTGCGATGGCACGACATTCTGCAAACCACGGAAGATGCTTTCGGTACGCCCGGGGGTCTTGCGTTCCCACTCCTGGAGCATGTCCTTGACCACCTGGCGTTGCAGGTTTTCCTGGGAGCCGCAGAGGTTGCAGGGAATGATCGGGAATTGCTTGAGGTCCGAGTAGGCCTGGATGTCCTTCTCGCTGCAATAGGCCAGCGGCCGGATCACCACGTTACGTCCGTCGTCGGCCCGCAGCTTGGGCGGCATGGCCTTGAGCGAGCCGTTGTAGAACATATTGAGGAAAAAGGTTTCGACGATATCGTCGCGGTGATGCCCCAGGGCCATCTTGGTCGCGCCGATCTCGTCGGCGAAGGTGTACAGCGTGCCCCGACGCAGGCGCGAACACAGGGAGCAGGTGGTCTTGCCTTCGGGGATCAGTTCCTTGACCACCGAGTAGGTGTCCTTCTCGACGATGTGATACTCCACGCCCAGTTCTTTCAGGTAGGCGGGCAGCACATGCTCGGGGAAACCGGGCTGCTTCTGGTCCATGTTCACGGCGACGATGTCGAACTTGATCGGCGCCACTTTCTGCAAGTGCATCAGAACGTCGAGCATGGTGTAGCTGTCCTTGCCGCCGGACAGGCAGACCATGACCTTGTCACCCTCTTCAATCATGTTGAAGTCGGCGATCGCCTCACCCGCTTGGCGGCGCAGGCGTTTCTGCAGTTTGTTCTGATTGACCGAAAGAGTGCCCATAGCTCTTGCCCTAACCCTTGAAATCCGCGCGAGGTGTGTCGAAAAGCCGATTATTTTACCTATAAACCCACGGCAGGCGAAGACTCCATGGCGGGAGCAGTGCTTGTGTGGGAGCGGTGCTTGCCCGCGAAGCTTTTAGCGCTCTCAAGGGCCTTTTCGCGGGCAAGCTCCGCTCCCACAGGTTCGGCTTCCACAGAAAACAAATACGACAATGCGATTACAGTCCCGCCCGACAGTTCGATTTGCTCTAAAGCGTGCGGCTCGCCCTCCCTATACTGCGATATAAGGTCGCATATAAATCCAGACCTGACTTCGGCCACTTGGCCCGCAGGCGCTCCACCGGGGGGCGATGGCAATAACAAAAGGAGTGACTGGCATGATCCATCACGTAGTCGGACTGTTCACCCACCCTGATCAGGAATGGCGACAAATCCGTGGCGACGCCGAGGAAAGCATCGGCCATATGTACCTCACCCACACCCTGATCCTGGCCGCCATCCCGGCCATTTCGGCCTTTATCGGCACCACCCGGATCGGCTGGGTCATCGGCAACCGCGCGCCGGTGATGCTGACCCAGGACAGCGCCATCTGGATGACCCTCATGTCCTATATCGCCATGCTCGGCGGTGTGGCGGTGATGGGCGCATTTATCCACTGGATGGCCCGCACCTACGACGCCAATCCGAGCCTGGCCCGTTGCGTGGCCTTCGCCACCTACACCGCCACACCGCTGTTCATCGGCGGCCTGGCGGCGCTCTACCCGCATATGTGGCTGGGGATGATCGTCGGCACGGCGGCCATCTGCTACACCGTCTATCTGCTGTACGTCGGCCTGCCGACCTTTATGAACATCCCTTCGGACGAAGGCTTCCTGTTCTCCAGCTCCGTCCTGGCTGTCGGCCTGGTGGTGCTGGTGGCGATCATGGCCTTTACCGTGATCGTCTGGGGGCTGGGCGTCGGCCCGGTGTACACCAACTGAATAAAACAAAGCCATAACTGCCAACACAGGCCGCCGCAAGGCGGCCTTTTAACGCGCCACGACCATTCGGCGCCTGGCGGATTCGGAAATCCCCGGGTTTACGGCATACTCGACGCCTCTGGAGATCCGTACAGCATGCCCGAGCAACTCAAGACCCGCGTCGAAGACTGTTTCCAACAAGCCGAATCCTTTTTCAAACGAGCTTTCAAGCGTCCTGTGGTCAGCCTCAAGCTGCGTGGCCAGAAGGCTGGCGTGGCGCATTTGCATGAAAACCTGCTGCGTTTCAATCCGCAGCTGTACCGGGAAAACAGCGAAGACTTCCTCAAGCAGACCGTGGCCCACGAGGTCGCGCACCTGATCGCCCATCAGTTGTTCGGCGAACGGATCCAGCCCCATGGCGAGGAATGGCAGTTGATCATGCGCGGGGTCTACGAACTGCCGCCCAATCGTTGCCACACCTATGAGGTCCAGCGCCGCCGGGTGACGCGGTATATCTACCGCTGTCCGTGCGCTGAAAGCGACTTTGCGTTTTCGGCCCAGCGCCATCGGTTGGTGAGCGAGGGCCGGCGTTATCTGTGCCGGCGTTGTCGGCATACCCTGGTGTTCAGTGGTGAAATGCGGGTGGAGTAAATTTTACAAGTGATGGTGGCCTTACCGGCCTCTTCGCGGGCAAGCTCCGCTCCCACAAGGTTCCTGGGTGTATCCGGATTTTGTGTACGACCGAAAACCTGTGGGAGCGGTGCTTGCCCGCGAAAACGATAGAACAGGCGCAACATCATCAGGCCATGACACCAGCCTCTCGCAACACCGCTATCCGCTCTTCGCTGTACCCCAGTTCGCGTAACACCTCTTCGCCATGTTCACCCAACCGTGCGCCGATATGCCTCGGCGTCGGCAACCCCTGGGAAAATTTCAACGGACAGGCCATCTGCGCCTGCGTACTGCCATCGCCGCGGGGCACCTGCACCACCACCTCCCGGGCCTGCAACTGCGGATGCCCGACCGCCTCGCCCAAGCTGAGCACCGGCTCGACGCAAGCATCCAGCCCGGCAAACAAAGCGCACAACTCATCGAAATCACGTTGTTCAAACTCGCTCTGCAACGCCTGCTTCAACGCCTGTTGCACCTCAGGCTCGGACGACAGTCCTTGAACCGCCAACTCCGCTCGCCCCAATGCCCCGCACAACTGCTGCATAAACGCCGGTTCCAGACTCCCTACGGCAAACCAGCGCCCTTCCCGACTACGGTAATAGTCGTAGAAACTGCCACCATTGAGCATCTGCCCCTCGGGCGAAGGCGCGACCCCGCAAGCGAGAAACCCCGCCCCGGCCATGGCATTCAGGCTGAAGGCACAGTCGGTCATGCTGACATCGACGTATTGCCCCAACCCCGTCTGCTGCCGGGCGATCACCGCCGCCAGCAAGCCGATCACCCCGTGCAACGAACCGCCCGCCACATCCGCCACCTGCATCGCCAGGGGCAGCGGCCCACCCTCCCGGCGCCCGGTGTAGCTGGCCAACCCCGACAACGCCAGGTAGTTGATGTCATGGCCGGCACGATCACGGTAAGGACCGGTCTGCCCGTAGCCGGTGATCGACACATAGATCAAGCGCGGATTGATCGCCTTCAGGGCTTCATAACCCAGCCCCAGCCGATCCATCACCCCGGGACGGAACTGCTCCAGGACGATGTCATGCTCGCGCACCAGGTCATGGATCACCGCCACCGCTCCGGCCTGTTTCAAATCCAGGGCCAGGCTGCGCTTGTTGCGATTGAGCCAGGCGTGGCTGGCGGAAATGTCACGGTCGTGGGGCGGCCATACCCGCAGCAGGTCCAGGCGCGCGGGTGATTCGATGCGTAACACCTCGGCGCCCATGTCCGCCAGCAACAACGAGGCGAACGGCCCCGGCAGCAATGTCGAGAAATCCAGCACCTTGAGTGACGCCAACGGACCTTGCATGGGCTTTCCATTTTCCAGATCGACGGATCTCCAGACTAGGCAGCCCACCACTCGGCGGCAAGCACCACAACGCTCAGAAAACCTGACACAAACGCCCAGGCATAAAAAACCCATCCGAAGATGGGTTTTCTTGTTTACCGCTGAAGCTTACTTGGCGCTTGGCGCCGAGCCTTCGGCTACGCCCAGGTCGTCCAGTGCGCGTTCGTCTTCAATACCGCGACCACCGGAAGCCAGTTCCGTGTGCAGTTTGTCTTCGTCCAGTTCCTTGACCCACTTGGCCACCACCAGGGTCGCCACGGCGTTGCCCACCAGGTTGGTCAGGGCACGGGCTTCGGACATGAAGCGGTCGATACCGAGGATCAGTGCCAGGCCGGCCACCGGCAGGTGACCTACGGCCGACAGGGTCGCCGCCAGTACGATGAAACCACTACCGGTCACGCCCGCCGCGCCCTTGGAGGACAGCAGCAACACCAGCAACAGGGTGATCTGGTGGGTGATGTCCATGTGGGTGTCAGTCGCTTGAGCGATGAACACGGCCGCCATGGTCAGGTAGATCGAGGTACCGTCGAGGTTGAAGGAGTAGCCGGTTGGGATCACCAGGCCAACGACCGATTTCTTCGCGCCCAGGCGTTCCATCTTGACCAGCATGCGCGGCAGGGCCGATTCCGAAGAGGAAGTCCCCAGTACGATCAGCAGCTCTTCACGGATATAACGAACCAGTTTCAACACGCTGAAGCCGTGTGCGCGGCAGATGGCGCCCAGCACCACCACCACGAACAGGATGCAGGTGATGTAGAAGCAGATCATCAGCTGGCCCAGTTGCACCAGGGAGCTCACGCCGTAGGCACCGATGGTGAAGGCCATGGCACCCAGCGCACCGATGGGCGCCAGCTTCATGATCATGTTGATGATGTTGAACATCACGTGGGCGAAGCGATCGATGAACTCCAGCAGCGGCTTGCCATAGGCACCCAGGCGATGCAGGGCGAAACCGAAGATCACCGAGAACATCAGCACTTGCAGGATATCGCCGTTGGCGAAGGCACCGACGATGGTGTTCGGGATCACGTTGAGGATGAAGCCAACCACGCTCTGGTCTGCGCCAGCGGTGACGTAGGCCGCGACTTTCGAAGCGTCCAGGGTGGCCACGTCGATGTGCATGCCGTTACCCGGCTGGATCACGTTGACCACGACCAGGCCGATCAGCAGGGCGATGGTAGAAACCACTTCGAAGTACAGCAGCGCGTAGCCGCCGGTCTTGCCGACCGCTTTCATGCTCTGCATGCCGGCGATGCCGCTGACAACGGTGCAGAAGATGATCGGGGCGATGACCATTTTGATCAGCTTGATGAAGCCGTCACCCAGTGGCTTGAGGGCCACGGCGGTCTGTGGGTAGAAATGGCCGAGCAGGATGCCGATAGCGATGGCTACGACCACCTGGAAATACAGGGATTTGTACAGTGGCTGACGAGTCGTCATTGCAAAGTTCCTCAAGAGATCACACGCCCGTTATCCATCAGCGGCCATGGGACCTGAAGCACGAACCCTCCTGCACCGGAGGGATTTTTGTTTTTTGTCGAACTGCGTGGGCAGACCTCTTATCTCTTCGCAAAGCCCGTGCCACTTTTACAAAATCGCGGCAAAGCCTTTAGCCATCATCCCTTGCGGGGGTTATCACGCTCCGCCCCTATAGCATAGATGGCGGATTTCCGCCCATCCACCCCAAAGCACCCGAGGTTTTGGCGGATATCCGCCTTGTCCCTGCGTCATTTCCATGACTAACATCGGCCACCCAATGGACGGAAGCGCCCCATGCGTGAACGCAGCATCGCCAGCCACTTCGCCCGCGCCGCCCTGGAAGGGGCACGTCGGCAGGGTCACGACTGCGCGCCGCTGCTGCAACGCCTGGGCATCGCCGCGCAGTGGCTCGACGAGCCGCGGGCGCGCCTGGCGCCGGAGCAGTTCACCCAGTTGCTGCAAGGGCTCTGGCTGGAGCTGGACGACGAATACCTGGGGTTCGGCCAGAGCCGCTGCCGACGCGGCACCTTCGCCATGATGATGCATGCGCTGATTCATTGTCCGACGCTGGAAAAGGCCCTGGACCGTGGCCTGCGGTTCTACGGCCTGTTCCCCGACGCCCCACGCCTGCAGCTCAGCCGCGAAGGCGACTGCACGCGCCTGAGCCTGGATGCCTCGAACCTGTGGGACCCGGATCACTTTCTCAGCGAATGCCTGCTGGTGGTCTGGCACCGCCTGGGCAGTTGGCTGATCGGCCAGCGTATTCGCCTGCTCGAGGCCGACTTCGGTTACCCGAGGCCCGACCACGCCAGTGAATACGACCTGTTGTTTCCCTGTCCCCTGACCTTCGACGCCGCCAGCAGCAGCCTGCTGTTCAGCAGCCGTTACCTGAGCCTGCCGTTGCAACAGGATGAACGCACGCTCAAGCAGTTCCTCGGTCGCGCCCCCGCCGACCTGCTGGCCCGTCCCGACGACGGCGACAGCCTGAGCAGCCAACTGCGCCGCCTGCTCAGTCGGGATGCCAGTCGCTGGCCGGACCTGGAGGCGGTCGCCCAGCACCTGCATATCAGCCCGCAAACCCTGCGGCGGCACTTGCGCGAGGAAGGCACGAGTTTTCAGGAACTCAAGGATCAACTGCGGCGGGACATCGCCATCTACCACTTGGGCCGCAGCGAACTGTCATTGCAACAGATCGCCGAACAGCTGGGTTTTTCCGAGCCCTCGGCCTTTCACCGGGCCTTCAAGAAATGGACCGGCCTGACCCCCGGGGCCTATCGCGCCCAGGAACTGTAGAGGCGCGCCCGGCGGTTATTGCGGCGGGAAATGAATGCGGAACGATGCGCCCCCCAGGGTCGAATCCCCCAGGGTCATCTCGGCGTCGTAGCTCTGGATGATGTCCTGGACCACCGCCAGGCCGATGCCCTGCCCCGGGTGCTGGCGGTCCAGGCGCTCGCCACGTTGCAGAACACGCGCCCGCTGGTCGGGCGGCACCCCCGGCCCGTCGTCCTCGACATACACCTCGATGCCCTGCAAACCTCGGCGCAGGCTGACCCGCACCTTGCCCAGACACAGGCGGTAGGCGTTCTCCAACAGGTTGCCCAACAGTTCCAGCAACGCCCCCTGCTCGATCGGCACATGACTGAACTGCGGCACATCGATGGCGACCACCACCTGTTTGTCGCGATAGACCTTGTCCAGGGTGCTACACAGACTGTCGAGCACCGGGCGCAGTTCGACCTGGTGCCGGACCAGGCCGCTCTTGCGCAGGCTGGCGCGCTGCAACTGGTAGCTGATCTGCTGGTTCATCCGTTCGATCTGGCTCTGCAGGACCCGGGCCTGATCGCGATCCTGGGGGCGCTGCGCCATCCCCTCGCTGACCCCTTGCAGAACCGCCAGGGGCGTTTTCAGGCTGTGGGCCAGATCGTCCAGGGAATCGCGATAACGGCTGCGCTGCTCGCGCTCGCTGCGCAACAAGCGGTTGAGGGAACCGGTCAGGCGCAGCAGTTCCCGCGGATGCTCCTCGCTGAGGCTTTCCAGCTCGCCGCTCTCGATCTGGTCCAGTTCCTGGCTCAACCGCCGCAGCGCGCGCAGGCCCCAGGTCAGGCCGAGCCAGAGCAGCGCCAGCAGCACGGACAAGGCCGCGCCGAAGCCCAGGTAGAGTTTTTCCCGCAGGCCGGCCAGGGTCATGTTGTATTCGCGCATCGGCTGCAGGGCGACAAAGCTGTAGGCGGCGCTCTTGCCGCCGAGCAACTTGACCTCGACGTCGTAGACGAAGAACTCGTTGCCGTTGTCCTCGCGGATTTTCGCGAACTCGTTGCCGCGCCCGTCATACCGCGGACGGTAGTTGATATGCTCTTCCTGGGTTGCCCGCGAACGCCAGACCAGGCGCCCGTCGCGGTCGAAGATATAACCCAGCAGGCGGCTGTCGGGCAGGTTGAATCGCTCGTCGGGGAGCAGATCGGGCATTTGCAGTTTCTGTTTTTCGATGCGCGCCGCGGAAATCAGCGTGGTCACATCCGAAGCCAGGCGTTGCTCGATGGAATCCTGCAAGGCCAGGCTGAACGCCCCCTGCATCGCCGGCAACAAGGCCAACATGAACAATATCGCCAGGATGGTGGCGGCCAGCATCAGCCGCACCCGTAGCGAACGAATCACCGGCAGCGCTCGTTGAACAGGTAGCCCAGGCCCCGCACGGTATCGATAGGCTTGAACCCGACCGGCCCTTCCAGCTTGCGCCGCAAGCGCCCGACCAGTACCTCGATCACATTCGGATCACGCTCGTCGTCGTCCGGGTACAACTGCTCCATCAGGCGATCCTTGGCCACCACCTGCTGGTGGTGACGCATCAGGTATTCGAGAATCCGGTATTCGTAGGCCGTCAGCGCCAGGGGCTGGTCGTCGAGGGAGGCCTGCTTGCGATTGAGGTCCAGCAGCAGGGGGCCGGCGGTGATGGTCGACTGGGTGAAACCGCTGGAGCGCCGCAGCAAGGCATTCATTCGCGCCTCCAGTTCCTCGAACTGGAAGGGCTTGACCAGATAGTCGTCGGCACCGGCGGCCAGGCCTTCGACCTTGTCCTGCCAGTTGCCACGCGCGGTGAGGATCAGGATCGGGAAAACCTTGCCGCGCGAGCGCAGTTGGCGGATCAGGTCCAGTCCGCCCATGCCCGGCAGGCCGAGATCGATCACCGCCAGGTCATGATGGAACTGCTCGGTCTGGTACAGCGCCTCTTCGGCATTGCCCACCGCCTCGACCACATGACCACTGTCGCTCAAGCGGGTCTGCAAGTGATGGCGCAACAACGCCTCGTCTTCTACCACCAGCAATTTCATAATGCTCTCCCAACGCTACCGGCATCGCTTCGCCCATAACGGTAACTCAGTTCAGCCAAAGTGTTTCATGAAAGACACGGCCGACCGGCCAGGAGCAGATTTGCGCATCATCATTGTTACAGAGTAAACAAGTGGCCCTGAACTCCCCCTGAACACATTTGGATGGACAAGGGAATCGGCTCTGGAAAGCGCCGTTCCAACCCGGCAAAATGCCCGCCATGAACAACCTCCCCGCCCTGCCCGTTTGCTGCACGCCCCTCGACGCCCATTGGCCGTTGCCCGAGGCTCTGGCGCATAGCGTCTTGCTCAGCACCCGATTCAACCCGTCGCAGCTCGCCGCGGACGACTTCCAGCGTAGCCGCATCGATCCGCCGGCCAGTATTCAGCGCTCGGTGGCCAAGCGCCAGGCCGAATTCCTCGCCGGGCGCCTCTGTGCCCGCGCCGCCCTGCGGCAGTTGGACGGTACCGACAGCGTTCCGGCCATCGGTGAGGACCGTGCGCCGATCTGGCCGGCCCATATCACCGGCTCTATCACCCATGGCACCGGCCGGGCCGCCGCCATCGTCGCGCCTAAATCCCACTGGCGGGGCCTGGGGATGGACCTGGAAGACCTGCTGAGCGCAGAACGAGCCGAGCGACTGGCCGGCGAAATCCTCATTCCAGCCGAAATGCAGCGCATGGCCGCAGGTTCCGCCGAGCAGATCGCCCTGCTGGTGACCCTGACCTTCTCGGTCAAGGAAAGCCTGTTCAAGGCGCTCTACCCGCTGGTGCAAAAACGCTTTTACTTCGAGCACGCCGAAGTGCTGGAGTGGAATATCAGTGGGCAGGTGCGCTTGCGCCTGCTGACCGACCTGTCCAGTGAATGGTGCCACGGCACAGAGTTGCAGGCGCAGTTCGGCCTGCATGACGGGCAATTGCTGAGCCTGGTCGCCATCCCGGCGTGAACCGCCGCGTCAGGCCTTGTCCTGATAACGCGGCCAGCTCAGGCTGAAGCACGCGCCATCAAGCAACTGGCTCTTGCCGATCAGCGCCCGGCCGTCGTGCCAGTGGATGATCCGGCGCACGATGGACAACCCCAGGCCATGCCCGCCCGAAGCCCGGGTCCGGCTGTCATCCAGGCGCATGAACGGCGTGAAGATCCGCTCCCAGGCACTTTCCGGCACGCCGGGGCCGTCATCCTCGACATCCACCCGACAACGCAAGGGCCCGACCTGGTAGCTGATGCAGACCTGCGACTGCGCATGGCGCATCGCGTTGCTGACCAGGTTCTGCAAGGCCCGGTGCAGGTAACGCGGCTCGGCCTCGACCCACACCTCGTCCCCGGCGGCCAGCGGAAAGCACAGCCCGCGCGTCACCCGCACCTCCACCCGCAACGGTGCCAGCTCGCCGATCACCTGGTCGACCAGGGCACTGAGGTCGATCCGCTGGAAACTCAACGCCGGGGTGCCTTGCTCCAGCCGGGCGTAGGTCAGCATCTCGTCCACCAGCCGGTCGAGGTCCTGGATATCGCCGTCCATGCCTTCCATATACTTGTGCCGCGCCTCGGGCGTCTGCGCATCGCCAATCATTTCCAGGCCGAAACGCAGGCGCGCCACCGGCGTGCGCAGTTCGTGGGACACCGCTCGCACCAATTCGCGCTGGATCATCAGCGAGCGTTGCAAGTGCTCGGCCATGCCATTAAATGCCGCGGCCAGGCGTCCGATGGAGTCCGCGCCAGCGGCCGGCACGCGGGTTTCCAGATTGCCCTGGGCCAGCCGCGTGGCCGCCGACTCCACTGCGCGCAGGCGCCGCTCCAACTGTCGCACCAGCAGGTAGACGATCAGGCCGATCAGGCTCAAGCCGAGCACGGCAATCAACACCAGCCATTGCGCCGGATAGGGGTTCATCTGGTACAGCGGACCGATTTCCAGGACCCAGGGCGTACCGGACAGGCCGGCAAACACCCGGATCGAATCGCCGCCCTTGCCCAGGGCCATGACCGTATCGCCTTCGCTGATCCGCCGGCGCTGGTCTTCATCCATATCGGCCTGGTCCGGGGTGACCAGCTTCATGTCGAAACCAAAGCCCTTGTCACGCTTGAGCGCCGCCAGGCGTGCCGGCTGCTCGGCATCGGGGTAGCGCACCAGTTCGTCGGCCAACAGGTAGATGGTCGCCCGGGCCAACTGCTCGCTGATCTGCTGGACCTCGCCTGTTAATACCAACTGCTCCGGGTCACTGAGCAATCGATAGATCTTCGCCGCATAAGGCCCGGTCTGTTCCACCAGGGCCTGGCCGCGCAGCACCCGGGTACGCTGGCCGAGATCCAGGTGCACATCGGCCAGCGGCTGCAAGGACAGTGGAATACCCAGCAGTCGCTCCCATATCGCCAGGGCCCGACGGCGCTCGATTTCGTCCATCGGCCGCAGGTTGTCGGCCATCAGCGAGAAGGTGCCATGGGCCAGGTGCTCGCGGTATTGCTCGCCGCGCACCTGGTTGAGCAGGTGCAGGGCCAGCACCCCGAGCAACGCCACCAGCACCAGGGCGGCACACATGCCACCGTAGATGCGCAGGAAGATCGAGTTCACGACGGCAGGTCTGCGAACGCTTCAGGGACAAATAGATAGCCTTTGCTGCGAACGGTCTTGATCAGCCGCGGGTGCTCGGGGTCATCGCCGATTTTCGGGCGGATGCGCGAAATACGCACATCGATGGAGCGGTCCTGGCCGTCATAACCGATGCCGCGCAAGGCGGTGAAGATTTCTTCCCGCGAGAGGATCCGCCCGGCATTCGCCACCAGCAGCCAGAGCAGATCGAACTCGGCACTGGTCAGTTCGATCCCCGCCCCGCTCAGCCAGGCCTCGCGCAAGGCGCTGTCGATCAGCAGCGGGCCGAACCGCAGGCGCCGGACCTTTTCCTCGGCCGCGCCCTGGAGCGGCTCGCCGCGCCGCAGCAGCGCGCGGATCCGTGCCAGCAACAGGCGCGGGCGCACCGGCTTGCAGACATAATCATCGGCCCCCAGGTCCAGCCCCTGGATCTGGTCGAGGTCGTCGGTGCGCGCGGTCAGCATCAGGATCACCCCGTCGTAGCGCTCGCGCACCTTGCGGCAGATGCTCAGGCCATCCTCGCCGGGCAGCATCAGGTCGAGAATCACCAGGTCGGGCTGCTCGGCGATAATCCGCGCGGCGGCCCGGGCACCGTTGCCCTCTATGGAGACCCGCAAGCCGTTGCTCTCCAGATACTCACGGGTCAACTCGGCCAGACGCTGGTCATCCTCGACTATCAATACCTGCCAGGCTTGCTCCACGGGCGACCTCTGCGTGCAAATGTTCAGCGTTGAAAGGCTCCGCCCGTCTTTTTGTCATGATTCAGGCGGATATAGAAAGGGTAAGGCCGGCCGATTGTAGCAACGACCGGGTCATCGCACACACGCCAGGATTCGCGCTCGGTCATGGGCTTTTTTGTGATAGGGTTCGCGCCCGCAAAAATCCACGCACGTGGTCCGCAGCGGTAAAAAACAATGACAGGCGGCGTAATCCCGGCCTGCCGCGGCCTACGCGCGGTTTCAGGCTTTCATACACAAATTACGCACAGATTTATCCACAGGCAGTACATTGCAATCATCCCCCAAAACGCATTATCTTGTATCTCGGCAGCAAAAAAACCCAACATGTAGGGTTTTCGCCCAAAATCCCCAACCACATTTCGCGTCAGGAACTCAAGCTCTTTTCTTGCATCCGCGGGGTTGAACTAAACACCGATTTGAAAGCCCAAACCGCATACGCGGATGGCAGCCGTTCTTCCTTCTTGCGTGGGAAAACGGTACGGGTGTTGCAGGACAAAACTGTCACCCATCAGGAATACCGTTTCGGGTCAGCGACCCGCAGCGTTGCAAACTTCGGCAAGGAAGCGGCGCCCGAAAGCCCTCTTCCCCTGTCCCGAAGTGGTTATGCCCGACATCGTTCGGTTGTAGTGCTTCAGGACAGAACGGTGGGCACCTTCATGGTGCCCAAACAAACATAGAGAACGTGGAGACACCCATGCAAACCGACACAACTCGCGAGAACCCGCAAGGCACCGTGCCGCAGGCCGCCGATTCGAATCTGGATCTGTCCGCCACCGCGCCGGGCCAACTGCGCGTGATCAAGCGTAACGGCACTGTCGTTCCTTATACCGATGACAAGATCACCGTCGCCATCACCAAAGCGTTCCTCGCAGTTGAAGGCGGCACCGCCGCCGCCTCGTCGCGCATCCACGACACCGTTGCCCGCCTGACCGAACAGGTCACCGCGACCTTCAAACGGCGCATGCCTTCGGGCGGCACCATCCACATCGAAGAAATCCAGGACCAGGTCGAACTGGCCCTGATGCGTGCCGGCGAGCAGAAAGTCGCCCGCGACTATGTGATCTACCGTGATTCGCGGGCCAAGGAACGCGCCATCCGCGCCCCTTCCGAAGAGCCGGTCAACGCTCACCCGTCGATCCGCATCACCCGCGCCGACGGCAGCGTCGCGCCACTGGACATGGGTCGCCTGAACACCATCGTCACTGAAGCCTGCGAAGGCCTGGAAGAAGTCGACGGCGACCTGATCCAGCGCGAAACCCTGAAGAACCTCTACGACGGCGTGGCCCTGAAAGACGTCAACACCGCCCTGGTGATGACCGCCCGGACCCTGGTGGAGCGCGAGCCGAACTACTCCTTCGTGACCGCTCGCCTGCTGATGGACACCCTGCGTGCCGAAGGCCTGAGCTTCCTCGAAGTCGCCGACAGCGCCACCCACCACGAAATGGCCGAGCTGTACGCCAAGGCCCTGCCGTCCTACATCGCCAAGGGTATCGAATTCGAACTGCTGAACCCGGTCCTGGCCGAGTTCGACCTGGAAAAGCTCGGCAAGGCGATCAACCACGAGCGCGACCAGCAGTTTACCTACCTGGGCCTGCAGACCCTGTACGACCGTTACTTCATCCACAAGGACGGCGTGCGTTTCGAACTGCCGCAGATCTTCTTCATGCGCGTGGCCATGGGCCTGGCGATCGAAGAGAAACAACGTGAAGAGCGTGCCATCGAGTTCTACAACCTGTTGTCGTCCTTCGACTACATGGCATCGACCCCGACCCTGTTCAACGCCGGCACCCTGCGCCCACAGCTGTCGAGCTGCTACCTGACCACCGTGCCGGACGACCTGTCGGGCATCTACCACGCGATCCACGACAACGCCATGCTGTCGAAATTCGCCGGTGGCCTGGGCAACGACTGGACGCCGGTGCGCGCACTGGGTTCGTACATCAAGGGCACCAACGGCAAATCCCAGGGCGTCGTGCCGTTCCTCAAAGTGGTCAACGACACCGCCGTAGCGGTCAACCAGGGCGGCAAGCGCAAGGGCGCGGTCTGTGCCTACCTGGAAACCTGGCACATGGACATTGAAGAGTTCATCGAGCTGCGCAAGAACACCGGTGATGATCGTCGTCGCACCCACGACATGAACACCGCCAACTGGATCCCTGACCTGTTCATGAAGCGCGTCTTCGATGACGGCAAGTGGACCCTGTTCTCGCCATCGGAAGTGCCGGACCTGCACGACCTGACCGGCAAGGCTTTCGAAGAGCGCTACGAGTACTACGAAGCCCTGACCGAGTACAACAAGATCAAGTTGTTCAAGGTCGTCCAGGCCAAGGACCTGTGGCGCAAGATGCTGTCCATGCTGTTCGAAACCGGCCACCCATGGCTGACCTTCAAGGACCCGTGCAACCTGCGCAGCCCGCAGCAACACGTGGGCGTGGTGCACAGCTCGAACCTGTGCACCGAGATCACCTTGAACACCAACAAGGACGAGATCGCCGTCTGCAACCTGGGCTCGATCAACCTGCCGAACCACATCGTCAACGGCCAGCTGGACAAGGCCAAGCTGCAACGCACCGTGAACACCGCCGTGCGCATGCTCGACAACGTGATCGACATCAACTACTACTCGGTGCCGCAAGCGAAGAACTCCAACTTCAAGCACCGTCCGGTCGGCCTGGGCATCATGGGCTTCCAGGATGCGCTGTACCTGCAGCACATCCCTTACGGTTCGGATGCCGCCGTCGACTTCGCCGACAAGTCCATGGAAGCGGTCAGCTACTTCGCGATCCAGGCGTCCTGCGACCTGGCCGACGAGCGTGGCGCCTACGAGACATTCCAGGGTTCGCTGTGGTCCAAGGGCGTCCTGCCGCTGGATTCGCAACAGATCCTGATCGAGTCCCGTGGCCAGAAGTACATCGATGTCGACTTGACCGAAAGCCTGGACTGGGCACCGGTTCGCGCCCGTGTACAGAAAGGCATTCGTAACTCCAACATCATGGCCATCGCACCGACCGCGACCATCGCCAACATCACTGGCGTTTCGCAGTCGATCGAACCGACCTACCAGAACCTGTATGTGAAATCGAACCTGTCGGGCGAATTCACCGTGATCAACCCGTACCTGGTTCGCGACCTGAAGGCTCGCGGTCTGTGGGACTCGGTCATGATCAACGACCTGAAGTACTACGACGGTTCCGTGCAGCAGATCGAACGCATTCCGCAAGAGCTCAAGGAGCTGTATGCGACCGCGTTCGAAGTGGAAACCAAGTGGATCGTCGATGCCGCCAGCCGTCGCCAGAAGTGGATCGACCAGGCGCAGTCGCTGAACCTGTACATCGCCGGCGCTTCGGGCAAGAAACTCGACGTGACCTACCGCATGGCCTGGTACCGTGGTCTGAAGACCACCTACTACCTCCGTGCCCTGGCCGCGACCAGCACCGAGAAGTCGACCATCAACACCGGCAAGCTGAACGCTGTTTCCAGCGGCGGCAACCACGGCGACGATTCGGTCCTGGCGGCACCTACCGCGCCAGCCGGCCCGGCGCCAGTGCCAAAGGCCTGTGCGATCGACGAGCCGGATTGCGAAGCTTGCCAATAAGCTGAGCCAGACCCGCGCCTTACCGCGCGGGTTGAGAAACCCCCGTCAGGCCCTGGGCCTGGCGGGGGTTTTCTTTTGCCTGCAGAAAAAATCAACGCCCGAAAAAAGCGGCAAAGCCTGCTTGCGCAGTCTTTACCGCTTCCGTTGTCGGTAGCTTGCCTGAAGGTAGGCTGCCGATGGTTGTTCGTTGTTCAGGCTGGAATGGTGAACGTATCTCCATTAGCAGTCTGGAACGACTCGATGGTGCTGGAGCCTGCATACCAGTCCTGCAAGACCACGGCAGGATGGTCATTGCCCGCATTCAAGGCGGCGGCCGAGAAAATGTAGGAACTCGTGCCATCCGTCTTGATCACCACATCCTGAAAGCTCTGGATATTCTGGAGCTTGACCAAGTCATTGCCTGCCAGACCATCGTCCTTGATCAGTACGGTTGAGGTCGAGAGAACAATGTACGTGTCGCCGCCCTCTCCACCATAGGCATAACCACTGCCCGACAAGGTCAACTGGTCAGCGCCGGCACCACCGAACAACTGGTAGTCACTCCCCGTACCGGTCAACTTATCGTTACCCTCGTCACCGTAAGCCGTGCCGTGATAGACAGTAATGCTATCGTCGCCAGCATCACCGTGAATAACGGTCCCGGTGTCATTATTAGCGCTCAGGATCGTGTCGTTGCCATTACCACCAAACAGTTGGTCTGCTTCCGCCGGCCCATCATGGCTGGGTCCATTGAGGCTGGCAGGCTCATACTTCCCGCCCACGATAAAATCATCACCGTCCCCGCCATAGACCCAATCATTACCTCCGCCCCCGTAGAGCTGGTTGCTACCGGAGCTGCCGGCCAGCGTGTCATCGAACTCCGAGCCATGCAGGCTTTCGATATTGACCAGCACATCACCTGTCGCATCGCCGCCATTTGCCGTCCCGGACTGCAAATCCAACTGCACTGCAGCCGAGCTGGTCGTGTAGGAAGCCATGTCGTTGAGGCCGGCACCGCCATCGATAAAATCGGCACCGCCGCCCCCGATAAAGGTATCCGCCCCAGCACCACCAATGAAAGTGTCGTTGAAGGCTGTTCCTTCAAAGACTTCAATGGAGGTGTAGGTGTCTCCGGCGGCAGCTCCCGTGAACGGTTTGGTGAGATCCAACGTGATCGCCGAGTCTTCTAATGCGAAGCTCACAGTATCGCGCCCGGCCCCACCATCGAAGTTATCCGCAGCCCCTGTACCAACGAAAATATCATCCTGCATCGACCCGACAAACTTTTCGATGCTGTTGAACACGTCCCCCTTGGCAATACCGGTATGCACACCGGTCTTGAGGTTGATGGTAACCCCCGTTATCCGACTGTCGTTGTAGCTGACCGTGTCGATACCGTCTCCACCGTTAAACGTATCGCCTCCATCACCGCCCAGGAAGATGTCATTACCTGCACCACCCGTGATGACGTTGTCGATAGCGTTGCCGTAACCAGTGAAGTTACCGGTGCCGGTATATGTCAGGCGCTCGATTTCAGCCGCCAGACTCATTTGGCTCTGATTGGTACGAATCTCATCATCACCACCGCCCGCATACTCAAACAGGTTTGGAGCGGCAGTACCATTGACGACATAGACGTCATTACCCTGCCCACCGTAGATCGTTGTCGTGCCGAGGCTCAGGTTGAAAACGTCGTTATAGGCTGTGCCAGTAATCACCTCCATATTGGTGAGCACATCCCCCTGAGCGTCACCGCCAACGCCCGTGCCAGAGGTGGCGTTGCTCATGGTGATATTGATCGCTTGCGCGGACGTGGAGTAATCCACCCGGTCGAAACCGCCGCTACCATCAAAGGTTTCAGCACTGGCACTGGCAACAAAGACATCGCTGTAAGCCGTTCCCTTGAAGATTTCGATACCACTGAAAGTATCGCCCTTGGCAATACCGGTATGCTCACCAGTCTTCAGATTCAGGGTCACACCATTACCGCTCACGTCATCTTCATAACTGGCAGTATCAATACCCGCGCCACCAATCAGTTGATCAGCGCCGGCACCGCCGATCAGCAGGTCATTGCCCGCGCCGCCGGCAATGATGTTGTTGCCAGCATTACCATAACCGGTGAAGTTGCCGCTGCCGGTATACGTCAGACGCTCAATTTCTGTCGCCAGCGTCATTCGGCTCTGATTGGTACGAATCTCATCATCACCACCGCCCGCATACTCAAACAGGCTTGGAGCGGCAGTACCATTGACCACATAGACGTCATTACCCTGTCCACCGTAGATCGTTGTCGTGCCGAGACTCAGGTTGAAAACGTCGTTGTAGGCTGTGCCAGTAATCACCTCCATGTTGGTGAGCACATCACCCTGGGCATCACCACCAACACCCGTGCCAGAGGTTGCATTGCTCATGGTGATATTGATCGCTTGCGCGGACGTGGAGTAATCCACCTGGTCATAACCAACACTGCCATCAAGCGTTTCAGCGCTTGCACTGGCAACAAATACATCGTTGTAAGCCGTTCCCTTGAACACCTCGATACCACTGAAAGTATCGCCCTTGGCAATACCGGTATGCTCACCAGTCTTCAGGTTCAGGGTCACGCCACCGCTCACACTATCCTCATAGCTGGCAGTATCAGTACCCACACCACCAATCAGTTGGTCGGCACCGGCACCGCCGATCAGCAAGTCATTGCCTGCACCGCCGGTAATGATGTTGTCGCCAGTATTACCATAACCAGTGAAGTTGCCACTGCCGGTATACGTCAGGCGTTCGATTTCAGCCGCCAAAGTCATTCGACTCTGATTGGTACGAATCTCATCATCACCACCGCCCGCATACTCAAACAGGCTTGGAGCAGCAGTACCATTGACCACATAGACGTCATTACCCTGCCCACCGTAGATCGTTGTCGTACCGAGACTCAGGTTGAAAACGTCATTGTAGGCCGTGCCGGTAATGGCCTCCATGTTAGTAAAGACATCACCCTGAGCATCACCGCCAACCCCCGTCCCAGAGGTGGCGTTGCTCATGGTGATATTGATCGCTTGCGCGGACGTGGAGTAATCCACCCGGTCGAAACCGCCGCTACCATCAAAGGTTTCAGCACTGGCACTGGCAACAAAGACATCGCTGTAAGCCGTTCCCTTGAAGATTTCGATACCACTGAAAGTATCGCCCTTGGCAATACCGGTATGCTCACCAGTCTTCAGATTCAGGGTCACGCCATTACCACTTACGTCATCTTCATAACTGGCAGTATCAATACCCGCTCCACCGATCAGTTGATCAGCACCGGTGCCGCCAATCAGGAGGTCATTACCGTCACCACCATTCAATATATCGTCGCCCGCCAAGCCACGTATCTGATCATCCCCCGCAGCCCCGATAAGGGTATCTGCCCCGCTGGTTCCGTTAATAACTGCCATTACATCGTCCTTGTGGTGTTGAAAAGCCATATTGAAACGACCAAGCAGAAGGGCTCAACCTTCTCTGAATGCCCGCTGCGCGTGGTCGCTGATCGGTTTGAACAGATAAGACAGCACGGTTCTGTCTCCGGTTTTTATGAGCGACTCAACCGGCATTCCTGGCACCAGCGTAAGTCCGGATAATCGCCCCATCTCCTCTTTGGAAATTCGAATACCGGCTCGATAGAACCCCGCGCCCGTGCGCTCATCGGTAATCAAGTCGGCGGATAGCCTGACCACCGAGCCTTTGAGCTCCGGCGTTGTGCTTCGATTGAAAGCACTCAGACGCAACGTGGCTGCCTGACCCAGGGTGATCTGATCAATGTCCTGGGCACTGACCTTCGCCTCGACCAGCAATTCATCATCAAGCGGCACTATCTGCATCAGGCTTTCCGCCGGTGAAATCACCCCGCCGAGCGTATGCACCGACAACTGCTGTACGCGCCCGGCAATCGGCGCAATGATGTCGATCCGTTTAAGCTGGTCGTTGGCGGTAATTTCGCGCTCAACCAACTCGCCCTGACGCGCCAACAGGTCCCGCAGCTCCTGAGACACTTCACTGCGAAAGGTCTGATCGACCTGAAGGCGTTGCAACTCGGTTTCAGCGATTTTCCCCCGAGCCTCGGCGATAGAAGCCATGAGCTGTCCGCGCTCTCCCCGCAAGCGGGCAATGCCACGAGCCAGCGCGTTGATCCGGTCCAGGGTCATCATGCCCTTGTCGAACAGAATCTTGACCGCCTGGTACTCCTTGTCGATCAACTCGATTTCTTCGGACTTGGTTTTTTGCTGAATATCGTGGCCGAAGATAGTTTCGTTGAGCTGCTGCACACGCTCTCGCAACTGCTTTTTCTGCCCTTCGCGAGCGGCCCGACGATCGAGAAACAATTGCCGCTCACTGGCCATGACCAACCTGGCGTCATCCATGCTCATTCGCGCCAACAGCTCCTGAGGCACTATCACATCACCAGCATTGTCACGTTCGGCTACCAAACGCGCCTGGCGTGCCCAAGCCTGGTTCAACGACTTCGACACGATTGCCTGACTGGCGGCAGGCAGCGTCGCATCGAGACGAAGCAGCACATCCCCGGCAGCCACTTGCTGCCCCTCCTTGACCAGTAACTCGGCCACAACGCCACCGGTGGGGTGCTGGATATTTTTGACGCTGCCCTCTACTGCAACAGTCCCGACGGCAATCACAGCTCCAGACAAATCGGTCAGTGCCCCCCAGGCCAAACTGCCTCCCAGTAACATCACGAGCGAGATCACGCCTAAACGTACATGACGAGACAACGAGTGAGTCAAGGTGCTTTCTTGATCGACAAGCATCAGTTGCCCCCTCCCATTTCCACCGCATGGCCCACGGGTCGGGTGGCCGCTAATATCGGCTTTCTAAGAACGGTGTCCTTGGGGCCGAACGCGACTTGTACGCCGCTTTCCAGAATCAATACCTGGTCAATGACCGACAGAATATTGGTGCGGTGCGCGATGACAACGACAATGCCTCCGCGCGCCTTGACCGTCAGTATTGCCCTGGCCAATGCCTGTTCACCTTCGGCATCAAGATTGGAATTGGGCTCGTCCAGCACCAGTAGAAACGGGTTGCCAAACAATGCCCTCGCCAGGGCAACACGTTGGCGTTGGCCTGCCGACAGATTAAGTCCGCCCTCACCGACTTGAGTTTCATACCCCTGAGGCAACTGCAGGATCAGTTCGTGTACACCCGCCTGTTGCGCTGCTGAGACGATTGCACTGTCCGTCGCCAATGGGTTCAGCCGCGCTATATTCTGCGCAACATTCCCGCTGAACAGAGCAACGCTTTGTGGCAGATACCCAACCAACTTGCCCCTCGACTGATCCGTCAAGAGATCAAGCGGAGCCCCATCGAGTCGAATGTGACCACGTGCCGGTTGCCAGGCGTTAACCAGTACACGTGCCAGCGAAGACTTACCCGATGCACTCGGCCCCACTACCCCGATGGCCGTACCCGCTAGAATCGAAAAATTGATGTTCTGCAACGTCAAACGTTGAATCCCCGGGGGAGATGCAAAAACACCTTCGACCTGGAGTGTTCGATAAGCCGCCGGTAACTCAGTCTTGCTGGGCGGATCAGGAAATAAAGCAAAGACCTCATGCAACCGCCCCCAGGCAACGTGAGCCCCCAACAGGCTTCTCCAGGTCGTAATCACCTGCTCGACGGGCGCCAGAGTTCGTGCAACGATAATCGACGCCGCAACGATCGTGCCTCCACTCAGATCCCCCTTGATCACCAGATAGGCCCCAAGGGCCAGAGAACCCGACTGAACAATCTGACGCAGCGTTTTCGAGATACCACCGAAGAGACCGCCGATGTCCACAGTTCGTCGTTGCAGTGTGGTGTAAAGACTGTGATGAGCTTGCCAAATGCCAGACGCATCGGCAGTCATCCCCATGGCCATCAATGCTTCAGCATTTTGATGCGCTTGATGGCCGTGGTGATTACGCCTGTTCAAGGCATCCGCTGAAGCTCGCATCAGCGAGCGGGTCTGACGATCAGTCAGTATCGTCAACACAATCAGAATAATCATCAAGCCGGCGGTCAAGAGGCCGAACATGGGATGAATATAAAAGCAGACCGCTAAATAAACCGGCATCCAGGGCAGGTCGAAGAAGGCAACAAGTCCCGGTCCGCCAATAAAATTCCGGATCTGATCCAACTCGTGGGCAGGCTTGAGCGCATCACCGGTAATGGGTGTTTTTAACGACACTCCGGAAATAACCTTGAAGACCCTGGAAGACAAGGCCAGATCCAGCGAAGAGGCGACCCTGACCATGATTCGAGAGCGAAGAACATCCAACAGTCCGGACAATGCATAGACACCCAGAACCAATAGCCCCAAAGCCACTAGCGTCGGAACACTCTGGCTTGGGATGACCCGGTCGTACACCTCTAACATGAACACCGGGCCAATTAGCGCGAGGATATTGATAACCCCAGAAAACAGGGCTGCGCCGATCAGGCTTTTACACAGGTGGGCTTTCAACGGCGCCGCCACGACAGGCGCATTGAGGGCGTGACTTCTCTTCAATTCTTGTTCCGTCCCTAGATATTGCATCGCTCCATGCAGTCAGAACGAAAGGTTCTGCTCTGATGACGCAGATATAACGAAATGTTGACGCCATTCGTTAGCACGCACGTAAAAAGCAAATTCCACACCACCTCGTGCAATCGCACAGACAAACCTAGCCAAAAGATGAGGCAGCTCAAACGTCAGGCAAAAAAAATCCGGCACCCAAGGGGCCGGATTTTTGAAGTACCAGAGAAGCCGTATTACGCCATCTGGATAATGGTCTGCATGATGGAGCTCTGGGTGGAGATGGTCTTGGCGTTCGCCTGGTAGTAGCTCTGGCCCTTGATCAGGTCCACCAGCTCGCTGGTCAGGTTGACGTTCGAGGCTTCCAGGGAACCGGAAAGGATCGAACCATTGGTGCCGACCGTACCGCCGTCAAAGGCCGGTTGACCGGACGAGAACGTCTGTTTCCAGCTGGTGCCGCCAACCGCCTGCAGGCCCTGCTCGTTGGTGAAGCTGGCCAGGGCCACCTGGCCGATCGCCTTGTGCTGCTGGTTGCTGAAGTTGGCGGAGATCACACCAGTGGCATCGATGGTGATATCAGTGATTTGGCCGGTCGCGTAACCGTCGCTGGTGATGTTGCTACGAGCAGTATCGGCGTTGAACTGGGTGGTTTTCGAAAAGTCGACGGCAATCCCCGCTGGGTTCGCAGCTGCCTTGTTTGGCGTCCAGACCCCTGCGACCATCCCACCGGGAATCCAACCTGAAATCACGACGCTGGTCTGGCCAGCAACACCGCCAATACTCTGCAATTTTCCCGAGGAGTCAAAGACCACTGGCACCGGCACGGGATCGGGGGCTGCTGGCGCAGCAGGAGGTACTGTAACCGTCGGCGCCGTGCCGTCAGGGTTACGACCGTCAATCAACGAATAGACGTTCCAGGTATTGGCACCGGTCTTGACCGCATACTGGTCCAGGGAGTGGGAATTGCCCTGGGTGTCATAGATCGTGGTGCTGAATGGCTTGGTGTAGGTCGCGGTATTGGTGACATCGAACGGCACGGAAATCACCGGCGACGTGGAGTTGAGGTTGAGCGTCGAACCGATCTGGGTAGTGGTCTGCGGCGACAGGTTGGAAGTGTCGATCCGCAGGTTGGTCAGCACACCCGGAATGATGTTGCCGTTGGCATCGGCGGCAAAACCTTGCAGTTTCGCGGTGCCGTCGGTGTTGGTGACGTAGCCGTCCTTGTCGGTCTTGAAGGTACCGGCACGGGTGTAGCTCAGCGAGCCGTTGCTGCTCAGGACGAAGAAGCCGTTGCCCTGCACACCCATGTCCAGCACGTTGCCGGTGCTGTCCATGCCGCCGTTGCCGAAGTTCTGCGAGACGTTGGCCAGGTTTACACCGTTACCGATGGTCTTGGCACCGGTGCCCAGCTTGGTCGCCGAGTACACGTCGGCAAATTCCGCACGGGACGACTTGAAGCCGGTGGTGTTGACGTTGGCAATGTTGTTGCCGGTGACGTCAAGTTGCTTGCTGGCCGCAGAGAGACCGCTCAAACCGATATTGAAAGACATGGTTCACTCCTTACTTCGTGTTGGTCGGCTCTTACAGGCCAATGGTCTGGACTTTGGACAGAGCAATACTGCCCAGGCCCGCCAGGTTGAGCATCATTTCGCCGCCGTTCTGACCCAGGGTCACGCTGCTGACAGTCGCCGGCAGGTTGGTCGTGAGCGCCGTGGCCGTGCCACTGATCGGCGCGGTGGCAGCAAAGGTGTAGGTACCGCTGGAGAGCAAGGTGCCGGAATCGTCCTTGCCGTCCCAGGCAAAGGCGGCATTACCGGCCGCCTGCGAGCCCATGTCGATGGTGCGGACCACTTTGCCAGTGGAATCGCTGATCTTCAGGGTCACATCGCTGACCGAGCTCGGCACCGTTGCCGTCCCCGTGAAGGTCTTGCTGGTATCGACCACGGCCTGGCTGGTCGGCACGATGACCGAACGCCCGACCATCGACGAGGCCTGCAGCGCCTGGGACGACGTGAAGGAGCTGGCAATATTGTTCACGCTGGTGTTGAGCGTCTGGATACCTTCCAGGCTGCTGAACTGGGCCAACTGCGCGACGAAGGCGCTGTTGTCCTGGGGGTTGAGCGGGTCCTGGTTCTTCAACTGGGTCACCAGCAATTGCAGGAACGCGTCCTTGCCCAGGGTCTGGCCGCCGGCGGCGCTGCTGATGGCATTGCCCAACGCATCCGTACTGCCGGTGTTCGCCGTCTGGGAGTTGGAAATGATCGTATCAAGTGCAGAGTTGCCACTTGAGGGGGTGCTGGAAACCGTCATAGGAATCGCCCTTTATCACTGACCGAGGGTCAGGACCTTCTGCATCATGGTTTTGGCGGTGGTCATAATGTCCGCGTTGGTCTGGAACGAGCGGCTCGCGGAAATCATGTCGGCCATTTCCTGAACCACGTTGACGTTGGGGTAGTAGACATACCCATTGGCGTCAGCTGCCGGATGGTTCGGCTCATAACGGGCTTCCAGGTTGCTGGGGTCCTCGACCACGCCGGTGACCTGCACGCCGGCACCCGCCCCGTCCTGGTTCTGGAACAGCGAGTTGTCAGTCTGGCCCTGGCCATTCTGGAACATGGTGGCGAACACCGGATGCCGGGCGCGATAGGTCTGGTCCATGCTCGAGGAGACGGTATCGGCGTTGGCAATGTTACTGGCGACGGTGTTCAGGCGAGTGGTCTGGGCACTCATGCCGGTACCGGCAATGTTGAAAACACTGGCTAGGGACATGACTTATTCTCCACGCAGGGCTGAAACCAGCCCTTTGAATCGTGCGTTCAGCAGGGTGAAGCTGGCCTGGAAATCGACCGAGTTCTGCGCATAGTTCGATTGCTCGATCTGCGCATCCACGGTGTTCTGGTCCAGCGACGGCTGCGTCGGTGTGCGGTATTGCAATGCGGCGTCGCCGTTGCTCAGGCCTTCAGCTTCGATATGGCGGCTGTTGGTGGTGTTCAACGCGAAACTGCCGTTCTTGGCCTTGTCACTCTGTTCAGCGAGCACCGAGGAAAAGTCCATGTCCCGCGCCTTGTAGTTCGGGGTATCGGCGTTGACGATGTTGTTCGCCAGAACTTCGGCGCGCTGGGCGCGGAAGGCCAGTGCTTGCTCATGAATGCCGAGCGCTTTATCGAAGTTGATGCTCATGTCGGGGAACCTTTAGCGGGTTGACCTGATTTTGTGGAACAGGCTTTTCGTTGCAAGAGACAAAGCAAGGCCCATGCCAATTTCTCGATGCAAGCAAATCAAGGGCTTGCGGGCAGGTGGCGGGCGGCAATGCCAGAAAAGCGGCAAGGCATTTCCGCCGGATGCCGGTAAAGCGGCAAAAGCGCCGTAAAAAAAAACGGGAACCCCATTGGGGTTCCCGTTTTGTGTGAGGCTTGGCGCCTTACTTGGCCTGGTAGATGATCCCCGGGCTGCATTGCACCATCTGGTAATGGTCCGGCAGACCGTTCAGGGCTTCCGAGGCCCCGAGGTACAAATAGCCACCCGGCTTCAGGGTGCTGTGGATACGCAGCAGGATGTCTTTTTTCACTTCGGCGGAAAAGTAGATCAATACGTTGCGACAGAACACGATGTCGAACTTGCCCAGGCTCGCATAGCTGTCCAACAGGTTGAACGAACGAAACTCCACGCGACTGCGGATCGGCGCCTTGATCGCCCAGCGTCCCGGCCCCTTGGGGTCGAAGAAGCGTTGCAGGCGCTCGGGCGACAGGCCGCGGCCAATCGCCAGGCTGTCGTACTCACCGCTTTTGCAGTTGGTGAGCATCAGCCCGGACAGGTCGGTGGCGACAATCTGCGCACCGCCCTTGAGCTGGCCCATGTTGGTCCGCTCGAACTCATCGATCGACATCGAGATCGAATAGGGTTCCTGCCCCGACGAACACGCCGCCGACCAGATCCGCAGACGCTGGCCGGGACTGGCCTTGATCATTTCCGGCAACACCTTGTTCTTCAGGACCTCGAAGGGGTAGGTGTCGCGAAACCACAAGGTTTCGTTGGTGGTCATGGCATCCACCACCTGCTCGCGCAAACCGCTGCGGGGCTGGGTCTGGATGCGCTGGACCAGCTCGCCAAGGGATTTGAGCCCTTGCTGCTCCATCAGTTTATTGAGACGGCTGGAAACCAGATACTGCTTGTTTTCACCCAGCAGGATGCCACAGGCCTTTTCCAGGAAGACCCGGAACTGTTCGAAATCCAAATTACCCGTAGACAAATGATGCCGCCTCTACAATCGTTCGTACCGCCAGGAACGGAGGTCCCTGATCGCTTATTCTGCTGCCTTGATCCGCCCCACTACCCGGGCTGCCAGGTCATCGGGTCGGAACTTGGCCAGGAAATCATCGGCGCCGACCTTCTTGACCATTGCCTGATTAAAGACCCCTGACAAGGAAGTATGCAGGATGATGTGAAGTTTTTGCATGCGTGGGTCGTTGCGGATCTCGGCCGTCAGAGTGTAGCCATCCATTTCAGGCATTTCGATGTCGGAAATCATCATCAGAAATTCCTCTTCCGGCTTCTTGCCCTCCTCGACCAGCTTACGCAGGTAGTCCAGCGCCTGCCGGCCGTCGTTCAACGCCACCACTTCCACGCCCACGGTCTGCAGGCAACGGGTGACCTGCTTGCGCGCCACCGAGGAGTCATCCACCGTCAGCACCCGCATGGAAATCGCCTTGGCCTGGGTCTCGACATCGACCACCCCGTGGGAGATGGATTCGGAAGTCGGCGAGACTTCGGCGAGGATCTTCTCCACGTCGATGATTTCCACCAACTGGTTGTCGATCCGGGTCACCGCGGTCAGGTAGTGATCGCGTCCGGTGCCCTTGGGCGGCGGATGGATCTCTTCCCAGTTCATGTTGACGATGCGCTCCACCGACTTCACCAGGAAACCCTGGGTCTTGGTGTTGTACTCGGTAATGATCACAAACGGATTACTTTGATCCTTGAGACCGCCCGCCCCGGTGGCCATCGCCAGATCCAGGATGGGAATGGTTGCCCCACGGATATTCGCCACGCCACAGACCACCGGGCTGGATTTGGGCATCAGGGTCAGCTTGGGGCACTGCAGCACCTCCCGCACCTTGAACACGTTGATCCCATACAACTGCTGACCGTCCAGACGAAACAACAACAACTCGAGGCGATTCTGCCCGACCAGTTGCGTACGCTGGTTCACCGAATCCATTACACCCGCCATGCCAGCCACCTCTCACACAAGCTTCATGATCCGACGCCTATTCAGCATTAAACGGCACGAGCCTTGCTTTTTATACTGTTATGAAAGCACAAACGACATTTTTTCGACGCCTGACATCACAGTACCGCAGATTGCTCTGGGTCTTGGCGGTTTTATGCAGTCTGAACCCCGGCGGCCCTGCCTTTGCCGACTCGGCGACCCTGCCTGATCAGCTTATCGGCGTGACCCAAGGCTTTCTTGAGTTCACGGTAGAAGACTATCTGGCTACCAGTCAAACCGAAGGACGCTACGAAATCCAGGTCAACCAGCTCGACCCGCGCCTGCGCATGGCGGCTTGCGACAAGGAATTGACAGCCAACCTGGAAAGCCCGGCCACGCCGATTGGCCGGGTTACAGTCAAGGTCCGCTGTGAAGGCAGCTCGCCCTGGACCGTGTTCGTGCCGGCCCAGGTCAAGCTGTTCCGCAATGTGGTGGTCACCACGCGCCCGTTGAAACGCGCCGGAATCATTGAGCCCGGCGATGTCACGTTGCGCGAGCGTGACATCAGCCTGGCCGGCCAGGGTTTCCTGACGTCCACGGATGAGGCCATCGGGCAGAAACTTGTCCGACCAATGGTCATGGATCAAGTTATCACCCTGGTTCATCTGGAGCAGGCCGAGGTGGTTCGCAAGGGCGATCAGGTGGTCATCAGCGCGACAAGCGGTGGCCTGGTGGTCAAGATGCCGGGTGAGGCCTTGTCCAATGGCGGCCTGAATGAACAGATCAGGATCAAGAACCTGAACTCCCAGCGGGTGATCAAGGCACGGGTGACCGGGCCGGGACAGGTGGAAGTCGCGTTGTAGAGAACTGGCGCTAAGCCGCAGCTTTTCCTAAACTGTGCTGCACCAAGGCGCACCGCCAACACGTGCCGGCTCATTCTTATCTGAGCCTAAAGTTTTTCCGGGTATGGCCGAAAACAAGGCAAGCGTCCAAATACCCAGAGGTTTTTTTCATCATGGTCATCGATTTCAGTCGTTTGAATAACCCCCCGTCACTGACAGGCAGTACGCGCACCAGCGCCAGCAAGGAAGCCGACGGCTCCGGCAAATCCGCGTCCGTGAGCACTCCGGCCGCCTCCGTCAGCCAGAGCGGGGAATCGGTACACCTCAGTAATGAGGCTCAGCAGTTGCAACAAGTCACTGACAAGCTGCGCGACCAACCTGTTGTCAACAGCGCCCGCGTGGCCGAGTTGAAGCAGGCGGTTGCCGATGGCAGCTACAAAGTCGACAGCAACCGCGTCGCCAGCAAATTGCTCAACTTCGAAGCCCAACGCTAGGCTCCGGCCTGCGTCAGGCTTTTGGACGCTTAAAAACCAAGGCCAGCCATGCACGACACCACTCTGCTGCAACTGATCACCGATGATTTTGCCCCCGCTCAAGACCTGCTTGAGTTGCTGCGCGCCGAATCCCTGGCGCTCCATGGTCGCAATATGCTCGAGCTGGAAGAGATTCTGGCGCGCAAGCAAGCGCTGATCGTTCTGCTGGAACAGCATGGCCGCAAGCGTAGCCAGCTACTCGCCGGCCTCAATTTGCCCACCAACCGTGCAGGCCTGGAACAACTCGCCGCGCAGTCCAGTATTGGTGAGCAATTGCTGAGTCAGAGCGATGTGTTGACCCAGTTGCTGGCCGATTGCCAGACCGCCAACGAGCTCAACGGTCGTAATATCCAGGTCCAGCAAGCAACTACCGCAAACCAGTTGAAGATCCTGACCGGCGGTGAAACCCCCGCCCTCTATGATGCGCGCGGCTCAACGGCCAGGTCCATGAAACCGCGCCCGCTCAGTCAGGCTTGAACCGGGCCTTGCGCGTGCTCTATCAAGGCGCGCAACATGCTGGCAAAATGCTAGCTCTTGCGTGCAGTTGTATTTTGTCTGGAGATTGATGAACCGTGTCCAATGCCCCAAGCGCGGATGATGCTCCGCAGCCACCCAAGGTGCTTAGCACGCCTCTGGAAATTTCCGCCAACCTGCGGATGCTGCAGGAAAGTCACGACCCGCTGATCATCACCTTTCATGAGCGCAGCCAGCGCTTCCAGAGTTTTGTGATCGACGTCAACCGCGAAGCCGGCACCCTGGCCCTGGACGAAATGATGCCGCGCGACGGCGAACGCTTCCTGTTGGCCGGCGAGCCGTTCCGGGTCGAAGGTTTCCATGAGGGCGTGCGAATCGCCTGGGAACAGCCGCAACCCATGACCATCGACGAGACCAATGGTTGCTACCGTGGCTCGATGCCCGATGAAGTGGTCTATCACCAACGTCGCAATGCCTTCCGTGCCGCCCTGAAGCTGGCCGCGCTGGTCAATGTCGAGCTGGGTGGCGAAAAGCTCAAGGCGCCGTTGACCGGCAAACTGCTGGACATCTCCGCCACCGGTTGCAAACTGCGTTTCGACGGCGATATTTCCGACCGCCTGCAACTGGGCCAGGTCTACGAGCGCTTTATTGCCGCCCTGCCCTTCGGCCCGATGACCGCACCCGTGGAACTGCGCCACCTGCACTTCGAGGAAAGGATCAACACCACCTTCGCCGGCGTGCGCTTCCACAATATGAGCGGTCTGGTCCAGCGCCAGGTCGAGCGCTTTGTCTATCAGTTGCAGCGTGAAGCACGGCGCTTCGATAAAGACGACGACTTCTGATCCAGCAGTCGCCATAAAAAACGGGCCACCCTCATCAGGTGGCCCGTTTTTTTTTACGTTCAACGTTTCAGTTGCTCGACTTGTGCGCCGGCTCCGGGTCCGACTCGTCCACCTCGGGCACGACCTCAGCCTCGGGTGGTGTCGGCACGACGCTGTCACACATCTGATCCAGCACGATCTGCTCGTCGACCCGTGGGTCAAGCGCCGCGCCAAGGGGCGACATGGCTTCCGGCATGACCACGTGTTGCAGCGGCGCATCCTCGACCTGATGCAGGTTGGTCACCGCCTTCGGTCGGATCCGCCACACCAGCATCAAGGCGAAGAAGCTGAAAAACGCGTAGAGCATCTGGCTGCCGAACAGTTTCATCAGCACACCCGCCACCAAGGGCCCGATACTGGCGCCTATGCCATAGGTCATCAGCAGCATGGCCGTCAGCGAGACCCGGCGATCGCCCTCGATATGATCGTTGGAAAAGGCCACTGCCAGGGGATACAGGCAGAACTGCAGCAAGGACACCATGAACCCCGAGGCAAACAGCACCTCCAGCGGCGCATGGGACATGATTGCCAGGGGCAATGAGGCCAACGCCAGCAAGAAGGCAATGCTGCGAATCAGCACCGCCCGGTCATAACGATCCGAGATCCAGCCCAGCGGCCACTGCACCAGGAAACCGGCGAAAATGCAGCAGCCCATGAACAGACCCACCTGCTCGGTGGTAAGCCCCTGCTGGGACGCATACAAGGGGGCCAGGCCGTAAAAGGAGCCGACGATGATCCCGGCGCCCAGGACGGTGGTCAGCGACTGCGGCACCCGCTTCATGAAGAAACGTGGTTCCAGCGGTGCCGGATGCAACGGTGCCGGGTGAATCCGCCGGGTCATCGCCACGGGCACCAGGCACAGGGCAAAGCACATCGCTACCGCCATCAGCAGTTCCAGGCCCAGGGCCGGGTGCAGGACCAGGATCATCTGCCCGAGGATCAGCCCCAGGTAGGAGGCAATCATGTAACCGCTGAAGACCACGCCGCGTTGCTTGGCCTCCGCCTGCTCGTTGAGCCAGCTTTCGATGACCATGTACTGGCACATCATTCCCAGGCCCACGATCATCCGCAGGAACAGCCAGGCCGGCAGCCAGTCGATCAAGCCATGGCCGAGCACCGCCGCACCGACAATACCGGCACAGGTGGCATAGGCGCGGATATGGCCGACCCGGGCAATCAACCGGTGGCCGATCTTGCCGCCCAACACCAGGCCGAAGTAGTTGGCGGCCATCAAGGCACCGACCCACAGGCTGTCGACATGTTCGGCGGCCAGGCGCAGGGCCAGGTAGGTACTCAGCAGGCCGGAGCCGATCAACATCATCAGCGAGGCGAAATACAGTGCTCGAAAGGGTTTCCAGATTTGGCGCATCGGCGTTCCGAGCGGCTCCTTGAATAGGGTATCGGACTATCCGACAAGATAGCCCGAACGGGACGGCTACAGCTATGCCTGAGAGGCCAGAACACGACGCTCCCAGGGGGTAATTTCATCCAGGAAACTGGTCAGCTCCATGCTCTTGGAAGCGATATAGCCTTCAATGAACACGCTGCCGAACAACTCCCTGGCCAACGGACTACGTTTCAGACGTTCGAGCGCGGCATGCAAGGTACATGGCAACGACAAAGAATCCGGAACTTGGAATTCACCCTGGATCGCCGGCGTCGGTTCCAGCTCGTGCTCGATCCCGTAAAGGCCCGCCGCCAGGCTCGCGGCAATCGCCAGATAGGGATTCGCATCGGCTCCCGGCAAGCGGTTTTCTACCCGCCGCGCCACTGGAGCACTGGCCGGAATACGCAAACCGGCCGAGCGGTTGTCATGGGACCAGCAAGCGTTGTTCGGCGAGGCAAAGGGATGGCACAGCCGCTGGTAGGAATTCACGTTCGGTGCGAACAGTGCGGTGAAGTCCGCCAGGCACGCCTGCTGCCCACCGATGAAATGCCGGAAGGTCGCGGTCGGCTCGCCGTTGGCATCGCTGAACACATTGCGCCGGCTGTCGGCCGCCACCACGCTCTGGTGAATATGCATGGAACTGCCAGGGGTATGGGCCAGCGGCTTGGCCATGCAGACCACGGTCAGGCCGTGCTTGAGGGCGACTTCCTTGAGCAGGTGCTTGAACAGGAAAGTCTGGTCGGCCAGCAGCAACGGATCGCCATGCAGCAGGTTGATCTCGAACTGGCTGACGCCCATTTCGTGCATGAAGGTATCCCGGGGCAGTCCCAGGGCGGCCATGCATTCGTAGACTTCGCTGAAGAAGGGGCGCAGGCCGTTGTTGGAACTGACGCTGAACGCCGAATGGCCCTCCTCGCGTCGACCGTCCAGGCCCACTGGCGGCAGGAAGGCCTGGGTCGGGTCGGGGTTCGGGGCAAAGACGAAGAACTCCAGCTCGGTCGCGACCACTGGCGCCAGGCCACGGGCCGCATAACGCGCGATCACCGCCTTGAGCTGGCCACGGGTCGAAAGGCTGGAGCTTTCGCCACTCAGTTCGTCCGCATCACAAATGGCCAGGGCACGGGGTTGCCGGCTCCAGGGCAGGCGGTGAATCTGCTGGGGATCGGCGTTGAGCGCCAGGTCGCCGTCGTCACTGCCGTAGAAACGTGCCGGCGGGTAACCGCCCATGATGCATTGCAGCAAGACCCCGCGAGCCATCTGCAGGCGTCGCCCTTCGAGAAAGCCCTCGGCGGTCATCACCTTGCCGCGGGGTACGCCATTGAGGTCCGGGGTGACACACTCAATCTCATCAATGCCGGTCAGTCGCTGGGCGAGTGAACGCTGGCCATCGGTCGTCATGACTCAATCCTTGTTGTTGTACGGGCCGCTAACGGCGTCCTGTACAAAATACGCATCACCCGTTCAGGATTTCAAGCAGGGAATACAGAAAAGACTGACCGAACAATCAGGGTACGCCCTGGCGATTGCACTCACGGCAGATAAAGACTGAACAAGGCCCCGCCCAAGGTCCCGCCATTGGCGATCTCGATCCGCCCGCGCACGCCGTTGCGCTCGTGCAGCCCGGCAATCCGCGCGGCGAAATACAACCCCAGGCCGGTACTGCCGGTCGCCGGGTTGATGCCCTGGACATAATCGGCCTGGCGCTCGACCATCTGCTCCGGGTAACCGGGACCGTCGTCATTGATGGTCAGCACCAGCTGCTCGCCCTCTTCACGGACACTGATCAGCAGCGCATGACAGGCGTAGCCGATGGCATTGGTGACGATATTGCCGACCACCGAACCGATCAGTTCCCGGTCGAAGAAACCCAGCGGACTGAAATCGCCGACCTCACAGCTGGCGACGATCCCACGGCTGCTCAGCAGCTCCTGGCGCCCAGCCAGCTGCGCGCCGATAAAATCGTCCAGCTCATGGTAATCCGGACGCAGCGGCAGCTGATTGACCCCCAGCTTGTACAGTCCGAGCAGTTGCACCAGCATGGTATTGAGATGCGCGAACTCATACTCGATCACACTGTGCTCGGGGGTTTCGCGCTGGACATCGGGCAAGCGCGCCAGCCACTGGCCATGGGCCTGTGTCAGCATCGCCAGGGAGTTCTTCATGTCATGCACGGTGGAGGCAATCACCGTGGAAAAATCCAGCCCCTCGTGAGTCTCACTCATTCGCCAAATGCCCGGGTACGCAATTTCTGATACCTCTCATAACGGGGGTCGCTGTCCGGCATCTTGCCGACCATTTTCAGACAGCCGCGACACTCCTCGAGCACTGCGGCATCACCGCCCTTCTGGGCAATGACGAGCAGGGCCTGGGCCGCGTTCAAGGCAATACTGATGTTCTTCGGCTGCAGCGCCAGGGCGCGGCGGAACAGGTCCACGGCCTCGTCCAGGTTGCCGCCCTTGTAGCTGCGCACGCCCTGCACGTTGAGATCGATGGCCGCCTTGCCGCCGCCAAGGATCTCCGGGTCGGAGGTCAGCTTGGCGATCCCTTTCATCACCGTCGGATCGTCGCCGTAGATTTCCACGCAGTTCTTCAGCATCGAAGCGCCGGCATCGGCCTGGCCCAGTTGCTGCAGCTGCTTGGCCACCAGCAGCGCGGCCTCGGCACTCATGAAGTTCTCCATGCCGTCCAGGCGCGACATCGCCTGCTCGGTGAGCTTGTCGGCGGTTTCGGCATCGTTGAGCAGCAGGCTGGTGGCCTTCATCAAGCGCGCCCGCACCTGCAAGCCCTGGTCGTTGGCGTTTTCCTTGGCGACCGCGCTCAGGGTCTGGTTGATCTCCAGCCGGGTACGGGTGTCCAGGCCACGCTCGCTGCCCTTGCTGATCAGCGCATGGGCCAGGCCGAGGTTGCTCTCAGGGTCCTTGAAACGCGATTGCTCGCCCTGGTACACGGCCTGGCGATACGCTCGGGAAGCACTTTCAAAATCTTCGTTGGCCAAGGCCAGCTTGCCCAGCATCGACTGTCGGCGCACCGCCAGCGGCGAGAGGCGTACAGCCTCTTCCAACACGCTCTGTGCACGCCGGGTATCGCCTTCCTGCACCAGCACCTCGGCCAGGCCGTCATAGAGCGCCGGCATCATCGGAAACGCCTTGAGCGCGGTCTCATAGAGCGCCTTGGCCTGGACGACCTGGTTGCGTTTGAACAGCAACTGCCCCATGCGCGCATAAGCCCAGGGCAACGGACGGTCGGCGAGGATGCCGGTGAGAAAACGTTCCAGGGGTTCGAACTGATTCAGGTTCCACATCGCGTCGGCGCGGTAGCGCAGGCACAACGGAGCGAAACGGCTGTCCTGCTGGGTCAGGCGGGTGCAGGCGGCCAGCACCTCGGCCGGCTTGTCGCGGTCCAACGCCTCCATGATCGGCTTGAGCAGGTTCTTGCGCTGCACCAGCTTTTCCAGGCGCTGGGCCAGGCTGGCACGGTTGAACGGCTTGGTCAGGTAGGCATCGGGCTCGTGTTCGAGGGCCGAGAGCACCATGGCCTGGCTGCTTTCGGCGGTGACCATGACAAACACGCTTTCATGGCTGATCAGCTTGTCGGTCATCAGGTCTTCGAGCACCTGCTGGCCGTTCTTCTTGCCATCGCCCAGGTGGTAGTCATGCAGCACGAAATCGTAACGTTTCTGGGCGCACATGCGCAGCGCCTGTTCCCCGGTGTCGGCGGTGTCCACTTCCTTGACCCCCAACTCCCGCAGCATGGACCGGACTGAACTGCGGAAATCGGAGAAATCATCGACGATAAGAAAGTTTTTTTGGTGATACGCCAGCATCGAGATTCCTGTCATGGGAAATAGAAGATGAGCCCGTGGGCAATCACCAGAGCGGGTTCAGCTTCCCTGCTACCTTCGCGCGCAGATAATAACTAACAGCATTTTGCCATCAAGCGACTTTACAGCATCGTACAAAATCCCAGGCAAAAAGCGACCTTTTGCCAAGCGTAGCGGCAAAAGCTATAGAGGCTTGATCAACCAGTTGAGACACACCCTCAGCCCACGGCAGCGGATTCTACGGTTGTCTCCAACAGGGTATCGTCAGGCGCCGCGAAAACCTGAGACTCGGACGAAGGGTTCGTCAGCATCGACCACGGCAAGTAGGCAACCCGTTAACGACCCACCTGGCGTTTTTCCAGCAGCGCAAACAGCTGGATACCGGCCAGCATGGCCAGCACGAATACGATGGCCTGCCAATGCCCGGTCAGCAGAATCGCCACCGCCGGTCCCGGGCAGATGCCGGCGATTCCCCAGCCCACGCCAAACAGCAGGCTGCCGCCCACCAGGCGGACATCCAACCCGCGTTTGAGCGGTATCTGCATGGCCGCTCCCAACAGGGAGTGCTTGTGTTTGCCGGCCCATCGGAATGGCAAGGCCGCCACGACCACGGCCCCCAGCATGACCAGTCCCAGGGAAGGATCCCAGGCCCCCGCCAGATCAAGAAACCCCAACACCTTGGCCGGGTTGGCCATACCGGCCAGCAGCAGGCCGATGCCGAATATCAGACCGCCCAAAAAAGCCGTCAGCTTGGTCATAGCCAGACTCCCAACACATGGCGAAGAACATGGACCGTGGCAAATCCCGCGGCCATGAAGCACAGCGTGGCCACAATGGAGCGTGGCGACAGCCGTGAAATGCCACACACACCGTGCCCGCTGGTGCACCCCGAGCCATAACGGGTTCCCAATCCCACCAGCAGGCCCGCCAGCACCAAGCCGGGGACTCCGGTCTCGAAGCGGATCGTCGGCAGCGCATGGAACGCCCCCCACAACAACGGCGCCAGCAGCAGACCCAGTAGAAACAAGGCCTTCTCGCCCCACCCTTCGCTGCCGCGCTGAAGCAGGCTGCCGAGTAAGCCGCTGATGCCGGCAATACGGCCGTTGGCGAGGATGAACAGAGCCGCCGCCAGCCCGATCAGCGCGCCTCCAGCCAGTGCCGACCACGGCGTAAAGTCAAGCCAGTCGATAGTCATATCGCCCCGTCCGCTGAATAAAGAGAGTATGCATGGTCGTGAGTGCAGTCGACCTGCGTCAATGTTTCGGCCCCCATGGGCGGATATGGTCACAACAGTAGCGACGCTCCTTGAAAAAACCGACTCACGGAGCTGAACAATCATGCCAGTGAGTCGATATAAAAAAACATAACAAGCTTGCTCCTCGACCCGGGATTTCCTATGAAGTGGAAAATACGCAACAAGGTTCTGCTGCTATCTGTGATTCCTGCCCTCCTGCTGGCTTTGATTATTCAACTGCTGGCCTTTTCCGAGCAGCAGGCCATGGGCGAGCGAAGTATCGAGGAGACGCGCCAGACCTTGATAAAAACCCGCAAGGACGAGCTGGTGCATTACCTCGATCTGGCCTACAGCGCCATCAAGCCGCTTTATGAAGGGGCCGATGCCATGAGCCCCGCCACCCAGGAAGAGGCCAAGCGTCGACTGCGCGACCTTCACTATGGGCAAGACGGCTATTTCTTCGGCTACAACGACAAGGGCGACAGGATTTTCCTGGCCGCCGGCAAGGACGATGGGAAAAATTTCTGGGACCTGAAAGACAGCCACGGCACTTACCTGATCCGAGAGCTGATCGGTGCCGCCAAGCGCGGCGGTGATTTCGTCACGTACTACTTCCCCAAACCGGGCAATGACGACACCGCCTACCCCAAGCTGTCCTACGCCATTTACCTGGACAAATGGAACTGGATCGTCGGCGCCGGGTTTTATGTCGACGGCCTGGACGCCCTGATCGCCACGCAAACGCAACACCAGCAGCAGGCCATGGATGCCCTGCGCTGGAAGCAATGGGGCATCATGGGGGTGCTGCTGATCGTGCTCAGCCTCGTCGCAGCCTATGTCGCTCGCAGCATCGTCAGACCACTCGGCCTGCTGACCCGCAGCTTGCAGGACTTGGCCAGCGAAGACGGCGACCTCACCCGTCAGCTGCCCATCGATGGCAATGAGGAAACCGCCGAGCTGGCCAGTGCCTTCAATCAGTTCGCCGGAAAAATCCGCCATATGGTGCTGGAGCTGGCCCGCTGCGCCCAGCAGTTGCAGGAGCGTAACGAACAACTCAAGCAAAGTGCCCAGCATGCCGCCGATGCGCTGACACGCCAGACCCGTGACGCCGAGCAAGTCACCCACGCCATGGAGCAGATGGCCCTGGCCACCCACAACGTGGCGGAGTCGGCGCAGAATGCCGCCCAGGCGACCCGCAATACCGATGAGCAGGCCCAGGCCATGCAAACCAACGTGAGCGACACCGTCAATGCCATTGGCGGTCTGGCGCGGGATATCGAAAAAGCCGCCCAGGATATCCAGACCCTGGGCAGCGATGTGGAGTCCATCGGCTCCATCCTCGATGTGATCCGCGGCATTGCCGAGCAAACCAATCTGCTGGCCCTCAACGCCGCCATCGAAGCCGCCCGCGCGGGAGAACAGGGACGTGGGTTTGCCGTGGTCGCCGACGAAGTCCGCTCGCTGGCCCAGCGTACCCAGCAAAGCACCCAGGAAATACAGGCCAAGATCACTCAACTGCAACAAGGCGCCCGAGCGGCGGTCAGCACCATGCAGAGCAGCCTCGGTGGCAGCGAGCTGGCAGTGACCAAGGTCAACGGTACCGGCCAGATCCTGGCCCAGGTCAGCAATGCGGTGTCCGAGATCAACGGCATGAACAACCAGATCGCGACCGCCGCGGAAGAACAGTCGAGCATTGGCGCCGAGGTGAACCAGAGCCTGGCGCAAATCAGCCAGCACATCAACGACACCCAGGCCATCACCACGCGCAACAACGAAATGTGTGTCGAGCTGGATCAGCTGTCGCGGGAATTGGGACTGCTGGTCAAGCGTTTCAGGGTCTGACGGTTCGAAAAGGGCGCTGTCCATCCTGACGCGCCCAAGGGAACCGAGACAAATGAATGATTCTTCATTTCAAAATATTACTAAAAATCACACTACAGTCATCAGACAGAAATATTTCAGGAATTAAATCGTAACGTCTCTTTATAGGTGGGTCACTCCACTTAACCCTTTCATTGAGGTGTTTGATGTTGCTGACTAAAAAAGGCCTGTCTGTCCTGCTGGCTTCTCTGTGCCTGAGCGGTGTCGCTCACGCGACCGATGTGACCGGCGCTGGCTCCAGCTTTGTCTATCCGGTCCTGTCCAAGTGGTCCCAGGACTACAGCAAAGACTCCAGCAATCGCATCAACTACCAGTCGATCGGCTCGGGTGGCGGTATTGCCCAGATCAAGGCGGCGACCGTGGACTTCGGCGCTTCCGACGCCCCACTGTCGGCGGATGACCTCAAGGCCGGCGGCCTGGGTCAATTCCCTAGCGTGATTGGCGGCATCGTGCCGGTAATGAACATCGACGGCGTCGCAGCGGGCCAATTGAAGCTCGACGGCGAAACCCTGGCGAAAATCTTCCTGGGTGAAATCACCGAGTGGACCGACCCGGCCATCGTTGCCCTGAACCCGGGCGTGAAACTGCCTGGCGGTAAAATCACCGTGGTTCACCGTTCTGACGGCTCGGGTACCTCGTACAACTTCACCAACTACCTCGCTAAAGTGAGCGATGGCTGGAAATCCAAAATCGGCTTCGGTACCACCGTGCCTTGGCCAGTCGGCGTCGGCGGCAAAGGCAACGAAGGTGTCTCCGCCTACGTGAAGCAGATCAAGAACTCCATCGGTTATGTCGAGTACGCTTACGCTCTGCAGAACAAGATGACTCACGCACAGCTGAAAAACGCCGCCGGCAAGTTCATCCAGCCTAACGCCAAAGCGTTTGCGGCCGCTGCCGACACCGCCGACTGGGCCAACGCCAAAGACTTCAACCTGATCATGACCAACGCTCCTGGCGATGGCGCATGGCCGATCACGGCGACCACCTGGATCATCATGTACAAACAACCGAAGAATGCCGAGCAGAGCCAGGCAGCCTTCAACTTCTTCAAATGGTCGCTGGAAAATGGCCAACAACAGGCCTCGGCGCTGGACTATGTGGCTTTGCCTGACTCCCTCGTCAAGCGCATCGAAGGTTATTGGAAGTCTGACTTCGCCCATTGATCCAGCAATAGCTAAAACACCCCTTCCTCGGGCAGTCTTTGTCGAGTGAAGGGGTTTGTTTGTGAGCAGACTTCTGATGAACGATATAGTGCAACCTCCGACCATGACCATTTACGCTGGCGAAGTGGCGAGTGATGCGCGTGCGACTCGCGATCATCGTCATGATCTCTGGTTCAAGCGCTCGATGATGGGCGCCGCGATGCTGGTGCTGCTACTTCTGGCAAGCATCGCAGCGTCGACACTCTGGGGCGGCAGTCTTGCGCTCAAGACCTTCGGTTTCGGTTTTCTTACCAGCACTGAGTGGGATGCGGTCAATAACCACTTTGGTGCCCTGGTGCCGATTTACGGCACTCTGGTGACGTCCTTCCTGGCGTTGCTGATTGCGGTTCCCGTCAGCTTCGGCATTGCGATTTTTCTGACAGAGGTCGCACCACCTTGGCTACGGATGCCCGTCGCCTCGGCGGTTGAATTGCTCGCGGGGATTCCATCGATCATCTACGGCATGTGGGGCCTGTTCGTATTCGGCCCGTTCATGGCTGAACATCTGTCTCCCTGGATCAACGATTACCTGGGTTCGCTGCCTTTGGTCGGTTCGCTGTTTCAGGGGCCGCCCCTGGGTATCGGCATGCTGACCGCCGGCATCGTCCTGGCAATCATGATCATGCCCTTCATCACCTCGGTCATGCAGGAAGTGTTTCGTAGCGTTCCCACGCCACTCAAAGAGTCTGCCTACGCGTTGGGCGGCACTACCTGGGAAGTGGTCTGGGACATCGTCCTGCCTTACACCCGCTCTGCGGTGGTCGGCGGCATTTTCCTCGGACTGGGACGGGCATTGGGCGAAACCATGGCGGTGACTTTCGTACTGGGTAACGCTCAACAGTTCTCGGCCTCCTTGCTGATGCCAAGCAGCTCCATCGCTTCGGTCATCGCCAACGAGTTCAGCGAAGCCTATACCGACCTGCATCGTTCGGCGCTGATTGCCCTGGGCTTCTTGCTGTTTATCGTCACCTTTATCGTATTGGCGCTGGCACGACTCCTGCTGATGCGGCTTTCACGCAAGGAGGGTGTATGACCGGTAACGAACGTCTCTACCGAATCCGTGCCTTCAAGAATCAGCTGGCGATGGTGCTCAGTTGTGGCGCCACGGTCTTCGGCTTGGTCTGGTTGGTGTGGATCCTGCTGACCACGATCATCAACGGCTTTCAGGCGCTCAATCTTCGCCTCTTCACCCAGATGACACCCCCACCGGGTGTGGAAGGCGGCCTGGCCAACGCGTTCTATGGCAGCGCCCTGATGTCGGCGATCGCCCTGCTGATCGGCACGCCGATCGGCTTGATGGCGGGTATCTGGCTGGCGGAGTTCGCCCGTCACTCGCGCCTGGGCAACGTCGTTCGTTTCATCAACGACATCCTGCTCTCGGCGCCGTCGATTGTGCTGGGCTTGTTCGTCTACACGGCGGTGATCCTGCCGCTGAACCTGCTGACCAATCACCAGTCCGGTTTCTCCGCGATCGCCGGGGCCCTGGCCTTGGCGCTCCTGGTGATTCCGGTGGTGGTCAGGACCACCGACGAGATGCTTCAACTGCAACCCACCACCTTGCGCGAGGCTGCTCTGGCATTGGGTGTCCCGCAGTGGAAATTGACGCTGCAAATCGTCCTGCGCGCGGCGAAAGCCGGTGTGCTGACCGGTATCTTGCTGGCGCTGGCCAGGATCACCGGTGAAACGGCACCACTGCTGTTTACCGCTTTCGGCAACCAGTTCTGGAGCAGCAATCTGCTCAAGCCGATTGCCAGCGTCCCCGTGGTGATCTTCCAGTACGCCATGAGTCCTTTCGAGGACTGGCATTCCCTGGCCTGGGCGGGCGCATTGGTACTGACCTTGTTCGTACTGATCCTCAGCCTTCTGTCCCGTTTGATCCTTTTGCGCAATAGGTTGACTTGATGAATAGCCGTGACCTTGGCAACGAAAAAACCAAAATTCGCGTTCGTGGCCTGGAGTTTTTTTACAACAACCAGCGCTCACTGAAGTCCATCGACATGGATATTCCAGAGAAACGCATCACTGCGATCATCGGGCCTTCAGGTTGCGGTAAATCGACACTGCTGCGGGTATTCAACCGGATCTACTCCATGTATCCGAAGCAGGAGGCGCGTGGCGAGGTACTGCTCAACGGCGAGAACATTCTCGCGCCGGGCTACTCGATGAACCGCCTGCGCAGTCATGTCGGCATGGTCTTCCAGAAGCCGGTACCGTTTCCGATGTCGATCTACGACAACGTGGCCTATGCCGTGCGCCACCATGAGCAGCTATCCCGCCATGAGATGGACGAGCGTGTCGAGCAGGCCTTGAGTGGTGCCGCGCTGTGGGATGAGGTCAAGGATAAGCTCAAGCAAAGCGCACAGGGCCTCTCGGGCGGTCAACAGCAACGTCTGTGTATTGCGCGGACGATTGCCTTGCGGCCACAGGTCTTGCTCCTGGATGAGCCGACCTCCGCACTTGACCCGATTTCCACCGGGCGCATCGAGCAGTTGATCACTGAACTGAAAGAGCAGTACACCATCATCATCGTGACCCACAACATGCAGCAAGCGGCACGGGTATCGGACTACACCGCGTTCATGTTCATGGGGGAGCTGATCGAGCATGCGATGAGCGACACCATCTTCACCAATCCGAAGAAAAAGCAGACCGAAGACTACGTGACTGGCCGATTTGGCTGATTCGGATGCTGATAGAGAAACCACCTGCAGAGGTGGTTTTTTTATGCCTGGGATTTAGTGGCCGTGCCTGGCTATGGGGGGCGGGTTGCTGCCGAGGAGGCCTTGAGCCTTGTATCGCTCATACGGCCGTCATCGCCGGCAAGCCGGCTCCTACAAGAGCCAGGCACGACAATGTCCCTGAGGTGGAACACCGACCTGTGGGAGCTGGCTTGCCGGCGATGAGGCCCGCAAGCCTTGCAGCGCCTGAACCGGCCTCTTCGCGGGCAAGCCCGGCTCCTACAGGACGTCGTCGTTCACCGATCTTGTGTACGACACCACACTGTAGGAGCCGGGCTTGTCGGATCGCCGCACCGCCGCGAAGAGGCCCTT
>NZ_JALLJA010000017.1:0-139079 GCF_023242385.1 Pseudomonas sp. MWU12-2345 | reverse complement strand
CTGGCAGCATCCAGGGCCAGAGCCTGAATCTCAATGCACTCGGCGGTTTCGACAACTATGGTGGCCGCATCGCTGCCCGCGCCGGTGATGTGATGCTGAACACCGGCAATATCGATAACCGTAACGGCGGCCTTTATGCCAGCGGCCAGGTCACGGTCAATGGCGGTAACTTCGATAACAGTGGTGACCTGGGGGGCCAGATCGCCGGCAGCCAGATCAACCTGAACCTCGCGGGCGCCCTGAGCAACCGCAAAGGCATTATTGAAAGCGATAACCGCCTTTCGATCACCGCTGCGAGCCTGGACAACCAGACCGGCCAGTTGCGTGCCCTTGGGGCCGACGGCAAAACGACGTTTGCTATTGGAGGTCTGTTTGATAATCGTAGCGGCACCTTGGAAACCGGCAATACCGACCTGGATCTCTATGCGGGTAGCTTCCTGAACCAGGGGGGCAGTTTGTTGCACGCAGGTCTTGGCACCTTCGCCATCTCCATGGCCAACCTCAGCAGTGCCGGCGGCACGCTGGTCACTCGTGGTGGATTAACACTCAATGCCGACAGTTGGACAAACAGTGCTGTGATCCAGGCCGGGCGGTTGACGGTCAACGTCAATAACTTGTACCAAACGGATAGCGGGCAATTGCTTGCGTCCAACAGCCTGGTGGGTAACGGCAGCAACTGGAGCAATGATGGCCTGATCGCCAGTGATGGCAGTGCCAGCCTGAACCTGAACGGGGCTTATGGTGGCCGTGGTCGGCTCAGCAGCCTGGGTTCACTGGGCCTGAAGGCGGGTCAGGTCAACCTGGGGAGCTCCTCCAGTATTGCCAGTGGCGGGGATGCTACGGTCAACATCGCCGGTCAGTTAAACAACGCCGGCCGGCTGACTTCCAGTGGCAACCTGAGCCTGACGGCGGCGGGCGTAAGTAATACCGGCACCTTGGGCAGTGGCAAGGAGTTGACGATAGCTACCGGGGGCTTGGTCAACGACCACGGCCTGATCTCCAGTGGCGGTGACATGCGATTGCTTGTTGCCAGCTTCACCAACAGCTACGCGCAGGTCTATAGCTTGGGCAATGTGCTGATTGCACGTGATCCGAGCCAGAACCAGGCGGATTTGCTGGACAACCGTTCCGGGGATATTCAAAGCGAAGGTAATCTGACGATTGCGGCGGCGACCGTAAATAATGTCAGGGATGTTCTGGAATATACCCCTCATGAAAAAAGCTCCACGAGCATTACTCAGCTTGATTGCAATCTGATCCCCGGTCCGGGTTGCGACCGCCGAAATTGGGGGGGGATCAATGGGTTATGGCGAGTCGATGAAGTCGATCGCCTGAGTGTGACCAGGAGTACTGTGGCTTCCAGCTTGACCAGTGGCGGCAACACCTTGATCAACGCCCAGACGCTGAACAACATCAGCAGCACCATCGCCGCCACGGGTAGCCTGACGGCCAATGCCTCCACGATTAACAACCAAGGGCTGCAACCTCAGGAAATCAAGACCAGCCGCTTCTTCTGGAACTACGTCGACCAAATTGGTCAGGCGACGCAAGCCGCGGCGCTCTTCAATGCGAAGAACAATCCAACACCTTCAGCTACGGTCAACGCGGATCTGAGTAATTTCCTCAGTTGGACCGGTGGCGGCCTGATCGGTCAATTTGGCACCACTACAACCACCAATATCGGCGGACAATCCTATGATGCCGTCATGCAGGCCGGCGGTAGTGTCAATCTCAATGCTTCCCAGAATATCAACAACAGTGTGATCCGGCCGTTTTACGAGTACGTTGCAGCCGGTCGTAACCTGGCCGACACAGGCTCCGGAAGCCCTTATTCCACGCGGGTGACCATCAATCAGCAATTGCCGCCGAACCTGGCGCAACAGCAGGTCAATCCCGTCGCCTTGCCTGGTTTTACACTGCCAACGGGGCAAAACGGGCTATTCCGCCTGAGTGGGCAGGGCAGCAGTAACCCTGTGAACACGGGACCGCAGAGCTGGACGCTGGGTGGCGCCAGCCTGGGCGCCGCCCAACGACAACCGACACCGGGTGATCTCTCGGCCCCGAGTGCAGTCTCTGTCGGGTCGGCTGATCGTGCTCAGGGCAATCAGGGAGGGACGATTACGCGAGTGCAGGGTTTGCCTGACACCTCCGGAAAATCCAACCCGCAAAAGTATTTGATCGAAACCAATCCGGTGCTCACGGACCTCAAGCAATTCATGAGTTCTGACTACCTGCTGTCCAACCTGGGGTACAACCCGGACACCAGCGCCAAGCGCCTTGGCGACGGGCTCTACGAACAGAAGCTGATTCAACAGGCCGTAGTGGCCCGTACCGGCCAGCGTTTTATCGATGGTCAGACTTCGGATGACGGCATGTTCAAGTACTTGATGAACAACGCGGTTGCCAGCAAGCAGGCGCTCAATCTGCAGTTGGGTGTGTCCTTGACCTCCGAGCAGGTCGCGGCTCTGACCCATGATATTGTCTGGATGGAAAACGCAACGGTGAACGGCGAGCAGGTCCTGGTGCCGGTGCTGTACCTGGCCAATGCCAACAACCGGTTGGCGCCCAACGGTGCATTGATCCAGGGGAGCGATGTGACTCTGATCGCTGGTAAGGACCTGAACAACGCCGGAACCTTGCGGGCCAGCAGTAACTTGTCGGCAACGGCGGGAAATGACTTGGTCAACAGTGGACTGCTGGAAGCAGGCAATCGCCTGGATGCCTTGGCAACCCATAACCTTTCCAACAAGAGCGGCGGCATTATTGCTGGGCGTGACGTGAGTGTCACGGCCGTCACGGGGGACGTCATCAACGAGCGTACGGTGACGACCCATGCCAGCAGCGACGGCCGAATGAACGGACGCACCGACTTTATTGACAGCGCGGCGCGTATAGAAGCAGCCAATGATCTTGTTCTCAAGGCGGGTCAGGACATTTCCAACCAGGGCAGTGTCCTGAAGAGTGGGCGTGACACGGTTCTGACGGCAGGGCGCGATGTGAATATCGGTTCGGCGCAGCAGATCAGCAGCAATCAAAACCCCAATCGTGCCGATAAGCAGATCATTCAGAATGGCTCCAGCGTCACCACTGGACGCGACCTGAGCATCAGCGCTGGACGGGATATCAGCAGTGTCGCCAGTCATATCGACGCAAAACGCGATATTTCCATGGGGGCGACAGGGGACCTGACACTGTCGTCAGCCGCCAATGAAAGTGATTCCAGTGGTTGGTTCAAGAGGTACCGGGCTGATGAGAAACATAGCAGCCAGGTAGCTTCCACCCTCAATGCGGGAGGCAACGTATCCCTGAGCGCTGGCAAGGATCTGGCGTTGGTGGCCAGTCAAGTGAGCGCAGCCAACGAAGCTTATCTGTCTGCTGGCGCGAACCTTACACTTCAGACCGCTGAAAATCGGGATTACAGCTTTTACACCAATACCTGGAAGAGCTCCTCGAGTAAAAAGACCCGCCTGGATGAGGTGGCGAGCACGACCAACATGGCCAGTGCCGTGACCAGCGGCTCCAAGACCACACTGGGGGCGGGCAATGACCTGATGGTCAAGGGCAGTAGCGTGACCTCGACAGGGGCGGTCAAACTGACAGCCGGTAATGATGTACAGATTGTGGCCGTTACCGACACCAGCAGTGCCCGGCATGAGAGCAGCAAGAGTAAAAGCAGTTGGCTAGGGTTGAAGTCGAGCAAATCTGAGGATCGAGTCTCTGAAGCACAAACGAAAGCTGTCGGTAGCCTGATCTCGGGCGATAGCGTGGAAGTGACGGCCAAGCGCGATGTGGCCGTGACGGGGTCGGCCGTAGCCAGCATGCAGGATCTGACGGTACAAGCCGGCCGTGACCTGACCATCACCGCCGCGCAAAATACCTCCACTCGCGATGAAATGCACAAGGAAAAGAACCGCGACCTGACCGGCATACTGACCGCCAACAAGTTGGGGATCGATGACATCACCGGTAACCAGAAGCTGTTCATCAACAGCGCAAGCCATAATGGCCAGAAGTCCGAAACCACCTTGAGCGGCAGCACCCTGGGGTCGGCCCACGGCAACGTCAACCTGACGGCTGGCCGAGAACTGGCGGTCGTGGCCAGCGATCTGATCAGTACCAAGGACATGACCCTGACCGGCTCCAACGTGACCATCGCCGCAGGTATGGAAAGCTCGAGCGAAACCAGCAAGGACAAAACCGCCAGTCTGGGTGTCGGGCGGGTGATGGGTGGTTCGGTGATTGATACGTTCAACACGCTCTACAACCTCAAGGACACGCTCAAGTCCGTCGAGGCGATCGAGGACCCTCGGCTTCGTGCGGTCAAGGAGGCGCAGTTGGGGTTGAAACTGTCGGACACGGCGAGCGGACTCGGTCGCATGGACCTTGATCTCGCCACCCAGATCATGAACTACGGTGACAAGACGGGCGGGAAGGGGTCATTGATAAAAATCGGTACGGAGTTGGCAAACTCCCACACGAGAAGCAGCAGCGAGACCGAGACCCAGACCGCCCACCAAAGCTCGATCAATACAGGTCAGACCCTGAAGATTGTTTCGAGCGGCGCGTCGGCGGGCACGGCTGGAGATATCCATGTGGTGGGCAGCAACTTGAAAGCAGGCTCCACGGTACTGGATGCGAAAAACAACATCATCCTGGAGAGTGCGCAAAACACCAGGCAAAGCACCAGTGACACCAGCAACAGCCGGACGGCCATTGGTGTCAGTTTCAACCTGGGTGAGCAGAACGGTTTCACCCTTGATCTGGGGGCAAAAGTGGGGTTGGGCAAGGGTGACGGCAATTCCGTAACCCAGGTCAACAGCACGCTGCAGACCGGCAACCTGACGCTGAACAGCGGAAAGGACACGACGCTGGCTGGGGCTCAAGTCAAGGCAGACACCATCAATGCAGTGATTGGCGGCGACCTCAACATTGCCTCGCGGCAGGACTCGGAGAAACAAACCACCAAGAAGACCGATGCGGGGTTCGGGGCGAGCATCTGCGTTCCGCCGTTCTGTTACGGTGCTACGGCCGGTCCTAGTGCCAGCGCCTCCCTGGATCTCTCCAACAGCAAGCTGAACTCCGACTACAAGGCAGTGAAGGATCAAAGTGGGCTGTTTGCAGGCAATGGTGGCTACAACATCAATGTCGGTAATAACACCACGCTGCAAGGGGCGGTGATCGCCAGCGATGCCAGTGCCGACAAGAATCTACTGATTACCGATCGCCTGATCACCAGCGATATCAAGAACAAGAGCAACATCGACAGTCAGAGTGCATCAATATCGTTGTCAGGGTCGTATAACGGCGCGAAAGGTTTTGATGGCGGCGTCAAAAGCGGCATGCCCTTGGCGATGGGAGAGTCCGATAGCAGCAAGACTCGTAGCGCGGTGAGCGAGGGTACGGTCATCGTCCGTGATGCCGCGGGTGCTTATGATCTGGTTGGGCTAAACCGCGACACCGCCCACGCCAACGAGTCGTTGGACAAACCGAGCGAGAAAGCCCTGAATGACCGGATCGATCTACTCAACAGCTCCATGGCGCTGACCGGGGATATTGTGAACCGGGTGGCCGATGAGGCGAAAAAAGATGCAGAGAATAAGGTCAACTTTGCCAAAACGCCTGAAGAGAAAGCGGATGCAGAGCGTATTTACAAGGAAGTGGCTGCCAGTTGGGAGGCAGGTGGCGAGAAGCGCGTAGCGACCAATATCGCCACCGGGCTGATTGGAGCGGCGCTGGGTGGCGCAAGTGGCTTGACCACCCTGGGAATCGTTGCCAACAAAACGGCTGACGACACTAAAAAGCATATCGCCGATTACGCGGACACGCAGTATAAAGCTGCCAAAGAGGCCAAGGATCCCGCTACTGAAGCCGCTTGGGCTGAAGGTGGAACGGCCCGGCTGGTGCTGGAGATGTTGGCCGGTGCTGCCCAAGGCTTGTCGGGAGGAGCGGTGTCTGCCGGAGAGGGGGCTCTGGGCGCCGGTGCGAAAGCTGCGGATTGGCAATCTATCAAGAAAAAGATTGTCGAATCGCCCATGGCCAAAGACGTCAAGGAGGCGGTGTTGTCGGCGATCGAGCCGCTGATGACAATGGCCGAGAAGTGAGCCTTTGTCTGGTCCTGAAACAGGGTTGTACCGTTTCAGGGCCGGGCTTGCCGGGTGACTCCAAGGGCAATAGCGGTTCTACGTACACATGAAACGGGCACCTGAACAGGTGCCCGTTTTTATTACGCGCTTTATCGATCTGATGGCCGGCCAGCCATAAAGCTCCTCACGTCCACCAATAGCGCACCAGATGAAAGAAGATCGGCGCGGCAAAGCACACCGAGTCCAGCCGGTCGAGCATGCCGCCATGACCTTCGATCATATGGCCCCAGTCCTTGACCCCACGGTCGCGCTTGATCGCCGACATGACGATGCCGCCGGCAAAGCCCAGCAGGTTGATCAACAACGCGATCAGCGCCGCCTGCCAGGGATTGAAAGGGGTAATCCAGAACAGCGCGCCACCGATCAACGAAGCCAGTGTGATGCCGCCGACAAAGCCTTCGACGGTTTTCGACGGCGACAGGTTGGGCGCGATCTTGCGTTTGCCGAACAACTTGCCGCAGACGTACTGGAGCACGTCGGACAACTGCACCACGATCACCAGGTAGGCGATCAGCAGCAGGTTGCGGCCTTCATAACCGGCAATCTCCAGGGTCAGCAGCGCCGGCACGAACGACACGCAGAACACCGCGATCATCAGCCCCCACTGGACCTTCGAGGCCCGTTCCAGAAAGTGCGTGCTGTCACCGCCCAGCGAAGCGAGGATCGGCAGCAGCAGGAACACATAGACCGGAATGAAGATCGAGAACAGTCCGTACCAGTCGCTGTAGATCAGCAGGTATTGCAGCGGCAGGGCCAGGTAGAACGCCGCCACCAGCGCCGGGTAGTCGCTGCGCCGGGTCGGTGTCAGGGTCAGGAATTCGCGCAGGGCGTAGAAGGACACCGCATAGAACAGCAGGATCACCGCGCCGGTCCCCAGCCAGAAGGCGATACCGATCACCAGCACCATCACCCACCAGGCGTTGATCCGGGCGTTGAGGTTATCGATAACCGCGTTCGGCGTGCCCCGGGTGCGCCACTTGAGGACAAAGCCGATCAGCGAAGCCAGCACCAGGATCATACCGATCCCGGCGAACAACATCAGGGTCTGCCTATCCATTTCAGTGTTGCTCCGGTGCCAGGGCCAGCAGCGCGTCGCGGCTGCGTTGCAGGAAGTGTTCTTTGCTTTCGTCGTCTTCGAGTCGCAGCGGTGCGCCGAAACTGGTGGTGCACAGCAGCGGCAGGGGCAATACCCGGCCCTTGGGCATCACTCGGTTGAGGTTGGCGATCCATACCGGAATCAACTGCGCCTGTGGGTAGCTCCGGGTCAGGTGGAAGATCCCGCTCTTGAACGGCAGCAGACCGTCCTCCTGGTTGCGGGTGCCTTCGGGGAAGATGATCAGCGAGTGGCCTTGCTCCAGCGCGTCGAGCATCGGCTGCAGCGGGTTGTCCCCGGGCTCCTTGCGTTCGCGGTCGATCAGCACACCGTTGAAGACCCGCTTGATGATGTAGCGGCGCAGGGCGCTTTTATTCCAGTAGTCGGCGCCGGCGACCGGCCGGGTGAGTTTGCGCAGTGCCGGTGGCAGCGAGGCCCAGAGCAGCACGAAGTCACCGTGGCTGCTGTGGTTGGCGAAGTAGATGCGCTGCTCCGGATTGGGCCCGCAGCCGATCCACAGGCTGCGGGCACCAGTGATCAGGCGGGCGCCGGAGGTGATGAGGGTGGCAACCACGGGTTCGAACATGACGATTCCTTATCCGGCGAAGGGCAGCCAGGGGCTGGCCAGAATGACGATCAGTGGCAGGGAAATTTGTACCAGCACCAGCAACGCCTGGCGCTTGAGCAGGCCCAGTGCGCCATGGCTGCGCTCGGCCCAGGGGCGGTTTGCGGATTGTCGCGGTTGCAGGCCGAGGTCTTGCAATGCCTGGTCCAGCGCCTCGGTGCGGTCGCTCAGGTTGCTGGGATCCTGCGCCATCAGTTGGAACAGATCGGCGTCGAAAGCGACACGGAAGGCCCAGTATTTTTGCAACAGGCCCGACAGTACCAGCCAGGCACTGACCACCAGGCACCACAGGCTGATGGTGTTGAAGAGCAAGGGTGCCAGACCCAGCAGAACACCCAGTACGGTCAGCCCCATGGAGAGTTGGTCGAGCAGGCGGCCGCGCCGTAGCAGGCTGGCGACCACATGCAGTTGCAGGCTAGCGGGCATCGGCGATCCTCGACTGGGCGACGGCTTCGCCAGGCACGAGCTGAAGCATGGCTTCCAGCACCTGGCGATGCCGCGGATGCAGGACCACGCCGGGACGTGCGGCACGTATCAGCTCCAGGGCTGCATCGATCGTCGTCGCTCGGCCGCTGTGCAGCAACCAGGCGGCGAGCGCCGTGGCGCTGCGTGAATAACCCAGGGCGCAGCAGACCAGCAGCGGCCCGTTCTGGCGCAGTTCATCAATGCTCAGGGCGGCTTCGCGACATTGCTCCGCTGACGGTGCAATCAAGTCCAGTACGGGGATGCTGCTATAGGCCCGGCCCCGGGGGGCCAAGGGCAGTTCGGCACACAGGTCGACGATGGCCGCGAATGGGCCGGCCTGAAGTTCGTGTCGGCTTGGTAGTCGCCCGAGCCAAACGTCATCTACAACCTGATCGGGTTGTGGATTGGATTTTGTCCAGAGCCGCGAATTGATCCAGGCGCCTGCCCGGTAAGGCGCAAACAGCCAGCGTGCGGCCGGGCTCAAGCTGCCGTCGGCGCGTTTCTGGAAGCCCTGGGCACCGAACACCGCGTAATTGAGCGCTACCAGCGCCAGGGCCAGCGCCGGCCAGAGCAACCATAACGCGACACCGGCGAAGCCGAAGCCGGCGATGGCCAACAGCGTCGCCCCCAGCCCGTAGCGAACAGCCAGGGCGAGGCGTTTGCCATCGCCTGCCAGGCGCGCGACGGCCAATGGGTTGGCGCGATCATCCGGCCACAGCCAGACGCACAACCAGCCGGCCAGGGCGCCGGTGGGCAGGTCGATAAAGTGGTGTTGATAGGTGGTCAGCACCGACACACCGATCAGCGCGAACCAGCCGTGCACCAGCCAGCGCCCGGCACCGGTGAAATGCCGGCGGTACATGACCCACAGAATTACCAGCAACGCGATATGCAGCGAAGGCGCCTGGTTGAAGGGTTTGTCGAAGCCCGCCAGTACCGCGAACAGCCAGCCGAACACGCCGTCCAGCGGTGGCCGGGGGAAGGTGAAGGTCAGCGGCCAAAGCAGGAAGCAGGAGACCGCGATTACCTGGGCCGTCAGCAGGCGCAGGGCGTGCCGATCGAGCTCGCGCTTGCTTCTGGGTAGCAGCAGCGACAAACCGTAAAGCAGGTCGATGGACCAGTAGGGCACGATGGTCCAGGCCCAGAACGGCATATGGCTTTCCCAGCCGAACACGTAGCTGCCGACATCGCTGCGCCGGGCGGTGTACCAGGTGGCAAAGCCATAGCTGGCGAAGAACAATGGCGCCAGCAGGACCAGCCAGAGCACGGCGCGCTTCAGCAGGCCGGCTTCCCGGGGCGTGCTGTTCATGCTCGCACGCGTTGTGCCAGGGACACGCTGAAGATCCCCCATTCATCGACCCGTTGAGTGATCTTGCGAAACCCGGCGGCTTCCACCAACTGGTCCATTTCCGCCTGGCTACGACGGCGCATGACCCAGGCCTGGCCTTGGCGATGACTGGTCAGGGCGCGGGCGATCAGTTCCAGCTGCGGGTGCCAGGGTTGCCCGGTGTAGACCAGATAAGCGCCCGGTTCACAGGCCTCGGCCAAGCCGGCTAGGGAGTTGCCGACCAGGGTGTTGTCGGCGAACAGTTCGTACAGGCCCGACACCACCGCCAGGCTCGGCTTGGGGTCCAGCGCGGCGAGGTCGTCCCGGTCAAAGGCGTCGCCCTTGACGAACCGGGCGATATCGCCCAGGCCTTTTTCGACGATCAGCGCGCTGCCGTCACGCACGTTGATATCGCTGTAGTCGCGCAGCAGGATCGATTCCGGCAGTGGCGTCACCCCGTGCAGGGCTTCGAGGATATAGCGCCCGTGGCCGGCGGCGATATCCACGATCCGGACTTCGCGGCCTTGCTCGCGCAGCTGGGCCATGGCCAGGCGTAGCAGCTCCTCGACATGCAGTTTGCGTTGGCGGATGCCGCGCCAGCCGATGGAGTTCAGGTAGTTCTGGTCGATCATCCGGCCCAGCGCGGTATGCCCGGTGGGGGTGTTGCGGTAGACGTAGTCCAGGGTGCTGCCGGAGTCGAAACCGGTGTCGAAGCCGAGCTTGACCCCGGCTGACAGCTTGCTGCCCAGGCCCATGCTGGCGCGAGTCAGGCGCCAGTAGAGATCCCGTGGCGAGTTGCGTGGCAAGGGCGCTGCCAGTGACTCGGATTCGGCGCAGGTCTCGCCGATGCGATCAGCGTCGAGCAGGGCCGGGCGGTTAACCGGCGAGAGGAAATTCTGTTGGATAAAGCGCTTGGCGCGGCTGACGGCCAGGTGCCGGTCGCGTTCGCCGAGGGTGTCGTGGAAGAAACCGGGGAGTACGTGCCGTTCTTTTTTCAGGCTGCCCAGGCGCTGGAAGAATTGTTCCTGGGGTTTGCGATGGACCACGAAGTCCGCGCCGGAAATCAGCAACTGGGTCGGTACCTGGATCGCATTGGCATCGGCGACCACGCGGTCGGCGGCCTCGTAGAGCCCGAGCAGGACGTTTACCGAAATGGCCTTGGTGATCAGCGGATCGCTGTCATAGGAGGCAATGCGTTCCGGGTCGTGGCTGAGAAACTTGGCCTTGACGTAGCTGTTGACGAAAAAGTTGCCGCGAAAGCGTCGCATCAGGGCCAGGCCTGGACGGGCGAAAGGTACGTAGAGCTTGACCTTGAAGGCCGGGGAGGCGAGCACCAGGGCGCGGATCTTTGGCGCGTAGTCGTGAACCCAGGTGGCGACGATCACCGCCCCGACGCTCTGGGCGATGACCGCGATATTTTCTTCGGCGATAGCGAAGGTGGCGCCGAGGTGATCGCAGAAGGTCTGCACATCCCGCACGCTGGTGGCGAAGCTCGGGCTGTCACCCCGCGCGCCCGGCGACTGGCCGTGGCCACGGGCGTCCCAGGCGAAGAAGTCGAAGTCCGGCAGGTCGAGTTCATCCACCAGGTGGGCAATGCGCCCGGAATGCTCATGCCCCCGGTGGAACAGCAGGATGGCCTTGCGCGGCTCGCCGGCGGCAGGCGTTGTGGCCGGCCAGTGGCGATAAAACAGTTCGACGCCATCATGGGTACTAAAGGTCTGGGTTTGCTCGTCGCGCATTGCAATGTCCTTTTGCCGGATCTTGGAGTGGGGAGCTTGAGGCAACTATCTTGGGGGAGCGGTTTGGCGATTCGGGTGTTATTGGGCAGGCGGTTCTGCTGTTGTTGCGGCTTCTTTCAAGCCTTGCCGTACCCGATTGACCAGCGTAACCAGCAGGAGTGCCGCCATCAGCACGAATAACCCATTTATCCATTGGGTATTGAGCAGGCCGAAGGCCACGCCGGTGGCGATCACGCCCAGAACAAATGCGCGATCGCTCTTGCCCATGGGACCGTCGTAGCGCCGTGAGGCACCGACCATCGACCCCAAGACACCGGCGTATTCGCTGAACAGGGCCAGCAGGGTCACCAGCAGCACCGCCAGCAGGCTGACCTCGGGTAACAAGGCAAACGGCAGGATCAGCGCGCTGTCGGCGATGATGTCGCAGAGTTCGTTCAGGTAGGCGCCGAGCTTCGATTGCTGGCCGAACTCCCGGGCGAGCATGCCGTCGATGGCGTTCAGGGCCATGCGCAGGATCATCCAAATGGGGATGATCACGAACACCCAGGCGTGCCCGGCGAAGGTGGCGACTACGGCGCCTACCAGCAGGGAAATTACAGCGGCGCTCAAGGTGACCTGGTTGGCGCTGGTGCCATTGTCGAAGAGGCGTTGGACCACTGGACGCAACAGGTTCTGGAAGCGGGGCTTGAGTTGGTAGATCGAAGGCATGGTGGCGACGGTCCTTTGTCCGGGGGTGTTGAGCGGCGGGGCATTGAGACTCCTCAGGGCAGGAGCGCGCTTACTGGCAAAGCAGATGGATTATTGTCAGAAATGACCGGGGCAGGCATCAGGTTCCGGATAAAAATGTGTGCCGCCGGACATATTCAGGAAAAAAGTCGATTTTTACAGCAAGCATTGTTCATTCTCATCGTCTGAGGGACCTGATGCGTTGCGGGTCAGCGCTTGACCATTGGCTTGAACGGGGCGGTCCATTCAGGGCCGGGTTTATCCCGAGCCCATCATCAAGCGAGTGGACCGACCGCTGGGTAGTTGCAAAAGCTCATGGAACTACTCGGTAGCCTCCAGCTCGAACTGTTCAATTATCTTTTGGTTGTAGTCATCCAGATAGTTTTGAAGTTCTCCTCGATCAATGAGACGGACTGAGGCGGAGCTGGCGAGTTCTTTGGCGGATTTTGTGTAGTAAGAGTTGGTGACAACCATGGCTTCGTCGCATCCGTAAAAGGCCTTGGCAGAGATGGCTTGCTGGACGGCGGAGTTACCTACCGAGCCAGAGTAGTTCTTTGCTTGGATCACAGTGTTTTTGCCGAATCGGGTGACAAAAAGGTCAGCCCCTTGGTCGGCCGTTTTTTTAGTCTCTTTTACGTCGTATCCAATGGTTTGGAATATTTCTACCAGGAAAGCTTCAAATTGGAATCCATCCATGGCGTCGACTAGATACATGGTGACAAATCTATTTGGATTGAAATGTTCTAGCTGAGAGGTCAGCCTTTCAACCAAAATGTCGAAGTGTATAATCTCGCAGTGCTTCAGAAAACTCTGGATTTTTTGTTGTGGCAATAGGCTGAGTCCGGCGGTATTGACGGCTTGCTGATTGTATTCTACTTCAGGGTATTGAATATCATTTTCCCATAGAAAATAAAAAAACAAAGACAGGTTGGTTCTGAAATTTGTTCCAGCTTCCTCAATCCAGGAGGCCAAGGTCTCGCGCAGGGAGGGTTTTACATGGCGGCTCAGCTCCCTCGAAAATCCAGTGTAAGCTGAGTTAAATGTTGTGGTGAGAAGCAGTTTGTCTAATAATGCTGGAAAACCTTCCAACTCGTTGAAACCCTGCCTGATCAATACTTCTCTAAAAAGTTCACGCTCAGAGTACACACCATCAATCCGGGCGCCAGGTAGGACATTGTCATCGTACGTCCCGCCTTGGCTACGGGTGGTGTGAATAAAGTTGGTGAAATAAGGCTTTTTTAGCTCTGCGTATTTTCTCAATACACTGTTCAACAGGTCGTTGAGTTGGGCCTGTTCTTTTTTCTTTCCGAGAAGGTCTTTTAGGAGCCCCTTTGATTGGTACTGAAAATCCGGATAGAAAGAAGGGTCAAGAGGGGTCAGATACTGCGGTGTTAGTCCAGCTGATGGCGGAGCTGCAGAAACGGTGCATGTTGGGCATGTCGTTTCAAAAGTTGTTTTATTGCATCCATTGCATTGGTAGATCATAGACGTTTTGTCCTGGATCAAAGGGTGGTAAGCAATGTACTTGAATCTCCTCTGGCGTTCCAGGCGTCATGATAGTGAAATGCCCTCCATGCAATAAGGCTAGCGACGTGCGGTGGAGTGAGCGTCTCGACAAGGGTGCACGGTTTATGGTTGGCTGGTTCCCACGACCTTCAGCCAAGGCCAGCGAGCCTGATAACTTTTCGCCTTCTGCTCGAACAAGTCCGGTTCGGGATGTGCCGGATTGATCCGAAGCAGGCCTTGTTCGATATCGGTCAGGCCGTAGGGTGCATAGACTTCACCCGTGGCAACATCCAGTCCGATGCAAGTGCCGGCAATAAGGTAACGATCAATACCTTCTTTGGCCGACTCCAGCCGAGCATAGGTTCTGCCGAACCGTTGGGCATACCAAAGATGGACGCGCGCCTGGTTCTTGATATCGATGTTGACGCCAAGGTCCTGGAAGAGCAGGTGAGTGGCCCGGATAACCTCGTTTTCGGCTTCCCAGGAGAGGTCATTGTCGAAGTAGAAAACGTCGTAATCCTTGACGCCCCATTCGGCGGGCTGGTCCGAACGCTGATTCCAGACGGCCTGGAACAGACAGCCCGCGGTAAGCATGCATTGACTCAAACCGAGGGAGGGCAGGCGTGTGGCGATTTCAGCGTTTACCGGGTTGGCCATGGCCAGGCTGAGCAAACGTTCGGCAGTCAATGTCATCTTCATTCCTTTGGCGTAGATCGAGTCCTGGGCGCCGAGGATAGCTCAAAGGGCTATGAGGTTTTGTGACGGAGGAGCGTTTCCATGCACCTCCTGTTCCGGGGATAAGGATGTATTTATGATACTGGGTGATTCGCCGGTTTTGCTCTCTATGAGCAAAGGCGTTTCGAACCTCTCCAGCCAGGAAGTTAGGAATGAAAAGGATTTTGGGTTTTTGGGCCTTGCTGGCGACAGGCCAAGTATGGGCTATTGACCCTGTCAATGTGCCTATGGCGGTGCAGATGCAGAGGGCCGCCAACCTGAGCATGTGCGAGAGCTACAAGGGCGACAAGTCACCCGTTGGTAAAGTAATGAACAAACGGTGTCGTGAGCGGGCGGCCGCAGAACTCAATGAAATGCAGGATGAGCGATCACTCAAAGAGTGCATAAAACCGGGAAACCTCATCGACGACGATGTCAGGAAATGCATGAAAGGGCTGTGAAGTGAGTCGTCGAGGAAGGCGATCCGTAGCTCTGTTTTACAGGCCGTTTTTGGAAAGGCATGCCTCAAGTGCTTCGGTTATCAGGGAAATCAGAATCGGGCCTGAACTGGACTGCATGTCTTTCCCGATTGCCGATTGTCGCTCTATCACTTTACCAGCGTATTTTGAGTCTCGACCTTTAGACGCCAGCGACGATAGCTCTTCTGAGGAGAAAGACTTTTCATAGGCGGCGGCAAGGTTCTGGTCCCATTTCGGCTGGTACTGCGGGAGTAGCGCAGTGATTTCGCTCGACACGGCTGTGTCTGCCCCGACAGCCCCCAGCTTCGCAACGAGCGTCCCGTAGGTTTGTGTGTGCTTGGCGGCCGATAGTGCGATGGCGGCGAGATCGTCGCCGGCATGGGATTGGGCAACGAAACTGCGTGCTGATTCATGAGCTGTTTCAGCCGCGGCTGTATTCGATAGCGCGAGGAGCAATGTGAAGGCGAGGGTGATGCCAAAGGGTTTCGTCATTGTCGGGCTCCTGAAGGGTTGCGAATAAGCGCTTCGTCTTTTGGACGCTCTCTACAACCAAGCCATCACACCGCCGTGCCGTGAGCAGGTTCCACGCCGATGCTGGCTGAAACTGTAAGTCTTGTCGCGGCACTTGGCCGTGGCGCCCTCGGGAGCTCGGTCTGATTTGGTGTGAGCGGGACTGTGTACGGTGTTTCCGTCTTTATTGATATACGAGCCGTGCTCGATCAATTGCGACTCGTCTGGGGTGAAGGCTTGACGATCCGTATCGGACCTGGCGAAAGCGGGTTGGAAAATCAAACAGGTGGCAAGCGCCAGGTAGGCGAGTTTCATGGGCTGACCGATCCTTGGTGTGCTGGAGGAGATTCATACGGGTGTCATTACCGTACGTTCCTTTTCATCAGGATGGTAGCAATTTGGAATTGCTTCTGTCTTTTCCTTCAAGGCCGCTTGTTTTACAGAGGGTACTTTAGTCGTTGATTTCGGCTTTTGTGGATTGTTCCCGAGCCTGTCGAAGCTCGTCGATCACCCCCATGAACGCCTCGACCAGCAGGCTGCGTCCTTGCGCGCGAGTGAGTACCAGCAGAGGCGCACAGGCGTCGGGATCGGTCACGGGGCGGTAGGTCACGCCTTTTTTTGCCAGGGTCCGGGTGCAGTGAGGCACCAGTGCGACGCCCTGGCCGGCAGCCACGAGGGCGATGATCGAGGTGATCTGCCGTCCGGCCGGCCCGGGCTGCAAGGGCAGGCCATGGCGTTGGTAGAGGTGCTCGATAATCGTGTTGAGCCCCGAGCCGTAATCGGTCGGATAGCGTATCAACGGGCGCGTACTGAGTTGCGCCAGGGTCACCTGGGATTGATCGGCCAGCGGGTCGTCACTGGAGAGGGCGGCCACCAGTTGCTCCTCGCCCAGGGACAGTGACTGGACCTCGGTTTGCCCGTCGGACGGTGGCAGACGGCTCATGCCGATATCGATGCGCCCGTCGACGATCTGCGCCACCAGGGTGCCTGAAGCGCTTTCCACCAACGTCAGTTGAACCTCTGGAAAACGCTGGGCGAAGGCCCGAATGGCCTGGCTGAAAATATCCGACAGGGCAATCGAGCTGGCATAACCCAGGACAAGCTGACCGGCAGTGCCAGCCGCCAATTTGTCGGCGATGACTTTGGCCAGGTCGACTTGCTCCAGCACGGAGCGGGCGTAAGGCAGGAAGGCGCGGCCTTGAGGCGTGAGCGATACGCTGCGGCTGGTGCGGTCGAAAAGGCGAAACCCCAGTTCGACTTCCAGGGCCGAAATCTGCCGGGTCAGGGGCGGTTGGGCAAGGTGCAGGCGCAGTGCTGCACGGCCAAAATGCAGTTCCTCGGCAACGGTCAAGAAGTAACGCAACCTGCGTAGATCGAGCATCCTGGTCCTTGGGTATTGATCGGTTCGAATTTGGTATTGGTCTTTGCCAGTCTGCGTATTCTATAAAGTCTTTTCGTCATAAAACGAGAGGCTCTGTGAGTCAACACGATGACTGATCTGAAAAGCCCACTGACATTGAGCGAATCGCCACCCGCCGAGACCTCTTTACGTCGTCGGTCCCTGCTGGCGGCCTGTAGCGCCCATGCCGTGCATGACGGTCTGACCGATGTGATCTATGTGTTGCTGCCAATCTGGCAGGCACAGTTCGGCATGAGCTACGCGCAGGTGGGGCTGCTGCGCGGAGCCTATTCCGGGATGATGGCCGGTTTCCAGTTGTTGGCGAGCCGGGCCGCCAGACGCTGGGGACGAGAGCGTTTGTTGGTGGGCGGCACCGCACTGGCCGGCTTGGCGTACCTGCTCGTCGGCCAGGCCGGCGGCTTGACGGTGCTGCTGTTGGCGCTGCTGCTGGGTGGGTTGGGCGCCAGCACCCAGCACCCGCTGGCGTCCTCGCTGATCACCGATACCCATGAGGCAGGTGGCGGGGTCAAGGAGGCGCTGTCGCAATACAACTTTTCCGGCGATATCGGCAAGACGTTGCTCCCGGGACTGGTAGGCCTGTTGTTGACGGTCGTCAGTTGGCGCGCCAGTGTCACGCTGATGGGCGTACTTGGCCTGGCTGCCGCCGCGCTGCTGTGGTGGCTGGTTCCGACACAGGCGGCAACGTCGCCCGGGTCTCGGAAAGCCTCCGCGACATCGACAGGGAAAGGCTCCGCCAACGGGCTGCGTGCGCTGCTGCTGACGGGCACGCTGGACAGTGCGGTGCGCATGGGCTTTCTCACCTTTTTGCCTTTCCTGTTGAGTAGCAAGGGGGCCGGGACGGCGGGCATTGGCCTGGCGTTGATGCTGTTGTTCGTGGGCGGCGCGTTCGGCAAGTTGTTCTGCGGTTACCTGGGCGCGCGTATCGGCATGATGAAGACCGTGTGGCTGACGGAATCGGCTACTTCGGTGTTGATCGTGCTGGCGGTGTATCTGCCGCTGTCCGGCATGATGGCGATGTTGCCGTTGTTGGGTCTGGTTCTGAATGGGACATCGTCGGTGCTCTATGGTGTAGTGCCGGAGTTGTCGGAGGCGGGCAAGCGCGAGCAGGCGTTTGCGCTGTTCTATACCGGAACCATCGGCGGTGGGGCGCTGGCGCCGGTGTTGTTCGGGGGGCTGGGTGACCTGACCGGAATCCCGATCGCGGTGATGGCCCTGGCGGCAATGGTGCTGCTGACGCTGCCATTGTCCTGGTGTGTACAGAGGGCGCTGGACCGCTGAAGCCACGGTATTCCCGTGGGGAATGCGCGCATGAAAATCATGCATTTCATTTATGACGGCCAATCCCGTAGCGTGTCCCCTCCCACCTATGGATATGGAGATGTGTCGTGAGTGATCCCCGCCTGCAACTGTACGTCGATGCTCAATTCACCAGCCCTTATGCCATGTCGGATTTCGTTGTGCTGCGGGAAAAGGGCATCGACTTCGAACTGATCCCCCTGGACCTCGACACCTTGGAAAACCAGGCTGAAGGCTACGCCAGCCTGTCGCTGACCCAGCGGGTGCCGACCCTGGTGCATGGCGACTTTGCCTTGTCCGAGTCGTCGGCGATTGCCGAGTATCTGGAAGAGACATTCCCGCAGGTGCCGGTTTATCCGCAAGACCGTCAACAGCGCGCGCAGGCCCGGCAGGTCCAGGCCTGGCTGCGCAGTGACCTGATACCGATCCGGCAGGAGCGCTCCACCGTGGTGGTGTTTTATGGCATCAAGTCGGGGCCCTTGTCGCCAGCGGCCGAGGCGGCGACGCGCAAGCTGTTCGCGGCCGCCCAGGCACTGCTGGCGGATGGGCGCGAGCACCTGTTCGGTCAATGGTCGATTGCCGATACCGACCTGGCGCTGATGCTCAACCGGCTGGTCCTCAACGGTGACGACGTGCCACCTGTCCTGGTGGAATATGCGCAACGCCAATGGCAGCGGCCTGCCGTGCAGGAGTGGGTCGGGTTCCAGCGTCCTGCGTTGTAGCTGGCAGTATTGCGCAGCGTTATCTTTTCTTGACGACCAGCGCCACGGCCAGGGCGACGACAACCAGTGCAAGTGCCGTGGCAAAGGTCGTCCGCATGCCGCTGGCGACGGCTTCGGGGGACGCGCTGGTGATGTCGGCTGCCTTTGAAGCGAGCACAAACACCGCACCCAACGCTGATGCTCCAGTGATCAGCCCGAGATTACGCGACAGATTGAGCAGGCCGGAAACGACGCCCCGTTGCTGCGTGCCGACCTCGCCCATGACGGCGCTGTTGTTGGACGCCTGGAACAGGGCATAGCCGATAGTGACAACGACCAGCGGGCTGATGTAGCCGCCCAGCCCGAGGGTCTGCGGCACTAGCGACAGCGCAAGGCAGCCGACGGTCATGGCCATCAGACCGACAACCGTTATGCGCTGTGCGCCAAAGCGGTCTGCCAGTCGGCCCGCCGGCACCCCGGTCAGCGCCGAGACACAAGGCCCGGCTGAGAGCGCCAACCCGACCCCTGCCGCGTCCAATCCCAGCCCTCGCGCCAGATAGAACGGACCGACCACCAGCGTCGCCATCATCACCGCCGAGACGAGCCCGCTCATCAGCAGGCTCCCGCTCAGCCTGAGGTCACGGAACATCACCAGGCGAATCAGCGGCGAAGCGACCTTGGCCTCGGTCAACACGAACAGGCCAAGGCCGAGGGCTGCCATCGCTAGCAGGCTGATATTGAGCAGGCCGAAGTGGCCGCGTCCCAGGGTCATGGCCAGCGCATAGGCCGCCAGTGTCAGCGCCAGTAGCAGTGTACCCAGTGGGTCGAAACCGCTTCGCTCGTGCTGAGTCCTTTGACGATCTGCGGGCAGGTGGCGGTGGCTGAGGATAAACGCCAGCACACCCAGCGGCACACTGATGAGGAAGAGCGCGCGCCAGCCCGGCCCGGCGATCAGGAGCCCGCCCAGTGAGGGGCCCAGGGCCGTGCCGATGGCGGACATGGTGCCCAGCAAGCCCATGGCACTGCCGGTGCGGGCCTTGATCACCGTTTCGCCGACAAACGCCAGGGTCAGGGCCATCATGATCGCCGCGCCGACGCCTTGTAGCGCCCGCGCGCCGATCAGCAGACCCAGCGTGGGGGCGAAACCACAGAGCGTCGAGGCCAGGGTGAACAGGGCGATGCCGGTCAGGAGCAGGCGCCGCCGACCGGTGAGATCACCCAGCCGGCCTACGCTGACGATCAGGGTGGTGATCGTCAGCAGATACGCGAGGACGATCCATTGCACGTTCTGGAAGGACGCGTTGAACGCCTGGGCCAAGGTGGGCAGGCCGACGTTGGCGATACTGGTGCCAAGGGATGACAGCAGCATCGACAGCGACAAGCCGGCCAGTGCCCAGCGTGCCGACGGTGTGTGTGGCTCGGTGTTCGTCGCGAGCTTTTCGGGTCCTGCAGTGATCGGTTTCATCCGGCTTCTCTTTTCGGCCGCTCCCAACGCAGAGCTGTCAGAAATCTACGCCGGCGCCTAACATGGCGGAAGGTGCACCGTTTGCACTGTACTCGTGCGTTTGACGCGCTATCCGAACAGGCCATGCCAAGGGGCGGTCCATGTCCACACCCGATCTCAATCTACTGGTCACCCTGGATGTGCTGCTGGCCGAAGGCAGCGTGGCGCGCGCTGCCCGGCGCCTGCATCTCAGCCCCTCGGCAATGAGCCGGGCACTGGCGCGTTTGCGGGAAACCACCGGTGATCCGTTGTTGGTCAGGGCAGGGCGTGGCCTGGTGCCCACGCCCCGGGCACTGGAGTTGCGCGAGCGGGTCGCGCAGTTGGTGCAGGACGCCGAAGCCGTGCTGCGACCTGTCGGGCAGTTGGACCTCAAGCAACTGGTCCGCACGTTCACACTGCGCACCCGTGACGGTTTTGTGGAGAGTTTCGGTCCTGCGCTGCTGGCCCGGATCGCTGAAGAGGCGCCCGGGGTGCGCCTACGCTTCCTGCAGAAACCGGACAAGGACAGCGCGCCACTGCGCGATGGCAGTGTCGATCTGGAAACCGGTGTGGTGGGCAGCAGCCAAGGTCCTGAGTTGCTGACCCAGGCGCTGTTTCGCGATCGCTTTATTGGCGTGGTACGCCGGGAGCATCCGCTGGGTCAGGGTGAAATGACTCCTGCACGGTATGCGGCCGGCCAGCATATCGGTGTTGCGCGGCGAGTGCTCGACAAGGGCGCTGTCGATGAGGCGCTGGAGCGGCTTGGGTTTTCACGGGAGGTGGCTACGTTTGTTGCCGGATTTTCGACTGCGCTGTCGCTGGCCCGATCCACCGATTTGATCGCCACCGTGCCCGAGCGCCACACCGGCAACCTGCGTACCCGTATGCACAGCTTTGAACTTCCGTTCTCGCTGCCGACGTTCACGGTTGCCATGCTCTGGCATCCGCGGCTGGATGCCGATCCCGCGCACCGCTGGCTGCGCGGGTGCCTTCGGCAAGTCTGCGCGCAGCTGAAGTGACTCAGTTCAAGGTGAACTTGATCAGCATATCGTAAGCCAGCTTGAGCAGGGGAATGGTGATGCAGACGAGCAGGATGCTGAGCTGCCAGCGCAGGATCTTGTTCTGTGAGTCCATTTCAGCAACGGATACCTGGAATTTTGCACCTTGTTCTGTAATGGCCTCTCGCAGTTCTGCGCCTTGCTTCGTCATGGCTTCTCGCAGCTCCGCGCCCTGCTTCGTCATGGCTTCTCGCAGTTCTGTGCCTTGCTTTGTCATGGACTCTCGCAGTTCCGCGCCTTGCTCCTTGATGGAAGCTCGCAGTTCTGCACCCTGTTCATTGATCAGTGCGCGCAGTTCGGTGCCCAGTGAACGAACTTCTGAGCCCAATTCCGTAATCGACGTTTGCAACTGGGTCTCGGTGCGGAGCAGATCAGACTTTGTCGCGAATTTTTCCATATCCGACTCCCAGGCATTTACAGCCGCCTTGGCCTTGTTCGGAGGGACATCGATGCTCGTCAGCGCGTCATATAAGTTCATCGATAGCTTCATCGTATCTCCTGCAAGGGACAAGTGACCAGAAGGCACCGCCTGACGGCAGGCTCCCGTCAAAAGCGAGGGCTGGGCAGGCGCTGTCGGGGGCAGCGGTCCAGATTCAGATAATCGACGTAAAGCTAGGGAGTGGAAAGTCGGACATTTCCTGTGAGATAGCAGGACCAGGCCTGGCTTTTTGTGTGCAAATCAACGTGGCTGCCGGGGGATGCAGCCAGCCGTTGATCAGCGATTGAGCTTAGTCGCGCAGCATGCTGGTGCCGTACTCACGGAAGCTGCTGCCCAGGTTCGAGGCGCCAAAACTCTGGGTGACCGGTTTGCTGTCGTAGTGCTGGTTACAGCTTTCGGTATAGCAGGCACTGTTGCTGGTCATCGTGCTCGTGCCGGAGCAGGCGCTCAACAGCAGGGCGCTCATTACCAGCGCGACTTTGACGAGGTTCGGCTTCATGGTTCGGTTTCCCCTGGCTGGATACGATGCACGATTAACACCTTGTTCATCTTACGCCGCTTGAACGCTTTGCTGGATGAAACATTTCGTCTGTGGGGCAAAAGGCTGTACAGGGGAGTTTTCTTCAATACCGCCGCCCGTGCGCATGGGTACCTTCAGCCCCGACATCCACTCATGCAGAAGGTAGACGATGAGCATTCTTGTTTCCATGGCGGCCTTTGCGCTGGCCTCTTCCATCACCCCCGGCCCGGTCAATATCGTGGCCCTGAGCGCCGGTGCACAGTTCGGCTGGCGTGCCAGCTTGCGGCACGTGACGGGCGCGACCCTGGGCTTCACCCTGTTGCTGGTCCTGATCGGCCTCGGGTTGAATGAGCTGTTGTTGTTCGTGCCGAGTTTGACCCGGGTGATCCAGCTGGCCGGTGTGGCGTTCCTGTTGTACATGGCCTTGAAGCTGGCGCTCGACGATGGCGGTCTCAATACCAGCCAGTCCGGCAAACAGCCGACGATGACGGTCGGCGCGGTGATGCAGTGGCTCAATCCCAAGGCCTGGCTGGCCTGCGTGGCGGGGATGGGGGCGTTTGCGGCCAATGGCGAAGCGCGGTTGGTGTGGCAATTCGCGGCGGTGTACTTCGTGATCTGCTACGGCTCGATTGCCTGTTGGGGATTTGCCGGAACCTTTCTGCGGCATTATCTGGACAATCCCAAGGGCATGCGCCTGTTCAATCGGCTGATGGCCTTGTTGCTGGCCCTCAGCGCGATCTACCTGTTGCTGCCTTGAGGCGAATCAACCGCGATACTGCCCCGGTGTCGCGGCCAGGTGTTGTTTGAATGCCCGTTGGAAGTGCGCCTGGTCGGCGAACCCGGCCTCCAGCGCGACGTCGGCGATCAGGCCGCCACGGCGCAGCCGATTGCGTGCGTACTGGATGCGCCGGTTGACCAGGAAGGCGTGGGGCGTCATGCCGTAATGCTGTTTGAAGGCGCGGGTCAGGTACGACGCCGACAACTGCGCGGCCTGGCAGATGTCTTCCAGCTTCAGGGCTTCAGTACAGTGTTTATGAATGTAGGCCGCAGCCCGTTCCAGTTTCTGGTTGATCTCCCGAGCCGGCCGTGGCGCCGGGTTCAAACGGTGCTGCAGCAGGGTGAAGAACTCGACCAGGGCGCACTGTTTTTCCAGGAGCGCGAGCTCGTCGTCCACCAGGGTTTCGTACAGGCTGTTCAAGCCTTCATAGAGTGCCGGATCGCGGGTATGGGGCGTGGAAAATGCCCGGAAGTCCAGATCCGGGCTGAACCCCAGTTCATGTTGCAGTGATGTCAGCCAGGCTATTTCGACATAGAACATGCGATAGGCCCAGGGCTGGTCTTCGATGGGGTTGCAGGCATGCACCTCACCCGGATTCATCAGCACCACGGTGCCGGCCGCGACCCGCCATTGGTTCTGCTCGTTGATGTAGGTGCTCTGGCCGTGGGTGATCGCACCGATCGAGAAGTGTTCGTGGGAATGCCGGGAATAGCAGACCTTGCGGCCGTCCTGGATCGAGCGGGCCTCGATGAAGGGCAGGCGTTCGTCCCGCCAGAAGTAGGGTGCCTTGTCATCAGGGACGGTTGAGGACGATTTACTCATGAGCGGGTCCGGTGCGAGATGATTCGGGGCGGCGACTGGTCTGTAGCGTAGCCTGTTCCTGCAGAAGTCGAAGCGGTTCCGGTCTTTCCAGGGTTTGCCAAGCCTGGGCATGAGCCGCCTCGGCGGCTGTCAGCCAGAGGCCTGCTTGCAGTTGCAAGGGTTCGCACGGCCACTCCAGTATCTCTTTCAAGGTGATCTTCACACGAGTGCCCGGGTCGGAGCCATCCCGCTGATCCCAGTCCGCTTCGAACTGGCGCAAGTGCAGGGCGTCGGCAGCAAAGTCGATGAGCTGTGGTCGGTTGCCCAGCCAGCCGGGTGCGGTGCGCAAGGTGTGTGCCTCGACATCCAGCAGCAGGAGTTTCCAGGCGCTGCGATTGTAGCTGTCAGCGAAGTCGCGATGGTCGAGATAGAGTCGGGTCAGCGCAAGGTAGCGTCCCTTCGGCGACCACGCCATGGAGGGCGCCAGGTCCGACAGGGCACAGCCGGAAGCGGTCAGCAGGTGTCCGCCCAGGCGAGCAATATGCCCTCGCCCCAGATCGTCGCCGTATTCGGTACTGGTGCCGAACAGCCAGGCGGCGTCCAGGCCGGTCGGGGAGGGTTGGATAAACTCGCCTTCGGCGCTGGCGATCTGTGGCTGCTTGACCAAACGCCAGGCGGGCAAATCTTGCAGGTTGTCGCTATTCAATTGCAGTCTGCGCAGCTCGTAGTAGAGGCGCGAGTCTTCGCGGTATCGGCAGAACTCGGCGGCTTGGGACGCATCAGGGACGGCTTCGGTAAAACGTTGCAGCGGCGTACTGGCGACGTCCCGCGGCAGGCGCCCGACAATCACTGCGACGCTCAGCGTCGCCGCCTTGAAATCCACCAGCCCGGCGACCCGCATCGGTGGACTCTCGATCAGCCGATGTTGCCGGGGATCGGCCACCATCACGCGGTCGGGCACCGCCGGATGCGGGGCAAACGGCACCAGCGCCAGATAATGGGAGCAGTCGCTCACTCGATGATCCAGGCGCCAAAGGCCGGGCAGGGTCCAGTCGCCGATCCGGCACTGGTAGCCGGCTGAGTCGTCCTGATCGTCCTGGAGCCAGGTGAAGTGGGCGTGGGTGCCATTCGCCAGCGGCTCTGACTCGATGGTTACGCTGGCCGTGCTCCCGTCGCTGTCCAGTGGCAGGACCAGGCGGATACGGGGCCTGTTCCATTCGGTAGTCTGCTCGCGGCCCAGAGGGTCGTGGCCGACCAGAATCTGCGAGTCACTGTGGATACTGTGCAACTGGTAGCCGTAATGTCCGTTGTCGGGTTGCGACAGCGGCAGCTCGCTCTCCAGCCAGACCTGCTGCTCGTCCAGCGCCACCGGTTGGCTCCAGTATCCGCTAGGGCTGCGGTTGTCGCGGCTCCAGGGGCTGCGCAGGGGGCGCCAGCCCCGATCCTGCTGCCAGAGCCATAGCGCTTGGTGCGGCTCTGACGAGTCCAGTGTGCGGGCACGGCAGACCAGGCTGCGGCTGTCGGCGCTCCAGACAATCGGCGTCTGGGCCGAGATCAACAAGGAGGAAGGGGCGTTATCGACGCTGAGCCGGTAATCGAGATGGTTGATCGGGCGGGTCGGTTGGTCCAGTTCCCTCAGGCTATCGGGCAGGGTCAGTTGGCCATTTAGCCGATGCCGACCATCGGGGGAGCGATATTCGATCTGTTGCCGGGCCAGGGCTTGTTGCCAGTTGCCCGGTTCCAGCCAGAGATCGCTGACTGGGAGCAGGTCGATGGCTTGGGCGTCTTGCAATAACTCTTCAAGGGAGTGCTGGTGGGAACCGTTGTCCACCAACGGACTGTAACGCCCACCGAGGCCTTGCTCATTGAAAGTATCCAGTTCCCAGAACTGATCCGCCTGGCAGCGATAGAGGCGGTGCAAGGTGCGGTCGAGGATCACCAGGCCCCAGTTGCCGCGTGACGGAATGGGGGCGGCGAAGTAGCGGGCGTCACTGGAAAAGCGCGCCGAGGCACCCAGTCCTTCGAGCAGGGTGCCGTCGGGAAACAGGTAGTCGCACATCACCGGGCCGCCCATGGCGATTTCGCCGTGGTTGAACACCCGGATCGGCTCGCCTTCGGGCGTCAGTGTTGGCTCCTGGCCACCCCAGGCACTGGCACCGCTGCCAGCGGGTGGGGTCTGCGTGGCGGGCTTTACCAGGCCCAGGTGCTTCTCCCAAATGCTCACGCAAGCCAGCCCGGGGAAAATCGCCAGGCAGGCGGCCGCGATGTCCCAGTAATCGGGCAGTGCCCGGCCGAGGCTGAAGCCCAGGCCAAAGACCGCCGAGATCATCAGCCGGGCAAAGGCTCGTCCGCCTTTGGGCCAACCGACTTTCACACAGACCCACATCGCCCCGGCGCAGACGATGACCACGGCCAGGGCGAGCAAAGGCGGGAGGATCGTGACGAAGAACATCGGCACCAGCAGTACCAGGAGCAACCACAGCAGTTCGAGCAACAGGCGGCCGATGTTTTTGTTCTCGCGGGTTGGGGGGCGTGCGGCGCTCACGGGTGAAGTCCTGTTCGACGGAGGCGGAGCGCGATTATGCCGGTTTGGGTGCGCGGCGGCACCTTTGGGCTTATGGCGACGGATTGGACTCCGCTTGTGGCTGATCGAGCAGGGCCGTCGAAGTCACATCACTGCCGGCGAGGCAGACTGACGGGCCCAGTTCAGCCAGGTGATAGGCGCGCAGGAACAGGCACCCGAGCACGACAGCACGTGGCCCGAAGAATCGGGCCACGGTATCAGGGCTTACTTTGACGCTTGGTCGCGGCTCTTGAGGTTCTTCTCGGACTTGTAGCGCAGGGCCACATCCGGTACGCCACCGCTCTTGCCGGTTTCGATCCAGTTGCGGATCCGGCTGGCATCGGCGAAATGGGTGTACTTGCCGAACGCATCGAGAATCACCAACGCCACCGGGCGACCGCCCATGTTGGTGACCAGTACCAGGCAGTGACCGGCCTGGTTGGTGAAGCCGGTCTTGGTGATCTTGATGTCCCAGTTATCTTTATTGACCAGATGGTCGGTGTTGTGAAAGCCCAGGGTGTAGTTGGGCTTGCGGAACGCCACGGTCTTTTCCTTGGTGGTGCTCAGTTCGCTCAACATCGGATAGTGACGTGCGGCCATCAGCAACTTGCTGAGGTCACGGGCGGTGGAGACGTTATGGACCGACAGGCCAGTGGGTTCCACATAGTGGGTATTGATCATGCCCAGGGACCGGGCCTTGGCATTCATCGCCGCGATAAAGGCCGCGTAGCCGCCCGGGTAGTGATGGGCGAGACTGGCCGCCGCACGGTTTTCCGAAGACATCAGGGCGATCAGCATCATTTCCTTGCGCGGCAGCTCGCTGTTGAGCTTGACCCGGGAGAACACGCCTTTCATTTCCGGGGTATCGGCGATGTTCACCGAGATGTACTGGTCCATCGGCAGCTTGGCGTCCAGCACTACCATGGCGGTCATCAGCTTGGTCACCGAGGCGATCGGCACGATCACGTCCGGGTTGCTGGAGTAAAGGGTCTTGTTGGTTTGCAGATCGACGACCAGGGCGCTGCCGGAAGCGACTTGCAGATGATGGGTATCACGGGGGGCGGAGACGGTCTCGCGGGCTTCTACGTTAGGGGTGATGGCGGCGCCTGCCAGGACAAAAACCAGGCCGAAGATGGAATGACGAATGTTCACGCGGATGGACTCGCAAAAAATAATGGGTAAACCGTAGGTAACGGGTCGTTCTCAAAAAAACGTTACATTTTATGAATATAGTTCAGAAAGTTGCCACACCTCTGTAGATATTGGGCTTAACTGACACAAAATTTACTCTTGTACCAATGTTGTACCCATTCTCTCTTCGAGCTTCCTGATCTCGGTCCAATCCGTGGTGAGCTAAGCCAGCATGCATAGGTCGGCAGGAGGACCTGAACGCTGTGTCCTAACTGGCCGGCGATGAAGGCTGGATGCATGCTGGCCATAAGACACATAGTAGCGTACGTATGGCGGCAGTTGTATGGATTGCGCCCTCTTATTTTCAGGCTTTTCGGTGCCTTTTCGAACGGGCTGGTCGGGGTCGTGACGCGCTGAGTTTCCTGCCGGTTGGAACACGAATGGAAACGACTTGCGGACGCGTCGGCGGTCGTTGTCGCGCTTCTTTGCTATGTTTGCCAGGAGGCCGGATAAGTGATGGCTATTTAATTGTGTACCCAGCCTGATACGTGGTGGTGCGGGCCTCGCGGACCGATTAGCATCGGCGCTTGCGACGTAATCGACGCGATCCAATGACTCAGGAGTCCGGCAATGCCGAAGGGTTTGATCAGCAGGGATTACCTGCCCATGGTGGTCTGGGCAGGGATGGTGGCGGTTCTGTTGCTGGGCTTTGCTTTCTTTCCGAAATCGGCGGATTGGTATGGCTGGATCCAGGCCGTGGGCCTGGTGGTCGGCCTGATGGTGGCTATCAGTGTGCCCGCAATCCAGCGCAAGCAGGAATTCCAGGAGCAGCGCAAACAACGCCGTGAGCGCGATGTCGGGTATGCGCGGCGGCTGCACTACTTTGGCATTGAGCTGCTGGATCTGCTGGGGCGTATCAGCGCCAATCTGGCGCACTTGCGGGCCACGGACCGGCATCGTTGCCAGCGCACCCTCGATGATTTCCTGCACCGCCTGTTCGAGTCCCACAAGCACGATCTGAACGACGACCGGATCGTTATCAGCCATGAACTGCGCCAGGTGACCCAGGCGCTGATCGATGAGTTGGAAAGTGGTCGCAGCGACCGTGTGGTGATGATCGAACTGGAGAAGCGCCTGCAGAAGCTCATCCACCGTTCCCAGGTCAATGCCGCCTTGGCCGAGCGCGGCTGATCAGTGCACGCCCATAAAAAAGCCCGCAACGTATGCGGGCAAAGGGGTGTGCGGAGCAACGCACGTTTTCGGGAGTCCTGGGCTGGTCAGGCGTTCAATGCCGAGAGGTTCATACTTTGCGACGAAGTCTTGGCGGCCATCAGAGAAGTGAAAGGTCCACTGATCGGTACACCGTCTCGAACCAGGTACCAGCAGGCGAGTAGACCCAGCTCTCTGAGCGAGGCGGGAACGGCACCGCCGATTACGGACATGATTTGTACCTTGGCCATGAGGACCTCCATCAATCTATGGCGCTACCTTAAGGCCCGGCCCGATCGGAGGAAAATCATCGCGCTCGATAGTGGACATCGACGAGATCGACAGGCGGCAATAGAGTGCGTCAGTCGACGACCTGGTCGAGCATCTTCAGCACTTCCTGCTCATTCAGCAGCCCTTTGCGGACCAGATTCTCGGCCAGCAAGGAGAGGAATTTGGCCGTGCGGTGGCCTTCGAGCTGCTTGAGCTCGGTGAGGGCGCTGTAGACCTTGCTGGATGTGCAGAGGCCAGCAGTACGATGTGGGTTCTGCGTAGGCATGGTTCGTCCTTGTTCTTATCATTCAGCCTGATCTTGCTGATCGGGCATGGCATAAATATGACAGTCGTATTAAGGCCCGTCCTGGGCGACGACAGGTCATATCATGCCTTTTATTGCCGCTGGGCGGTTGTCTTGCCTGCGACCTTTGCTGGCGCAATTCAGACATCGACGCTTGGATATCGCAAAAAAAAGCCCCGCTCTTGCGAGCAGGGCCTGGATGTTCTGCCTGTCGATTACCAGCGTGGGCCACCGCCGTAGTAATGCGGATGACCGTAGTACACCGGACGGCCATAGTAGCCACCCTGGACGTAGACCGGGGCCGGCTGGACATAGACCGGTTGTTGGACATAGACCGGAGGCGGCTGCTGTACATAGACCGGGGCCGGTTGCACATACACGGGCTGCTGAACATAAGCCGGGCGGCTCTCTGACATCACCGAACCGACGATGGCTCCGCCGATCACGCCACCCAACAAGGCAGGGCCGACCCAGTTGCCACCATGGGCAGAGGCCTGGCCTGCGACAGCGAGTGCACCAACGAGCAAGGCTATCTTGGGGATTGTACGAATCATGATTATTCCTCGGGTTCCAACCCCAGCGCTTGTTGTCTGCAATAGACTCAAGGACTGTCGTGGGGATACTTCTATGACAACGACTTTCTGAAAAATTGCACAGCCGTTGAGTAAATTTTGTGTAAGGTTCTTGGCGCGGCTTCTTTGACAGCTATCCGAGGCCAGGTGCCAGAGCCTTCAACTGGTCGCTATGATCGACGAAAGCTGGGTAAATGCCTATCCCATTTATCCGAAAACACCCCTTCAGGAGATGAAACATGCAGATGAACCCCAACAAAGACACCCAGTTGTGCATGTCGTTGTCGGGGCGCCCCGGGAATTTCGGTTTGCGTTTCCACAATCATCTTTATGAGCAACTAGACCTGAACTTTTACTACAAGGCGTTCAGCAGCCAGGACCTGACCGGCGCGGTCGGTGGGATTCGGGCCCTGGGTATTCGGGGCTGTGGGGTGTCGATGCCGTTCAAGGAGGCGTGCATCGCCTTGGTGGATGAACTGGACGCGTCCGCCGCGGCGATTCAGTCCATCAATACCATCGTCAACACTGCTGGCCATCTGAAGGCCTATAACACCGATTACATCGCCATTGCGCAGTTGCTTGAGACCCATGCGGTGCCCAAGGACATCAGCTTCGCGCTACGCGGCAGCGGCGGCATGGCCAAGGCCGTGGCGTCGGCCTTGCGGGATGGCGGTTACCGTAATGGCGTAATTATGGCCCGCAATGAAGCAGCGGGCAGGGCGCTGGCGCAGAGTTGCGGTTATGAATGGCAGGCGGAGTTGGGGGCGTTACGCCCGCAGATGTTGGTCAATGTCACGCCGATTGGCATGAGCGGCGGCCCGGAAGCGGATCAGCTGGCCTTCGAGGCCGCGGCGGTGGAGGCGGCCGACACGCTGTTCGATGTGGTCGCGGTGCCCTCGGAAACCCCGTTGATTCTACGCGGCAGGGCCCTGGGCAAGCGGGTGATCACCGGGCTTGAAGTGATTGCCATCCAGGCGCTGGAACAGTTCGTGCTGTACACCGGTGTGCGGCCCAGCGAAGAGCAGTTCCAGAAGGCGGTGGCCTTTGCGCGCAGTTGAATGAAGCGTCTGGCGGTGGTTATTCCAATCGTGCCAGACGTTCTTCAAGCGCCGCGATCCGGGCTTCCAGCTCTTCGATACGCTCCACGGACACCGCGCCGGCCGCACTGCGCTCGGGTCCTTGCTGGCGGGCCGCGAGGATGGCTTCGATATCCGCCGGGTCGCCCAGGGCGTGGGTGTAGCGGTCTTCCCGCTGCCCGGCCTGTTTTGGAATCAGCAGGGCCAGGCCACGGGCAATCAGGCGCTCCAATTGATGCACGACCTGCTCGCTGTCTTCGAAATCATGCATCCGGCCGCTGCGGGTCAGGAGTTCGTTGACCGTCTGCGGGCCACGCAGAAACAGCAGGCCGATCAACACCACCTGGGCCGGCACCAGTTCCAGCGCCTTTTCGACCCGATGCTCCCAGCGGTCGGCACGGCTGCCCATCACCAGGCGCGTAAAGCCACGGCCTTCAAGGGCGCGCAGGCTCTGGCCGACCTGGCCCTGGTTGAGGTTTGTCACCGGTTCGCGGCTGGTTTTCTGGTTGCAGGCCAGCACCAGGGCATTGAGGGTCAGGGGGTAGGTTTCCGGGCTGGTGGCCTGTTTTTCAATCAAGGAGCCCAGGATGCGAATTTCCGTGCTGTTCAATTGTGGCTGATCGACGGAAGTCTCTTGCTCGCTGCCCATAGTGCTTTTCCCTGTGCGTTGAAAGGTCGTAAGCGTAGGGCCTTCAGCCGTAAAAAGACAAGCCGCTATACGCTTCACCCTGGCTATAATCGCCCAGCCTCACTCCTGCCATTTTCACTGCGAGATCCTCATGACCATTTCCCTGTACGCAGCTTCCATTCCGGTTTTCAAGCAAATGCTCAATGCCTTGAGCGACGTTCTGAACAAGGCCGAAGCCCATGCGGTGGCAAAGAACATCGATCCGAGCGTTTTCGTACAAGCCCGTCTGGCCCCTGATATGTTCGCGCTGAACCGTCAGGTGCAGATCGCGGTCGATTTCGCCAAGGGCGTTTCTTCGCGTCTGGCCGAGATCGACGTGCCGTCCTACCCGGACAGCGAAACCACCTTCGCCGAACTGCAGGCATTGATCAGCAAGGTGCTGGCTCACCTGGACACCATCACCCCGGGCCAGATCGACGGTAAGGAAGGCATCGAGATCGTGACCCGCCCGGGCACACCGAAAGAGAAGCGCTTCACTGGCCAGGCCTACCTGCTGACTTACGGCCTGCCACAGTTCTTCTTCCACGTGACCACTGCCTACGCGATCCTGCGCCACAACGGCGTGGAAATCGGCAAGCGTGACTACATGGGCGCGTTCTGATTTCGTACGGCTCGATACCGGTTCAAATCTGATTGGCCGGTGAGATCTTGTGGTGAACGGGCTTGCCCGCTTGCCGCAAACTTTCTGTTGGGCGCGAAATCCCGCACGGTCAGCGCTTAGTCTTCCTGCGTGGTAAACAGCTCGCGTCGAGCACCCTCGGTAATGGCAACAATGCCAGGGTGCTTGACCTTGCGCTCCACCGAGATCGCATAGAACGACTCGCTTACCGCATCGGTCTGGCCGATCAGCTTGACGCCGTACTGCCGGCATACCTCCTCGGCGATCACGCTCGGGGCAATGAAAATCCCGCTGCCGGATTGGCCGAATGCCTGCATCAGGGCACTGTCGTCGAACTCGCCGACGATCCTCGGATGCAGGTGTTGTTCGGCGAACCAGCGCAAGAGCCGGCTGCGCACCACGCTTTCCTGTCCGGGAATCAGCAGCGGTGCGCCATGCAGGCAACGTGGAAAATCCTCGGCATAGCGCGCTGCCAGTGCCGATGTGGCAAAAAAGCTGATCCCGCATTCCCCCAGCTTCTGGCTATAGCCCTTGATGTCCAGATGACTAGGCATGGGGCTGTCGGAAATCACCAGGTCCAGGCGCTGGATCGCCAGGTCGGCGAGCAGGCGTTCGAGTTTGTCTTCGCGGCAGGTGATACGGATCGGCTCATCCAGCTCCATGGTCGGCGCGATCAGGCGATAGACGATGGATTTGGGCAGCACATCCGCGACCCCGACCCGCAGCAGTCGCTGCTGCTCGTTCGGCTGGGTGCGCAACATGGCTTCCAGTTCGTTGCCCAATTGGAACATCTGCTCGGCATAGGGCAGGGTACGGCGCCCGGCTTCAGTCAGTTCCAACTGTCGTCCGGCCTTGCGGAACAACTCCACGCCAAAGGTCTGTTCCAGCAGGCTGATCTGGCCGCTGATGGTTTGTGGCGTCAGGTTCAACTGCTCGCAGGCCCTGACGATACTGCCGGTCCTGGCCACGACCCAGAAATAGTGCAACTGGCGATAATTGAGCATCAGGCTCTATTCAGTTCGTTAAAACCGAAGTATAGCGCTTAAAAATACGAATTTTCCTGAAGTGTTCACTTCCTTAGAATGCTGCGCTATTGGTGGGCCAGGACGTGGCCGCCTTACCCCCGAATCAGGACTGAACCATGGAATACCTGTTGCAACTCGCCGTCAGCCCCACCGCCTGGATTGCCCTGGCGACGCTGATCGTCATGGAAATCGTGCTGGGCATCGACAACCTGATCTTCATCTCGATCCTGACCAACAAGCTGCCGGCGCAGTTTCGCACCAAGGCCCGGCGTATCGGTATCGGCATGGCCCTGATCCTGCGCCTGGCCTTGCTGGGCACCATCGCCTACATCGTCAAGCTCACCGCGCCGGTGATCGAGGTGTTCGGCCAGGCGTTCTCCTGGAAGGACATGATCCTGATTGCCGGTGGCCTGTTCCTGGTGTGGAAGGCCACCACCGAGATTCACCACAGCATGGACCCCGAGGCCAAGGAGACCGAAGACAGCAGCGCCGGTATATCCCTGGGTTTCGCGGCGGCGATCGGTCAGATCCTGATGCTCGACATGGTCTTTTCCATCGACAGCATCATCACCGCCGTGGGCATGACCGAGCATCTGCCGATCATGGTGATCGCGGTGGTAGTGGCGGTGCTGGTGATGTTGCTGGCGTCCGAGCCGTTGGCGAAGTTTATCAACGACAACCCGACGGTGGTGATGCTGGCCCTGGGCTTCCTGATCATGATCGGCATGACGCTGATCGCCGAAGGCTTCGGCGCCCATGTGCCCAAGGGCTATGTCTACGCGGCCATGACCTTCTCCGCGGTGATCGAAGGTTTGAACATGCTGGCCCGGCGTGCCCGGCACAAGCGTCAGGTAGCAGAAGGCTGATAGCTGTTGCGTCAATAAAAAGGCCGCCTGGATTCAGGCGGCCTTTCTCGTTAAAAGCCCGTCAGTGCACAGTGACAGTACGGGCCTGGGACTGTTCGGCGGTTTTGGGCTGTGCCGGCAGGGCAGGGTGGTGGTGACGGCGGGAGATTCTCAGGACTCCCCACAACATGGCCGCTGCGACGGTGACCCAGCCGAGCACCAACAGTGCAATTATCGCTACAAGGCTCATCAGTGCCTCCTTCGCCCGTTCGGGCTCACTCACTTCGTCTTTCCAGGATCAGTCTAGACGTTGCTGTGTTTCAGTCCATTGACCAAAGGTCGTGTTGGGTCAGTCATTTCGCTCTATCGCGTCAGGCAAATCGCAACGAAAGGCTATACCCACATCGGCGTGCGACCTATGATCAGGGGGCCTGTCAGGTGTTGAACGGCCTGGCGATTGACCAAGAGAGTGAAGATGTTCAAGGGATCAACAAATTTTCGAACGGTACCGGGGCGGCGCTTGTGGCTGGTGGGGGCATTGTTGCTGGGGTTGGGCGGTTGTGCCGGCGGTGGTGTTTCGCCAGAGGTCCGGAGTCTGCCGGAGCGGGTTGAGCTCAATGCCGTGCCGTTCTTCCGTGGCGAGGCCTATCAAGGCGGCACCATGGCCCTGGCCACCATGCTGTCGCAGCAGAGTGTCAGCGTGACGCCGGGGTTGCTGGAAAAACCGCTGAAATTGCCGGGAACCGAGGACGGCCTTGAGCGCAACATGCAGGTCCTGGCCCGTGAGTACGGCATGGTGGTCTATCCGCTGGACCCTGAGTTGTCGGCGTTGCTGGCCCAGGTCGCCGCCGGGTATCCGGTGCTGGTCCGGTTCAACGAGGGGCGGGTGTGGTCGACCCCGCGTTATGGGGTGCTGGTCGGTTACAACCGGACCAAACAGACCGTGCTGTTGCGCGCGGGCATGAGCCCTCGGCTGCCGATGAAGTTCAGTGCCTTTGCATCGGCCTGGAAGGGTGCCGGCAGTTGGGCGGTGCTGGTCCAGGCGCCGACGCAATTGCCGGCCCAGGTTGATCGGCAGCGCTGGTTGAAAGCCGCCAACGACCTGGCCCAGGCCGGTCAGGAACAGGCGGCGGCCCAGGCCACCAAGGCCTTGGCCGGGCACTGACGACAATATTTGCATCAGGCTGCGGGGGTCAGACCCCCAGCTTGTCCCGCAACGTGTAATACCAGGCTCCCAGGGCGGTAAACGGCGTGCGCAGCAACTGGCCGCCGGGGAAGGGGTAGTGCGGCAGGTCGGCAAAAGCGTCGAAGCGCTCGGCCTGGCCGCGCAGGGCTTCGGCCAGCACCTTGCCCGCCAGGTGGGTGTAGGTCACGCCATGACCGCTGCAGCCCTGGGAGTAATAGATATTGTCCCCCAGGCGACCGACCTGCGGCAGGCGCGACAGCGTCAGCAGGAAGTTGCCGGTCCAGGCGTAGTCGATCTTCACATCCTTGAGTTGCGGGAAGGCCTTGAGCATCTTCGGCCGGATGATCGCCTCGATATTGGCCGGGTCCCGTGCGCCATAGACCACGCCGCCGCCGAAGATCAGGCGCTTGTCACCGGAAAGACGGTAATAGTCCAGCAGGTAGTTGCAGTCCTCGACGCAGTAGTCCTGGGGCAGCAGCGACTTTGCCAGCGCATCGCTCAGCGGCTCGGTGGTGATCACCTGGGTGCCGCAGGGCATCGATTTGGCGGACAGTTCCGGCACCAGATTGCCCAGGTAGGCGTTGCCGGCGACGATGATGAACTTGGCCCTGACCTTGCCCTGTGGCGTATGCACTATTGGGTTGGCGCCGCGTTCGATGCGCACTGCCGGCGACTGCTCGTAGATGGTCCCGCCCAGCGACTCGACCGCTGCCGCTTCGCCCAATGCCAGGTTCAGCGGATGGATATGACCGCCGCTCATGTCGAGCATGCCGCCCAGGTATTGGTCGCAACCGACTACTTCACGAATGCGTCGCTCGTCCAGCAGTTCGAGCTGGGTATGGCCATAGCGTTCCCAGAGCTTCTTCTGGGATTCGAGATGGCCCATCTGCTTTTTGGTAATGGCGGCGAACACACCACCGTCCTTCAGGTCGCACTGGATGTTGTACTTGGCCACCCGCTCGCGAATGATCCGGCCGCCTTCGAAGGCCATCTGCCCGAGCAATTGCGCCTGTTTGGGGCCAACGGTGCGTTCGATGACGTCGATATCGCGGCTGTAGCTGTTGACGATCTGCCCGCCGTTACGGCCCGACGCGCCGAAACCGACTTTGGCGGCCTCCAGCACCGTGACCCGGAAACCGTTCTCCAGCAGAAAGAGTGCGCTGGACAGCCCGGTATAACCGGCGCCGATCACGCACACATCGGTCTCGACATCATCCTGCAAGGCAGGGCGTTGAGGAACCGGATTCGCCGAAGCGGCGTAATAGGACTGGGGGTAGGGGGTGTTCGCCATCCTGCAACCTCTGTTTTATATTTTTTACGAGTGGCCTGATCCTACCTCAGATGAAATACCCCCGCCAGCCACCCGGGAAAAAAGCCGATTTCGCCGGGAATCAGTAAAAAATACGCATATTCAAGGGGTTAGCGAAATAAAGGGGTTGACAGCTTTGAGAAAATCCGCAAAATGTCGCCCCACAGCAGGCACGTAGCTCAGTTGGTTAGAGCACCACCTTGACATGGTGGGGGTCGTTGGTTCGAGTCCAATCGCGCCTACCAAACAAAATCCGCTCTGCTGGGCGGTCTAGAGGGGTCAACCGAAAGGTTGGCCCCTTTTGCTTTCTGAGATTTGCAAAACTTTTGCAAAACTTTTGCAAAACCCCACCTCAAAACGCCAGTCCGGCGCCTACCTCGACGTACTCGATTCCCTTTTTTTCGTGACCTTCCTGGTAGTGCTTGGTCATCTCTTCGTCGGCGTGCCCCATGAGCGCCTGGACGTACTCGGTCGGGAACTTCTGCTGCTCATAAAGCCATGACCCAAGAGCGCGGATTTCATGGAACGTGGGGCGCTCGCTGATTGGCATGTGGTCATAAGCCTTGGCGGCGTCCCGGGCTTTCCTGAACTCCTTGGTCAGATAGTCCGGAGTGACGCTGGTCCAGTGGGCCTTGGCATCGACCTGCTCCTTCCGCCTGGCGCGCGGCCGATAGTGGATCAGGTAGGGCGAAAGGATCGGTGACTTCATGCACTCCACCACCACCTCGCGCAGCGATTTCCCCATGACGATCTTCAGGTGGATCGGCGTTTCGTAGCCCTCGGTTTTTCCGGGTGACACGCTGATTGTGTTCTTTTCCAGGTCTACCGATGCTTTTGTCCAAGTCACGATATCTTCGCGACGCTGCAGGCTGGCCAAGCCCAGCTTGATGGCCCGCTTGAGCCAAACTGGTGTGGTGTCTGCTTCAATGATTTTCGTCAGCCCTTCTAGGGTGTGGCGCTGCCGCTTCTTCTCTTCTTCCTTCTTCACAAGCGTCAGCTCGGCCACATTCCGCTCGGCCAGGCCCTTGGCCACGGCGAAGGCGAACACCTGCACCAACAGCCCGCGGTGCTTCGTATAGGCATTGTTGCTGAATTGGTCCAGGTACTCGGCCACAGCCAGAACATCGAGCTGGCCCACCAGCAGATCGCCTAACTCCTTGCGGTACCGCTCAAGCTTGTAGCCGATTTCATCGAGTGTGCTGGCCGCGTACTTCCGATCTGGCAGCCATTCCGCTTCAAACCGATCCAGCAGGGTGCGCATATTTGGCAGCTTCTCGCCGGTGATCATCGTCAGCATCTCGCCGTCACCGGCCATCAGTGGCGCCAGGCGTGCGTTCGCAGCCTTTGCCATCTTGATGGCTTCCTCCAGTGAGCGATTGATGCTGGTCATCTTGCCGGTGATAGGGTTCTTGTACCGCCAGTACTTACCGTTGGCGTAAAGGTTCGGTGGCAGCTTCTTGTTGATCGGCGAGCGGGGGCGGGGACTCATCTTTCAACATCCATCATTTGGGCAAGCAGCGGATCTTCAGATCCGATGATCGCGGCCTGCAGGTCAACGAAATACATTCCGCCTTTTACCTCGCCCACGATTTCGCCTTCCTCAATCCACTTCTTCAATTGCTGCAAACTTGGCTTCCCTCCAGCATAACGCAACTTCCTATACTCACCTGCCTCCATCAGGCGAGGCAGGCGAGCGGTTATTTGAGCGATGACCTTGGCCATATCTACCTGCCTTCATGTCGCGACACGTTTTCGAAATTCGCGAACAGTGTCGCGACACTTCCAGGGGTAACCGGCTTGCCCATGATCACGCCTCCAGCGTGCCGACCGATTGCGCTGGCCGGGCGAAGTGGTCGGCCAGCACCCGGCGGGCGTCAATCCCGCACGACGCCGACATTGCGTAGATCTGGCCGAATGTGGTTTCCCGACGCTGCAGGGCGTTGAACAGCTCGATCAGGCGCTGGCCCATGGGCCCGTTGCAGAGGGTCATAGCTGGAGCCTCTCTTTGTGACTGCGAGGGGCAGGTGTGTTCGTCGGGTTGGCCCGACCCTGGGGTTGTTCCGGTGCCGGAGTGGACTGGCGCTGGATCTGGCTATCGGGCAGGCAACTGATGCCGACATCGTTCAGCACCCAGCAGGTCACTCCGCGCTGGCTATCGTGCTGCACGCTGATAACTGGTTCGATCTGGCTGGCGCTGGCCTGGTCCACGATCAGTAGTAGGAAGATTGCGATCAGTCTGCGCATGGCTCGTCCTTCCGCTCGCCCGGGTACGCTTTCATCGCACGATCAATCTCTCCGTCGAGGTCTTGCTCTACCAGCATGTTGCCCAGGCGATCACGCGGCACCAGGTCCTGGCGTGGGGTATCGAAAGCAACATTGCGCAGCCACTCATAGCGCCGAGCATTTGCTCTCATTCGCACCTGGTCGTCGATGCAGAATTCAGTCTCTTCCATCGCTGGTGTTACCACATCCCGATCGCTGGCGCCGGCGATCACCGCCAGCCCGCGCCCGATCGATACGTGGGCGCCGAGCTGGACATGCTGCTGGATGACTTCCAGTGTCTGGCCCTCGGCGGGGCGCAGAACGATGCTGATTCGGTCGATGACCGGCAGCTTGATCAGCTCAGACATGGGCTTCCCCTTTTTCTTGGCGGGCGCCGGTCTGGATGCGCTGATAGATCTCCTCGCGGTGCACCTCCACGGACTCCGGCGCGGCGATGCCCAGGCGCACCTGCTGGCCGCTGACGCCGAGCACGGTGACGCTGATATCGTCATTGATGCGGATGGTTTCGTTTGTCTTTCTCGTAAGGATCAACATGGTCAAACTCCTTTTTCAGGCAAGCCGGATCCCGGCCGCGTTTTTTGGCTTTCGCAAAGTTTTGATAGGGGTCACGACGCTGGGTATCGACCGATACCCACCGCACTGACGCCCTGGGCGTCAGGCGATGAAGATGCCTTGGTTGGTTTCGTTTTCTTCGTGGGGTTCTGGTGTCGGGTGGGTGCCGGGGCAGAAGGTGATCAGGCCTAGTCGAATCGCTTCAGCCACCAGAGCCGAGCGTTTGAATACGCCAAGTTTGTACATGGCAGATTCGACTCGGCCTTTGATGGAGCGAGGTGATAAGCCATCCCGGCGTGCAATTTCCTTGTCGGTCTGGCCAGACGCCAGAGCCACAACGCAGTGAAGCTCGCGTTCAGCGAGGCCCTTACCAAGCAAGCCGCGCCAGGATCCGCAGATGACATATTCCATGATGTACAGCTCCAAAGGTCGATGACTATGGAGATATAGTGCTAGCGGGATTTTATTGTGTCAATCCTTGCGGGATTATTTTTTATTTTAGACGCCTGGCATTCGCGCATCTACGACTCGTCCCACCACCGACCAGTCCGGGTGCAACGGGATGATTGGGAAAGAGGGGTTCAGCGGGGCGAGGAAGTCAGAGCCCGCCTCCCGCACAAGCTGTCGTATCGCAAATTCACCATGAGCGGTGCACGCTAGGAAAAAGCCACCAGGCTCGAGTTCCCTATCCTCGGGGTTTACCAGCAGGAACGTTCCGGATGGAAAGCTAGGCGCAACGCTCTGGTTCATGGATGACCCCGGCATTTGTAGCCAGAAGCCATTAATACCGGCCTCCTCGGGGCTGGCAATCAGATCAAGCTCGCCCTCGTCTGAAAATCCATGTCCTGTCGGATTTTTAACCCGTTCTCCGCCCCATGGAACTACCGGATACGCAAAAGCAATGACATTGGCCTGGCCGCGCATATGATCTTGAAAATAGGGCCTTCCCTCACGATCGTGTCGGTATTCATCGTAGCTCTCCGGGGGGCGATAGCCTTGCTCTTCAAGAGCTTTGCCTAGCCTGGGGGCAAAATCTGAGACCGAGACATCCAGCAGCTTAGCCACGGCGAGTGCGAACTGAAGGTTGATCGAATTCCTGCCGTTCAAGTAGTGGCTGAATGACCCCTGGTTCATACCGAGATGCTGGGCTGCCTTCTCCTGTGTCAGGCCGAGCTCCGCCTTCTTCCGGTTGAAGACTTCCTTGAGCGCTGCGCAGTCAGCGAGCTGCTCGGGTGATAGCGGTTTTTTCTTCTGAATTTCCATAGAACAAACCTATTCTCGGCGGGATTAAAATACAAATCCCGCAGGCATTGACATTGAAAAATCCCGCAAGCACTATTTATACAGCCCAGAGTTACGGAGTAACGGATCGTGGAACGCACACCACTTGCGGTATACGCAGCCAAACGTCATGCGTGGACGGCTGATCAGCTTGGCATGAGCCAGGGCGCTCTCAGCAAAGCAATTCGTGAAGGAAGGATGATTTTTGTTGCTGTATCGGCTGATGGGTCGATCTCGGCAGTAGAAGAGAAACCCTTCCCGGGTCAGCGCCGTGACTCTAGTCGTAACGCTTGCAAACAGATTAGTTCCTCAGGTGTTACGAGGATAGCGCCAAATATACCTGTTCAACCATCCAGTGTTTCGTCTTAGGGTGGCCTGTATGGATTACCAGCCTATTTTTGGGACTTATGAAATAGCGGGAGCAAACGGATCATTGGCCCAGCCCGAAACGCACGCATTGCTGAACCCTGAAATGTTTTCGCATGCAGAAACATTTGGTTCGCAGCGCGGCGCTGATGATCTGACTTCCGCGCATTGCGCGGAATGGAAATTTGGTGCTCTGAAGGCAATTAAATCGGAAAAACTGAGAGGTTCGTCACAAAATCGTACGGGTTTTTCCGAAATTAAACTTTTAACCAGATGGTTAATCGTTAAAGGGCGCCGTGACTTCCCACTATTGAAGAGATACCACGATTTTCGGAGTCAGTGCATGAGCGTACCAGCATCTATCCCACAAGTCCGTCCAGGGTAGGCCCATCCCGACCCTGCTGAGGAGTTGCATTTTTTTGTGCCGTGGAATTATGGGATTGCCCTAAACGACAGGCACAAAAAAGCCCGCTGTAGGAGGCGGGCTTCTTAATCGACCTCTGCCAGGAGGTCTTCGTACCACATCACCTTTGAACTAGGAGGATGCGCTATGTCGCACCCGAAAAATAGCACCACCCCACCAGCAGCGCAAGAGTTGCTAACAACTGAGGTCGGTTTCCTCGACGCCCCCATCGATAACCGGGGAACCATGCTGTTCCGCGTAGCGGCTGGTTCCAATGTCGAGGATGCCCTTGAAACCGCCAAGGTTCTTTCTTCCGGGCTTGGACTGCTCTGCCATCACCTTTACGACAGCCTGAATGCTGGCGAGATGGCGTGCTGCGACGGCGTAGCGGCGCTGGGCTTCCTGGCTGAAACGGTCAGCGCGCTGGTTTGGTCGGTTCAGAAAGGCGTCGAAGCGTCCCCGGAAGCTGGAGGTGCCAAATGAGCGCCCCGCACTGGAATGCCATTCTGCACGACGTGGAAATGGCCCCGAAGTATGCCTGTGTTGGCGGTGCAAAGCTGACTACGGACCAGGTCCAGAAATTGGAATCGGTGGAACATGCCGCAACCGAATACGGCGACTCGATCCTCTACGGTCTATCGGCGGTTGGCGAGCTCCTTGTGCGCACCGCCGAAAGCGGCGAACTGACCAAGGATTTGGCGATGAGCACCGGCTGGCTGGTCGACAACTTGGCTCGCCTGGCTGGTGCGCTTTACCTGCAGGGCTCCGCCGCCAACTACAAGCTGAACAAACTCAAGCGCGAGGAGGCTCAGTCATGAAAACTCCGACAGAGCTGGGTGCCGCCCTTGAGTACAAACTGATCACAATCAGGGCGCTCGCTAAGGTGTTGATCAACAGCAACAGCTTCCGAGACGGCGCAGAGGGCGATGCTGAATCTCAGCTCGATGCTGCAGACGAGCAAGGCATTCAAAGCGCAATCGAGATCATTGCTGATCATGCGCACCTGGAGCTTGTCGGCTTGCTGAACTCGATGGCGGTTCCCGCACCATATTTTTAAGCGGTTCAAAGCGAGACGCGGAACCGCGCCGGAGCTGCCCAGATCGGAAAGCAGTCGGGAGCGCGGGACCAGGTTCATAAATAGACCATTAACCCTAGGTAGGGGGCGTGCCTCTGTAGTGAAAACTGTGCCTAACCGGGTATAACAGGGCGCAACTGGGGTTAGTTGCGGGATAAATTACAGCGTGCAATATCACTGTATGTGGATATTTACACCTTGAGTGTAAAGCGAAGCGGGAAATTACCTGTTTTTGCGCTCGAGAAAAACGTGTCGCGACACGTTTTAGTTATTCGTATTTTGTGTCGCGACACGATTTTGCTTAGCGAAATTGTGTTGAGAACTCTCAGCCAGGAAGATCGCAGGATTCGTGATAGGGTCTATTGAGGGCCTCTTCGGCCCCTGGTTAGTCCCACCTGCGGCCCCCATGATACGGGCCTTTTGGTCGATCCGACGAGCGGTAGGTAGGGGGTGGCTCGATGCGCTCACGGTGTCTCGCTTGGTCTCATTGGTGCTTATGAGACATTGTGGGGCACTAAGTTTCGACCAGAAAATGTACGGGGACAGAAGTTACGAAAAGAGTACACAAGGGATTCTAAAAAAACTGATTCTTTTTTTTGAAAAGCGCCGTTACCATACGAACACGCCTACAGCACTCTGTCGATGAATGAGACGCCCTGATAACTGATTGGCGGATGTTTTCTGACAGAATTGCTGGCAGTTGGAGTTGCAGACAAAGAAAAGCCCCCGGTAGTGGAATACCGAGGGCTAGATCGGGAAAGGACGGTGGAACGTCCTCTGCATACCGGCCAGGCCTGTACACAAACCCCGAGGGGAGAAGCATTTGAACGGGCTTCGCGGCGAACTGTAGTACCGGAAGGAATACGGCACAACCTGTTATTTGTACAGTGGTGCTTTATCCGACGGTCTACCACGGTGATCCTTTCGCGGGATCTGGTGGTTTGACAGTTCGACCTCCTCGGTTTTTCCAAATAAGTGGGGAAATCGATCATGGCAAAATCTGCCAACTGCAACACCTCTGAACTGAATCTCCCGAAGGTCGGTGCTCGTGCGACCGCTGCGCAACTCTGCGCCAAGTACCAGGTCAGTCGCGCCACTTGGTGGCGCTGGTCTAAGACTCCTGGCTTCCCTGAGCCAATTCGGTTCGGCCGATCCGTGCGCTGGGATCCTGAGCCTGTCGAAGCCTTCCTGATTAGTCAGGAGCGCTAACCCATGAGGAACAATCAATCCTGCATAAACGCAGGGGCGGGATCGGCTTGTCCAAAGAAACTCAACGATGCTGCTATTTCTGCGACTGCCCAAATCGCCGACGACGCTCTCGAACTGCTGCGTGCCACGCATGAGCGGCTGATGCACATGAGGACGCTGTTCTGCGCCATCAAGGCAGATCACCGCGACGGGCGACATCTTCATACTGCTGACCTTTCCGATCTGGGAGGTTTCCTTGGTGATGACTGGGGAAACTACATCGACGACCAGATCGGCCATATGCAGAAGGGATTGGATGCTGCGGAGGTCGCACAATGAATCCAATCACCATCCACAACACCCAGCTTCCCATCGTCGAGTATCGCGGCCAGCGGGTTGTCACCCTCGCCATGATCGACCAGGTGCATGAGCGGCCAGAAGGAACAGCCGGCCGTACATTCACCGCCCACAAGGAAAGGCTCATCGAGGGGGCAGATTATTTCTTCGCCGACACAAGCCAAAAAGACGTTTTGCGTTGTTTTGGCATTGAGGTACCCAACCGTGGGCTGATCCTGCTCGTCGAGCAAGGGTATCTGATGCTGGTGAAACCCTTCACCGACGATCTGTCTTGGGCGGTCCAGCGTCAGCTGGTCAGCAACTACTTCCGGCCACAGCCTTTCGTGGTACCTCAGACCCGCGCCGAGGCAATGCGCTTGGCAGCCGATCTGGAAGAGCAGAACGAGGTGCTGGCGCTGGAAAACCAGCTGCAGGCCAAGAAGATCGAGGCGTTGGAGAACCTGTTCATGCCTGGCGAGACGGTGCCGCAGTTCGCCAAGCGCCTGAACGGGGTCAACTCCCAGCAAATGCTGGCGTATCTCATCGAAATCAAGTGGGTCTACAACGCCGAGCACGATCCCGATAGCTCGCCGAAATACCGGGTTTACGCCGTCCCGCGCGACAAGCACTGGCTGACAGAGAAGCCGATCACGATCCGCGGCGAAGGAATTCTGCCGTTCATCAAGTACACACCAGTGATGCTGGAGGAGGGCGCCCGACGGCTGCACGACATGTACCTCGCCAAGAAGCTGCCCATGAAGCAGACCTGGGACGGCAAATTCACCGTTAGCAAATTCACTTCGGAGTCACCCCTATGAGCGCCAAGCCAACCTACGAACAACTCATGGGGCAGATTGCCGAGGCGGCCGTGAAATATCAGCAGGCTGAGACCCTGCGCAATAGCCTGCGCCGCGAACTGAACACCCTATACAAGACCTACTTCACTGCCTACGGGCATCCGTACCCCAACGATCCGCGCAAGCGTATCGACCCGGACGATGAAGCGTTCGGCGGGGTGTTGAACTTTACGGGCGCGGCTTTCCAGCGCTGGCTCGCCGCTCGCTGCCTGACCACCAGCACCAAACGAAAAATGCGGACGCTGATCCAGCGCCTGGAGCATGCGCTATGAGCAAAGTGATCAATGTCCCTAAGCCGGCCCAGGCTGAAACCATCGATCAGGCGTTCTTCGAGAGGTTCACCGACGCCGCGCTGCTTCTGAAGTGCTTCGAGTGTGTGAAGGATGCGACAGAGCTTGTCGAGGAGGGTGGCACAATCCAAGAGCGGGATGACGTTTATGTCGGCCTGATCGAGGCCTACTGGGCGCTCAAGGTCTTGTTTGAACGTAAGACCGGTGGCGATGCCAAGAAGGTTTCCGACGAGCACTGGGCGGTCGCAAGTCGGTGCATGCTGGCGGGTGAGGAGGTCCCGGACATGCATATTCCCATTGCGGGCCCTCTGACCTCGGCGATCCCTCCGGAGCATTTCAGCCAACATAGCGACTTAGCTCTGGCCTGCGAGGCATTCAACTCCAGCGATAAGGTTCGGCTTGGTACCAGCGCGACTCTTGCGGCGATCAATGCCCAAATCACTGCCACAGTCGCAGTGGAAGCGATCAATGCCACTACTGCGCTGGGACTTCTGGTTCGCCGCCTGTCTGGTGGGACCATCGAGGACATGGCGGCCATCGTGGCGAAGATCATTCGGCCGAACGGGGAGACGTTGCAATGACCATCGACCCTATTGCGACTGGCAACACCCCTCAGGCGCCCGCCAGCGCCTCCGTGATCGCCGGCCCCTGGCCCAACTATTCCGGTTGCCGCCATCTGCCAGAGCGCGAGCGCTGGGAGGTCTACAGCATGGCCAAGGCTTCCCGCGCCGCTCTGGAGGAGCGTGGCATCGCCATGACCGAGAGCTATGACGACTTCGTCAGCCGTGTGACGCGGGAGTTGAACGTATGACTGCCGACATTCCACGCAAATTCCAGGGCGTCTGGATTCCAGCAGAGCGCTGGCTTGATCGCTCCCTGTCGCCAAATGAGAAGGTCATGTTGGGCGAGATATCCAGCCTAGAGACGGGCTCGCGAGGCTGCTATGCAACCAATGCGCACTTCGCTGAGTTTTTCGATCTGTCGATTTCCAGGGTTTCGGAGATCATCAGCGGGTTGGTTGATAAGGGGCATCTCCGGGTCGAATTGATCCGCGAAGGCAAGCGAGTTGTGGAGCGTCGACTCCGCCTCGTTGACCCCTTCGGTTTTCCGAATACCCCTTCGGGAAATGCTGCGAACCCCTTCGGAAAAGACGGTGAACCCCCTTCGGAAAACACGCAGGGGAGCAATACACAAAGCAACAATACAAAGAGCATTAAAACCTCACCAGCACCCGGTGGTGAAAAAGGTGTTTCGGAAGAAGGCTTTGATCAGTTTTGGAAGTTGTACCCGAAGAAAAAAGGGCGGAAGGACGCAGCCAAGGCCTGGGCGAAGCTGAAACCGAACGAAGAGCTACGCCAGATCCTGATCACCGCCCTGGGGCAGCACAGCGTTTCCGAAGACTGGACCAAGGATGGCGGTCGCTACGCCCCCAATGCATCGACCTGGTTGAACGGTGAGCGGTGGACAGATGAGTTGTTGCCGGCCGCGGGCAGCAAGCCTTCGGCCTTCAACAACCTGCCCAACCATACCCCCGACATGTACCGAGGAGGCGGCAATGGCCCAGCGTTCTAATATTTTTCGCCGTCAGCCCGAGCACCGGGCGTTCACCGGCCATTGCCCGGTCCATGGTGAGGTTGATCGCTCCGAGGTTGAGCAGTTCGATGGCTCGATGCTGGTACGCCCATGCAAGCAGTGCCAGTACCACGGCCTGCGTGTGGCGCCTGCCGGTAGCTCCGAGCGATCGCAGGCCCTGGCTCACCTTCAAGCCGAAAAGCTCAACAGCGCGCTTGTGGGCTCTGGAATCAGCCCTCGGTTTGCTGAAAGCACGTTCGCCAGTTACAGCGCCGCCACCCCGGCCATGGTCCAGGCCTTGGAGCTGTGCCAGGAGTATGCCGACAACTTTGGCGAGCACTTCGCCGCCGGCCGCAATCTGCTGCTGACTGGCAACGTGGGGACCGGCAAGACGCACCTGGCGAGCGGTATTGTCCGGCGCGTCATCGATCTGGGGGCGGTGGCGGTCATCACCACCGCCGCGGAGGTTATCCGCACGTTCAAGCGCTCCATGGATCGCAACTCAGGGTTCAGCGAGGGTGACGTAATCGACGAGCTGGCGAGCTTCGACCTGCTGGTGCTCGATGAGGTCGGCGCCCAGGCGGGCACGCAGTACGAACTGGCGGTCCTGCATGAGGTGATTGATCGCCGGTATCAGGATGTGAAGCCCATGGTGCTCGTTTCCAACCTGCCCGCAACCTCGAAGCAGGATGCGGAAGGGCGGCACGCGCCAAGTCTTGAGCAGTACATCGGAGCTCGGGCGCTTGATCGCCTGCGCGAGAATGGCGCGAAGCTGGCCGGCTTTACCTGGGCTTCGGCACGGAGGCGCGCATGAACGACTTCCGCGAGCTTTACAGCGATGAGTCCGAGCACGCATTGCTCGGCGCCCTGCTGCTGGATGGCGAACTGTTCGACCCGATCACCTCCTGCGTGACCACGGCCGACTTTCACGACCCGGAAAACGCTGCGCTGTTCCAGGCGATGATCGATCTTCATTGCACGGGTGTGACCATCGATGCGGTGACGGTGGCCGATTTTAAGTCATGCCTGCCGAGTGGTCGCGCGACCCTGGGCTACGCCGTCGAGCTGGCCAGGAACACGCCAAGCACCGCGAACTGGAAGGCCTACGCCCGGACGGTGAGGGAGCGAGCCGTGTTGCGGCGTTTGGTGGATGCGGCCGACGCTGTTCGCGATTCCGCGAGCGAGAACCGGCCGGTGGCTGAGATCGTCGCCAGCGCCCAGCAGGCCATGGCCGATTTGCGCGACCTGGACACCGGGGAGCCGGACTACAAGCACATCAATGAGGTGATTGCCCGAAACGTCGACATCATCGATGCCAAGTTCAACGGGGTTGTGCAGTCCGGACTGTCCACCGGCCTGGTGGACCTGGACAAACTGATTCGCGGGCTCCGCAAAAAGACCGTGACCATCGTCGCCGGCCTGCCGGGTAGCGGCAAAACAACCCTGGGCTTGCAGATCGCCCAGCACATCGCCTGCTCCGGCGCTGGTGTCGGGATGGTGTTCTCGCTGGAGATGCCCGAGGAAGAGATCGGGAACCGCGCGCTGGCATCCATTGGCAGCATTGATCTTCGGGTGCTCGATAACGGGCAGTTGCAGGACGATGACTGGCCTCGCCTGACGTCGGCCGTCAACAAGATCATGGATGCCCCGCTGTACATCAGCGACAAGTCGGGTCTCACCGTCGCGCGGATCCGCAGCATCTGCCGCCAGGTCAAACGAAAGCACGGCCTGGATGTGGTGGTGATTGACTACATAGGCCTGATTGGCTCGGACGGTAAGGCGTTCAACCGCACCGCGGAGCTGGGCAAGATCTCGACCGACATCGTCAACATCGCCAAGGAACTGGAGGTGCCGGTAATCCTGCTGGCGCAGCTCAACCGCGACTCGACGAAGCGCCCGGGTAAAAAGCCGATCGCTTCAGATTTGCGTGAGTCCGGCCAGATCGAGGCCGACGCCCACTGCATCATCCTGGTTCACCGCGACATGGACAGCGAGGAGGGCCAGAACGGCATCACCGAGTTGATCATGCCCAAGTGCAGGCATGCGCCGGTTGGTTCGTGCCTGGTCCAGCAGCAAGGCCAGTTCGCTCGATTCGTCAATTTCGCCGGCAATCGTGAGCCGTCAAACGAAGAGGTCGAAATGAGTCGCCCCTTCGCCAGCCAGTACAAGGGGAGGAAGGGCAAATGATTTCCGCCAAAGCGTTAGACAGAAATCGGGTCTGCCTCATTGCCGAGCAGACAGGCGTTAGATTTAAAGATTCACATAATCGCCCACAGGCCACGCCACGCAAGGCCTGCACCGTGATTGCTAAATACATGAATGTGGAGGTTGGAAAAGCCTCTGGGAGTGCCGCAAATGAGTAACGTCACGGCGGCGTTGCCGCGCAAGAGCATGAGCGACCTTGAACGACGCTTCCTGAAAATCGCAGGTACCGAGTTGGCCGAGGTCAAGATCGGCGGTGCTACTGCGCTGGCCTACCTGTTGGACATGGTTGCGAGCTGGCACGGCAGTCGCGCTCAGATCGGTTTCCATGACTTCGGCCAGCGTTGGCTGATCGAGGGCAACGCCAAGAACAAACCCGCCGACCGGTTGCTCCGCGATCTGTTTGGCCTGAGTGATCCAGATCCGAGGAAAGCGGCATGAAGAAGCGTACATATCTGGGCAAGCCCCTTGGTGACACTGAATACCTGCTGGAGCAATGGGGCTGGTGGCGGATGGATGGGATGGGTGTTCCACGCTATGTCTCCCCGCTCCAAGCACTTATCCGAGAGAACACACCCTGTGAGGGGGGGAGCAGGGCTTACGTGATCACGGACGACCTGGCCCTGGTGGTCGACGGCGCCGTTGCTCGTCTTACGAAGCGCAATCAGCAGATGGGCGATTTCATCTGGCTGTACTTCGGAGCCAAGTGGCCAGCGTTGAGGGTTGGCCGGGAGTTCGGTCTGAGCGAAGCCAAGGCTCGCGAGCTGATCAGGACAGGGGTTGCCTGGATTGACTGTGCGCTCGAAGGAATTCGTGAGGCTGCGTAAAAAGTTCTTTCCACGCGGATAACGACCTGTTTTCATGGCACGGTGTTCAGCTGTTTCAGCGCGACACCACAGAGAAAGCCCGGCCTAATCGCTGGGCTTTTTATTGCTTGGCCAATATATATTTGGCATCATTTCGACTCCATTCCTCGTCCAGCTCTCCATCCCTCTCATTTGGGGGCTGGGCTGAGGAGTGGTCCAAGCCCAGCCATCGTGCTGGGCTTTTTGCTTTCTGGAGGATGCATGGGCAACTTCAGCGTTGAGGTGAGCGGCGAGATTGATGAGTCGTTGCACCCGCTGATCCAAGTCCTACGGTCACTTAAAGAGCTTCCCGAATTCCCGTTCGATGTCTTTTACAGCCTTGTCACCAACTGCCTTGATGATCTTTCCGTAAGTCTCGACGGCGCCGCACTTGCGACAGGTAACCTTCGAGCTGTCGTTCGGCCTGGCCGGAACCTCGAATTGGTCACCGCCGCACTTCTTGCACTTGAGCGTTACCTTCATTCTTGAGTCCTCATGTTTCGTTTGGTGTGGTGCCGAAACGATAGCACGAGCTATTTCCCGCCTCTTGGCGGGCTTTTTATTTCTGGAGTATCCAATGGCTGAGCCAACGACCACTGCTTTAGGCGTCCTGCTCGCCAAGTATGGCGTGGCCATTGCCGCCTTCATTGGCGCGATTGGTTCGCTCGGCTTCCTGAAGGATTTGACGAGAGGGCAGGCTGCTACTGCGGTGGTCGTTGGCTTCTTCTTCTCGATCTACCTGACTCAGCCGGTGACCGCATGGCTGGCCCCAAAGCTTGGGCTGATGCCGAATGACAATTTGCTGTGCGGTGTCTCATTCGTGCTGGGGCTCACGGCGATGAACGTTATCCCGGCAGTGAAGGCAGCCCTCGGGCAGTTCGTGGCCTCGCGAGGTGCTTGATCATGATGAGTTCAATTCTGACGGTCGTTGATGCACTGCTGTGCATATTGGCCATCGGCGCAGCACTTGAATACCTGCGCGCGGTGAGTCTTCTTGATCACCCCGTTCTGAGCTTGTCGTTCTATTTGGTGGCCATCGGCTCCTTCGGCATCTTGCTGGACCTTTCCCAGGGCGTCTTGGTGCCTGGCTGGTCGGTCTTGCTGCACCTGGGCATCGTCGCTTATGCCTGGGCCAGACGCCAATACCTATTCTCGAACGACGCCCCATGGCGGGGTGCCGAGAGGCGCAAGGCCGGACGACCATGAGCATCTTGAAAGCTATCCACTCTTGGCTCTCCGGCCGCGTGGCCACAACTCAAAATGAGGATTCAAAAATGCCCGATGACCTGATCCAGTCTGGCGTCCCAGCAGGCGCTCAGTCTTCCTTTCCGCCGCAGGAAGCTGGCTCTTCTCAGGTGTCTGTTGTTGACGCCGGAACCCTGGTTGCTGCCAAGCCAATCGTCGCGGCTGCTGCACTTGCAGATGATCTGGACGCGCCGGCGCCCGACGTCATCGAAAAGCTCGAAGGCATCCTCGAGGCTATCGGTCACAAACTGCCTGTGTACTGGCGTGAAGCTGTCGCCCTGGCCAAGAAAGCGGTGTGATCGTGCGCGCCACGATTTGGTGAAATTGAATTCGTGGCGCGAGAGGTGCTTATGAAGTTGGTTCTGAAACGTGCTGGAGCCGATCCCTGGTCGGTAATCCCTCTGAGTGATTTCGGTCGCCGTGTCGTTGACCACCGTCCATTCGCGCTACATGACGAGCAGGGCAGCATCTTGCCTTGCCAGGTCAGCACGAGTATCGGCAGCGATTCCGATGGTTCTCCGATCCTGACAGTCGTCTTCAGAATGGATGGCCAAGATTTGCTCATCCAAGGCGACTACCAGGCAAGTGGCGAGAGGAGTTAGGTGTGCCCGGACCGTTCGATATCTCAGTCCGCGGAAACGTCAAGGAGATATCCAAGGCGCTATCGGCCTTTGCCTACAAGCAAATGCCATTCGCCACGGCCCTGGCATTGACCGCGATTGCAAAGGAGGTGCAGGCCGATGAGATCCAGAACATCGCTTCCACTTTCAAGAAGCCCAAGCCATTCACTCAGAAGTCGGTGGGCATGCAAGGCGCTCGCAAGGACACGCTCACAGCAATCGTGTTCGTCAGGCCGATTGCTGCGAAGTACCTCGAACCCTACGAGGACGGCGGTAACCATGTTCTGGCTGGTCGCGCGCTCTTCAACCCGAAGAACATCAAGCTCGATCAATACGGCCAGTTGCCTCGCAAGGTGCTGGAACGGCTGAAGGCTCGAAAGGATATTTTCATTGGTCCGGTCAAGACGAAGTCCGGACCAGTCAATGGTGTCTGGCAGCGCATCCCAGCAAAGAAGAAACAGCCAGCTCACTTGAAACTGTTGATTCGTTTCGGTGACGCGGTTGCTGTGACGAAACGGTTGAACTATCGCAGTCGCGCGAAGGCGCTGATTGATCGGCGGTTCAATGCGGTGCTCGGCGCATCGATCGGCAGGGCGATCCTCTCGGCTAGGTAAAAATAAACTGAGGTTGTAGGTATGGATATCAGGGGCAAGCAGATCATCTCTTCTTGGGAGATGGTTGTGTATGACGACTGCGTGATCTTCAAACGAGTAGATAACGGACGGATGCAGGAGAGTTACCCGCCCGTACCTACAACGAAAGCGGCTATCTATGCCGCTGCTATTGTGAGTGGTCTTCAACCACCAAGAGACCTTCGCTTGTGCGATAAACCGATTGGTTGAACTCGACTTGCACAAGGGCAGGCCCGCGAGGTTTGATCCGGTAGAAGTCCAGTCCGCCAAACGATACCAGTGTGTCCTTGGGTAGGCCGAGGAGCTGATCCAGCAGGGTACTCAGCGGTATGGTGTGGCTTTCGATCCGTTCTGGTGATGGCATTGTCCGATCCTTTGGTTGGGGTTGGCGATCAAGGATAGCGAAACCCTCCGAGGTCTGGGGTGCCACTGAGAAATGCACCGCCATGGTGCGCAAGGGCATGCCCACCCCCCCTGGTCATGGGTCCCTCCTGAGCATTCCTGCACCGAGGGCATTGCGCGCCTCGCTGTAGCCCCAGCTATGAAGTCTCAAAGGTGTTCGCACCTGAGTTCGAGCCATGAAGCAAGGTGTCTCCATTCGCGAGTTTGCGCGACGCGAAGGCGTGTCTGACACGCTGGTCAGAAAAGCGCTGAAGCTCAACAGGCTTGCGGCTTTCGACGACGGCTCGATCAATCCAGATCTCGTTGGCAGTAGCTGGCGGGAAGGTAATGCCAAGGGTGCGAACCCGGCGCTCGAAAATGCGAACCCAGGGGTTCGCAGTTCGCACTCAATGGTTCGCAGTTCGCAGGTCGATGAGTCCGACGGTGAAACGCTGGAAGAGGAGGCCGCTCGACTGCTCGAAAGCGGCGGTGTGGCCTCCCATGACTACGCCGAAGCGTTGCGACGGAAAGAGAACTACCTGGCGCTGCTGCGCCAACTCGAGTACGAACAAAAGTCAGGTTCGCTGGTTGATCTGGAGGTCGCCGAGAAAATCCTATTTGAACAGGCCAGGGCATCGCGTGATGCCTGGCTCAATTGGCCTACCCGTGTGGGGCCGCTTCTCGCCGCCGATCTCGGCCTTGAGGCTGATCGTGTGGTTGGAGCATTGACGGAGTATGTCCACAAACACATCAGTCAACTCGGTACGCCGGAAAGTGAGGTCGAGTTCGTTAGCGAAAGCTGACCGCCTGCGCCTGGCCTACCGCCAGGGTTGGACGCCACCGCCGCGCATCACCGTGCCCGACTGGGCGGATCGCTATCGCCGCCTGGCAAAGGAGGCCGGTGCAATCTCCGGCAACTGGGAGACTTCGACGGTCGAGGTTGCCCGCGGCCCTATGCTGGCCGTGACCGAGGCCGGCGTGCATGTCATCACGGTAATGGTCAGCACCCAGTTGCTCAAGACGGCGTTGCTGGAAAACATCTTCGGCTACTTCGCTCACCTGGACCCATGCCCGATGCTGCTGTTGCAGCCTAAGGAGGCGGCCGCCGAACAGTTCTCGAAAGAGCGCATCAGCCCCTTGGTTCGGACGACTCCGGTCCTGCGCGAGATTGTCGGCACCGGCAAAACCCGGTCGTCAGATGAAACGCTGCTGTACAAGGCTTTCCCGGGCGGATTCTTGGCCCTGGCCGGCGCTGGCAGCCCGGACAACCTGGCGCGACGCCCGATTCGCATCCTGCTGAGCGACGAAGTCGATAAATACCCGATCACCCGCGAGGGCGATCCGATCATGCTGGCCGAGGAGCGTACCGCGAGTTTCGGCGCCAACTGGCTTTCAGTACGTGCTTGCTCGCCGACCGTCGAGGACGAGTCTCGAATCGAAAAAAGCTTTCTGGCTTCCGACCAGCGCCGCGCCTCCCTGGAGTGCCCTGGGTGTGGGCACCGGCAGTTTCCGGATTTTTTCAAGCACGTGCATTGGCAAAAGGACCCGGAAACCGGTGCCCATATGCCAAAGACGGCTCGCATGTATTGCGAGGGTTGCGGTGAAGAGTGGTCGGAAGGCCAGCGCCTCAAGGCACTGCGTAGTATCCGCTGGCATCAGACCAAGCCGTTCAGTTGCTGCGGTGATCGCCATCAACCGCTTGAGCAGTACGACGTAGCCTGGAACTTGGCGCGTGAAGGGGCGGTAGATCGGGTTTGGACCTTGTCTGAAAGCCCTCGGCATTCGGTATACCTGGCACGCTGTCCGACCTGCGGCATCCACCCTGTGGAAAACGAACACGCCGGGTTTACCGCCTCGAAGCTATATAGCCCCTGGTCAAAGGACAAGCCATCGGATATCGCTCGCAAATGGTTGGCCTGCGGCGACGATGAAGACATGAAGCTGGCGTTCTACAACACCCAGCTGGGCCTGCCCTATCGGAAGAACTCCGGGCGTGAGATCCAAATCGAGGCATTGGCTGCTCGCTGCGAGATTTGGGCCGCCGAGGTTCCCGATGGAGTTGCTCTGATTACCGTCGGTATCGACTGTCAGGACTACCGGCTTGAGATGGAAGTCATCGGCTGGGGTGTCAACGAGGAATCCTGGTCGATTGACTACCACGTCATTGATGGCGAATTTGATCAGCCCGACGTGCAGGCACTGCTCGATGCTTACCTCAAGCGAATCTGGTATCGCGCCGACGGCTACGCCTTCCCGGTGATGGCGGCCTGTTTCGACTCGGGTGGTCACCATACTCAGGCGGTATATGGTTTTTGCAAGGCTCGCATTGGACGACGTATTTGGGCAGTCAAGGGCGAGTCGGCCCGCAATGGCAAGCGCTCTCCTGTCTGGCCGACAAAGGTCCCGAGCCGGCGCAGCAAGGCGACTTACCGCCCGGTGATGCTGGGAGTGAACGCGGCCAAGGACACCATTACCACGCGCTTGATGAAGGACAAGCCAGGCCCCGGCTACATGCACTTTCCGGTCAGCCGTGACATCAACTACTTTGCCCAGCTCACCGCCGAGCGCTCCATCGTCAAGGTGACGGGGGGCGTGAAGTACCGGGTGTGGGAGCCTCGGCCCGGACGTGCCAACGAGGGATTGGACTGTCGCGTATATGGTTATGCCGCGCTTTGCGGGCTGCTACATATGGGCATCAAACTCAATAAGCGGGCCGAAGAGGTCAATGCCTCAATCGGCATTCCGGTAGCCAGACCAGAGGCGGAGCCGGAGGACGATATCTCTCCTGCGCCGAGTCAGTCGGTGGCTCCCGCTGGTCCCCGGGTCATCCAGGCCAAGCCCGACAAAAAGAAATCGCTAACCAGACGGTTGGCCTAGATCTCCCCGTTTCGGCGGGGATCACCCGGAGTTACCCCTATGAGCCGTTACGGACCAACCAGCAACCTGCTGGCGGGCATTCCGCGCGCGTCGTTGCAGACCTCTCTGGAAAACGCCCAGCAGGCCTACCTGCAGCTTTCCGCCGGCGGCAAGGTCGAAAGCGCGACGTACACCCAGGGCGATGGCTCGAAAAGCATCACCTACACCCGCGCAAATCTCGCTCAGCTCGCGAACGTCATCATGATGCTTCAGAAGCAACTCGGCATCGTTTGTCGCCCGCGTCAGCCCATCCGCATTGGATTTAAGTGATGAATAATCCCGTATCGATTGTGGGGCTCGACGGCAAGCCGATCCAGCCCATGCGGCCGAGCCGGGGCAAGATGCTGGCGCCAGGCGGCAACGTCCCCTATGACGCTGCTGACATCTACGGTGAGCACGTCTCGGGCTGGCGCCCTTACCTAGGATCGCCCGACGGCGACCTCAACATGTACCGCGACCGGATTGTCTCCCGTGTTCGCGACTTGGTGCGCAACGACGGCTGGGCCTCCGGCGCGGTAACCCGCATTCTGGACAACGCTATCGGCGGACACTTCCGGCCGCTGATCAAGCCGGACTGGCGCGCCCTGGCGGCTCATACCGGAAACAAGGCATTCGATGCCACCTGGGCCCACGAATTCGCCCAGGTGGCCACGGCCAACTACCGCACCTGGGCCTTTGATAGCGGTCGCTACTGCGATGCCCAGCGCTCACTGACCATCACCCAGATGATGCGCCTTGGCTTCAGACACAAGCTCGTCGAGGGTGATTCGCTGGTGCAGGCCTGCTGGATCCCCGAGCGCGTGGGTTATGGCAAGGCGCGCTACGCGACGGCCATGCAGCTAATCGACCCGGACCGCCTGAGCAATCCGCAACAGCGCTTTGACTCCGACGGCACTCGCGGCGGCGTCGTGCTCGACCAGTTCGGCGCGGCCAAGGCCTACTGGATTCGCAAAGCCCACCAGGGTGACTGGTGGGCCGCCGCCGACAGCGTGACCTGGGAAGAAATCCCCCGGGAAACCGATTGGGGGCGCCCGGTCATCATCCATGACTTCGACCATGATCGAGCCTCGCAGCACCGGGGCGGCTCCGGCATCTTCGCGCCGATCCTGCAACGCATGAAGATGCTGGCCAAATACGACGCCGTGGAGCTTGACGCGGCGGTGATCAACTCGATTTTTGGTGCCTACATCGAAAGTCCGTTCGATCACTCGCTGGTCAGCGAGGCTATTGGCGATGACACCGACCTCTCCCGGTACCAGGACCAGCGCGCCGACTACCACGAAGACCGCCGGACCATGCTCGGCGAGTCTCGGCTACCGATCCTGTTCCCGGGCGAGAAAATCAACGCCGTCACGGCCACGCGGCCCAATGCGAACTTCGCCGGTTTCGAGAAATCGTTCCTGCGCAACTTCGCTTCGGCCACCGGCCTGTCGGCGCAGCAGATGTCGCACGACTGGTCCGACACCAACTACAGCTCAGCACGTGGCGCGTTGCTGGAAGCCTTCAAGACCCTGACGCGCCGCCGCAACGACTTCGCCACCAACACGGCGCAGCCGGTGCTGGGATGCTTCATGGAGGAATCCATGGAGATTGATGACTACCCGCTGCCCCATGGCGCCCCGGCGTTCATGGAATGCCGCGGCATGTACTCCCGCGCCGAATGGATGGGCCCGGCCCGTGGCTGGATCGACCCGGTGGCCGAGAAGCAAGGTGCCGTCCTGGGCATGGACGCAGGCTTGTCAACCCTGCAACAGGAATGCATGGAGCAGGGGCTGGACTACGAGGAAGTGCTCGAGCAACGCAAACGCGAAATCGACAAGTTCAGGGAGCTCGGCATCCCGGCACCGACCTGGGCCGGCATGCAAATCCCCGGCGGTTACACCACGGCGGACGACGCCATACAGAAACCGAGGCCTACTTAATGCACTTTGGACACCTTGCGCAGCGGCTTTTCAATGTGCCGGTGGCGATCCGCCCAGAAAAGGCCGAAGTCATCATGGCGGCCCTGGCCGAGCGTCTCGGCATCGGTCGGATGATGCGGGTCAGCGGCGATGCCGTGGACCTGACGCCCGCGGCCCTGGAAGGCGACGGCTACAGCTACGCCGACCGGGAGGCGCGCGACAGCGGTTACGACCTGGTTGGTGACATCGCCATTATTCAGGTGCATGGCACCCTGGTGCAAAAAACCGGGACGCTCCGCCCCTGGAGCGGCATGACCGGCTACGACGGTTTGCGCCAGGCATTTCTCACAGCCCTGCTCGACCCGAAAGTCAGCGCCATCGTGCTGGATGTCGATTCCCCCGGCGGCGAGGTGGCCGGCTGTTTCGACTTGGTGGACACCATCTACAGCGCGCGGGGTGACAAACCGATCTGGTCGATCCTCAACGAGTCGGCCTACTCGGCGGCCTATGCGATTGCCAGCGCAGCGGACCGAATCTACGTGCCGCGCACGGGTGGCACCGGCTCCATCGGTGTGATCTGCATGCACGTCGACTTCTCCAAGGCCCTGACCTCGGCCGGTATTGAGGTCACCTTTATCACCTACGGCGACCGCAAGGCCGACGGGCACTCCGAGATCCCGCTGTCGGCGGATGCGCTGGCGCGATTTCAAGCGGATATCGACACCATGGGCGAACTGTTCGTCGACACGGTGGCCCGTAATCGAAACATCGCGGCCAGCAAGGTCCGCGCAACCCAGGCAGGAACCTTCCTCGGCTCCGCCGGGGTAGAGGCCGGCCTGGCTGACGCTGTTGCGGCGCCCGACGCCGCTTTCCGGGCGCTGCTCTCTCAGCTGGCCTAGCACAAACCTTCAGAGGATTCACCGATGACCATTCGCAAAAAACTGAGTGCGGCCATGCCGTTCGCCCAGTTGTTTGGTATTTCCCCGCGCGCCGAGGAAGAAGACGACGAAAAGGAGAAATCCAAGCGTGCCCGTCGCGCGGAAGAGGATGACAAGGAAAAGGACGACGAGGAAGACGACAAAAAAGGTCGTAAGGCCAAGCGCGCCGAAGACGATGACGACATGGAAGATGAGGAAGACGACAAGAAGTCGCGGCGCGCCAAGGGCGAAAACGAAGACGATGAGGACGACGACAAGAAGGGGCGCAAGGCAAAACGCGCCGAGGAAGACGACGACAAGGAAGATGACGAGGACGACGAGGACAAAAAAGACGCCAAGTCCAAAAAGGCCATCGTCGCCCAGGAGCGCGCCCGCTGCGCCCGGATCCTCGCTCACGGCCTGAAGACGAGCAATCCCGAGCAAGCCTGCGTCTTTGCCTTCGACACCAACATGTCGGCGGACGCCGCTATCAGCGCCCTGAGCGTGGCACGCAGCGTAGGTGCTCGTGGCAGCAGCCTCGGCGAACGCATGAAAGACGCCAACGTCACGCATGCCGGCGCAGGCGGGGGCGAAGAGTCGTCCGGGGTTTCCCCGATTGCCCAGAAGATCATTGCCGCCGCCGCCCGCGCGTCGCGCTAATCCCAACACTCCACGGAGATCGACAGCATGTCGTTGACCCCCAGCGTCATTCGTGACAACCCGCAACAGCCCGGTGTACAGGCTCAGGTCTATATCCCGGATCAACTGATCGCCGACGCCCGCAACCTGGTGACGCAACCGATCCTGATTGGCGCTGGCGCTCTCAAGCGCGGCACAGTGCTTGGCCAGCAGACTGTCAACCCGATCCAGGCTGCGGCGGCACAAGGCAATACCGGCAACGGCACCTTGAGCGGTATCAGTGTCGGAGCCGCGGTTGAGGTGGGCATCTACACCCTCACCGCAACCTCGGCGACCGTCTTCAGTGTCGTCGACCCGGAAGGCGTCGCGCTCGGTAATGCCACTGCTGGCACGCCATTCACCAGCACTGAAATCAACTTCACCCTGACTGCAGGCGCTACGGCGTTCGTAGTGGGTGACGCTTTCACCATCAGTGTGTTCGATGCCGTCGGCACTTACGTGCAGTGCGTGCGCACCGCATCCGATGGCAGCCAGAACCCTGTCGCCATTCTGGTCGACGATGCTGACGCCAGCCTGGGTCCGGTCACGGCTGGCGGGTATCTGGCGGGCGAGTTCAATGCCTCGAAACTGATTTTCGATACCTCCTGGTCGCTGCCGTCGCTGGTGTCGGCCATGCGCCCCTATGGGATGTTCGCCAAAAGCTCCATCTCGTCGGCTTCGCCTTCGAACAACTCGGCGCCGTAATTCGGCCCTTACCGTACTGCCCACAAGAACCCGCTTCGGCGGGTTTTTTGTGAGCTGGATTTCGCATCCCTTGCTTGGAGAGGCCCATGACCGCCGCCAGTTCGTTTCCATTCAGCACCACCGACCTGATCCAGGTCGTGCCGACGCTCAAGCGTTCGCAGAAATTCTTGCTCGACCGCTTCTTTCCGAACATCGTCAACTCGCAAACCGAATTCGTCGCGATCGACATCGATGTCGGCCTGCGCCGCATGTCGCCCTTCGTCAGCCCGCTGGTGCAGGGCAAGCTGGTCGAGCAGCGCAAGTACCAGACCAACACCTACAAGCCAGCCTACATCAAGGACAAGCGCGCGCCGGACCTGCGCAAGCCGGTTATGCGCCACATCGGTGAACGCATCGGCGGTGGTGAAATGACTGCCGGCGAACGTGAGATGGCCAACGTCGCGTTCGAGATGGCCGACCAGATCGACATGCTGGATCGGCGCCTGGAATGGATGGCCGCTTCGGCCATGCTGACTGGTCGCGTCACCGTCTCCGGTGAAGGCTTCGAAACCGAGGTGGTGGACTTCGGGCGCGATGGCCAGCTGTCGATTGCACTGACCGGCAATAGCCAGTGGGGCACCAAGGCCAACTTCAACGCCGCGGGCCGCGACACAGTGCCGGCCAACAACATCGAAGAATGGCAGACCCTGATGCTCCAGCTTTCCGGCGCTCAGGCCATGGACCTGGTATTCACCACCTCGGCCTGGCAGACCTTCTCCAATGACGAGAAAGTGTTCGGCGCCATCTTTTTCCCGAAACAAGGCGAGTCCGGCAACATCAATATCGGCCCGCAGATCGCGCCGGGTGCCGTGTACAAAGGCCGCTGGGGTCAGTACGACCTGTGGCTGTACAACGACTGGTATATCGACGAAAACGGCGTCGAGCAACCGATGCTGCCGGATGGCTACATGCTGATGTCCGGCGCTCAACTGATGGGCACCCGTGCCTTCGGCACCATCCTGGACCCGAATTTCAACTATCAGTCGCTGTCCTACGCGCCCAAGACCTGGGTCGAGAACGACCCAGCCCAGCGGATTTTGCTGATGCAGAGCTCGCCGCTGGTTATCCCGAGTCGTGTCAATGCCTGCCTGGCTGCCAAGGTCTGTACACCGGCGAGCGGTAGCTGATGGCTGGCCCGGGAGGGGCGGGGGCCTCTGTCGTAGAGGCTGTCGTGGCCAGAGGCCGAACCGTGGTTGGCGTCGACAAGAAATCGCGTCGGGCCGGCGAAACCGTCAAGGTCCCCTCTGCCGAAGCCGAGGCATTGACTCGCCTGGGCTTCCTGGTTGACGGGGATGTCGTGGAGAAACCGCAGGCTGGCCCGCACATCCGTGTGTCGGCAGGCCCTGGGGTGAGGATTGCCTGATGATCGACTGGGACAGCCTGGTACTGGCGCCGCTGGAAACCATCTTCGGAGAAGGTCAGCGCCCGGAAGGGCAGGTGATGTTCTATCCCGTGGGCCGAACGGCCTATCCCATCGATGGCGTGTTCGACTCGGCTTACCGTGAGGTTGAGCTGGTCGATCCGCTGGTAGGCGTCACCTCAACACAACCTGTTCTGGGCGTTCGGCTCTCGGCCTTTGTGGAGCCGCCCGCCCAGGACGATGAGGTTTACATCCCGAGCATCGCTCAGCGCTACCTGGTGATCGAGGTTCGTCCTGACAGCCATGGTTGGGCCAAGCTCATGTTGAGTGAAATGTGATGACGACTACCTCTGAACTACGGCAGATCACGGCCGAGGCGCTGAAGGTAGGGACGGCTGCCGGTAACAATGTTTTTGCGGCCAGGACCTGGCCGACCTGGAACGGCAGCTACCCCATTATCTGGCTACATGCGCCGGAGGAGGACAAGGATTCGCTGGGGCGTCAGGGCGGTCCGCAGTTCACTGTGACGGCCACGATTCGGATCAGCGCCAGGCTGCAGCTTAAGGCGCTCCCGAAGAACGCAGCCGCCGGCGCGATGATTCTGGCGCTGGAAACCATGCAGCGCCAGATTGAAAGGGCGCTGATCAACTTCCCGCCGCTCATGAGCAGGCTGCAGCAGTTTCCCTTCATTCGCTCCCACATGCGCGAGGACGGCGAGGGTGAGCAAAACATTGGCGAGTTGGTCATGGATGTCGGGATGGAGTTTTACCAGGGCCCCGAGGACTTCTATCCGCTGGAAGGCGCTTCAGATGATCCTGTGTTCGACCCGGTGGCTGCCGCTGTTGTTCAGCCCATCGTGCCGCTGACCGAGTTCAACGTCACTGCAGACCTGATCAACGTCGCCGACCCTACGGGCACTTACCCCGATCCGCCATTCCCAGGCGCTGTTACACCGGCTCCGCGCACTGTCGGCCCTGATGGCCGCGCAGAGGGCGGCCTCACGTTCGAATTTCCGCAGGAGTAACCATGCATATTTACGCCACACCCCCGCTGCTGGTGCGCGATCCGGTCAAGCGCGACTTTCTGCCGGAATCAGGCCGGGAGGTTCCGGATGACGACCTCTACTGGCTGCGCCGACTGAGCTGTGGCGATGCCACCCTGATTGCACCGGAACCTGTACCTGTCGAGGCGCAAGCCCCCATACAAAACACCCCGGTCCCGACCTCGGTCGAGCCGCCCGAAACCCACGATGAGGGGAGCGACAGTCAATGACCGTCCCGTTCAGCAACATCCCGGCGAACCTGCGGGTTCCACTGTTCTATGCCGAGGTCGACAACTCCCAGGCCAACAGCGGCGCGCAGACTCAGCGTACTCTGATCGTCGGCCAGATTACCGCCTCGGGCAATGGCGTACCCGGTGTTCCGGTGCTGGGCCAGGGCGTCAGCGATGCCAAGGCCAAAGGTGGCTTGGGCTCGATGCTGGCGCTGATGACCGCTGCCTATAAGAGATCTGACCCCTTTGGCGAGGTCTGGTTTCTGCCTCTGTCGGACGCTGCCGGTTCCGTGGCTGCCACAGGTACCGTCGCCATCGTTGGCAGCCCGACAGCTACTGGTGTGATCTCGCTCTATATCGCCGGGCAACTGATCAGTCTGACCGTTACCACAGGTGAGGCAGCGGCTGATATTGCCACCGCCCTGGCAGCGCTGGTTAACGGTACCGGCGACCTACCCGTGACGGCTACTGCTGCAACCGCAACGGTGACGCTCACAGCAAAGAACAAAGGCACCGGCGGCAACGAGATTGACCTGCGCTTGAACTACCTGGGCACCTCGGGTGGCGAGTCGGTCCCGGCCGGTCTGACGCTTACCCTTACCCTGATGTCCGCCGGTGCGACCAATCCGGTGCTGGATACGGCGCTGTCGAACCTGGGTGACGAGGCGTTCGACATCATTGTCAGCCCGTATACTGACACCGCATCGCTGAATTCGCTGAAGAACCTGCTCAACGACCAGACCGGCCGCTGGAGCTATGCCAGCCAGCTCTATGGTCATGTCTTTTCGGCGCAGCGCGGCACATTGTCGACGCTGGCCACTGCCGGTAATGCACGTAATAACCAGCACGAAAGCATCATGGGCTTCTACGACTCCCCATCGCCGGCCTGGATCTGGGCTGCAGACATGGCGGGGGCCGCCGCCGTGTCGCTTCGCGCAGATCCTGGGCGCCCCTTGCATACCCTGGCGCTGAGTACCGTGCTTGCACCACCGCCTGCATCCCGCTTCGACATGCCAGAACGCAACACATTGTTGTGGGACGGGATCTCTACTTTCACCGTTGCCAGTGATGGAACCGTAGCTATCGAAGGCCTGATCACCACTTACCAGGTGAATTCGTTTGGCGCTCCTGACGACAGCTATCTGAAGGTGGAAACCCTGTTTCTTCTGATGTATGTGCTGCGCGACCTGCAGTCGCTCGTCACGTCCAAATATGGTCGGGTCAAGCTAGCTGCGAATGGCACACGCTTTGCGCCCGGCTCAGCCATCGTTACACCCAACATCATTCGGGCCGATCTGATCGCCCGGTACGGCACGCTTGAATATAACGGGTTTGTGCAGGATTCAAAGGCTTTCGCCCAGGCCTTGATCGTCGAGAAAAATGCGACCAACCCAAATCGGCTTGATGTGCTCTGGCCGGGGACCCTGATCGATCAGTTGGATATCTTCGCGCTGCTCACTCAATTCCGTAAGTAACTCGGACCTTTCGTCAACGACCGCCTTGAGCGGTTTTTTTTCGCCTGGAGAAAAACATGGCAGACACCACCAATCGCCTTGCCGGGACCTGCTACCTAACTGTTGACGGGGTTGATTACCTGCTGGTTGGGGACTTTTCCTACAAGGTTTCTGGGGTTTCTCGGGAAACCTTGACCGGTCAGGACAGGATTCACGGCTATAGCGAGAAACCTGTGCAAGGCGCAATTACCGCCACCATCCGCGATTCCAACGGGCTCAGCGTGGCGGACATCAATGCAATGACCAACGTCACCGTGGTTGCAGAACTGGCCAATGGCAAAACGATCATCGGCGCCAACATGTGGACCACTGAACAACCCGAATCCAAGACCACTGATGCGACCATCGAAGTCAAGTGGGAAGGCCCTTCCGTAACGGAGAACTGATCCATGTTTGAAGAAGAAATCACCATCACCCTCGCCAAGCCTGTCGTGATTGGCAAGGGTGACAACGCCGTTACTTATGACGAAATCAAGCTGCGCGAACCTACTGCCGGCGAGATGGAAAAAGCATCGCGCGCCGACACCTCGGTCGGTGCGGCCATCACCCTGATCAGCCTGATTGCAGTTATCCCGCGTGGTGCGGTCGAGAAGTTCAGCAAGCGCGATCTGGTCGCTGCGAACAAGTACCTCGAGGGTTTTTCCGACGCTGGTCAGGCGGAGGAGGCTGGCCAGAGCTGATTGCCGAACTGACCAAGTATTACGGGTGGGGGCCGCGCGATGCGTGGTCGCTCACCATGGCTGAGCTGATCGAATGGAACAAGCAGGCCATTCGCATGACGAGTAACTCAAATGCCTGACTTCAAAATAGTCATCAGCGCCGTCGACAAGGCGACCGCTACATTTCGCAAGGTCAACGACGGCGTCAGTCGCCTGACTCGGCCTTTCGAAGAGGTAGGCAAGTCCTTCAAGAGTCTCGGTCGTGAGCTTGGGTTTGAACGAATCGGCAAAAACCTCACTACCATCGGCAGGGAGGCCGGTGGGGCTGCCCGCAGCGTCGGCATGATCGTCGCGCCCATGGCTGCGCTCACCGGGGTTGGATCTGTGGCTGGTATTGCCGCGCTGGCCAACAACTGGGCCAACCTCGGTCGCTCCATCGACAACAGCGCACGCGGCATCGGTGTTTCGGCTGGCCAACTCCAGAGCTTTCAGGGAGCTGCCAAGCTGGTTGGCATTGATGCTGGAACCACGACCGCCAGCCTGGATAGCCTGGCCACCACCATGCAGGACGCGCAATGGGGAAGAAACCAGGGCGCGCTGCTGATGCTGAACAAGCTCGGCATCGGCCTCAAGAAGACCAAAGACGGGGCCTGGGATGTGGTCGGCGAGTACAAAGCGATTGCCAACGCAGTGGCCAGCCAGAAGAGCCCCCAGGTCCAGGCTCTTATTGCCAACAACCTTGGGCTGGGCGGAATGCTGCCGTTCTTGCGCGAGGGCGCGGCTGGCATTGAGCAATACGAGGACACCGTTCGGCGTCTCGGTTACGTTATGAGCGACGGCGCGGTCAAGCAGGGTAAGGAGTTCTCCAAAAGTCTGGCCGGCCTAAATATCGCCGTCGACGGTACAAAAAACGCGATCGGTGACAAGCTGATTCCGGTCATGAAGCCATTGGTTGACCAGTTCACCAACTGGCTGGCCGTGAACCGTGACTTGATCGCCACCAATATCGCCGACTGGGCCAAAGGCTTTGCCACCTGGATCAACAAGGTCGACTGGAAGGCGGTCGGGGACGGCATCATCAACTTCGGCAAGGGTGTCGGTAAGGTCGTCGATTGGCTGGGCGGCTGGCAGAATGCTGCGCTGCTGGTGGTTGGCGTTATGAATGCCGGGCTGATTGCCGGTGTCCTGTCGCTCGGTATCACCCTGGTGCGCGCTGGCGCTGGCATCGTGGCCTTCACAGGGCTTCTCCTAGGCTGGAAAAGCGCCGCCACTGCCGCTGCTGCGGCAAATGATGTTGCTACTGCCTCGGCAGCGAGGTCTGCTGGTGCTGGCGCGATTCGCGGTGCAGGTCCTGGTTTGCTCGGAAAGCTCGGGTGGGTGGGTATGGCCGGCGCCGCTGGTTATGATGCTGGAACCCTGATCAACGATAACTTGATCCAGGGTACCGAGTTCCAGGGTTGGCTTGGCAAGCAAATCGCGCAGGTTATGGCTTTCGGGGGAAGTACTGAGGCAAAGAACGCCCTTTCAATAAATGAGGGCGCGAAGAGCGGGCAGCAGGCCGGCACCCAGGATCCTGTCGCTGCCCGCCAGTTGTTCCGCCAGCTTGAGCTGAAAAACAATCTGCCACCCAATCTTCTCGATAGTGTCTGGAACAAAGAGTCGGGCCGCGGCGCAAATATGCTGTCCGGGAAGGGTGCAAAAGGTCATTTTGGCTTCATGGACCCGACAGCGACCCAGTACGGTTTGAAGGATCCTTCGAATCTTTATCAGTCGGCTGACGCTTCAGCCCGGTATTTCCACGACTTACTCAAGGCCAACGGCGGCAATCTGGATCGAGCGCTCGCAGCTTACAACTGGGGGCAGGGCAATCTGGACAAAAAGGGCATGGGCGCTGCTCCGGCGGAAACCCGGGACTACATCAGCAAGATCAAGGCTCAGATGGCTGGAGCTCAGGCCACTGATGCTCAGGCGTCTGCCCCGCAAGGACCCTATACCCAGGGTGCACAACAGGCCTCCGGCGGTGTGGTCAAGGTTGAAATCGAACACAAGAACACCCCTGAGGGGACCAAAACCAAGGTCAAGTCTGTCGGTAACGTCCAGGCTTCGAGCCGCATCGCCTATTCCGGAGTTGGAGCAATAGCATGAGCCTGCTTTCCGACATCATTCAGATAGCCCAGGACTCCAACAGGACCTGGACTGAGATGCTCAATCAGGCGTCGTTCCGCGGTGTGCCGTTCGCCATCTATGGCGGCGATGCACGTTTCGGCCGGCGCCTGGCCATGCACGAGTACCCAGGCCGCGATAAGCCTTACATTGAGGACATGGGGCGTTCGACGCGCCGGATTCGCATGAGCGGCTTTCTGGTCAGCAACAGTCTGGTGTATGGCGGCGGCAGCGTCCTTGCACAGCGTGATGCCCTCGCCGCTGCTGCGGAGAAAAAAGGGTCTGGAATCCTAGTGCACCCAACCCTTGGCGCGCTGAAGGTCAGTGTTCCAGATGGGGGCTTGGGTGTTACCGAGCGCTGGGACATGGGCCGATACTTTGAGATCAGCTTCAGTTTCATCGAGTCTGGTGACCGTGTCTTTCCGACCATTACCTCGGACAGCGGATCGCTGCTGGACAAGCTGGCTGCAGCGCTCGGGCTGTCTTCTGCGCTGGACTTTGCTCGCAAGGTGATCGGCGGCGTCACCGCGGTGATCAATGCGGTTGAGGGCGTCATCAAGTTCGGAAAGGCAATTGTCGGAATGGTGGTCGGCGTTATCGCTGACTTCAAGGTCCTGGTCGGTCGTATCACCCACGACGTGCGCAGCATCACCAGTCTGGGTGCGCTGCTCACTGGCGACTTCGGGCGTTATGCCAACGGCAACGTCAGCAGCGCGCTGACCACCAGCAAGAACGCTCGGAACGCCAGCGCGACCATGGCCGACCTGATCACCCAGAACACCACCAATCGCGTGGCCGTCGACATGGCCATGGATACCCTGGTGGGCGCCGCAGCGAACCTGGATGCGTCGAGCGGGAACGCCTTCACGGATGCCGTGCAGGGCGTTATGGATGCGTTGGTGGCCGGCATCGCTGACCCAGGTGATGCCATCGCGCTGCTGGGGCCGCTGGCCAGCTACACACCGACGACATTCGGAGGGGCCGGTGCGATCGGCGTTGCCCGCGGGGTTGCGCAGGATGCAACCAGTGCACTGTTGCGCCGGGCGGCCCTGGCCTCTATCGGCCAGGTGGTGGCGACCTACGTGCCGACCTCCTACGACGAGGCCATCAGCACCATGGGGACGGTGACCGGATTCATCGATGCGGAGCTGCTGGTGGCGGGGGATGCGGGCGACGATGAGAGTTACAACGCGCTGGTCGCCCTGCGCCAGGCGGTGGTCACCGATCTGACCACCACCGGCGCCACGCTGCCGCGTCTTGAGACGTTTTCCTTCAAGGCGCCTATGAACGCCCTGACCATGGCCAATCGGCTCTACCGTGATTCGACCCGGGCCGATGAGTTGATCCAGCAGGCCAACCCGATTCATCCGGCGTTTATGCCAACAACGGTAGCTGCTCTGGCTCGATAGTGGCTGTCTGTTTTTTGTTACTGGACTATATCTGACTCCAGTATCCATTGTTTTGCTGGTTGCATATTTGGGTTTTGCGCGAATTGGATTTCTATCTGCGCAAGCCTTTGAGGTCCAGCTGGAATCTGCCATACATATTGTTTGGTTACCTTGAAGTTTACGGACGGATCAAGAGGTGAGCAGTTTCCTTGCTGCATTATTGTTAAAAGATTCGCGTTGTTTGGGTCGTGCTTTATGTAGTCCATAGCCTCTGGGACTGCGGTCATATCATCGCAAGTAAGAACTTCGGAATCTCTTGAGTGGAAGGTTTTTCCAATTAGATCGTCTGCTTGGGCCGTGTGTGCGGCCAACAGTGCAATGGCAATAGATGCAGAGATTAATATTTTTCGCATGATAGTCTCGCTGGAGAAGTTGATGTTGTCCGATGATCTAACCATAACCTCCGGTGGTTTGACCATCACCGGGTGGACCGATATTCGCGTTACGCGCGGCATCGAAAGGCTTCCCAGTGACTTCACCATTGGTATGACTGAGCTCTACGCCACGGAGTTCGACAAGCTGGTCATAGAGCCCGGGGCTGCGTGCCGGGTTACGCTCGGAGAAGATCCTGTGGTGACGGGGTACATCGATCACGTTGTGCCCTCCATTGGGCCTGCTGATCACTCCATCCAGGTCAATGGACGGTCGAAATGCTCAGATCTCGTTGACTGCGCAGCCGAATGGGCTGGCGGTCAAATCAGCAATGCGACTGTCCTGGAGGTTGCACAGAAGCTCGCTGCTGTGTACGGGCCAAGGCCTAGCGGGGTTCCGGAAGGGATCGCTGTAGCTACCAACGTTTCATCGTTTTTGCTGCCTATCATTCCGCAAACCAACATCATGCTTGGAGAAAGCCCATTCGATATCATCGAACGCATGGCCCGGTTCTCAGCTGTGTTGGCCTATGACTTGCCTGACGGGAGCTTGTTTTTATCTCGGGTCGGTACTCGCCAATTGGATAGCGGTGTTGCTGAGGGCGTGAATGTCCAGCGAGCTTATATTGATTACTCTGCTGATCTGAATTACTCGACTTATGATGTGTATTTGCAGTCGACTGATTTGTTTATGGATGCCGGAACCAGCGGGAATCTTAAATTCACCGCGTCGGACATAAATTGCAAACGCCATCGGAGAATGGTGATTATTGCCGAGAGCGGCAGCATGGGGCTCGACATTGCTGAAAAGCGTGCGATATGGGAGTCAGTTCGGAGATTCGGTAGGTCCAGAGTTGTTAAGGTTATCGTAGATAGTTGGCGAGACTTATCGGGCACACTGTGGGAACCGAATACATTGGTTCCGGTTTCGCTTCCGCGCCTAAAGCTTCCTTCTGCCTTACTTCTGATCAGCGAGGTCACCTTCCAGCGAAATGACTACTCGGGAACAACTGCCGAACTCACATTGATGGCTCCCGAAGCTTTCACGCCGCAGCCGATCAACCTGACCCCGCTTTGGGGCGACGTTCCATGGGGGAATTATGGGCAATAAAGTTGATGCGCCGAGCGTGATTCAGGGCCTCCAGCGCCGTATACAGCTTCTCGCCGGGTGGGCGAGGGTGTCCTTTGCCAATGACAGTAAGACGGCCCAACTGCTTCAAGTGACGCTCAACGACTCGGAAACCCGTGACGGCACGCCGCGCATCGCTGAGTTCGGCTTCACCTCTGTGCCGCCAGATGGTTCTGACGTGCTGGTGGTGTTCCTGGGTGGCGACCGATCCAAAGGGGTTGTCGTGGCCACCGGGCACCAGGGTAGCCGCCCGGTCAACTTGCTGGCGGGTGAGTCGATGCTCTATGACCTGGCGGGCAAGTCGGTCTACCTGACCCAGGCTGGCGGGATCGTCATCGAGGCCAAGGGCTCGCCGGTAACCGTAAACAACGCCACCACCGTCACGATCAACGCCGCGACAGCGGTGCAGATGAATACCCCCGTGTTGCGCGTCAGCGGAGACATCGAGGCCGGTGGCAACGTCAAGGATTCGGTACGGACCATGGCCGCAGACCGGGTGATCTTCAATGAGCACAACAACGGGAGCGGCACAACCACGCCGACACCTCAACAATGACCGATATCACCACCACCTGGATCGCGAGCACCGGCAACGGAGACTGGTCGATCAGTGGGGGCGCCCTGGCGAGCGGCAGCGACCTGGCCAGCGCCGTGCTGATCAGTTTGTTTACCGATCGCCTTGCCGATGACGATGACATCCCACCGGATGGCGGCAGTGATCGCCGGGGTTGGTGGGGGGATGCTGGCGAGGATGTACCGATCGGCTCCCGGCTGTGGTTGTTGGATCGGTCCAAACTTACCCCCGCCGTAGCCAACACCGCCAAAATTTATATCGAAGAGGCGCTGAAGTGGCTCGTTGATGACCAGGTTGCTCAGGGGGTGAGCGTGGCCACTGTCATTGCCGGACGCAGCCAACTCAACGCCATCATTACCATCACGCATCGCGACGGCTCTGTTGCACCCCCGCTCAATTACAACTGGGTCTGGGACCAGACCTGACCGAACGCTGATTATCGAGCCCGCCTTGAGCGGGTATTTTTTGCCTGGAGCAAGCCACTTATGCCATATCCGCGACCTACGCTCTCGGACCTGCGCGCTCGCGTGGCCTCGGACATCACCTCGGGCCTGCCGACGGCCGACGGTCTGCTGCGCTTCTCCAACCTGCAGATCACCGGCAAGGCTGTCGCCGGGTTGGCTCACCTCAACTACGGCTACCTCGACTGGATTGCCAGGCAGGGCGTCCCCTATACAGCCTCTGGCGAGTTCCTTTATGCCTGGGGGGCCATGAAGAATGTCTACCCGAAATCACCAACTGCTGCCTCTGGCGCCGTCACGTTCTCCGGTACGCCTGGGGTGATAGTTTCTGCGGGCACCCAGGTGGTGCGCAGCGATTCGGCGACATTCACGACGCAGGCGTCCGCTACTGTCGGCCCTGGGAACACCCTAGTGGTCCAGGTGACGGCGGATTTGGCTGGGGAGGCTGGGAATACCCCGGTCGGTGGACTGATGACGCTGGGCACCTCCATTGCCGGCGTCCAATCCACTGGTGCGGTTACCACCGTTATCACCGGCGGTGCCGATCAAGAACTTGACGAGGCGTTCTTCGGCCGCATGCTTGCGGCCTATCAGAGCACCCCCAATGGTGGATCTGACAACGATTATGTGACATGGGCGTTGGAGGTAGCTGGTGTCACCAGGGCATGGTGTATGCCCAACGGGTTTGGCACCGGCACCGTGGTTGTGTACTCGATGCTTGATGATGCCAACTCAGCCTATGGTGGTTTTCCGCAAGGCACGAACGGCATCTCATCGAGCGACAATCGTGCTATCCCCGCGAACGTCGCCGCCGGCGATCAGTTGACCATCGCGAACAGCATCTACATCGAGCAGCCGGTGACTGCGATGGTCTACTCCTGTGCTCCGATTGCTGCCCCGATCGCCTTTACTATCACCGGGCTCACTGGTGCATCAACAGCAACCCGGGCGGCAGTAGCCGCCGCAATCTCGGGAGTTCTGTTTGACCAGGGCGCCCCGCTGGCTGACGGCTCATCCGTCGATATCTCTGACGTGGGGGCGGCTATTTCCGCGATCGCGGGAACACAGGGGTTCGTGATCACGTCTCCCGCGGCAAACGTCCCCAACACCCTCGGCCATCTGCCCACGCTGGGCGTCATTACTTACGGCTGATCATCATGCCAAAACCGTCTTATACCGATGCCGACTTCACATCGGCGCTACTCGGGCTATTACCGCGCGGTAGGGTCTGGCCGAAGGATCTGACATCTGTTCACGCTCAGGCCATCTCCTGCTTCGCTCCGACCTTCACGCGGATCAGTGATTCCGCGCTCGGTCTGATCGACGACCTTTTTCCGGCGACAACCGTGAACTTCCTGAGCGAGTGGGAGGCGACCCTGGGGCTGCCTGACCCGTGCTCCGGAACGCAGCCGACGTTCCAGGGGCGGCGTAACCAGGTTGTTGCCAGGTTCAGCAATACCGGCGGCCAGTCCATCCAGTTCTTTACGGCGCACGCGGCCGGGCTTGGATATGCAATCACCGTCACTCAATACTCCCCGTTCCGCTGCGGACAAAGTACCTGCGGCCAGCAACTCGGCGGAGCCGACTGGTTCTTCACTTGGGCCGTCAACTGCCAACTGAACACCGTCAGCCACTTCCGCACCGGTCAGTCCACCACGGGCGATCCGCTGTCCTCCTGGGGCAATGCGGTGCTCGAGTGCGAGCTCACCGAAGCCAAGCCGTCACATACCCGTCTGCAATTTCACTATTCGTGAGGCCTTAGATGTATCAAATCGACAACTCAACGGCGGTCGCTGCAATTCCGGCGAGCACCGCCGCGGGCACGAACGGCTACTTCACCGACGGCAACCCAGCTACAGGTGTGCCAGCAACGATCATGCCCGCCGAATTCATGAACATGCTCATGATGGAGAACTTGAACGTCCTCACTGCTGCCGGGATCGCCCCTGTTAAAAATCAGTTCAACCAGCTCGCGCTGTCCATCGCAAAAATCGTGCAGAACGGAGCGGCGGGTGCAGCAAGTGAGACGTCAGCCGGTATCCTGAAACTGGCGACGAGCGCCCTGGCGGCTGCCGGCTCCGACAACACTACCGCGATTACCCCGCAAAAACTGGCGGCCCAGATCCAGGCCGGCGGATTGGCGTTCGCAACCGACACCGGCACGGTCAACACCTACGTCTGCACCTTTGTGCCAGCGCTTACAGCTCGCATCGAGGGGCAGGTCCTGCGCTTCAAGGTTAAGACCACCAGCACTGGCGCTTGCACTATCAACGATGGGCTTGGCGTCGTTCCGATGGTCGGGGGGGCGCATGCAGCCCTCCAGAACGGTGAACTGGTCGCCAACGGTGACGCCTGGATTCAGTGGAACACCTCTGTGGGTGGCGGCTCGTACATCCTGTTGTTCTGTACTGGGGCGGCTGAGCAGGTAGCCAGCGCGACTCAGAGCCAGCACGCCGTCAACGCCGGCCAACTCCAAACCGGCGCTCTTGCGTTCGCCACCGATACTGGCACTGCCAACACCTACGTCTGCGCCTTCTCGCCGACGATCACTGCGCGCGCCGAGGGCCAGGTACTGCGCTTCAAGGTCAAGACGACCAACACGGGGGCGAGCACGATCAACGACGGTGTTGGGGTTGTCGCGCTAGTCGGCGGCGCGCACGCGGCGCTACAAGGCGGCGAGTTGGTAGCCAATGGTGACGCGTGGGTGCAGTGGAACACGTCGGTAGGCGGTGGTTCGTACATCCTGCTGTTCTGCACGGGGGCGGCTGAGCAGGTAGCCAACGCGACTCAGAGCCAGCAAGCCGTTGCGATGGGGCAGTTGTTTGGCGGTTTGAAAGGCATATCTCGAATTTCCACCAGCGGAAGCTTTACCGTCCCAGCTGGAGTCACAACTATCTACGTTTCCGGTTGTGGAGGCGGTGGTGGTGGCGGTGGTGGTGGTGGCAGTAGTTCGGGTGCTCCCACTAGTGGCGCGGGCGGTGGCGGTGGCGGCGGTGGTCAACAAATTTTCCGCGTGCCATATACCGTTACTCCGGGTCAGGTCATTGCTATCACGACGGGTACAGCAGGCACAGCTGGCGCGGGCGGTTATGGGGCGGCTTCAGGTGGGGCCGGTGCAGCTGGGGGCGCAACAACAATAGGCAGCCTGGTTACGCTCAACGGTGGCTCAGCAGGGCTTGGGGGCGCCAGCGGTGGTGCCGGAGGTTCGGGTGGTGCCGGATACCCGGGCGGGAGTGATGGCGGCGACTGCACGAACAATCAATGCACCGGAATCGGAGGGATGGGTGGTTCAAGCTCATTCGGCGGTGGTGGTGGCGGTGGCCGAGCAGGTTCAGGCGGTGGCGCAGTTGCAAAAGCCGCGGCTGGTTATGGTGGAGGCGGTGGTGGAGGCGGTGGCTCATATGGGGCAACCGCTGCTGGCGGAAATGGCGCTGCCGGTACCGGCGGCCTTGTAATCATTGAGTGGTGAAAAAATGGGCGTTTACGCTGTTGTTGATGTGTCAACCAACGTTGTTGTGAACATGATCGTGTGGGATGGGCTCCCGGGGTGGGCTCCTGAAGATGGTCAAATTGCGGTGGAGGTAATCGATCCGGCGACGACGATGGGCTGGCTCTATGTGGATGGCCAGCTCGTAGCTCCACCGCCACCTCCTGTAGTTCCTCCGACGCAGGAAGAGATAACGTCGGCCAACACTCAGCGCCAAAATAACCTGCTGAACATGGCCTCACAGGCCATGGCTCCCGTTCTCGTATCTCTGCAGCTTGGTGATGCCACTGATGATGAAACCGTGCTCGCAAAGGCTTGGCAGAGTTATTACAGGGAAGTGAAAAGCATCGATGTGACCGCGGCAAACCCTGCTTGGCCTACACCTCCAGGCGCCTGATCTCATCCACCCGAGCCCGCGCATTGCGGGCTTTTTTTCGCCTGGAGAAACCCATGCCGATTACCCAGCAGCAGTTGCTGCAGATCCTTCCGAACGCCGGCGCCCAAGCCGGCGTTTTTGTTCCTGTGCTCAACACAGCCATGCAACGGTTTCAGATCGTTGGAACTCAGCGGGTTGCCGCGTTCATTGCCCAGGTCGGGCACGAATCCGGCCAGCTCCGGTCGGTGGTCGAGAACCTGAACTACGGTGCGCAGGCCCTGGTCGCCACCTGGCCCAGCCGTTTTACCCAGGCCCTAGCTGCACAGGTGGCTCGGCAGCCTGAGCAGATCGCGAACATTGCCTATGCCAGCCGGATGGGCAACGGCGATGCATCATCCGGCGACGGCTGGAACTACCGCGGTCGCGGGCTGATCCAGATCACCGGCCGCGACAACTACCAAGCGTGCGGCGATGCCCTGGGCGTGGACCTGATCGGCAACCCGGATCTGCTGGCCCAGCCTCAGTACGCGGCATTGTCTGCGGCTTGGTTCTGGTCGATCAACGGACTGAACAGCCTGGCGGATGCGGGCAACTTCACCGGAATCACGCAGCGCATTAACGGCGGCCAGAATGGTGCCGCTGATCGGCTTGCCCTCTACAACACCGCGCTGCAGGTGCTGGCATGACCTCAATCTACGCAAGGCTTGCCGGCTTCCTGTTGGCCGTCGCGCTGATCTTCGGCGCGTTGTTCGGCGCCTATCACCACGGCCAGACCCTGGCCAATGCCGAGTGGCAGACAAAATGGGATGCCCGCGATACCGCAGACAAGACCGCCGCCCTGGTCAATGAAAACGTCGAGCGCGCCAAAGAACAGGAACGTCAACTCTCAATCAACAAGGTGGTGCAAAGTGGTCAACAACTCCTCGATGCGGCGAACGCTGCTGTTGCTGCCTCTCATGCTTCTGATAACAGCCTGCGCGCAACAGCAGATGACCTTGCCGCTCGACTCGCAGCTAGTGAAGCCAGCGGCAATTCCTGCACTGCCGCCGCAGGCAAGGCAGCTGCCCACGCCGCCCGAGTGCTCGCCGACGTGCTCAAGCTCGCTGATGAAAGAGCGGGAATCCTGGCGGCAGATGCTGATCAGGCCCGCGCCCGGGGGCTGACTTGCGAGGCAGGTTATGACGCGGTGAAGAATTCGAAATAGGGAAGGGGGGTCGTTCGGCAGGACGCCGGAGGAGGCGGGGCGCTACGCCTCGTTTTGATCGTTGCTGGGGGCCAAAGCCAGCATCCATTGGGAGATGGCAGACTGACGCCAGGCGACAGAATTGGGGCCTATTCTAAATTGTTTTGGGAATGTTCCTTCTCTGATCCTGCGGTAAACCGTGTTCCGCCCAAGGCCGGTTATGTGGAGCACCTCGTTGAGGCGCAGGAAGCGGTCGATATTCTCTGCTGCCATTTGTATCTCCTCGCCGCGTGCGACTTGAGTGTCACCGGTGAGTGGTAGAGACGAAAAGCCCGGCACGGGGCCGGGCTATTTCCAGAGGGGGGCGCTGATCCGTCAGCTGGTTTGAGTGTAGGGCAGTCACTAGGCGGTCGGTAGCGAAAAATCAGAGCGTGTCGTAATCGAATGCTGCTTGCCTGCAGGCGACATCGAGACTGGAGCAGGAACTAAAAGCCGGCGCTGGCTTGGCTTTTCTATGGCGGATCAACTATCGCTGGCGGAAGAGGTAGTTCTTCTGAGGCAGCCCCATTGGATTGTGAGATCCATAATCTATAAGGGCGATGTGGTTTTCGTTGAATCTTTGGAAGTGCACGACGTAATTTGACGTTTGGTAGGCGCCTGCCGGATTTCTGGAGGCGTTCCACTTTGGGTAGCCGATGTGCACATGCCAAAGTTGATGCTTTTTCGCGTATGCAATTTTTACTGCGCGGCTAGGATCAGTGATGGGGACGTTATCAGAGGGGCCTTTTTTGCCGATAAACGTTTTGAGGCCCTGTGCTTCGAAATGAAAAACGAAGTCCTCAATTAGGGTCTTTTCCTCGTCAGACAAGGTTTCGAATAGCGTTGAGAAATGTGCTCCGACCTCTACCTGGTTTGGCATTTATTATTGTTCTCACGCATCCATTCACGAAATTTCTCGCGCGTCATCCCTTCAGGCATTACGAATCTCTGCCCTTCCTCTACCGCCTTCCTCATCCGTACGAGGTCGAAATTGACCTCCTCTTCGGAGGTGTCGGGTTTGTGGGGGTGGTACTCGCGCTTCATGGTCTTGCCCTCTAGGGCTTGCTCTGGTGTTAAATCGATCTCAAGCCGCAATTAATGGCATGGATTGAGAAATGTATAGCTTATGATCGCCCGCGCCACGATTTTGTTTACAGCATTTCGTGGCGCACACGGAAATCTAGACCAACGGTACCCCATCAAAAAACGGGCCAACAACGAGAATTTTTCCGATCAGGGCTATGCGTCCTGTACTAACAAATTTGCGTTCCACCAGATCACTCGGCCTTCGCCCAGGTGATGACACCAGCCTTCACCTTTTCCGCGTGCCCCATCTGGAAGCTGGCCGACACCTTGATCAGCTCCCACGCCTCAGACTTTAGACCCGTTTCAGACATCCGTGCGGTCATCTGCATCGGGTCGACGCCTGACCACTTGATCAGGGCCGCAACCTCTTTCAGGTCGCGTCGCAGTTTCTGATTCGGTTTCGTCAGAACCATGGGGCCTCCTACGCATCTCGCTGCATCAGATGGTGGCGCGGTGCTGGCCGAAGGCGTGCGCAGGGCGCTGGCGCGAGTCCTGTCGTATGGCGGGAGGCCGGCATCACCCTGGGGCTGGGGGCTGGGGGCTGGGTGCTGGCGCTACACGCCACCAGTTGTGCCCGCTGCAATCCCGGAGCTGCTGGAATCTGCACGCCAGGGGCAACCCCCGGCAATCTGCTCGTCGTCCTGCTCGACAAATCTGTCCAGCGAAATCGGGAGCTGGCAGCGGTCGCTGATATTGCCCGAGTGAGGGGGCTGGCCTGCGAGGCGTCTTATGACGCGCTACTGGCCAAACACTCCAGCGCAAACTGAACGCAATAAGTGGCCGGGCGCTCATTCTCAATCTTCATGCAAGCCGGAGTTCCGGTCCCTTCTTCAGTTGAACCCCGCTGAGGCGCTCGATTACAACCTGGCGCAGGACCTTGGGTTTGCCGTATCCATCAATCGCAAATCCGTATTTTTCCGCCTGCAGCCATTTGATTTGGGCGTAAGTCCTCACGTAGCCGGTTAGCTCGGCCACTTCTTCGGCTGTCAGAAACATAGTAGAGCTCCGTGCGCTCTATGGCGGCAGAAGGTGGTTAAGAGATGTGCTTAGCCAGGACCTCGTCGGCCTTGAGCATCGCGGCGTGGAATTCGTCGGCCGAGACATGGCGTCCGGTCAGCGGCCCAGTCAGGCATCGCGACACCAGGGCCAGCGCATGGGCAAGTTCTTCCTTCTGCGCCCCCTCGGACCGGCCGATATCCCAGAAATGCTGACCCCAGTGCCCGGGCGGTGGCGGGTTGACGTTCTGCTTGCCGAAGGCCAGGGAGCCGATGATCGAGTCGCACAGATCGCGCTTGTAGGCGTTGCCACCATCGATGCTCAGGCCACGACGGCGCAGGGTGCTGACGACCTCATTGAGATCAAGACCCTGATCCTTCAGCACGATGTCGAGCTCGGGGTTGTTGGGGGTGTAGATTGCCAGGCAGATTTTTGCGCCGGCCGGCAGGCTCTGGCTGATCGCCACCAGGGCGTCATTGGCAGTCTCGTGAAATCGGTTCAGTGCGGACACGTGAATTCCTCGCCCGCCAAGCCGGCGGGCTGTCATAGAGTTGAATGGGGCGGGTCAGGCTGGGACGCTGTCGAGCTGATAGCCAAGACCTACTCGCCGGGCTGCTTCTTCGGTTCTGAAACTCAGCGTGATGCGCATGACCGGGCAGGTTCCCTCGCCGACGATTACGTGCCACATGCCGAATTTCTTGTGCGCAGGCTTGATGATCTTGGTGACGACTCGATCATTGTTCATGGCTTCGGCCCCTTGTAGATGAGCCAGGCCATGTAGGCGAGGGCGATCATGGCGTCACCTGCTTGAACTCGACGCCGGGCGCCAAGTAGCTCCGGTTGTAAATAATGGATTCGATGGTAGGCACGCTTACGCCAAACTCGGCCGCAAGATCCTTCACGCGCGCACCTGCTCTTCGTCTTGTTCGAATCGCCACCGCTTGGCCGCCGGTCAATTTTGCGTTGTGGTGATTGCTTCCGCCGAGATAGGTGCCGTGTCGCTTCCGGTCATCGGCATTTTCAGCATCGGTGCCGTACTTCAGGTTTCCGGGTGCATTATCCGAAGTGACACCGTTCAGGTGGCGGACCACCAGGCCATCAGGACGCGGGCCGTGAAAAGCATCCGCTACCAACTGATGAACGCCGACAGGCCGCGACTTTCCACTCGGAAGCATGATCGACGCAGTCTGGTAGCCCTTGATGGTTGTTTGCTGCGAAAGCTCATACAGGAAGTCGGGATCAATCGTGGAAACAGATCCGCACTGGGCCCCTTTCCCGCGGCGTCGGTGAGAAAAAACTCGACCGTCATCCGTTGCTGAATATCCAGGGTATGAAGGGCATGGCTTCATTGTTCGACCCTCCGGAAGGTAATTGCCCAGACCCAGAGGTTGGCATCCCAGTCGCCGCCGGTGGCGTTCCACAAGTTGGCAAACGCAAAGCGCGGCGTGAGAAGGCATTGTTCGTGGCTGGTGGTCTTGTCCCAGGCCCAACCATTGCGCTGTTGGTGACCGGCCTGTGCCGGACAATCACCGACATCTTTCCAGCCTGTGCCACCGTGGAAGCACTGTTGTCCGTAGTCGGTGAAGAAGCAGCCCTCGGCCTCGGCCTGGTCATCAGTGATGTCCTGCAAGCGCTCGACGCGCACGTCTGTGATCTCAAGCAGGATGCGGCTTGCGGCCCTGGGCATGTGAATGCTGGGCCTGTGCTTCAGGCCAAAGTCCTTTCGCGCTTCATCGCTGTGCGACCCTGGGCGGTAGTCGGCAGCGTAGGCGTATCGCTGAAGCGGACCGTCCGGGTCTGGTCGGTGTTCGACGCCGGTGCCGAGAAGATCAATGAACGTCTCGCGCACCCACAGCCGGTCGCAGGGCTTTCCGTAGGGGCAGCACTGTGAAGCGGCCAAGGCATTTGCACACGACTGGGCGTCCGGGCCAGACACGCCGAACCCATAGCGCCGGTGACTTTGGGCGACGGCAAACCACGATCCATCATCCATAAGCTCCGGCTGCTGCAAAGGCTTTACCACTCGCCGCGTTACCGTCTTCCGGCCTTCAAGGATGACGCGCACCATCGGGCCGGAGAACAGAATGGGACGTTCCTTTATTTCAGGCATGACGATTCCTTGGCCGCTATAGCGGCTGACTTGAAGGGGGGAGGGGTTACAGGTTTTGCGGGAGGAGTACGGATGTACTCCTATCGGGATTCGGCGGCCGGATGAGTTGCGTTCCACTGCTCAAAGGCTTCCTGAGTGGTAGTGGCCGTGATCTTCTCGTCGCAGGTGTAGCAGTGCGCCACACCGCCGGCGGCGCCGACATCGCGGTGACCCAGCTTGCAGGGGTTCATACGCCAGTCGTCATCGATCACCACTGCCGGAGCGGGCTGCTCGGCGCGATCAAACATGGCCTTGTATTCGAAGCCTTGATCGTCCCACTCCTGCACAACGTCCCACTCCTGAGTAAAGGCGTTGATCGCATTGCCACGGGTCTGGACCCAGCCGTAAGGCTCGTGGTTTTCCTGAGCCCCACACTTCGTGCAGACCAACGTGAACTCACCGTCGTCTGTCCATTCATGCGCGCACGCCACCGGCTCGCCCTGGGGCTGGGCGGCTGCCGATCCAGACCCGCCGCAATACTTGCAGCTATCACCGGTATGGGTGGCGCACAAGGCTTGCTTGGCGAGAAGGGCGCGCAGCTCGGCTGCTGCTGACTTGTGGCGCGCAATAGCCGAGTCATTTGCCAGGGTTTCAAGATCATGCGTTATGGCCCGCAGGGCGGTCATGAGTGTTTCGCGGGTGATTATTTGGTTGTTACCCATGGTCAAACTCCCGGACGGCATTTGAAGGCGAGCCAAATGTAGTGGCGGCCCTTGGCTGTCATCTTGATTTTGCCTGTCTGCCGATTCCAGCTGATCAGGAGAAGCTCTTGCAGGATGGTTGTCAGCGTGTGGCCCTGGTGCCAGCCGGCCAGGGCCTTGATGCAGCCCTGGGCCAGCAGGCCTCGGTGGTCGTCGTGGCCGAAGTTGGTGCCCTGAAAAGCGCCCTGCATCTGCTCATCGGTCACAAGATCGGTGATGGCTTTCACATCCGGGTCAAGCCGGTAGCATTTATGCGTCATGGTCATTCGCCCTGGTTGGCCAGCATGTTCAGGCGCATGCCCGATGTGCCGGCGATTTCATGGTTTCGCTCAACCTCTGCTGGCTTTAGGAATGCGGCGACATCGCGATCCAGGTCCGCATAGCCAAGCCCTTCGATCACTGCTCGGGTGCGTAGAAGAATGTCTATTGCAGTGTCGTTGCGCTCATCCGCCGCGGTCAGGCGCTGCTGCAGAGCGTCACGCTCACGGATCGCCTGAGTGTGCTTGCCACGCCAGTGAAGCACGGCGTCCAGTTCTTCGGCGGCGCTCACCTTCAGCGCCGGCGTGGTGGCTGGAACTGGAGTCCGTGCCTTGCCAGCGCCGGATCGGCCAGGGCAATCAGGTGCGTGACGCTCAGGATCAGCGGAGAAGCCAGCAGGGCAGTTACAAAAACAGAATCGGCTCATACAGCCTCCCTCGTTACTAGATCATGGGCATTCACCACGGTCATGCCGAGCCGTTCGGCGATCAGCACTTCCAGCCTGGCGCCCTTGGAGTGCTCCCAGCCGGGCAGCGTGGCCACGGTGTCGCACTCCATCAAGGCGATGATGTCGCGGCGCATGCAGTCGTGCCAGGAACCGCCGTCCGGGTTGAGTTCAGCGGGATTCGTGACGGTGTGGCCGCCGGCGCGCAGGCTCGCGGTCATCGCTGCGAACGCAGGGAAGTTCAGGCCGGGCAGGCCGGTCATCGGCCCGCTGAGGTAAATCCGTTTCACGGGGAGTCCTTGCCGGGCCATGCCCGGGCGGTGGAGTGGTGGGTTATGCGGCTTTCTGTAGGGCTTCGATAACTCGCTGCCCAGCTAGCGGCGGCACCGCATTGCCAACCATGTGCATGGTCAGCCGGTGGTTGTCCGGGCGCAGGGTGTCCGCGGGAAATGTTTGTGCGGCCAGTGCTTCGTTGGCACTGAGCATCCGCATGCGGTCGCCGTCGACGAGCGCCCAGCGATCCAGGGTTGTGATGGTGCCGATCGGGCGATTGATGTCGCGGCCGGTGAGGCCAGAACCTTTTCCGTAATAGGGCATGATGAATCGATCACCGAAGCGCTGGCGGCCATTGCGCACCCGATCGAGGGTGGCCTGGGCCCGGCCGGGCTTCTCGATCGTGGACCAGCGCCCGGCGTCGAAATCGAGGAAGGTGGCGGCAGCTACGTGCTGTCGCTTATGCAGCTCGAGCATCAGCGGTGCCCGGCTGCGGGTGATCACCAGGAACAGACGAACCCGGTGCTGCGGTACGCCAAGGTCGGCGCAGTCAATGACGTGCGGAGCAATCTGATACCCAAGCGCCTGAATCGCAGCGACCCAGGCAGGGTAGAGCGCCCAGTCGGTGAACTCCGGCACGTTTTCTACCAGTGCGGCTTCCGGGCGGTGGAACTCCAGGGCCGATATAACAGCCCACGCGGTCGATCTGGATGCATCGTGCTGCGGGTTGCCTGATGACTTGCCGCGGGCCTTTGAATGCCCTTGGCAACACGGGGAGGCCAGCAGCAGGTCGTGAGCGGGAACCTGATCCCATCTGGCTTGGTGCAGGTCCTGACAGACGTGAATGGTTCCCGGATTGTTTGCAGCATGCCAGAAGACGGCATCCGGCCAGTGATTTGCGGCCCACAGGACATCAATTCCCGCCGATGTCGCGGCCCTGGTCCATCCTCCGAATCCGGAGAATATATCGGCTGCTCTTTTCATGAGTGATCCTCGCCGGATGGCGCAATAGATGAGGGTGGCGGCTCAGTCGCCGCAGAAGCAGCCGATAGCCTCGTCGTGGTCGGCGAACATATCGAATTGGGTGTCGGAGTAGTCGATCATTTGCTGATAGCTGGGGCGGTCGAAGCGGAAGCGGGCACCGTCACCGGCGAACGTACCTCCCGAAACCACTTCGCTTTCCATCCTGGCCCACCACAACGCTTTGGGGCGGTCGCTGGCGATGATCGAATAGACCTGCTTTGCGCCTTTGAGAAAGCACAGGTCACAGTTGCCCTCCAGCGTTCTGCCGTTGATCGTCGGTAGCATCAGGTCGAACGGTTGGGCGGCCCAGAACTCCGTCACGTCCTGCACGCCAACGCCGGCATCAGCCAAAGGCATGGCCATCGAGGCCCATTTGCTTTCGCTGGTGCTTTTCCTGTGCCTGATCTTTGCCACCCGACGCGGTTCGTCTGCACGAATGCCGGTCATCATGTCCACTGGCGCTTGCTCGCTCGAAAGGCCCAGGCTGCGGAGGTATTTGTGGATGATGCGGATCTTCAGGTCGATGGTGCAGAACCGGGTCACCGGGTTCGGCAAGTACTTCCGTTTGCGGATGAGCGCCTCGAACGGCTCGCCCTGGCGGCTGGCGCTAGCGTAATCCACCACAGCAAACCCAGCGTCATCGTCGCGAAACTCCAGCCAGACAATCGGTAAAGCCCATCGCTCGGCGCATTCCCGAACGAACTCCAGGGTGGCTGGGTGTTCCTTCCCGGTATTTGCGAAGGTAACGACCAGATCGCTCAGGTCTTCGTTGTTATCCAGCACCTGGCGCAGCATGTAGGCGCTGGTGCGGCCGCCGGAAAAGCTGACGACCGTCGTCCCGGACAGTTTGTAGGGAGACATAGAGGATCCTCGCCGGCTGGCGTGATTCGTTGAAGTGGGGTTATTTCTTGCGGTAGGTCTTGGTCAGCGCGGCATTTACGCTATTGCCGCGCTTGAGCACGACCCGGGACAGCTTCTCCCGGTCTTTGGCGCTGTGGCTGGCCTGCCCGAGTAGGCCGAAATAAGAGTTGGCCGTCTCACGCAGATCCTCGGCCGGCGCCGCGGCGGTCCGCTTCAGGGCCTGGGCCAAGGATCGTTTTCGCGTCGTGCGCCGCCAGGGCTTGATGACGTGCCCGACGAAGTCGACGCCTCGGTCAACGGGTTGCAGGATCGTTTTCGACGGGTTCAGCCTGGCGCCCAGGCCGGGCAGAAACGCTTCGACCTGGGCCAGCCATTGGTTAAGCTGTTGCGGCGACTCGTGCAGGAAAATGAAGTCGTCGACATACCTGATGTAGTGCCCGGCGCGCAGCGTGTGCTTGGCGAACTGGTCCAAGGCATCCAGGTAGATGTTCGCGAAGAACTGGCTACTCAGGTTACCGATGGGCAGCCCGAGGTGAGCCGGCTGCGCGGTCAGGCGCTTGTGCTGCGGCACCCGAGCGAACAGATGCGCCGGGCTCCGGGTTTCGTAGTCGGTGCGCGGGTCGTGCATCAGTACCTGCTGGGCCAGGGCCAACCACCAGGGTTCGCTGATCCGTGCGGCCAGCTGCCCGGCCAGAACGCGCTTGTCGATCGACACGAAGAAGTTCGCAAGGTCGAGCTTCAGGTAGAAGACCGGCTTCGACCAGTTCTGGCTGATGCTCCGGATCTTCGCCTCAAGCCTTGTCGCGGCGTATAGCGTGCCGCGCCCTGGGATACAAGCGCAGGTGTCCGCTATGAAGCTGCTTTCGATCCGTGCACCGATGTGGTTGTACAGCAGGTGGTGCACGATGCGGTCCCGGAAGTCGGCGGCCCACACCTCGCGGGCCTTTGGTCGGGTAACCACGAAACAGATGGATCGGCCTGGGCGGTAATGGCCGCTGACCAGGTCGTCGTGAAGCGACGTCAGATTCCGTTCCAGGTTCATTTCGAAAGCCAGCGCGCTGGCGCTGTTGCGCTTCGAGCGCCGGCAGTCGTAATAGGCCTGGACGAGGTCGCTGAACGGGTAGAGACCAACAGTCGAATCTGCGGACGGGGCGGACGCGGAGCTCGGTGATCTTGGCGTAGTTGGACTGATAGCCATCACCGAAGTTCATGTTGAATGCGTTGTTGGCAGAGCGCTGCGACCTATCGTGCTATCTACGTCACCGGGCCGATTGCTCAGCTCGGAAACTGCGCGGGACCTACGCGGATGCTTTAGACCGGCGGTATCCCTGATGCGCATGGCGGTGGCCCAGGGGCCAGCGGCACGACCAGATTCAATTCGCACAGACCTGAAGCCGTAACTCTCAGGTAGCGGGCGCGGTTGGGGTGGAGCGTTTCCAGGCGTTGGCCTGCTTGCCAATCGATGTCGTCACCTCGATCGCGTTGGCATGTTGCGGGACGCTGATGAAGCGGTTGTCCTTGAACAGCCGCATCATGAACTCGACCACCTGGACCTTCTCTACCAGCAACTCCAGGTGAGGCCTCTTGTCTCGCGACGAGTTGGCCCTGGCGATCAGCATCAGCACATCAATGCATTCATCAATGACCCGCTTGCCGAGCGACTGTTTCAGGTCCCGCGGGATATTGCGGGTCAAGTTCGTGGCCATGTGCAAAAGGCCCATCGCGGCGTTGTAGATCGAAAGCTCGGTATGCATTGCCATGGCATGCCCCTCCTTGGGCGGCCGGTCGCAAGCGACCGGTTAAATGAATGAATTACTGAATAAGCTCGCTGCGGACGGGGCGGACGCGGAGCTCGGTGATCTTGGCGTAGTCGGACTGATAGCCACCACCGAAGGTCATGTCGAATGCGTCGTTGGCAGAGCGCTGCGTTGACGACCAGTACGCCCGAGGCTTGAACGCTTCAGGCTCGCCAGCGCGAAAGCCTGGAACAGTGGTTTGCACCGGGAACTCCTCGGTGTACAGCTTGCCCACCGGGACACTGTTCGGGTTGTCGCCATCGCGGCCCCAGCAGTAATTGCTGTCTGTGGTTGGCTTGAAGTGCCGATACTGCAGCTCTTCAGCATCACGCGCTGGGATTGCCCAGTCGCTGTGCCCGTCGATATTCAGGGCCAGTACCTTCTGTGCCAGCTCGCTGCCGGACGCTGCCATGGCCTCCGTATTGGCCCGGCTGTTGGTGAAGCTATCGACGCCTTCAATCCTCACGCCGTACTCGCCCCACTCACCGACCAGTTCATGCTCGGCACCGGTGGTGATGATGCGGTATTCCAGGCCGGTATCCGGGTCGCGGACGATGCCGGTGAAGTAGCCGCCGCCGTAGGCCTGGCCGATCTGGAGAGTGGTTTCTGCGGGTGCTGCTTTAGCTGCTGCGGACATGGTCTTTCCTCTTTTTGTGGGCAACAAAAAAGGCGCTGATGCGCCCCGGTGCCGGATCAAAAACGAATGATTGAAGGATTAAATAAACAATCTGCGGACGGGGCGGACGCGGAGCCCGGTGAACTCGGCGTAGTCGGACTGACAGCCATCACCGAAGTCCAAGCTGAACGCGTAGTAGGCAGAGCGCTGCGAACTCGACCAGTAGTAGCAGTCCTGCGCGAACACCTCAGGGCAGTTCAGCCAGCCCTGGTACAGCTCGGCGGCGGCAGGCAGGTAGAAGTCATGATGGCCGTCCGCCTGGTATTCTGCGCAGGCGTTCGCCGCCGGGTGCGACTCTTCGTCATCGCACAGCAGACGGGTATTGAGCAGGCCATCCGTTTTGCTGGTGCCCTTCAGATCGGAGCGGTAGCCGCCCCAAGCGTGATCGCCGATGTCCTGGGTTGCTGCGATCAGGTAGTGCGCCGGGATATCGCCGCGGGCTGAAACGAAGCCCATGTTGATACCGCCCTCGGCAGGCCAGTATTGGCCGATGGCCGGGACGCCGACCGGCTCGACAGGCTGAACATTCGCCGCTGGCGGCAGGACCTGGGCGAACACGCTAGCCATGGCCAGTTTTGCCAGGGATGACGACGGCATTTTTATGGTCGCATCGCCGTGCTTCAGGGTGATCATTTCGGGTTTCATGGGTTGCCTCGCTGATTATTCGTCGTGACAGATTCGAAGGGCTTCGCGGCTGTAGGCGATTTCAAGTTTTCGCTCCACGTTTTCGCTGATGGTGATTTCGTGGCGCGGAGGGGAGAGGAATTGCGCTGAGCCAGCTGGCCCGAGCGCGTGCAGGTGGTGAATCATCAGGGTCATGGCCTCGCCCTGTTCCTCGATGCCGTTCCAGGCCATCAGTTCAGCCAGGGCCTGGCGGGTGCCGGCCATGGTGTAGAGCCGCAATTCCTCCTCGCCGCGATCCTTCCTCCTCGCCGCGGTCTTGGCCGACCGTTCTTTCTGTGTGGCAACCATGGCCTACCTCTTTGATTCCGCTGGCCGGCAATTCCAGCCAGGATTGACGTTTGCGTTGCTGGACGCGGGCTATGCGGCGCATGCAGCGACCTTTTCCTGACTCCAGGCTCCGACCGCTTCGAAGATCCGCGCGGCGTGCGCCTCGTCGAGCGATATCGCTTCCGGAATGGCAATCCAGCCGGAAGCCACCATCTGGCCCGGGTTGGCTGAGTCGCGAAGCTCCTTGTAGCAATGCTCGATCACGTCTTCCAGGTGATCGGAGAGGTAGTTGCCGTTCGGCGCAACCTCGACCGACTTGCTGTAGCGATCGCCCCTGGCATCGATGCAGAGCGCGCTGATGTAGATCGTCCAGCGGTGGGGAATGCCGCAGACGGCCTGACCAATCTTCCCTGGCGCAATGCTCTTCAGTGACTTGTAATTGATCATGCCCTGGCGGCCGCTGGGGTCGATGTTGACCACGGCAACGTGATTGGTAGCGAGCAGGGAGCGGCAGGAGCGGTCAATGCGTGCTTTGAGGTTGTGCGGCTTGCGCTTGCTCATAATGCGTCTGCCATTTTGCGCAGCGCAAGGCGCTCGGCCCGGGTCAGAACCCTGGGCTTTCGCTTGAGGACCGTGTCAGGGTCAATTTTCGTTGAGCGAACAGGTGGCAGCGGGTTGCGCGGTGGGCTCTTGAGTTCGGCGATCTGGCCGCCGGCCGCCAGGAACTGAGCGACCTGTGCGGATATCGCGTCCGCGCGCTGGCGCTGCTGCTCGACCATGCTGAGATGATTGCTGATCATGCTGCGATCCCCAGCACCTTGTTCATGCGCTCGTCGAGGATTTCGTAGAAGGCTTTCACCCTCTCGGCGATTTTCCGAATCATCACCTCATCCCGGTACATGCGCTTCACGAAAAGCGGCATGCCCGGCCAGTAGCTGATGAAGTCGATCCACTCGCGCTCCGAAACCCACAAACCGCCCTGGCACTGGGCGACATGCTCCCTCGGAACTTCGCCGGATAGGATTACATCGACCTGGAATTTTGGCAGTTTGGTTTTTATCTCGTTCAGTCCCTTGTCGCCAATCAGTGAGTCAGGTGAATAGCCGATTCCATGGTTCAGAATGATTGCCACCTGACGGGTTTCGACTTCTTCGAGCTTCTCGTAGAGCTTGCGCGGGATATCTTCCCATTCGTGGCCGCGTTCGGTGTGGCAATTGCCAGTGAATGGGTCGGCTGCTTCGCCGGTGATGCGCTCGCCGATCAGGGTGTTCATGTAGGTGAAGGCGCCAGCACCGAAGCCCGCTTCACCTTTGCCGTTGACCAGCAGACAGTCCAGCTCGGAGCAGGTGACGATGCCCAGGCGCAGGGTCAGCCACTCAGACGAACCCTGCTCAACCTCTGTGATTATTTGCATGGCTGTTTACCCCGCTTGCTGAGCCGCTTTTGCGGCTTTTGAGATTGAGTTGTTCAACCCAGCTACCACGCCGTCAAACGCGGACTTCGCGATCTGCCCAGGGTCGCCGTACATCTTTTCAAAGTTGGCGTGAACAGCCTCGCTGCACTTGTCGAGCAGGGATTGAACCTGTTTAGCCTGCGCTGGTGTGATCAGCTGTTCGCCCCGATCCTTGTAGCCGTCGTTGTCGTTGTCGTCGCCGCTGGTGATGTTTAGCAGGGCGCACATCACGTAACGCTTTCCGTAGGTAGTGGTCGATCCTACCTCCTGCACAGCACTACGCTGCGAGCCTTTATCCAGCGGCAAAAGCATGGTCGTTTCTTCTCGGTGTCCGCCCTTGTGCATAAGGATGCCGGTGATGCTGACGCCATGGGCCTGGTTGACGATCTTGAACGAGACGCCAAACCCGAACTTGGCCATTACCGGGCGCACCGCGTAGTTGATGTCGTCCAGGTCGGCATACATCTTTTTTGTGTGCGTGTTTTCGGTTCGTTTCTCAACAGAAGGCATTTCGCACTGCATTTCAGCGAATGAGGCGTTGAAGGCTTCCAGCGCGTTTTTGGCTTCCATGCGGTCTTGAAGCGCAATCAGACGCTCAAGCTTGTCCATGTCGCAACGCGGGTCGAGTGCCAGCCGGCTGATCGTCGACAGCATGCTGATTTCCTGTGCCGGCTGGGTTGCCACTTGGCGTTCGCGCTCCAGCGGCATAATGATTTCTTGTGGCATTCGGGAGGCCTCAGTAGGAAATGTAAATGGCTGGAATCTTGCGTTGAGCGATCAGGGTGACCGCTTGCTTGGCGCAGGCCTCTGGCATCCCGCCGGCAATGAAAGCTTCCAGGGCGGCACGGTTGATCTTGGCCTGGTGCGCCTTGTCGGCCTCGCGGGCAGCGGCCTGGCGAAGAATTTCGTCAGCGGCTTCCTTTTGGCGGCGCTGCTCGTCCATGCGTGCCTGCTCGGCTGCACGCTGGGCGCGGGCTTCGGAATCAATGCGCTCCTGTTCGGCGCGTTGCTCGGCAGCGAGTCGGTCGGCTTCAGCCTGCTCAACTGCTCGACAGTGACGCTCTTCATCGTCCAGCTTCTGCTGAGCGGCACGCTGTGCGGCTTCGAGCTGTTCGCGCTTGGCTTGTTCGGCACGTCGCTCTGACTCGGCTGCCTGGAGCTTGAGGTCATCCTCACGCTTCTGTGCTGCTGCCTGTTCGTCACGGACGCGCTGTGCTGCGGCATCGCGCTCATGCTGGGCTTTTTGTTCAGCCTCCTGCGTGGCGCGCTGGGCGGCTTCGCGGGCAATCTGATCTTCCCGGTCCTTCTTAGCCCGCTGCTCGGCCTCTTCGCGCAGCCGGACCAGCTCGGCCTGCTCGGCTTCGTAAACTTGGCGAGCCTTCAGGTGCCCGCGCAGAGCGGTAAGGCCCTGATCCTTGACCTGGGCAGCCTCGGGCAGAAACTCCTCCCATGCATCACCGATTACTTTCGCTTCGAGTTCATCGATAGCAGTCTGAATCCGCGCCGAATCCAGCGGCCCGGCGCTTTCGACTAGATCCTTCATGGCCTGGATTGCGTCGATATGACCGTCCTTGCGAGTCTGCTCTGCGGTCTCCCAGTCAGTCAGCGGCTGGCGCGTGGCGTCTCGCAGCGCATCCATATGGTCGACGAATTCGCGGAGCTCGGCCTCGACAACCTTGGGCATTTCCTTCAGGCGCTTCAGGTATTCGCGACCGGGTTTTTCGACTGCGGCCTTGGACTTGCTGACCTTGGCCGCCAGGGATGCGATACGCTCGCGGCCTTTGCGGCTAGCGAGATCTGGTACCTCAGCGGTGACTTCTGCCTTCACGGCATCCAGAAAGCGCCCCAGGCCACCGGCCACGTAGATGGCTGGCGCGTTCTCGGCGCTGATATCGTCGATGGTGATGATTTTCTGTTCTGCGGACATGACAATCCCTCGCCGCGCCCTGGCGCAGCCTTGAAAATTCTTGGTTATTGGGTGACGCGATCAGCCAGTGCGCTGAGCAGCATCAGGAAAGAGAGGATGGCGAGGGCCGGAAAAGACCCTCTCCAGATCAGGAGGCGCCGGGCGCGCTGATGGCGGGTCATGGCGAATCATCTTCAAGATAGAAGGTGTCGGGATCATGAGAGGTCAGGTCGCCGTCACGCATATATGACCAATCTGCGAAGTGGCAGGCCTGCAACTTTCCGCACACGTCGATTCGCATCAGACCAGTTTGGACGTCGATGTCGTTCACCGGCCACCACCAGTCCTTTCCGTTCTCGCTCACCCAAAATGGCTGTGGCAAAGAGTTGATCAACTCTATATTCAGGAGGTCGCTCATTTCACCACCGCCGAAGGGAAGTTGATCTGCCGCCGCTCACCGTTCTCGCGGAACAGCCCGTATTGGAACATCGCGACGACAAGGCCGCAGATGATCAGCCAGAGGATGATTTTCATGTCCTCATGACCCTCGAGATAATTTGTCTGACTACGGACATGGCGCTGATCTGGTCCTGGCAATGCCACGGCCTATCACATCCAGCCTTCAGTTCTTTCTCACTGAGCGCACAGCCGCTACCGGTGATCCAGTAGTTTGGGCGCCAGGGTGCATATTGGGTTTTCGGTGGCTTGATCACGGCATCACCTCGCAGCGCCACCGGCCATTCACTCGGCTCGGCTGGCGAATCCATTTCACGTCTACCAGAAACAAGAAGCCCTGCAGTTGCAGGGCCTGGACGATTTCTTCAAGCGATCCGGCGATGATGCTCATGGCGCAGCACTCCGGATGTCGGCCACGAATGCGGCGGCATGAGCCTCGTGGAAACGGTGAAAGCGAGCCTTGTAGTTGCCGAACTCGATGTCATCAATGACGCCAATGGCATAGGCCATTTCAAAGGCCATGCTCGTTTCGGCGAACAGCTGGGGAGAGGTATCGCCGTTGCGCAGGCAGTCGAACCGGGCATCGATTATGCCGACGGCAACGTTGTGGGCCCGGCTCATGCTGCCCACCGCTGCAGACGCGTTTTCGCGTCGATCTCGATCCAGAGTGACAGCTCGATCTGCGGGCCGTACTGTTTGGCCAGCAACGGCAGCAGGTGCCGCTCAACATCCATCCGGACGCCGTCTTCGTCGTAGCAGATGGCCGACACCACGGTGAACTCCAGCTCGCGGGTGCCCATGGCATCCCAGTCGCTGTTCCAGGTTCCAGGGCACGGCGGCACGTTCTCGCAATGGGTTACCTCGACATCGAGGACAAACCCTTCAACGACCACTTCATAAGTCATGATCAACTCCAGTGTGGCGAGTAAAAAACCGCATTGGTCAGGCGCCAGGCACGGGTGACCAAACCCACCGTGAAGGTGGCCTGGTACCTGCCGATGCGGTTTTGATTTGATGGGTGCAGGCGCCGAGCGCTACCTCGGGAGCTTCTGGCATGGCCGGAATTCCTTCGCGGCCCCGGGAATCGCCTGCAAAAGCAATAAATGAATTAGCGGATGAATCTGCGGACGGGGCGGACGCGGCGCTCGGTGAACTTGGCGCAGTAGGACTGAGAGCCATCACCGAAGAGCATGCTGAATGCGGTGCCGGCAGAGCGCTGCGAACTCGACCAGTAGTAGCAGTCCTTCGAGAAGTGCTCGGCGATGTTCTGCCAGGCGTGATTCAGCTCGCCGATGGCGGGCAGGTAGAAGTCGTGATGCCCGTCGGCTGTGTAGCCACTCGCAGCATCGGCGGCGGGGAAAGTTCCATCGGTAGAGTGGAGGGTATCGGTGTTCAGTCGGCCAGCCACCTTGCTCGTTGCGCCAACTGCTGTGCCGTATTCGCCGTAGGCGTGATCCCCGATGTCCTCGGTAGCGAAGATGACGTGATGCAAGCCATCAGGGTACTGGCGGATACCGGCGTAAATGCCGCCCTGGCCGGCCCAGTATTCGCCGATGGCCGGGATTGCAGATTGAGCCACGGCCGGCGCGGACAGCTCGGCACCGGTGATGCGGGCCAGGACTTCCAGCGCCAGGGCGGAATTGGGCGTGGAGAGCATTGTCTCGCCATGGGTCACAGTGATCAGTTGCATGGGTAGGTTCCTTGTCGGGATGGGTCAACAAAACTCGGCTGCGACCTCACACACGGCCAGCTGCCGGAGGGCGCCGTGGGAAGTCGCATGCGGGCTGTGTCGGATAAAGGAAAGCCCCGTTGGACGTTCGGGGCTTTCACCTATGCAGTTGTTTCTCTGAGTCGAGTATTTTGGGCGGGACTACTCAGCGCCAGAACGCCGATAGCCCCGGTCTAGAACGCCAGCGCTCACGATGAAAGCGCAATGGATCGGTTGGCAGGCCGTCATCAGGTGGCGGTTCTGGCCGCGCATGGCTGAGCGCTGCGCCGATCAGGAAGATCAGGAGCATATGATTCTCCAGTTTGGGTGAGTTGCCGGTTACGTCTCCGGCGCCGAGTTCCACGGCCGTGTTCAGTTCCCCCGGCCGCGAGCTCGCAACCCAGTGGGGATTTGATGCAGAAGCCCAGACGCCAAGCTCTGGATTTATCCCTTTCGGGTTTTCCCGCACACCTACGTCGCTTGTGGCATTCATCTGCATCGGGGTGTGATCTGCGCGGGTAGCGAACCCTGGCATTGCCTGCGCCGGTTCTGCCCGACGTGCTCAGTGGCTGGCCTGATTACGTGTCAGGTGCCTTGCGCTGCTGCAGATCACACTCCGATGCAGCCTGGTGCTGGGGAGTACCAGGTGATCGGGCAGTTAACGACAGGCTGTCGTGGAGCTGGCTGATCAGATAATTGCTGTCAGCGTTTTCGAGCCATCAGGATTGCTGGTGGTGATATGCATCGCCATCGAGCTACGGACAGGCTGTCGAATGGTTGCAGCGCACTTGCTGAAGCGCTCATCAAATACCTCATCGCCATCAGGCAGGTGCGATGTGCAGGTCAGGCCAGTGCAGTCTTCGCCGTTCGGCCCCTCGCCGTCATGGCCGATGCTGAAGCTTGCAATCATCGCAATGCCGTGCTCCCTGCTGATGGCGATGATCTGCTGCATGAGCGGGCTGATCTGGCTGTCGTAAATCTCTTCTTTGTTCATGGTCGCGCTCCGGTTGTTTTCCCGCTGCACCCGTCACCAGGTGCAGAAGGAAAAGGTCCGTCACACAGCAGCCTTGCAGTCGGCCGCCGTCATACGCTGCCCGTCCTCCAGCTCTACCACGCAGACTCCGTTGGTATAGCCGCGCTCCGCATTGAGCCGGTTGGCCTCTCGGATGCAGGTGTCCAAATCCTCATCGGCGAATAAATGCAGCTCGCCGCGAAGGGTGATACGAATGACCTTGTTCATGCTGTATTCCTCCATTTGATTTCCAATGCCGCCTCATCGAAGCGGCATCAGTAAATCTGTGGTCTTGCTTTCCAGTCAGGGCCCGCTGCTGGCGTCGACTCCCGACTATCTTCTGATTGTTTCTCCGACCGCGAACCCTGTCCGCCGGATAACTGTTTTCGGTGCTTTACGCTGCACACCCGGGTCAGTTGCCAACCCTCTGAACCGTTGAGGCCGGTTCATCGCTGCCTTTATTGCTGGGCCGGTGGTGATCCGGCAAGAGGTGAAACCAAAGAGCGGGGCCTTTTGAGGGCCTGGCGCCGTGTTGCGTTGGCGTTGAGGTAAATCTACAAGCAGAGATTGTAATGCGCAAGCGGAGATTGTAATTTTTTTCAAGAAAACCCCGTCGAGGTTACAAGCGGTCGTTAAAAAGCCCGCAATGGCGGGCTTGGATGGCTACGAGTGGATCACATAAAAATGGTGGAGGACTGAAAGACCCGGCCGAAAATCTTCACCGATACCGCATCAACGACTTCGTCCTCGTATTCGTCGCGGTTGAAGGAGCGGATCCGCAGCTTGCTGCCAGCGACCCGGTAAAGAATTTTTACCCTAAGCATGTCCTCGTAAAGGATGCCGTACATCTTGCCGTCGACAACGGCTGTGGCACCGGTATCAATGGCTACGGTTGATCCATCCGAGAGAAGCGGTTCCATGCTGTTGCCCTTGACCGGCATGCACACCACGTTGGACGGCTGGATGCCCAGACGCATAAACGTGTATTTGCCAAATCGAAGCTTCGCCCTGGAGCTGCTTTCTACAACAAATTTTCCCGACCCAGCTGACAACTCAACCTCCTTTAGGAACGGCACTTCGATTTCGTCGTCATCTAGCGGCGTCTGGTCATCCCAAACACTGATACTTTGCATGTCGGGATGAGAGATCGCTTCAGGGGAAGTGCTGTCGACCTCTGACCATCGCGCCGAAGGCCCTCCTGATAGCAGGTATTCAACTGTTACGCCAAGAATGGTGGCCAGGCCAGTTAGGCGGTCACCCTTTGGGTTTGCTTTTCCAGCCTCCCAATTTTGGACCGCCTGTGGCGATACGCCCAGGTCTCTGGCGAGCTGGGATTGATTGAGCCCCTTTGCTTCGCGGGCTCGAGCGATTCTGACAGAGATATTTTCCATACACCCATCTTACAAACGCATGTTGTAAGCAGCCATGCAATATCTACTTGTAGATTGCAAGCGCTCATTGTAATCTCTGCTTGTAATTAATCGGCAGAGGCCATCCCTATGAACGACAACGCAGCGATGCGTGCAGCAAAAGCCGCTGGCGGCCAATCGGCCCTTGCCAGAGCTATTGGCTGTACTCCGCAAGCCATCCAGCGGATGTGCGCGACCGGCCGTGTTCCTGCCGAGCGCGTGATCCCTATCGAGAAAGCTTCTGGCATCCCGCGTCACGAGCTTCGCCCAGACCTTTACCCGCTTGCCGCTTAACCAATTTCAACCACACAAGGAAGCCCAGATGTCGTACTTCGCCCCCGATCACCTGCACGACAAGCCGAAAAAGGTGCGCCTCGACGAGGCCGCCGATGACCTGCTGGCAGCGATGGCTCGCTTTCAGCGCACGCAAAAAGCCGTTTTGGCACGCGAGATCCTCGAGCGCGGGTTGAACCAGATGATGGAAGAGCTTAACGCGAAGATCGACGTGGCCTGAAGTGGCCGAGGAGGGCCTGTGCCCGAAACAAAAGAGCTGGAAGTCCAGCTTGACGGAAAGGGTGTAAGCGACCTGGAGCGGTTGGCCGGGATGCAAGGCATTCGACCCGAAGAGCTGGCGGCGCAAATCATCCACAAAGAGCTGGACCGGATGACGCGAACTGCCAAGTCACGAAGCAACGTTCGGCCGTTCCGCAAGGGCTGATAAGCCCCTGAGGGACTCATGAGGAACTGATCGAAATGAACAACCCAATCAGCAGGCGAAAAAAAACCACCTGGCCGGGTGGTTTCTCTACTGCATACAGCAAAAGCATCTGTGAGGCGAATTATGCACACATCAACTGACCCAAGCAATACCCCGAATGCTTCCGCGCCACGTTTTTCGATTGATGAAAACGTGGCGCACGTTTCGCACACCACCAGCTTTCACCAGTCGGCAGCCATGTACGCCGCCCAGATGGTCCGCTTCCAGTACACGAAGACGGCCAAGAATCAGTTCCGGCGTGAATGCCTGGACCACCTGAAAGCATCGCTCGCCCCTGGCGCCAGCAAGAACAAGGCGTCTCCAGCATGAGCAATGTCATTCAACTCACCTCCCGCAACCCCGGGGGATTTACCCGGATGGACAACGACCTATACGAGGCCCTGATCCGGGCCGACTTGTCTGGGCGTGAATTGCGTGTCGCCCTGGCCATTCACCGGCAGACCGCCGGGTACAACCTGGCCAGTGCACGCATTGCCGCCTCCTACATCGCCGAGATGGCCAACATTCACCGCGAGGACGTTTCCCGCATCATTGGCGAGCTTCTCCGCCAGCGCGTCATATACCGCGATGGAGGCAGCAAGGCGCCCATCGGTATTTCGCCCTCTGCTGAGTGGCGGATCGACTCCAAAAACAACCGGAAACCAGCCAAGAAAAAAGAGCCACAGTGTGGCGTTTCCACCACGTCCTTAGTGGCGTTTCCACCACACAATAAAGACATAAATACAAATACTACCTCTGACGAGGTAGTCGTCGACGCCGAGCGTCAACCGGAAGCAGCGGCGGAGAAAGTTTCCAGGGCGAAGCAGGACTCATGTCCACACCGGGCCATTGTCGACCTGTACCACGAAATCCTGAACGAGCTGCCCGCCGTAGCCCTGATTAACAAGACCCGCATCCAGCACCTGCAAAGCCGGTGGCGTGAACACGAAGCCCACCGCGACCTGGCGTTCTGGCGCGAGTACTTCGAATCGGTCCGGGCCTCGAACTTCCTGATGGGCCGGGTCGAGGGCCGTTTCGGAACCAAGCCGTTCCGCGCCTCATTCGACTGGCTGATCGCCCCCCGCAACTTCGTCAAGGTCGTGGAGGGCAATTACAATGCGTGATCCCTACAGCATCGAGGCCGAACACGGCCTGCTGGGCGCCATGATGCTGCGCCCGGAGTTGATCGACACCCTGAGCGATGATCTGTCGCCCGAGTCGTTCTACTTCCCTGAGAACGCCGAGGTGTACCGGGCAGTCATGGCCCTGCGCCGGGCTGGAAAGTCGGTTGACTGCCTGACCGTCGCGGATCAGGTCAACTGCCTACCGAACGGTGACAACGCCCTGGCCTACTGTGCCGAGATCGTGAAGAGCACCCCAAGCGTGGCCAGCGCCGGCACGTATGCCTCGATTGTCCGCGAGCGATCCATTGACCGGGCGCTCTATGACCTGGGCACCCAGGCCATGGACATTGCCCACGGCGATCAGGATACCCAGGGCAAGATCGCTGCTATCCAGGCTATGGCCATGGCCATCGACAGTGGTTCCGGGGCCGACGAAGTGGTCAAGGCGTCTGATGTCCTCATCGAGCAGGTCGAGGTATGGCAGGAGCGGCATGACCGCCACGAGCGGGGCGAAACCCTGATCGGCCTCTCTACCGGCCTGACCGACCTCGACGAGAAGCTGGGCGGCCTGCAGTCGGAGCAATTGATCATCGTCGCCGGGCGCCCGGCCATGGGCAAGACGACCCTGGCCATGGGCTTCGCTATCCACGCCGCCGTTCACCAGAACAAATCGGCCCTGGTGGTCAGCCTGGAGATGAGCAAGGGCCAGTTGCTAGACCGGGCCATCGCATCCGAGGGCAAGATCCCGCTTGGCCTGATGAAGCGGGGCACCGCCTGTGAGTCGCACGGCCCGGAGTTGACCGCGGCATCTCACCTGATCCGCAAGGCCAAGCTATTTTTCGCCGACCGCTCCGGCGCCACGGTTGGGCGTGTTCGCTCGCTGGCCCGGCGCCACAAGATGCGCTACGGCCTGGACCTGCTGGTCATCGACTATCTGCAGCTCATGGAAGGCGAGGGCGGCAACCGTACCGAAGAAGTCAGCGGGATGAGCCGTGGCTGCAAGTTGCTGGCCCGCGAACTGGGTATCCCTGTCGTGCTGCTGAGTCAGCTCTCCCGCAAGTGCGAAGAGAGGCCCAATAAGCGCCCGGTGCCATCCGATCTGCGCGAATCGGGCGCCATTGAGCAGGACGCTGACGTGATCCTGTTCGTGTATCGGGACGAGATCTACCACGAGAACAGCGAACAGAAGGGCATCGCCGAAATCATCGTGGGCAAAGGCCGCGACGTCGAGACGGGCACCGTCCGGGCCGCGTTCCTGGGTCAGTACAACCGCTTTGAGAACCTGGCCGCCGGGTGGAAACCTGAGCCCGTCGAGACCCCATCCAAGGTAACCCCTCTTTCCAGTCGCTACGGCAAAAAGGAGCGCTTCTGATGACCGACTACACCGAACTTAAACGGCTGGCCGAGGCCGCACCAGCCGGTCCATGGTATCAGCATGGCGGCATCAAACAGGTCGTCAATCATGACTGCGAGACAGTGTGCGAAACCTTCGAGGAAGATGGCGATTGCCCTGCTGCGAAATTCATTGCCGCTGCCAACCCTGCCGCAGTCCAGGCCCTGATCGCCGAGAACGAGCGTGTCAAAGCTCGACTATGCGTGTGCCGCGACTGCGCAGGTCAAGGCGAGATCTATTCTGGTCGCCATTCCCATCATGGCTACAACCAACCACCCGAGCCGGTCATGCACGTGTGCGGCACTTGTGACGGGGATGGTGTCCTCGGGCCTCTGGAGGACTTCGAGTCTCTGGCTGCCGAGCGCGACCAACTCAAGGCCGAGAACGCGGCCCAGCGCCTGGAGAAGATGGAGAAGGCCCATGGCTGACAAGATCAGCGTCAACTGCCAGGCCAAGCTCTCCGAGGCTATCACCTGCCTGACCACGATGTACCGGGAGAAGAAATTCGTCGTCGTCTCCCTGCGCCCCGGCAAGGATCGCACGCTGGACCAGAACCGGCTGTGGTTCGCGATGTACAAGCGGATCGCGGAAATGACCCAGATCGGCGACGCGGCCGATGCCCGGCAGTACTGCAAGTTGCACATCGGTGTGCAGATCCTGCTGAACGAGGACGCCGGGTTTCAGGCGGCCTGGTATCGGGTTATGCGTCATCTGCCCTACGAGGAAAAGCTGGCGATGATGGGCGAGCACAAGCTTTTCGGCCCGGACGGGTTCCCCGTGACCAGCTTGTTCAATCGCGCCCAGGGCATCGCCTACACCGACCGCATCGTCGCGCGTTTCTCCCCGCAGGGCGTGTACTTCTCTGACCTGCTAAGCCAGGAGGCAGCATGAGCCATCAATTCAAGCCAGGTGACCCGGCGCTGACACTTGTATCGAAATATGGGCTTCCCTCAATGTGTCAGGTCGAGTTGGTAATTTTCATGCGTGGTGGCTGGGAGGCTATGCAGCTAGATGGCGAAATCTGGACCGCGCCATATGACGGTTGGGTTGTCGGACGTGAAGACCTCAAGGGTTATGGGTTCTTCAAGCCGGAAGAATTAATGCCCCTCCGTGGTGACTTCGCCCCTGAGCAGCAAAAAGCCCGGGAGACGGCCCTATGATTACTTGGTTCGATGTGATCGTTTACGCATGCGGATGGGTCGTGCTGATCAGGCTGGCATGGGCCGTAGGAAAAGCAATACCTCGCACTGCTGTAGCTATCGCCAGAGCATGCAGTGTTTGCAAATGGACGAAAGCGATCATTCGCACTCATGGCCTTGATGGTCGTGCAGGTTTGTCATGGGGTCCATTATTTTTCTGGACATTCATCGGCGGTCTACGCGATTCGCCTGAAAAGTTGACGCATAAGCATGGCATTTGGTCGGACATTGGCAGTTGGACGGTATTCCCGCCGACGGAGGCCGTATGAGCCTCGCAGCCAAACAACCCAACCCCAAGACCTGCAAGAACCCGGCGTGCAGCTCCTCATTCATCCCTCAGCGCCTCGGGCAAAAGGTCTGCAGCCCAAAGTGCGGCCTGGCCACTGCTGACGTGAACAGGGAGAAGGCCCGAAAGTCGCTTGCCCAGGTCGATCGCGCCGAGATCAAGGTTCGCAAGGAGGCGCTGAAAAGCCGGGCTGAACACCTCAAGGACGCCGAGAAGGCCGTGCGCGACTACCGGCGCACCTACGAACTGAGCATCGGCAGCGGGTGCATCAGCTGCGGCGAATCGCAAGAATCCGTCCTGGCGGCACAAGCCTGGAAGGTTGGCGGCGCATTCGACGGAGGGCATTTCATGGGTAAGGGTGCCCGGCCGGAGTTGCGCCTGGAGCCTTCAAATATCTGGCTTCAGTGCAAAAGCTGCAACTCCGGCTCATATGCGCATGCTCGCAAGGGTTACACCGTTTCCCAGGGATTCCGGTCGGGTTTGATCAACCGGATCGGCCTGGAGGCCGTTGAGGCCCTTGAAGCCGACCACGAACCACGCAAGCACACCGTCGAAGAGCTGAAGGCGATCACCGCTGACTACCGGGCGAAGACCAGAGAACTGAAGAGGGCTGCAGCATGAACTATCACAACGTGGTATCAGCGGTTGTTCGTGCCCTGGCGGCCGAGACCATCAACTCGGCCGGCGGATGCAATGTCGAGCCACGCGTCCAGTCAGGAAAGATCAAGGGCGAGATTGTCGGCCGAGACGCCGCCCTGCTGGCCGACTGCATCGTGCATAGGCTTCTCCATGCCGAGCTCAGCCCGCGGCACTGGAACGCCCTGGTGGCGAAGTACAGCACCCACAAGGGGCGCAAGGCCGGATCTATCGGGAGCTTGGTTCCTGTGATAGCCACCCCCGCGCCATATCTTTTCACGCAGATGGCCGTCATGGTCTGGGCTATCCCCCAAGTACGCGGCATTCGCCGGGAGGCCGTGAAGCTCAAGGCCCCCAGGCATGGCGAAGATGTGAAGCCCTGGCGCGCCGAGGCCGAGAACGCCGCCATCGCCCGGGCAAACCTCAAGGAAGAGCAGAAGGCCGGCAGCCGCTCCAGCGACATGATCATCCTGGCCGACTCGAACTACGACATGACTACCTGGGACGCCCAGGGCCTGACCGAGCGCACGTATCAGCGTTGGAATAAGGCCATCCGTGGCGCGCTGGAAGGCTTGGTCAATGACGCTCTGGTCGAGGCCCAGCACCTGCTAGAATCGGTCGGTGTACTCGGGGAGGAGGCAGCATGAGAGCAGTTTTGTATACGCACGACATGGAGCCGATCACTGTTATCGAGCTTGAGCCATGGGCGTGGGAGTTTCTGCGCGAACAGGGACAGGTTCGTCTGGCTGTTTATCGTCCTGCTTGTGTCCGCCATGATCCAGATGAAACGCCGCAACCGTTTGACATGTCCCAATGGATAGTAAGGATTACCGCCGAGGTCCTTGTGCGCGGCCAACACAGCAGCCTAATGCTTTTTACCAATGACGAAGAGGCAGCGCTACTGCTGAAGTCCGTATTTCTGCCGGGGCAGCATAGGGAGGTGCAGGATCGAGAGAAATCGGCATTCGCCCAGGGATTTCTGCACGCCCTTAACAATCTTCGATAGGTGTGCGCATGACTGATCGCGAATTGCTGGAGTTGGCGGCAAAGTCTGTTGATATTGCCATCTTGTATTGGACGTTGCCCAATGGAACTTTCACTGATGAGGGGGCCTATTGGAATCCGTTGGCTGACGACGGCGATGCGCATAGGCTTGCCGTAAAGCTTGGGCTGTACATCTGCAATGAGCAGGAGCGCGCAGGCTGCGTCACCGTTTCTTGGGGATGCGATGCAGGCGGTAATCATCTTGGCTCTGTCGAAGAACTCGCGCCTGCTGGCGGGGATGACTATGCGGCTTCTCGCCGCGCCATCGTCCGCGCCGCTGCTGAGATCGGGAGAGCAATGCTATGACTATCGACCTGAATGATTACAGTCCAGAAGAAGCCGAACGTATTATCAGAGCTGATATTTGGTCGAGAGGGCTTGACCCCTCAACCATGCGGTTCAAGATCGATGACATCCAGCACGACGAACCCACTCGCAAAATGTCGTTCACGGTTTCTTTTGTGGCTCCGGCACAATATGAATTGAAATGAGGCCCTAAAAAGTCCTTGCAATCTCATGTCGCTATGTCGCATTATTCACCCATCCTGTCGTACTTGCGCATGTAGGTGATGTAGGATGAAAGCCCGGCCACTGAGTCGGGCTTTTTGTTATTCACCTAGAGGTGATGATAGTGGCCGAAAAGGTTTTATTGCCTCTCGATGATCAGTCTGATGATACGGTCATGCGCTTGTCGCGTGACGAGGCTCGTGCACTCTACGAGCTACTGTCCAGGCTCACACGTGAAGATATGGTGCAGGCTGGCCTGTCACCAGAGCAGGCCGGCATGATCGACCGAATCATCCACGTCACCTACTGACCCTCTTCAAATTCAAAGCCCAGCCATCGCGCTGGGCTTTTTCGTTTTCGGCCCCGCCACATCCATTGCTCCGAGCTGGGAGTGCTGTGAGGGCCGATTCACTTCTGCCGTTATAGCTCCAGCGGAAGAGCAGCCGCCTTGTAAGCGGACGGTCCAGGGTTCGAATCCTTGTGACGGCACCAGATTGGCGAGTAGCACAGCGGTAGTGCAATCGGCTGTTAACCGATCGGTCATTGGTTCGATCCCAATCTCGCCAGCCATACCCCTGCGTCAAATGCCCGCACACGCGGACCACCCGGGCCTTATGAGGCCCTCAGAATTCACGTGCTGCTCCTCGCTGCGCTCTTGGCCGCCTCCTGTCGGCCTTTTTTATTCCCGGAGAACCCCATGGCTGAACCAGCGAGCACAACCGCTGCCGGCTTGCTGCTGGCCAAGTATGGCGTGGCCACTGCCGGCTTTGCTGGTGCGGTGCTGTCGCTGACGTTTCTGCGCGGGCTGACTCGCGGCCAAGCTGCTTCGGCTGTTGGCACCGGTTTCGCCTCGGCGATCTTCACAACCCCCCTTGCCGTCCACTACTTCAACTTGCCCGTGGATGGCGACACTCAGAACGGCGTTGCCTTCCTGATCGGCCTGTTGGCCATGAACATCATTCCAGGCTTGAAAGCCCTGGCAGGAAAGTTCGGCGCTACAGGAGCGGGCTGACATGAACATCATCCTGAGTTCGTTCGACGCGCTGCTGTGCATCCTGGTGGTGGGCGCCGCGGCTGAATACCTGCGCAAGATCCACCCATTCGAACAGCCGGTGCTGGCTATCGCCTTCTACCTGGTCGCCATCGGCGCATTCGGCAGTTTGGCCAAGGCCCTACACGGGTATACCCCATCGCTCTATGTGGTGCTCATGCACGCCGGGGTTGTGCTGTACGCCTGGGCTCGCCGTGACCATGTGTTCGATCACGCAGGAGCGATAACGAAATGAAGCTGTTCAACTCAATCCGCGCCTGGCTTGCCGGGCAACTCGTAAAGGGTATTGTCATGACCGATGAAAACACCACCACCGACGCGGCCCCTGTGACCGCCAACGACCTGCAGGCCGCTCTGTTCACTCCGCCGGCCGCTCCTGTTGCCGACGTGCAACTGACCGCTCCAGTCGAGGCTGCCCCTGTAATCGAGGCTGCCGCGCCGGCTGTCGTTGAAGTCCCAGCGGTTGCCCAGGCTGCCGCCGCGCCGGCCGCTGTCAAACTGACCGAACTGGAAAAGCTCGAGGCTCTGATCGAGAAGCTGGAGCTGACCACCGTCAAAGAAGTGAAGGCGGCCATCAGTTTCATTCGCGCCCTGGTGTAAGCGTTTCGCGCCACAAAACGCGAACTGCGAAAACGTGGCGCGGAAAATCACAGGTGACTCCTGGGAGAATAGTTATGAGTCAAGAGTACATCGGCACCAAGCAGATCACCGCATGGCCTGAACTGAAAGAAGGTTTGCCTGGTTTCGCTGTGCAATACAGCGATGGATATACCAGCTGGAGCCCGAAAGACGTTTTCGAGAAGGCTTATATCGGCATCGGTCAGGTGAAAGAACTCCCTGCGCATGTCCAACGCATCATTGGCGAGAAGGCTCAGCTGGATGATCGCCTCACCAAGTTGAGCGCCTTCATCAAGACCCCCAGCTTCAAGGCCCTCAGTGCCAAGTCGCAAGAGTTGCTGACAGCGCAGGCTGGTGCCATGGGCGAGTATTCAGAGCTGCTGGGCGAGCGCCTGGCGCTGTAAGGTGCGCCCATGACTACGATCGCCTACAAAGACGGCGTGATCGCCTATGACTCCCGAGTAACTCGCGGCACCACCATCACGGACGATGACGCCGAGAAATGCCAGGAGCTCAAGGGCGTTCGTTTTATCTGCACTGGCGCCGCTTGTGACTTCCAGGCGCTGATGGGGGCCTATTTCGGCAGTCCCTCGCCAAGCAAGGTGGAAGCGTCGGGATTGGTTATTGACGGCGATGCTCTCTGGCTTATCGGCCACGACGACGACACCGGGCTCTGGAAGGACCGCCTCGAGCTCGACCGGCCCTATGCGATCGGCAGTGGCTCAAGTCATGCGTTCACCGCCATGGACATGGGCGCCAATGCATACAAGGCGGTCGAGATGGCCAAGAAGCGGGATAGCTGCACTGGTGGCTTGGTTCGCACCCTCACAATCAACGCTTCGCCCCTGTAGCCGGCCACTGAGCAAGCGAGGCACCAGAGTCTCAAGGAATTCCTATGGCGCTGACAGCAAAGCAGCAGCGCTTCGTCGATGAGTACCTGAAAGACCTGAATGCTACGCAAGCGGCGATACGCGCGGGCTACAGCAAAAGCACTGCACGGCAGATGGGTGCAGAGAACTTGTCAAAACCTGTCATTCGATCGGTTATCGAAAGGCGCATGGATGCCAGAGGGCAGAAGGCCGCGATCACTCAGGAAATGGTGCTTGAGCGCCTATGGATGATTGCCACTGCTGACCCGAACGAATTGATCCAACATCGCCGCATCTGCTGTCGTCATTGCTTCGGTGTGGGTCATGCGTACCAGTGGAAAACCGAGGAAGAGTTCGAGCGCGAAGCCGCCCTTGCTGCGTCCAAGGGAGCACCTGTGCCTGTGGATGTTGGCGGATTTGGCTATGACGCCACGATCCTGCCGCACCCGAAGTGCCCGAATTGCCACGGCGAGGGCCTGGGTCGAATCCATGCCAGTGATTCGCGGTCTGTAAGCCCGGCGGCTACGGCCCTCTATGCCGGCGTGAAGCAAACGAAGGATGGCGGGTTCGAGGTCAAGATGCATGACCAACTGGCAGCCCTGGACAAGGTAGCGCGACACCTAGGTATGTTCTCTGACAAGACCGTTTCACCTCTCGACGACGAGATGAAGCGGCTGAACATCGAGAAGCTTCGTCGTGAACTGGAAGACCCGAATAAGGGATTGCCTGAGCCGAAACAAGTGATCATCGGGGTTGAAGATGCAAGCGATCCTGATGCTGAACAAGCCTCAGTTTGAGTTCATCAAAAGCCACAAAAAGTTCATGGCGTTCGTTGGGGGATATCGGAGCGGGAAGACGTTTGTTGGCTGCGTTCGGATGTGCGTCAACGCGCTGGAGTTCCCTGGCATTCCCCAGGGTTACTTCGCTCCGACCTATCCGCAGATCGCCGATATCTTCTATGAGACGATGCCAGAGGTCGCGCAGGCGTTCGGGCTATTTGCCGACATAGTGCCAAGCAAGAAGCGCGTTTACCTGCGTGACAACCTTGGGCGGTGCCTGAGCACCATCGTGTGCAAGAGCATGGAGCACCCGCACCGTATCGTCGGCTTCAACATTGCGCACGCCTTGGTCGATGAGATCGACTGCATGCCGATCAAGAAGGCCGATAGCGCCTGGAAGAAGATCATTGCGCGGATGTCGACTGTATGGCCTGGTCGAGACCAGAACACGATTGACGTCACGACAACGCCCGAAGGCTTCAACTGGGTCTATCGAAAGTTCGTGCGTGAGTTGGCCACCAATCCGAGTCAGCGCCCCCTTTACGGCATCGTTCATGCCAGCACGCGCCAGAATGCGAAGAACTTGCCAAAGGACTACATCGGGTCGCTCAAGGAGTCCTACCCCGCGAACCTGGTTGACGCCTATATCGACGGAAAATTCGTCAACCTAGTTTCAGGTAGCGTGTATCCGAGCTTCGACAGGACGCTCAATCACACCAGCGAGACGATCAAGCCAGGTGAAGAACTGCATGTCGGCATGGACTTCAACATCAGCCGCATGGCAGCGATGGTTCACGTCATCCGTGACGGCCGCCCGATGCTATTGGGTGAGATCACCCATGTATTCGACACTCCGGCGATGATCGTGGCCCTGCAAGAGAGGTACGCCGGCCATCACATTTCGATCTACCCAGACGCCAGCGGCAAGAACCGCAAGAGCGTCAACGGTAGCGAAACGGACCACAGTCTGCTCCGGAATGCTGGTTTCACACTTGTCGTCAATCCGGCCAACCCAGCCGTGCGTGACCGAGTGCTGTCCGTCAACGCCATGTTCCTGAATGGGGATGGTGAGCGCCGCTACAAGGTAAACACCGAGCTCTGTCCAGTCACAACAGCCGTTCTTGAGCAGCAGACATATGCCGAAATCGGAAAGCCGAATGCAGGCGAGCCGAACAAAGACGGAACCGAGGACCCGAACGATGCCCTTGGCTATTTCATCGTCAAGCGCTTCCCGATCGTCAAGCGCACGGTAAGCATCCGCCCATTCTCCGCATAAATGGAACACGCCATGAGCAACAGCGTCCGCAAGCGCTCCGCCAAAATCGAAGCGATGGCGGAATGCTGGCCCATGATCAAGGCTTTGCTGGGTGGCACCGCAGCAATGCGCGCCGCCGGCAACGCCTACTTGCCGCAATGGCCGAATGAAGATTCCGCTTTCTACAACGCTCGACTGAACACTGCCACGCTGTTCCCTGCGTTCGCGCGGACGATTGACGTGCTGTGCGCAAAGCCATTCTCCAGGCCGATCATCTACGGCGAAGACACGCCAAAGACGATCCTTGAGTACTGCGAGGACATCGACCTGCAGGGCCGGAACATGCATTCGTTCGCCGCCAGCATCATGGAGGAGGCGATGGCATACGGAATCTGCGGCCTACTGGTCGACTACCCGCAGGTCACCGACGTGAAGACCCGGGCGGATGAGAAGCGCGCCGGGGTCAGGCCCTATTTCGTCCAGATCCCAGCCGAAAGCCTGCTTGACTACGACTCGAAGCGCATCAATGGCGTAGAGACGTTCACTCAGTTGCGGTTTCTTGAAAACATCACCGAGAAGAACCCGGCCGACAAGTTCGACGAGAAAACCGTCGAGCAGGTTCGCGTCCTCTACCCAGGCAAATGGGAAACCTATCGGGAGAAGCAGAACGCCGCCGGCGACCTGGAGTGGCTCTTGTTCGAGGAGGGTGTCACCACCCTGACGAAGATTCCATTTGTGCCGGTCTACGGCAAGCGGCTCGGTTTCATGGAGGCCATGGCGCCGCTGCGCGAACTGGCGTTCATGAACGTCGAACACTGGCAGTCAAAATCGGATCAGCAGACCATTCTGCATGTGGCGCGCGTGCCGATCCTCTTCGGCACCGGCTTTGAAGATGACGACCTGACAATTGGTGCCGCCTGCGCTGTAACGTCAGAAAGCCCGGATGCCACGCTTTCATATGTTGAGCACAGCGGCAAGGCCATCGAGTCTGGCCGCGTCTCAATCCTCGACATCGAGGATCGCATGCGCCAAGTAGGCGCTGAGCTGCTGGTGATCAAGCCAGGCAAGACCACCGTGGCTCAGACCCTGGCCGACAACGAGCCTGGCATGTGCGCCCTCCAGAGGGTCACGCAGGACGTCGAAGACTCGATGGACCAGGCCATGCAACTCATGGCTGAGTGGATTGGCGAGCCGGAAGGCGGGCACCTCACCATTTACAACGACTTCGGCGCTGCATCGCTGGCCGAAGCTTCGGCTGACCTGCTGCTCGAAATGAACGTAGCTGGCGTGCTCTCCAATGAAACCCTGTTCGGCGAGATTCAGCGCCGCGGCATGGTCAAGGACGGCATTGCCTGGGCAGAAGAGCAGAAGCGCATCGGCGAACAGCCGCAAAAACAAGGGGTGACGCTCCCGGGCGTTTAACCCAATCACCGAATACAGCCCTGGCAACCGCCGGGGCTTTTTTATGGGCGCGATTCCGGATGGATAGCGCTGCGCCAGGCCGGATGGCCTACCAAAGGGTTGGATGACCAGCATGAAACTCAAACTCGACGATGAAGGCCATGTAGTTGTTGTTGATGGCAAGCCTGTTTATGTGAACGACGACGGTAAAGAGATCGCATTCGATGCCCCTGGCACCGTTTCGACGATCAGCCGCCTGAACGCTGAAGCAAAGACCAACCGTGAGCGCGCCGAGGCTGCTGAAACAGGGCTGAAGGCCTTCGAGGGGATCACCGATCCAGCCGAAGCCAAGAAAGCGCTGGAAACGGTGAAGAACTTCGACGCCAAAAAGCTGGTGGATGCCGGCGAAGTCGAAAAGGTCCGCGCCGAAGCCATCAAGGCCGTTGAAGACAAGTACGCCCCGATCATTGCTGAGCGCGATTCGCTGAATGCCGCGCTGGTCACTGAAAAAGTCGGCGGCAGCTTCGACCGCTCCAAGTTCATCACCGACAAGCTGGCAATCCCCTCTGATCTGGTCCGCGCCCGCTTCGGCGAGCAGTTCAAGGTCGAGGACGGGAAGGTCGTTGCCTACGACAAGACCGGCAACAAGCTCTTCAGCCGCAGCAATCCAGGGGAAGTCGCCAATTTCGACGAAGCCCTGGAGCTCCTCGTCGACAGCTATCCCTACCGCGATCAAATCCTCAAAAGCTCGGGCGCCAGTGGCGGCGGGGCGACTGGCGGGAACGCGGCAGCGGGCGGCAAAAAATCAATCACCCGCGCCCAATTCGATGAACTCCCGCCTGCTAAGCAGATGGAGCATATGAAGTCGGGTGTCACGCTTACTGATTAAAGGAATCCATCCAAATGGCGAACACCCTCACCAGTCTGGCCCCCGACCTGTTCGAGTCGCTGGACATTGTTTCGCGCGAACTGGCCGGTTTCATCCCGTCCGTAACTCTCGATGCAACTGCCGAACGTGCCGCGCTCAACCAGGCGATCCGCATCCCGGTAACTCCTGCGCAGCCTGCTGAAAACGTCACCCCGGGCCAACTTCCTCCGGATGACGGCGACCAGGTCATCAGCAACCTGCCGTTCAGCATCACCAAGTCCCGCATGGTTCCATTCCGCTGGACTGGTGAAGAGCAGAAGGGCGTGAATACCGGCCCGGGTTACTCCAGCATCCGTCTGGATCAGGTTACCCAGGCCGTTCGCACCCTGGTCAACGAGATGGAAGTAGACCTCGGCAACCTGGCGTTCGCTGCGTCCCGCGCTTCCGGCACCCCAGGCACCACGCCATTTTCGACCAACCTCGGTGACACCGCCCAGGTTCGCAAGATCCTGGCGGACAACGGTGCGCCGATGAGCGACATGCAGTGCGTCATCGACACCACCTCCGGCGCATCGATGCGAACCCTGGCGCAACTGACCAAGGCAAACGAAGCTGGCACTGTCGCAGTGCGCGAGCAGGGCACCTTGATCGAGCTGCACGGCTTCAAGATCCGTGAGTCGGCCGGTGTTCAAACCCACACTCCTGGCACCGGTGCGAGCTACGTCACCAATGGTGCGTTGACTGTAGGCACCACCATCATCCCGGTGCAGACCGGTACCGGCACCGTTGTGGCGGGCGACGTGGTCACCATCGGCAACTTCAAGTACGTGGTCACCGCCGCACTCTCCGGTGGCAGCTTCACCATCGGTGCGCCCGGTCTGCGTGCAGCCGTCACCAGTGGCGCGACAGTCACCCTGGCGTCCGCGTTCACTGCCAACTTCGCGTTCTCTCGCTCCGCAATCGTGCTGGCTACCCGTGCGCCAGCATTGCCGGAAGAGGGCGATATGGCCGATGACCGTATGACCATCACCGATCCGCGCACTGGCATGACCTTCGAGTTTGCGATGTACAAGCAATACCGTCGTGTCCGCTACGAAGTGTCGGCGGCCTGGGGCTGCGCAAACATCAAGCCTGCCCACACCGCAATCATGCTGGGCTAATCGAGTCGGCCGCCGGGAGACTGGCGGCCAACCCTGGAGAAGAACATGGCGAAGAAACAAGACGGCACCGATGACGGTGCTGATACCACCATCGACACCGGCGCGGATAGCTCGGGTGAGTCGGTAAATGCTCCGGTTATCGCCTTCGTGAACATGCAGCGCGACCCGGACATCTATGACGCGCCGCACACCGCCCAGGTCCACCCGGACGAGGTGCAGAACTACTACCCCGGCGGCTGGGTTCCGGTGAAAGAGGCAGAGTAAATGCTAACCAATCAGCAATTGGCCGACGTCCGGCGCTTCATTGGCTACCCGATGCTCGGCGATGTCATTGCTGATGACACCCGAGACCTAGCATACGGCTGGGTTTCGCCGGGTGTTTGGCAGACCCTGTTTCACAGGCTGTCGACGCTTCGCCCTGAGGAAGAGGCGCAGGTTGTCACCTTCCTAGCCACGCTTTATGGGCTGGAGACTGCCGTCACTGGGTCGAGTGCAAACCTTGATACCGACCAGGCTGCAGTGTGGGTGCACAACAAGAACGAGGTTTCCGACCGCATGAGGCTTTACAAGCTCTGGCGCCGGGAACTGTGCTCATTCATCGGCATCGCGCCGGGCCCAAGCCTCGGCTCGGGTGGCAGTCGCATAGTCAGGGGCTGATATGGACGGCGCAACGCTCCAGGCCAAGATTTACAAAGGGTACGGGCAGGCAGCCCAGCGAATCGGTTTTCCTTACCAGCAATTCCGCGCTACCAGCGCCAATAACCCGCTGCTGACAACCGCTTTGCAGACGCTGCCTGCGTCGTTCACCACGAATTTCGCTTACAACGCACCGAACAAGTACGGGCAGGCTACCTGGCTTGGCCTGTTCGACGCGCGTACGACCGCTCCGGGCGACTATCTGGTCGGGCCCGGCGGGACGTTCTTCATCGCTGCAATGCAAGCCACTCTGCCGATTTACTGCGTGCAAGCCAACCGGGTTGTCTCGGTTCTGCGCGTCGGGATGGACAACGGCGTCGGCGCGGTCAGCTATGGCGGTGACACGCCGGGCACTGAAGTGCCGATCATGCAAGGCTGGCCAGCCAGCGTGCTCCAGGGCACGAAAGGTGAGGCCAACGAGGTCAAGCTCCCAGGTGATGTGCGAACGCCCTGGTGGGCGATCCTGATGCCAGCATGGCCTGGGGTGATCCTGCGCACCAGCGACATCATCCTCGACGAGCTGGGCCGTAAATACGTGGTCTCAAGCGCCGAACTTACCGATATGGGCTGGCGCATGACAGCCATGCAGACACAGGTGTGATATGGCCGGCCAATCAGACGTGATGAACAAGCTGGTCGGCATGATCGCCGCAGTGCTTTACCCGAACGGCACCGGTCAGCCGAGCATCGCCGGGCTTGGGATCAAGATTTACGAAGGCTGGCCCGTACCGAATGTGCTGGAGACCGATTTGAAGGCAGGGAAGGCGCATGTCAGCGTCTACCCGTCGGCTACCGAGCGGCAAACTACCCGGGAACTCGGCAGGGCCTGGGTACAGATCGTGCCGCCGGCGCACACCGTCGTCGCGACCGTTTCAGGCAACCAAATCACGCTGTCGGGCACCGTCAGCGCGCAAAACCTGCTCGCCAGCGTGAACGGCAGCAGCTACGTATACACGATGCAGGTCAGCGACACGCTCACGAGTGCCGCGACGGCGCTTTCTGCACTGATCCCTGGCGCTACCAGCTCCGGCCCGGTAATCACCATCAGCGGAGCGCACAGCGTGCTTGCCAGGGTTGGCGGTTTTGGCACCGCGATCAAGGAGACCAAGCGTCAGGAGAAGCAGTTCCAGATTTCCATCTGGGCACCGCGGCCCGATGCGCGCGATTCGGTCGTGAATGCCATCGACTCAGCCCTGTCCGACTCGACCAACCTGCCATTGCCCGATGGATCGAGCGGGATCATGCGCTACTCGCACTCGTTCCAGACCGACCAGTTGCAAAAGGCCGGCCTGTACCGGATCGACCTGTTCTACAAGATCGATTTCGCAACAACTCAGACAACGCAGGCCGCCGAAGTCATCGCGCCTGTGCTGAATATGACCAACGCCCAGACAGGGCAGCCAATCACAACCCTGAACCCCTGAGGCTCGTCATGTCCGATATCCCCGACACCGCACCAGCGGCGCCGGCGCCAACCCCTGTTGCCGCCGCCAGCCCCAAGTCGCCCTACACCCTCACCGTGAAGTTCGCCTTCGCTGACTACACCGTCGGCCAGTTGATCACTGATCCGGCCGAGGTAGCCGCCGTCCTGGCTGGCGAGAGCGCCGCGAACGTACTGAAACGAAGCGCCTAAAAGCCGCCAAACCACACACAAAGAAACCGCCCTAGAGGCGGTTTTTTCATTTGGAGGAAGCCATGCCCATCTATCCGGCAGGCAGCTTGAACACGGCGGCGCTTACGGCACCCGATCTCTACATTCAGATCGTTCCGCCAAAGACCCGCTACATCAACGGCGTACCGACTGACATCCTTGGCATTGTCGGCGTGGCGTCCTGGGGCGCGGTCAACAGCCCGATGCTGATCGGCGGCCCGGGCGACCTGGCGCAGAAGATCGGAGCGCAGCAGGTCCGCAAGTACGACCTGGCCACCGCCTGCGCCGTCTCGATCCAGATCGGGGCAAGCAACATCCGTGCTGTGCGGGTCACCGATGGCACTGACACCGCCGCCACCTCGACACTCAAGGACACTGCGGCCGCCACCGGCGCCACCCTGACCGCATATTACACAGGCACGCTGGGCAACTCGCTGACGGCGACACTCGGCACCGGCACGGCCAACTCTTCCTGGAAGCTGACAATCTCGCTCCCAGGCGTGTCGCCGGAGGTCTTCGACAACATCCCCGGCACCGGCCTGGCGCTCTGGCAGAACATCGTCGCCGCAGTGAACAACGGCCAGTCCGGTATTCGCGGTGCATCTCAGTTGGTGATCGCCACTGTCGGCGCTTCGTCGGTGGCTCCGGCGACCACGCAGACCATCACGTTCACCAGCGGCACCGACGGCGCCACGACCATTACCGACTCGGTTCTGGTCGGCGTTGACGGCATCACCGGTTCGACCCGCAAGGGCATGTATGCGCTGCGCGGCTCGAACGCCCAGGTCACGAACCTGATCGATGTGACCGACTCGACCCAATGGCCGACGATGCTGACCTACGGCCTGTCCGAAGGCTCGTATGTGGTCACCCAAGGTCCGGCCGGAGCGTCCTACGCCACCGTCTCGACCAGCCTGAACACCGCCGGCTGTGACAGCTACGCACTGAAGGTACTGGTTGGCGACTGGGGCTACTGGTTCGACCAGGTGAACAACCAGCAGCGCATGCTGGCCCCGGCCACGTTCTCGGCCGCGCGTATCGCCGCGCTGGCGCCGCACCAGTCCGCGCTGAACAAGCCCATCACCAACATGATCGGCACCCAGCGTACTGTCTCGCAGCAGCCGTACAGCGTCCCCGAGATTGGCGCCATCAACCAGGCGCGCCTGGACGTGATCACCAATCCTATCCCGGCTGGGAATGCCTTCGGTCATCGCTCCGGACTGAATACGTCCAGCAATCCGACTGTCAACGGCGACAACTACACCCGCATGACCAACTTCGTGTCGCTGACCCTGGCGGCATCGTTTGGCTATGTGGTCGGCAACCTGCAGGTCCCGGACCTGCGGCGTAGCACCAAGTCGACTATCGAGAGCTTCCTCGAGACGCTGCGCCTCCAAGGGATGATCGGCGACGTCAACGGCGGCCCGGCGTATTCGGTGCAGATCGATGCAACGAACAACCCTGACGCCCGCGTCTCGCTCGGCTACATGCAGGCCGACGTGCAGGTCAAATACCTCTCCGTCGTTCGCTACTTCCTGATCAATCTGGAAGCTGGCCAGTCCGTGACCATCACCGTATCCGCCACCCCTCGCGCCGCCTAAGCGCTGAACCCCATACCCAGCCCGGCCATGTGCCGGGTTTTTCATTTTGGAGAACGCCATGCAAGGTGGATACAACACAGGTAAGGACGTCGCCGTCGACATCAACGGCCCCAACGGCCCGATCCGCATCCCCAAGATCATGTCCTTCGACTGCAAGCCGAAGACCACCAGCCAGGAACTCACCCCGCTCAACGGCCAGACCGATGAGTTGCTGATCCCGAAAGGCTGGACCGGCACCATCGAGGCCGAGCGCGTCGATGGCACGCTGGATGACTGGTGGGCGCAGTTCGAAAGCGACTACTACAACGGCATCAACACCGCCGGCGGCACGATCACTGAAACGATCGGCAATCCCGATGGCAGCGTCAACGTCTATCGCCTGGCCAATGTAATCCTCAAGTTCGAGGACGCCGGCAAGAAGGAAGGCGACAAGACCATCAAGCAGTCGCTGTCGTTCACCGCGCGGCGACGCTACAAAGTTTCCTAATCCCGTTTTGCGCGGCAGCCCGGCAGGGCGCGGGACTCGTCACCCCGCATGCCGCGCACCTTTGACGACTCTTTGACCCGAGGATTCTCCCCATGGCAAAAGTTACTCTGACTAATTCTGCAGCTGATCCGGTGCATGTGGACCAGAAGCCGAAATTCACCTCGCTACAAGACGGGCTGGGTCGGACCATCCAGCTGCGCACCCTCGACCCGCTGCAAAAGTCGCGCGTCGTCATGGCGGTGGGCGCCGACAACGCCGCAAACAGCATCTACATGGGCGCCTTTGCCTTTCCGGCGGCATGCGTGGTCTACATCGATGACGTCGGCTTTGGCCTTCCGCAGAACCTCAAGCAGATTGACGCAGTGCTGGCCGAGCTCGGCGCCGAGGGCATGGATGCCATCGAGAAGCACATGCTCGCCGAATACGAAGTGACCAAGGCCAAGGCCGAGGCAGAAGAGGCTCAGAAGGTGCTCAGCGCCGAGCAGGCCGCCGCAAAAAACTAGCCACGGACCCCGACTTTCGCAGCCGCTGCTGGATTATGAAAGGCGGGGTTCCGTTCGCGCAGGTGTTCGAATTGCCCGGCCAATTGGCCGACTACGAGCGCATGGCCTTCTCGATTGTTCTGAGTGAATTCGAAGGCCATGAGTTCGACTGGTCCACCTGGCAGTTCAAGGAGAAGAAAAATGACTGAGTTTTCCAGTATGGGAGCTCTGGCGCTGCACCTGGCGGCAGCGGCCGCTACTGAAATCAAGTGCTTGGAGAAAGGCCTTGAGCAGTGCGGTAAGCATCTGGTCGAGACCATGCAGGGCGAGATTGGCCACTATCAGTCTGATATCGGCCAGTTCGCCGCCTGGGCGCCGCTGGCTGAGTCAACCGAAGCGGCCAAGGCAGCACATGGCTATCCAGCGGATTCGCCGCTGCTGGCCTCTGGCGAGATGCAGGGCAGCTTTTCGAGCGAGCGCCACGGACTTGAGGTGATCGCTGGCTCGAAAGACCCGAAAATGGTCTATCACGAGTTCGGCACCCTACACATGCCGCCGCGCGAAGTGGTTGGACCGGCGGTGCTGCGCAGTAAGGAGTACATACGTCGGCGGCTGGGGGCGGCAGCGGTCGAGGGTTTGATCGGCGGCGTGGCTATTCACCGCCTGCTCGGTTACGACAAGTTGCTTTAGCTTGGGAGGCGCCCAGGCCTAGCAGAAGCATCAAGAACGGTCTTTGTAGTGGTGTCGTATGTGCATTCATAAACGCTATCTTGGTAAGCGCCAAAACCATTTTGGTATTTGATTTTGTCACCTATGTAAATCACAACCCCTTTTTGCTCGTCTCCCCACCGCATATGGTCAAACTTCATATCAAGGGTCTTGTCTGTCCATTCTGAAGAGTATTTAGCCAGCCCTTCAACAGCCTTTTGGCATGGATAGCTGGCTTCCGCCAAATGCTTTTCAGCCCAGCAATTTAGATCCTTGCGGCAGGTGGCTTCAGCTGCTGCTTTTTGTTCGGCGATAACCTTCTTATCCTCATTGGTTGAAGGTTTTGAGTCGCTTGAGAAATAGCTGTAGACACCAAATGCTATAGCAGCAAACACTGATATGCCGATAAGAAATTCTTTCGGGCCCATAGCTGGGTTGCTAACTCCGCAGTGTGGACACGCCTTGGCATTGCTGGAAACATCCTTTTTACATTCCTTGCATTTTGTCATCGCCATGATTATTCATCCGAAAATTATTGAATAAGTGACAAGCAGAAATACGCACAGTGCGCCTCCGGCGAAGACCATGAGGACTGTGCTGCATGTAAAAACTAACAGGGCAGTTTGAATATCGATTCCAGGCTGTTTTTTCTTTTTAGGCAGCGGATTAGATCGCGCCTCTTTCGCGTCCATCCCATGAATTGAGCCGACGTCCTGGATTCGGCCATTTACCCACTGATACGTGCGCTGTTTGTGTGCCATGTGATCCAACACCACAAAAGGGAAGGCCATTATGGCATTCGAGGCGTATTCCGTCGCGGTCAAGCTGTCGCTGATAAACCACGTCAGTGCCGGACTGCTGATGATCTCCAAGGGGCTGCATAGCACCGGTCAGGATGCCGAGAAGCTGAACAAGCAGCTGGCTTCCATCGGCAAGCAGGCGGCGATTGGGGGCGCCATGTTCGGTGCCGGTCTGGCCATGGTCTCGCTTTTCAAAGCGCCCCTGGATGAAGCGAAGAAATTCCAGACCGAGATGGCCAAGTTCTCGCTGTATGGCATGTCGGACAAGGTCAATGCCGATGCCGAGAAGTTCGTCAAGAGCATGAACAGCATGGGCACCAGCATCACTGAGAACATGAAGCTATTTACCGAGGCGCAGGGCGTATTTCGGGAAAGCGGCATGGATGGCCTAGGCGCGCTCGAAGGCGCCAAGATAGCCGCCCCGGTGCTGTCGAAGATCGCCTATGCCACCTCCGGTCTCGACGGAGAGTCACAGGCGAAGATGAAAACCAGCGCCATGGCGATGATGCGCTATATCGAGGACTCCGGCGGCTTGAAGTCGGCGCAACGTTTCAACCAACTGGCCGATGCTGGCTGGAAAATGACGCAGACCTCAGGCGGTTCGGTGAACTGGGAGCAACTGCGTCAGTTCAAGGCGCGCGGTGGTATCGCGGCCATGAACATGAGCGATGACGCTGTGGCAATGCTGGAGCCGATCATCACCATGCTTAAGGGGCAGACTGCCGGTTTCTCGCTGCGAACCGCCTATAACCGCCTGAACGGGATTATCAAGATCCCCAACCAGGTAGCGCATGACTTGGTCAAAAATGGCATCTGGGACAATAAAAAGGTCATCTGGAACGACAACGGCGGGATCAAGGCGTTCAAGGGTAACCCGCTGAAAGATGCCGAGCTGTTCAGCCAGAACCCGACCGAGTTCTACGAAAAAATCATCATGCCGATGCACAAGCGTCAGGGCATCACCTCGGATTCGGCGATTGGTCAGGCCAACGCGATGATGTTCGGCTCGACCGGCGGCGCGATGTTCACCCTGATCGACAAGAACATCGAAAAGTTGCATCACTCGCTAGAAGCTCAGCATAAGGCGCTGGGAATTGATGCCTCGGTGGATAAGGTGTCAGGCACACTGGCCGGCAAACAGGTCGAGCTACATGCAAAATGGCGAGACCTGATGTTGACGCTGGGAAATATTGTGCTGCCACTGGCCATCAAGGCCATGGATAAGCTGATCCCGATGCTCAAGGACCTGAATGGCTGGATGGACAAAAACCAAGGCACGGTGAAAAAGCTTGCCTACGCCTTCCTCGGCCTTTCGGCCTTCTTGGTTGGCGGCGGACTAATCAACATGGTTATTGCCGCAGGGCGCGGTTTCTTCCTGCTCGGCAAGGTGCTGTGGTTCCTCAGTGGGCCGCTGATGACCAGGCTGTTGCCAATCATTGCGCGCTTCGGCACCTATCTGGTGATGTTTGTCATGGATGCGTTCGGCGCGGTCGGCATGTTCCTGCGCTCTGGCTTTCTGCGTGGGCTGATCATGGCGTTTCTTGCGCCGCTGCGCTTGCTTGGCAGTTTCTTTCTGCTGAACCCTATCGGCCTGGTCATCACCGCGATAATCGCGGTTGGCTGGCTGCTCTGGAACAACTGGGCGGAGATCAAGGTGGCGCTGTTCAAGTCCTGGGATGCGATTAAAGACGGGATTGTAAAGCTGTTCCATGGCGATATCGGCGGGGCGTTCAAGTCTTTCGCCTATGTGTTCCTGCTCGGCTGGCAGACCATCTTCAATACTCTGATTGCTGGGGCGAACAAGATCCTGCCGGCGAGCATGCAAATCTCCAAGACCAGCTTTGCCGATGACTACAAAAATCCTGGCGGTCTTGTTGCGCCGGTGCCGAAAAAGGATTTCAGCAAGGACCCGATAATTCTTCAGATGAACCTCGACAGCAAGAAAGTCGGGGAGATCCTGATCGATCGCATGGCCAAGGAGGCAGCCAAGCCGCAGACCGGAATCCAGGGCTTTGACCCTTCACGCAGCATGCTGATGCCGGGCACCCCGAGCGCGGCCTACCCAAGAGGTTGATCTATGAGCTTCACGAGCTTCCTGGACAACTTCGCGCCGGGCGGGGATCCCTTTGCCACTCGAATGATCCTGGGGGATTTCGAGTTCTCCGGGCTTGAGGTGCCAGAAGCGGCATCGCCCGGGGCCGGTAAGCAGCAGTTGGTCGTGCACAAGCTGGTCGGTGGGAAGCGGGTGATCGACGTCATGGGCGTTGATTACGACAATATCCGCTGGTCTGGCTGGATTCTCGGGGCCACGGCCGGCGAGCGGGTGGCTGATCTCGAGCGGATGCGCGACGAGGGCCAGATCCTCACGTTCAGCATGGATGCCTACTACTTCAGCGTGGTGATCCAGTCGTTCGAGGCCTCCTTTGAGCACCTTTACCGCCGAAAATACAGCATCGAGCTGGTGGTGAAGGAGCGCCTGGATGCGCCGGTGAAGCCGAATGCGCTCTCCGGCGCGCTGGATTCGCTGATCAACAGCGACCTGGGCAAGTCCCTGGGCCTGGCCAACACCATCAACAATCCGTCCATAACCAGTGCAATCGCCAACATACAGTCAGCGGTCGCCCAGGTGCAGGGCTTCGCCAACGCGACCGTCGACACCATTCAGTCGGTGATTCGCCCGATCGTGGCAGCGCAGCAACTGGCGCAGGCGGTGATCGCCCAAGTCGGGGCTTCGGTGAACGACATCACGACCCTGGGCGGGCTGGTGCCGGGTAATCCGGTGGCCAACGCCGCGCGCAACCTGACGCGGCAGGCGACGGCTATCACCCAGCTTGCGCCGCTGTACCAGATGCAGAGCGTGCTCGGGCGGCTCCAGAAGAACGTCCTGGCCGGTCCGCTGGCAAACGGCACCGCCAGCATCACCACGGGCAACACCAGCCTCCAGCGAGTCTCGGCGGACGCCTACGGCGATCAGTCGAGATGGACCGAGATCGCCGCGGCAAACAGCATCGTCGACCCTCAACTCAACAACATCCAGACCATCAAAATACCAGTAGGCCAATAAATGGATCTGAATACCGCCGAGATCGCTCAGGAGGTCCGGCAGGTAGTCGGCCGCCTGACCCTAAATGGCGTCGAGGTCCCATTTGTTTCCTGTGACATCGATTCGAACGCCTTCTATTCGGCTGACACCTTCTCGGTGGTGTTCGCCTTGGGCGTAATGCCGGTGGACACCGGTACGTTGGCCTGGTGGAGCTCGCAGACCTCAATCGAAGTGTCGATATCGGTCGGCCTGCTCGGGCAGGGAGTGGATGACTGGCGCACGCTGATTGTCGGCTTAGTTGACAAGTGGACCTTCCGGCCGGCGAAGTTCGAGGTGAGCGTCGAGGGCCGGGACTACACCAGTAAATTCATCGACGTGAAGACCAACGAGAAGTTCGCGAACATGACCACCTCCCAGGTGGCCATTCTCCTGGCGAATCGCCGCGGGCTGACGCCGGTTGTCACGCCCACCACGACCAGCGTGGGCTGGATCACGAAGTGGGACCACGTTCACGCGACGGATGAGCGCACCGAGTGGGATCTGCTGGCCTATTTCGCCGGCCTCGACGGCTTCCAGGTCTACGTGACCGGCACAGAGCTGCACTACGAGCCCGCGCTTGATCCTGCGACCACGGACCAATACCTGATTCGCTGGGTACCGAATGGCTTGCTCGCATACCCGCAGTGCAACACCTCTGAGGACATCACTTTCGAGCGCGACCTGACCCTGGCCAAGGGCGTGACCGTGCAGGTTTCGTCGTGGAAGGACAAAAAAATCTACGTCTCGTCCTACCCGAACAACACCGCTAAGGGCATATCGCCCGGGCAGTCGACGTCGAAGCGCCAGGTCTACGAGATCAAGCGCAACGGCCTGGACAAGCAGGGCACGCAGAAGCTGGCCGAGCAGATCCATAAGCAGATCACTTCCCACGAGATGCGTATGTCCTGCTCTTTGCCTGGCGACAACATCTTGCTGCCGAACGTCATCGTCCGGGTTGAGGGGACGAGCTCGGTCTTTGATCAGCTGTATTACGTCGACACCGTGCGGCGATCTCTCAGCTACGAATCGGGCTACACGATGAGCCTCACGGCAAAAAACCATAATCCGAACAGCCTGCAGGTGACGCCATGATCGGCACGCTGATGAATTCCATGCGCCAGCACGGCGGAACTGACAATACGGGGCCCAGGGTTGGCGTTATTTCTGGGTATGACCCCGCGAACGGCTGCGTCAAAGTCGATCTCCAGCCGGACGGCCGCGAGACAAACTGGATTCAGCTCGATAGCCCAGGCGTCGGCAATGGCTGGGGTGTCCAGATCGGGCCGCAGATCGGCGACGAGGTGACGGTCTCCTTCGAGTCGGGTGACCCGAACCTCGGCAAAGTCGTGGCCAGGCACACAAACATGCAGGACCGACCCTTGCCGGTGCCATCCGGCGAAATCTGGATGGTTCATCAATCTGGCTCGCTGCTCAAGTTCCACAATGACGGCACGGTGGAGATCAAGGCGGCTGGCGGCATGGCCTACACAGCAACCGTGCACCAGTTTCATGGCCCGATAACCACTGACAGCAACATTACGACTGCTGGCGACGTAGTGGCTGGTACGGTCAGCCTGGAAAGCCACCTCCATAACGGGGGCACCATCAGCGGCAAGACAACGGCGCCCATCCCATGAAAGATCTGAACCACTACGTCGGCGGCGATCTGTCGTCCTCTCCGACTGGCGATCTATCGACCGTAGAAGGGTTGGATCGCGGAAAACAGCGCGTGCTGCGCCGGCTGATTACCAATCCGGGCGATTACCTGTTCCACCCTGACTACGGTGCTGGCCTTGGCCGCTACGTCGGTGCGCTCATGAACGTCCCGGAAACAATCTCCCTCATCCGCAGCCAAATTCTTCTCGAGGACTGTGTTTCGAGAAGCCCGAAACCTGTGATTTCTGTCTTGCCGAGCAATGACACGCTCGCTGTCAACATCAGCTACACCGATTCTCCTACGGGCGAGCCGGTGACGCTCTCATTCGAGGTTTCTCGCTGATGGCATCGCTCAACATCAAAGATTTCACCACGCTGGTGCGCGACCAGGTGGTGGCAATCCAGGGCCGCGCAGCCGGGCTCGTGGACTTCACGATCGGCTCGCTGCTGCTCGCTATTGCCGAGAGCAATGCGAGTGTGCTCCAGTGGCTCCAGCAGCTGATTGTCACGCTACTGATCAACACCAGGGCCTCTACGTGCTCCGGGCCAGACCTCGACAGTTGGATGGCGGATTTTGGCTTCTACCGGCTTTCTGCAAGCTTCGCCGCCGGCAGTGTCACTTACTCGCGCTTCACGCCGACCAACTCAGCGCTGATTCCGATAGGCGCCCTGGTTGGCTCGACCGACGGTTCCCAGCAGTACGCTGTGACGATCGACACGACCAATGCGCTGTACAACGCAACGCTGGGCGGCTATCTGATCCCGGCCGGGACCGCATCGGCGACAGTTCCAGTGGTTGCCAGTACCGCCGGCTCCGCCGGAAATGCTCTGCCTGGAACAGTCACGGTGATCGTTGGCAGCATCAGCGGCATCGATACCGTGACCAACGCGCTGGTTTTTGCTGGCGGTGTTGATCAGGAGCTAGACCCCGCTTTCCGCGTGCGCTTTGTGCTCTGGGTGCAGTCGCTCTCGAAGGGCACCAAGGCCGCGATCGGGTACGCACTGGCCAGCATGCAGGCCGGGGTCGCATACACGCTGACAGAGAACCAGGACTACAGCGGCAATACGTCCTATGGCTACTTCTACGCAGTGGTTGACGACGGTACCGGGGCGCCATCCGGGACATTCCTGGCGAATGCCGCAGCAGCCATTGAGGCAACCAGGGGCTTTACCACGCGATACGGGGTGTTCGGTCCCTCATTGGTCACCGCCAACCCCGGAATGACCATCACGACCGACTCCACGGTGACGCATAGCGTTGTAGTGGCTCAGGTTGTGACCGCTATTCAGGCCTACATCTCTGCACTGAAGCTCGGCCAGATTCTCCCGTATACGCAACTCGCGACGATCGCTTACGCGGTCAGTCCCGCCATCACCAACGTATCGGCCGTGCTGCTCAATGGCGGTACGGCGGATCTGGCGGCAACCAATAAGCAGGTCATCCGACCCGGCACAATCACGGTGGCTTAAATGGCGACGGGCGACCAAAGCGACATGTTCGGGCGGCTCAAGAGCCTATTGCCGACCGGATGGTTCGGCGACAACAACCCGATTCGCGATGCGGCCCTTTGGGGCTGCGCCGAGGTGCTTTCCTGGGGCTACACCCTCTATCTCTATGCTGTGGCTCAGACGCGGATCAAAACCGCTTCCGACGGCTGGCTCGACATGATCGGTCTGGATTTCTTCGGCAACAACCTGATCCGTTACTCGGCTCAGCTCGACCCGAGTTATCGCAACCGCATTCTGATCAACATCTTCAGAGAGCGCACCACGCGCCACGGTATGGATCAGGTGCTGTTCGATCTAACCGGGCGCCACCCGCTGATTATCGAGCCAGCAAGGCCCGCTGACTGCGGATGCCTGGGGCTGACGCTGGGCCTTGGCGTTGCAGGCCCACTCGGCTCGACCAGCAGTCCCTACCAGGCTTTTGTCACTGCATATCGGCCGGCAGGCAATGGCGCGGCCAACTGGCCAGGCATTGCCACCAACTGGTTCGGGCTCGGCCAAACCAGCGGTCTTGTGCCGTCTACCCAGCTTTCTCCGCAGGTCTCGGACGCCGACATTGTCGCGGCTATCGAAGCCACGAAAATGTTCGGCTCCACGATCTGGTACCGAATTACCAACTGAACCACTCACATTTCATCAAAGCCCGCCAAGTGCGGGTTTTTATTGGGGAATCCATGGACAGACAAATCGTTTACCCGGGCCAAATCCTGCCGGAAACCAGCCTGCTCCAGATGGCCAAAGACGCGATGATTGGTTCTGCCAAGCTCGCTGCCGCAGTACTTGGCACCAGCACTATCGCCAACGGTTTCGCGGTCACGCCAACGGGGCCGGCCTCTTTGCAAGTGGTCTGCGCGCCCGGCGAGATTTATAGCCTGACGAATATTGATGCCCTGGCGTTCTCGACGCTCCTGGCCGACACCACGCACTCGATCATGAAGCAGGGCATCCTACTTGATGCGGTCACACTGACCTGTGCTGCGCCAACCACCACCGGCCAATCGATCAACTATCTGGTGCAGGCGACCTACCAGGATGTTGACTCAGCTCCTGTCCTGCTGCCGTATTACAACAGCGCAAACCCGAGCCTTCCGTTCAGTGGCATGGGTAACAACGGCCTGACCCAGAACACCTCTCGGAAGGGCGCCGCAGTCGTTGTAGTAAAAGCAGGCGTCTCGGCGGCCACGGGCAGCCAGACCACTCCGGCTCCCGATGCGGGCTATGTCGGCCTGTACGTGGTGACCGTTGCCTACGGCCAGACCACCATCACGTCTACCAGCATTGCGCAGTACGCCTCGGCACCGCTTATGCCATCTGGGGTTTTGCAGTCGATCCAAAGCGGGAACATGTCGTTTGCTATCGACACAGGGACCGCCGGCGCTTATGTCGGGGCTTTCTCTCCGGCGTTCACCGCGAGGACCGAAGGTCAGATCATTCGGCTCAAGGCGAAAACCGCAAACTCAGGTGCTTCGACCATCAATGATGGCGTCGGCACTGTGGCTCTGGTGGGTGGCGCGCATTCAGCCCTGCAGGGTGGCGAGATCATTGCCAATGGCGACATGTGGGCTCAATGGAATAGCTCGGTCGGTACTGGCTCGTACATCCTCCTGCTCTGCACTGGAGCGCCCGAACAGGTGGCCAACGCCACTCAAAGTCAGCACGCAGTCAACGCCGGCCAGCTCCAAACCGGCGCTCTGGCGTTCGCCACCGATACCGGCACTGCAAACACCTACGTCTGCGCCTTCTCGCCGACGATCACTGCGCGCGCCGAGGGCCAGGTACTGCGCTTCAAGGTCAAGACGACCAACACGGGGGCGAGCACGATCAACGACGGTGTTGGGGTTGTCGCGCTAGTCGGCGGCGCGCACGCGGCGCTACAAGGCGGCGAGTTGGTAGCCAATGGTGACGCGTGGGTGCAGTGGAACACGTCGGTAGGCGGTGGTTCGTACATCCTGCTGTTCTGCACGGGGGCGGCTGAGCAGGTAGCCAACGCGACTCAGAGCCAGCAAGCCGTTGCGATGGGGCAGTTGTTTGGCGGTTTGAAAGGCATATCTCGAATTTCCACCAGCGGAAGCTTTACCGTCCCAGCTGGAGTCACAACTATCTACGTTTCCGGTTGTGGAGGCGGTGGTGGTGGCGGTGGTGGTGGTGGCAGTAGTTCGGGTGCTCCCACTAGTGGCGCGGGCGGTGGCGGTGGCGGCGGTGGTCAACAAATTTTCCGCGTGCCATATACCGTTACTCCGGGTCAGGTCATTGCTATCACGACGGGTACAGCAGGCACAGCTGGCGCGGGCGGTTATGGGGCGGCTTCAGGTGGGGCCGGTGCAGCTGGGGGCGCAACAACAATAGGCAGCCTGGTTACGCTCAACGGTGGCTCAGCAGGGCTTGGGGGCGCCAGCGGTGGTGCCGGAGGTTCGGGTGGTGCCGGATACCCGGGCGGGAGTGATGGCGGCGACTGCACGAACAATCAATGCACCGGAATCGGAGGGATGGGTGGTTCAAGCTCATTCGGCGGTGGTGGTGGCGGTGGCCGAGCAGGTTCAGGCGGTGGCGCAGTTGCAAAAGCCGCGGCTGGTTATGGTGGAGGCGGTGGTGGAGGCGGTGGCTCATATGGGGCAACCGCTGCTGGCGGAAATGGCGCTGCCGGTACCGGCGGCCTTGTAATCATTGAGTGGTGAAAAAATGGGCGTTTACGCTGTTGTTGATGTGTCAACCAACGTTGTTGTGAACATGATCGTGTGGGATGGGCTCCCGGGGTGGGCTCCTGAAGATGGTCAAATTGCGGTGGAGGTAATCGATCCGGCGACGACGATGGGCTGGCTCTATGTGGATGGCCAGCTCGTAGCTCCACCGCCACCTCCTGTAGTTCCTCCGACGCAGGAAGAGATAACGTCGGCCAACACTCAGCGCCAAAATAACCTGCTGAACATGGCCTCACAGGCCATGGCTCCCGTTCTCGTATCTCTGCAGCTTGGTGATGCCACTGATGATGAAACCGTGCTCGCAAAGGCTTGGCAGAGTTATTACAGGGAAGTGAAAAGCATCGATGTGACCGCGGCAAACCCTGCTTGGCCTACACCTCCAGGCGCCTGATCTCATCCACCCGAGCCCGCGCATTGCGGGCTTTTTTTCGCCTGGAGAAACCCATGCCGATTACCCAGCAGCAGTTGCTGCAGATCCTTCCGAACGCCGGCGCCCAAGCCGGCGTTTTTGTTCCTGTGCTCAACACAGCCATGCAACGGTTTCAGATCGTTGGAACTCAGCGGGTTGCCGCGTTCATTGCCCAGGTCGGGCACGAATCCGGCCAGCTCCGGTCGGTGGTCGAGAACCTGAACTACGGTGCGCAGGCCCTGGTCGCCACCTGGCCCAGCCGTTTTACCCAGGCCCTAGCTGCACAGGTGGCTCGGCAGCCTGAGCAGATCGCGAACATTGCCTATGCCAGCCGGATGGGCAACGGCGATGCATCATCCGGCGACGGCTGGAACTACCGCGGTCGCGGGCTGATCCAGATCACCGGCCGCGACAACTACCAAGCGTGCGGCGATGCCCTGGGCGTGGACCTGATCGGCAACCCGGATCTGCTGGCCCAGCCTCAGTACGCGGCATTGTCTGCGGCTTGGTTCTGGTCGATCAACGGACTGAACAGCCTGGCGGATGCGGGCAACTTCACCGGAATCACGCAGCGCATTAACGGCGGCCAGAATGGTGCCGCTGATCGGCTTGCCCTCTACAACACCGCGCTGCAGGTGCTGGCATGACCTCAATCTACGCAAGGCTTGCCGGCTTCCTGTTGGCCGTCGCGCTGATCTTCGGCGCGTTGTTCGGCGCCTATCACCACGGCCAGACCCTGGCCAATGCCGAGTGGCAGACAAAATGGGATGCCCGCGATACCGCAGACAAGACCGCCGCCCTGGTCAATGAAAACGTCGAGCGCGCCAAAGAACAGGAACGTCAACTCTCAATCAACAAGGTGGTGCAAAGTGGTCAACAACTCCTCGATGCGGCGAACGCTGCTGTTGCTGCCTCTCATGCTTCTGATAACAGCCTGCGCGCAACAGCAGATGACCTTGCCGCTCGACTCGCAGCTAGTGAAGCCAGCGGCAATTCCTGCACTGCCGCCGCAGGCAAGGCAGCTGCCCACGCCGCCCGAGTGCTCGCCGACGTGCTCAAGCTCGCTGATGAAAGAGCGGGAATCCTGGCGGCAGATGCTGATCAGGCCCGCGCCCGGGGGCTGACTTGCGAGGCAGGTTATGACGCGGTGAAGAATTCGAAATAGGGAAGGGGGGTCGTTCGGCAGGACGCCGGAGGAGGCGGGGCGCTACGCCTCGTTTTGATCGTTGCTGGGGGCCAAAGCCAGCATCCATTGGGAGATGGCAGACTGACGCCAGGCGACAGAATTGGGGCCTATTCTAAATTGTTTTGGGAATGTTCCTTCTCTGATCCTGCGGTAAACCGTGTTCCGCCCAAGGCCGGTTATGTGGAGCACCTCGTTGAGGCGCAGGAAGCGGTCGATATTCTCTGCTGCCATTTGTATCTCCTCGCCGCGTGCGACTTGAGTGTCACCGGTGAGTGGTAGAGACGAAAAGCCCGGCACGGGGCCGGGCTATTTCCAGAGGGGGGCGCTGATCCGTCAGCTGGTTTGAGTGTAGGGCAGTCACTAGGCGGTCGGTAGCGAAAAATCAGAGCGTGTCGTAATCGAATGCTGCTTGCCTGCAGGCGACATCGAGACTGGAGCAGGAACTAAAAGCCGGCGCTGGCTTGGCTTTTCTATGGCGGATCAACTATCGCTGGCGGAAGAGGTAGTTCTTCTGAGGCAGCCCCATTGGATTGTGAGATCCATAATCTATAAGGGCGATGTGGTTTTCGTTGAATCTTTGGAAGTGCACGACGTAATTTGACGTTTGGTAGGCGCCTGCCGGATTTCTGGAGGCGTTCCACTTTGGGTAGCCGATGTGCACATGCCAAAGTTGATGCTTTTTCGCGTATGCAATTTTTACTGCGCGGCTAGGATCAGTGATGGGGACGTTATCAGAGGGGCCTTTTTTGCCGATAAACGTTTTGAGGCCCTGTGCTTCGAAATGAAAAACGAAGTCCTCAATTAGGGTCTTTTCCTCGTCAGACAAGGTTTCGAATAGCGTTGAGAAATGTGCTCCGACCTCTACCTGGTTTGGCATTTATTATTGTTCTCACGCATCCATTCACGAAATTTCTCGCGCGTCATCCCTTCAGGCATTACGAATCTCTGCCCTTCCTCTACCGCCTTCCTCATCCGTACGAGGTCGAAATTGACCTCCTCTTCGGAGGTGTCGGGTTTGTGGGGGTGGTACTCGCGCTTCATGGTCTTGCCCTCTAGGGCTTGCTCTGGTGTTAAATCGATCTCAAGCCGCAATTAATGGCATGGATTGAGAAATGTATAGCTTATGATCGCCCGCGCCACGATTTTGTTTACAGCATTTCGTGGCGCACACGGAAATCTAGACCAACGGTACCCCATCAAAAAACGGGCCAACAACGAGAATTTTTCCGATCAGGGCTATGCGTCCTGTACTAACAAATTTGCGTTCCACCAGATCACTCGGCCTTCGCCCAGGTGATGACACCAGCCTTCACCTTTTCCGCGTGCCCCATCTGGAAGCTGGCCGACACCTTGATCAGCTCCCACGCCTCAGACTTTAGACCCGTTTCAGACATCCGTGCGGTCATCTGCATCGGGTCGACGCCTGACCACTTGATCAGGGCCGCAACCTCTTTCAGGTCGCGTCGCAGTTTCTGATTCGGTTTCGTCAGAACCATGGGGCCTCCTACGCATCTCGCTGCATCAGATGGTGGCGCGGTGCTGGCCGAAGGCGTGCGCAGGGCGCTGGCGCGAGTCCTGTCGTATGGCGGGAGGCCGGCATCACCCTGGGGCTGGGGGCTGGGGGCTGGGTGCTGGCGCTACACGCCACCAGTTGTGCCCGCTGCAATCCCGGAGCTGCTGGAATCTGCACGCCAGGGGCAACCCCCGGCAATCTGCTCGTCGTCCTGCTCGACAAATCTGTCCAGCGAAATCGGGAGCTGGCAGCGGTCGCTGATATTGCCCGAGTGAGGGGGCTGGCCTGCGAGGCGTCTTATGACGCGCTACTGGCCAAACACTCCAGCGCAAACTGAACGCAATAAGTGGCCGGGCGCTCATTCTCAATCTTCATGCAAGCCGGAGTTCCGGTCCCTTCTTCAGTTGAACCCCGCTGAGGCGCTCGATTACAACCTGGCGCAGGACCTTGGGTTTGCCGTATCCATCAATCGCAAATCCGTATTTTTCCGCCTGCAGCCATTTGATTTGGGCGTAAGTCCTCACGTAGCCGGTTAGCTCGGCCACTTCTTCGGCTGTCAGAAACATAGTAGAGCTCCGTGCGCTCTATGGCGGCAGAAGGTGTTTATTTGGTTTGTTAGGCCGTGGTGCTCGCCTAGCGATCGCTGATACTACCCGAGTGAAAGGTGTGGCATGCGAGGCTACCGATGAAGCGCTGACTCAGATCAAGTGAGTTGTGAGGCGTCCGAGCACGGCCTTTACCATTCGTGGCGTACAGCCACCTTTGGTCGCTTGGTTTTGCGTCGTACTGAACGCTCCAGTCGGCCTGACCTCTACCCCTATAGACGAATAGGGGTTCCAATGAGAGAAGAACAGCGAAGACTGGCCATGACAGCCTGGCGCAAGCTATTCGTTCTGGCCGTAAGCGAAACTCGCGTGGAGGACAAGTATTTCATCTTGTTGAAGAGGGCTGACGAAATGGAGCGCGATGACCTCATCACTAGCGAGGAATGGCGAAAGCTTGTCCAGCAGGCAGGGACGTCTCTTGCTGGCACTGCGGAGTGCATGGGCGGAGCAGGGTAGGGCAGAACGAAAAAGCCCGGCACGGGGCCGGGCTCGAACCCATTTGGCAGGGCTATCCAAGAAAATGCTTGGCAGCGGCGCCAAGGGCAGCAGATGCAAGCGCGCCAATTACAACAGCGGCCCCGAGATACTTGGCCATGGTCACCTTGATGCCATTGACATCATCGCCGACCTTTTTGGTGTCGGTCTTGATGCTGCTAACGTCTTTCTCGATCCGCTCAAAGCGGGACTCGGATATCTTTTCCCACGCTTTATCACGCTCAGCTTGGGCGCCGAGGAAGCCCGCAAACTTTTCGTTCAATGCCGCATCCCGGGCGGACTGCTCCGCGCGGAATGATGCCTGGCGCAAATCAAGCTCGCGTCGGAGTTGTTCATCACGGAGGGCCAGTTCAGCTTTATAATCAAGGGAGCGCTTTTCCGCATCACGCTCCATCCGATCGACGCGCCTATCCATCCGCTCCTCTATGGCAGATAGGGTTCTACTGAGCTCTTCGCGAGTGATTTCGGTCATGTGAGGAGTATTGTCCATTTCGGCGAGCGTGTCATCTTCCAGCCCAAGAGGGCGTGCCCAGTCTAAGCTTACGACATCACCCATTATTTGCCTCTTGATGCTTGGAATTCGCGAATTTTATAAGTGCTGATTTGAGCAAAATGACCGCATTTTGGGCATGTCATCCCAGCGGTGGTATGCCGCTGCCCGTCAATCATCACATGCACATATATTGAAAGCGGAAGATTTTTTGAACCCTCTCCCTCTCCTTCCCCCTCAACAGTCTGAAGGCTGAAATCCCACGCCCCCTCGTGTGGGCAGCATGGGCATTTAGGGCTCCTGTTCGTAGCCACGAAAAAGTCAATCAGATCCTGAGCGCGCAAAGGATCACCTGACCCATCCTCCGCGAGTTTGTAATGCAAAAGAACAATATCATCGCTTGAATGCATGGGGGGTTCGGTCACTTTATTCTCCATCCTTCATGTGTCTTGCCTGGTCAGCGCTATCGCTACTAATTCACGCTGCACCAACTACCCAGCCTTCCCTCGAACAATCCTTCCCGCCCTCACCTCATCCGCATTCGCTGCCGCCATCATCCATAGAAGTGCTTCAGCGCTATCAGCTCAAACACAGCCACGAAGACGCAAATCACAACGAAGCTGGGGCTGAAGAACCGCTTGCGGCCTGATGAACCTCCGCCCAGCCCGGCAGCGTCGGCATAGCCGGGGAGCAACATAAGGAAAGCCAGCCAAGCCCAGACGCCTACCTTGCTCCAGAAGCTCTGATCTCTTCATGCAGTCATCTTCGCAGTTCCGCAGTCCGGCTTATCTGCCCCGCCTTAACCTCATCCGCAAGCGTGGCCAGCCGATCAGCGTTCTCGTAGAGTTTCGTGATCAGCTTCAGCGCAGCTATTACTTCCTCGCCCTGGCAGCCCCTGGTGAGGTTGAGCACTTCGCTTGCGGCTTGCTCAAGGCCAAGCCCTAACGACTTGAGTTCGCGACGCAGTTCTTGGTTCGGTTTCGTCAGGCCCATGGAGACTCCTACGCACTCCGCTGCGCCAGGTGGTGGCGGGGTGATGGCTGAATATGAACAGGACTTTGAGTAGAACTCAAGGGTGCTGAGCTATGGCGTGTCACTCGGGTGAGTTGAGCACTGCCAGGCTCATGCTTATGAACTCGAGGTTGTTGTCCAGTGGCCAGAGTGCAGCGCGGATGTTGTCAGCAACCTCAACAGAGCCGCGCTGCTCGACCCAGTTGGACAATTCCTCAATCGCTGCCCCTAGGGCGAGTTGGTTCTCGTTGAGCTTGGTTAGCAGGGCTGGCAACAGGTCTGTGTTTGGCATGGTTGGGCCTCCGTAATGACCGGAGCATAGCAGTGGGGCTGTGGATTGTGTTCGTTCGGCAGGACGCCGGAGGAGGGGCATCCAAGGGCTGATATCTCCGCTATGCTCAGTCATGGTGGTGCGTCCTGTTTTACTAGATCTGTCACGGTGCTCGCTGCAGAGCTTGATCGGTAGGACGCGCCGCCGTCCTGAAACGCCTAGACTCAGCGGGATTTCGTCGGCGACTAGACAGTCGATTTCCGGTATTCAATGATGCGAAAAAATTCAGTCCAGCCGCGGATTCTCAGAGCCAATGAGGCTCCTTCGTATCTAGGTATGTGTAATGAGGAGTTCCGCAGAACGGTGAGACCCTTTGTGAGTGAGTTTCCGATCGGTGTCCAGGGGGTGGGCTTCGATAGACTGGAGCTTGATGCATGGGCTGACGAATACATCGCTCAGCATTCAGTCAAAAAGACGGCCCCCACCAACCGCAGTTTCTCTAGGCTAGATCGAACCATCGCCTCAACCTCTTGCTGCGACAAATCAAAAGAAAACTCTTCTAGCAACACATCCACCGAGAAAGAAGCTTTTCAAAAAGCGTTGGATTTCGTGAGGAGGAAGCGGTAGTGCGGTGGTCGTCGGGTACCTTTACCGAGCCTTGGACAAGTTAGGTATCCATTTTGGTTTTTTCTCTTCTGCTGGCATGCTCCCTTGACCAGTAACTGCGAAGGCAGTGACGCAAGGCCAGCCATTCACCTTGATCGTGTGTCTGACGCCGTTCTTCTTGAGATTGAGGATTTGGCCTGCCTTGGTACGTGCTCCTGTCAGCTCGCACACTTCTTCATGGGTGAGGAATTCGATCATACTTGGTGCTCTGATTTCGGAAGTGAAGTGGTGCGCTGATCGGCTTGATCAGGCCCGAGCCCAGGACGTGACGTGCGAGGTGGCCTACGGTGTGCCGGTTGTCGGGTGTTGCCCGGGCTCACTCACGGACTATTTTGCCAATCGCTTTGTCGGAATCCATTGGGGATTCTGAGGCTCGTGCCTCGTCTACCTTTTGTTGATTCCAGGTCAGTACCTCTGACTGGATCCACGCTACGGCTTGTATACCCAGCTTGATCTGTTTGGGAAAGCGGTCTGCGGCCACCATACGGTAGATTGTCGCGGTGCTCAGCCCAGTGAGCCTCTTCACTTCTGATAGGCGGATAAACTCGACTGGCGGCTTTTCTTGAGGATGTTCCATATGTTCTCCTCTAAACGGGGCATTTACTGCACCTGAGACTTAATCAGTGTCGGAGGCGCATGCCGCTTTCTGCCGATCTTCAGGGCTTTGTTTTCGCCATCGCGACAGCCGCGCAAAAAATCCCGCACGTCCTCCTTCAGCCAGCAATGTCTGACTCCCATCTTGAAGCCCTTGGGCAGCCAGTCCACGCCGCGGCGAATCCCCTCTCTGACCGAAGCCTCAGTTCGCCCGAGCATTTTGCCCAGGCCTGCTACATATACGACCTCGCATTCATCTTCCACAAATTCTCTCCGGAATCTACGAGGGTCGAGCCCCAAGACAGATGAGGGTAGTAGTCATTCATGGTTTTTACGATGTGGAGTTGTTCACCTAGAAGCCCTCGAGCGCGCGAGTCATTGTGCGTGGAAATTATTTGCAAAACCCACTGCTAAGTTATTGATTCATATAGGTAGTTTTGTCAGGTATTGCACTTAACTGCACGGGCGTATTTTCTCTTTAAAATCAATTGGTTGCCTATTGGCTAAGGGCCACCTTGACATGGTGGGGGTCGTTGGTTCGAGTCCAATCGCGCCTACCAAACAAAATCCGCTCTGCTGGGCGGTCAGAAAGGGTCAACCGAGAGGTTGGCCCTTTTTTCGTTTTCCGGGTGTTCACTAAAAAATACGCATATTCATAGGCTTAGCGGAAAGAAAAGGGGTTGACAGCCTTTCGGAAATCCGTAGAATGCCGCCTCACAGCAGGCACGTAGCTCAGTTGGTTAGAGCACCACCTTGACATGGTGGGGGTCGTTGGTTCGAGTCCAATCGCGCCTACCAAACAAAATCCGCTCTGCTGGGCGGTCTGAAAGGGTCAATCGAAAGGTTGGCCCTTTTTTGCGTCTTGCGTTTGGCAATGGTGCCCGACGTATCGAATCCGTTATTGGGTTGACCGTTTTCTGTCTTTCCCTAAACATTGGGCCTTAAACGCTGGTTTTTTGGGGGTGTAGGTGGAGGTATCAAGGGTTCGGCTACTGGCAGTCTCCGGGAGCCTTCGGGCGGCCTCTTCAAACTCCTCGTTACTTCGCGCCGCCGAGAGGCTCAGTCCGCAGGGGGTGTCGATCCAGCATTATCTGGAGGTGGGGCAGTTGCCGCATTTCGACCCGGACCTGGCCGACAATCCTCCGGCAATCGTTTTGGCGCTGCGGGAGCTGATCGGTCGGGCAGATGGCATTCTGATCTCTTGCCCCGAATATGCGCGTGGCATTCCAGGCTCGTTCAAGAACGCGCTGGATTGGCTCGTCGCCAGCCACGAATTTCCCGGCAAGCCGGTGGCGCTGTTCAATGCATCGCCGCGGGCGAGTCATGCCCAGGCGGCGCTCAGGCTGGTGCTGGAAACGATGTCAGCCCATATCGTCGAACCGGCATCGATCACTGTGAACCTGCTGGCCAAAGAAATGGATGAGGCGAGCATTGCGGCGGATCCGCTGATTGGCCAGCAAATCGTTTCAGCCCTCGATGCATTCAAGGGCTGGATCGATAAGGAAAACCCGATCTCGTAGCCGCCGCTCGACGGGCGCGCAATCAGTCGGATTTGCGCTCCTGCCGGACATCGATAAAGGGCAGGGAGCCGCTCGGCAATACCGTTGTCGGCAGTACACCATTCCAGCGCTCCGCCTTGGTCAACTCCACCAGGTTCTGGTTGCTCGCCAATGCCTGGGCGCGGGCCTTGATCGCTTCCGCCTCGGCTCGGCCGCGCAGTTCGGTGGCCTGGGCATCGGCCTTGGCCTGCGCCAGCTGTGCGTCGGCCTCGGCTTGTGCCTGGGTCACGCGGATCTGTGCCTGGACCTGTTCGGTGGCCAGTTGCTGTTCGCGGGTCTTGACCTGCACCTCGGCGGCCATGCGTGCCTCGATGGCTTTCTCATAGGCATCGCTGAAGTCGATGTTCTCGACCTGCACGCTGTCGATCATCACCGGCCCGGTGATCGCCGTCTTGATCGCGGCGGAAATATCATTGACCAGTTGGACACGGTTCTGCACGGCGGCCACGGCGTTGAACTGGCCGAAGACGTTCTCGACCTGGGTCGGTACCTGGCGGCTGATCAGTCGGTCGCGAATGCCCTCGATATCCTTGAACTGGGTGTACACCTTGGCGACATCGGAAGGGGCGACGTGCCACGACACCGAGACCTTGAGTTGCGCCGATTGCTGGTCCTTGCTGTAGGCCTGGAGATTTTCATAGGCCGAGACCTGGCTCTGGGTACTGATCAGCTTGACCGTTTCAATGAAGGGTGTCTTGAACGACAACCCGGGGTCCACCACACCGACGAGCGCGCCGTTTCTCAGAAGCACGCCGCGCTCGGTTTCATCCACGGTGTACCAGCTGCCGAAAAACACAATGAGCAGGATCAATGCAGCCGCACCGCCAACCGCGCTGCCGATCATATTACGGGTCATATTTCGTTCCTTTGATGTGCGGGAAAGCACTCCCTGGATACGCTGCCTGGGTGTTCAGGAAGCGCGCCCCGCCAACATGGTCAATAGTGTTTAGGTTGCCTTGTCGCCGCAATGGTTCCGGGCGCCTTTCGAGCCGCCGACATCGGCGACCCGATATGATAGCGACCTGGCCAGTTCCATTCTGAGAAGCGACTCTCAGGCCTGGGCGTCAGAGATCCCTGACGGTTCAGGTCTACTGAATATCGTGCCCTGTCGGTCGTTATCTTTTCAATGATGCTGGAAGGCCATATTGATCTAGTGTCGAATGATCAATCTGGCGTCGGCGTTTCCTGGCCGGTTGCCAAACCCATTTGAAGAGCGCACGCCATATGCCTGTATTGGAAAAGACCACGTTGATCAAAGGGCGCAGTTGCGCCGAAGTGTTCGACTTTTGCCTGGAGGGGGCCAACTTCCCGAAGATTTTTCCGGAGCGTGTCACGCCGCTGGGCAAGGTCGACATCGCCGACCTGCGGATCGAGCAGGGGCGCGAGTTCCGTTTCCGGCACTGGATGTTCGGTTTTATCCCGGCCAACTGGACCGTGCGTATTCGTGAGGTCAGAGACAATCAGCACTTTATCGATGAGATGGTCAGGGGGCCGCTCAGTGCGTTTCGCCATGAGCACCGGGTCGAGGCCGCCGAGGGCGGGACGCTCTATACCGACCGGGTTACCTATCGGGCTATCGGTGGTGCGGCGCTGGAGTGGCTGTTTGTCGATGCGTACATGAATCGCATCTTTGATGCACGCCATCGGAACATGCGGCAGTTGCTGGACATCCCATGATCGCCGTGGTTTTTCGGACAGCCTGAAGCCAGAACATCGGGGCGGAACCAGTTTTGGAAAAGTGAGTCATAGCCATGTGCCATCTCGGCACTTCACAAGGACACTCAGTGATGCTCGCTCGTTTCAAACCCTCGTTCACGATTCCCTCCGCTGGCTTGTTGGTACTGCTGCTGGGTGGCTTGGCGCTTCCGGTCCAGGCCGCGGTGGAGGTCGACAATCTCAGTGCCTCGGGTTTTGATCATCTCGCCGCGACCCATGGTAGTTCGGGTTCCGGGCACTCGCTGCGCAATACCGACTTCACGGTGGATGACTTGCAGAAGATGGAAAACCTGCAGAAGCGCAATGCCGATGAATTGGAGAACCTGAAGAAGATCATCAACGATCAGGCACGTGTCATTGAGGAACTCAAGCGCAACAGTGGTTCCGGCTCCAATTCTAGTTCGAACAGCAGCGATCTTTCCGGCCTCAAACGCAGTGTCATCGATCAGGATCGCGTTATTGAAAAGTTGACCAGCCAGGTGGACGATCTCAAGCGCAGTTCAGGCTCAAGCTCCAGTTCGAGTTCCAGTGAGTTGTCCGGCCTCAAGCGCGATGTCAGTGATCAGCAGCGTGATCTGGACAGTCTGAAACGCAACGTCGATGACCTGAGCAGAAAGGTGAAGTGACGACAGCAGCCATGGCGCTCGCATAAGCCCTGATGTGATCGTTCCCACGCTCCGGCGTGGGAACGTTCGATCAGTCAGGAGTTGGCCGCCGACTTCGGCGTACGCCGGGTCCTGCCTGTCTTGGCTCCCGCTGCCTTGCGCTTCTTCTTCCAGGGCGCCGCGCCTTGTCCCGCCATCCCGGCCGGCATGGTGATCTGCAGCTTCAACTCGACACAACGCCCTACCTGCTTGCTCATCCAGGCCGCCTGTTTGGCGACAAACTCTTCCAGGCTCATCTCGCCGCTTTGCACCATGTCCAATGCCTGTTCCCAGATCGCCGTGGTGCCCGGGTCGGCAATCGCCCGTGGTACCGCATCGATCAGGCTGAAGGCCGCCGGGGTGGCTGACAGGCTTTTGCCATGCTTGACCAGGTAGCTGCGATCGAGCAGGCCCTGGATGATGCCCGCTCGGGTGGCTTCGGTGCCGATGCCGGTGGTGTCCTTGAGCTTTTGCTTGAGGCGCGGGTCCTCCACATACTTGGCGACGTTTTTCATCGCCTTGATCAGGTCGCCTTCGGTGAAAGGTTTGGGGGGCTGGGTCCAGAGATCCTTGAGGTCGACCCGGCTCACCGTGCATTCGGTGCCTTCGCGCAACGCCGGCAAGGCCTGCGGCTCGGGGGCTTCGCGGCCCTTGGCCGGCGCCAGCGCTTCAGGCAGGGCACGTTTCCAGCCCGGCTCAACGATCTGTTTGCCTACGGCCCGCAATGCCTGCGCCGCACAATCGAAATCGGCCTGGGTCCGGTCGTATTCGTGATTGGGCAGGAATTGCGCCAGGTAACGGGCGCGAATCAGGCTGTAGACGGCGCGCGGCTTGCCCTGCAAACGTTCGAGGCTGGCGCCGGTGCCCGTCGGGATAATACCGTGGTGGGCGGTTACCTTGGCATCGTTCCAGGCTCGCGAACGGCGTGTCGGATCGAGATACGGCGCCAGTTTGTCCAGGCTTGGATCAGCCCGTTCCAGTGCCGCCAATACCCGACCGGCGTCGCCGTGCTGGCTCAGGGGCAGAAAGCCGCAATCACTGCGCGGGTAGGTGATGACCTTGTGGGTTTCGTACAGTGACTGGGCAATATCCAGTGTCTCCTGGGCGCCCAGCCCGAGCCTTTTCGAGCAGACTTCCTGCAAGGTGCCCAGATCAAAGGGCAGGGGGGCAGCCTCGCGAATCCGCTCGGTCTTGAGCTTCACCACCCGGGCGCTGGACGCCGCGCCCATGTCGCTCGCGGCCTGTTGGGCGAGGGCCTGGTTGAGGCAGCGGTCCTGATCGTCACAGGCATCCGACGGCGCGCGCCACTGGGCGATAAAGGGCTGGCCGTCGTGCAGCAGGTGCACGTCGATCGCCCAGTAAGCCACCGGCACGAAGTCGGCGATGCTACGGTCACGGTCCACCACCAGGCGCAGGGTCGGTGTCTGTACCCTTCCGACCGGCAACACGCCCTGATAACCGGACTGGCGGCCGAGCAGGGTGAACAGGCGGCTCATGTTCATGCCGATCAGCCAGTCGGCCCGCGAGCGTCCCAGGGCCGAGTGATAGAGCGAAAAGGTCTCGACGCCGGGCTTGAGCGCCGCCAGCGCCTTGCGGATCGAGGCATCGTCCAGTGCCGACAGCCAGAGCCGCTGGATCGGCCCGCGATAGCGACAATGTTCCACCAGTTCACGGGCGATCATTTCCCCTTCGCGGTCGGCGTCGGTGGCAATCACCAACTCCCCGGCCTCGCCCAGCAGGCGCTTGACCGCCTTGTACTGGCTGGCGGTCTTGGGCTTGACCTGCATCTTCCATTTTTCCGGAACGATCGGCAGGTCGGCCAGCACCCAGCGCTTGTAGCGGGCGTCGTAGGCATCCGGCGGGGCGGTTTCCAGCAGGTGGCCGATGCACCAGGTGACGGTGGCATTCGGCCCCACCCAGCAGCCGTCGCCACGCCGCGTGGCACCGAGCACCGCAGCAATGTCTTTGGCCTGGGAGGGCTTCTCACAGAGGAACAAGCGCATAACCACTCTCATTTCAGCGCGGGGTCTTGAAGTCGGACAGCATGCTCAGTGTCGGGCGATCAGGCAATCATTATCTGTATAAACATACAGCTTAATTTCATCAACTATAGTTCATGCGCGCAGATAGTAGGCAAGACTCAATTGTCCCTTTTATAGAATCAATGATTCCCGGTTTAGGGTAATTGTCTCGATTTGCTCAGGCGCCTAAAGTGACATCCAAGCCAGGCAGCACGGACCTCCCAGCGGAGGGCGCCAGGCCCGCCTGACAAACCGAACGCACCACTACTCGACATCAAAAGGAACGCGCCATGTCTATTCGTGAACTGCTGAACCCAACCAACTCCACCCTGATCCTGATCGACCACCAGCCGCAGATGTCCTTCGGCGTGCAATCGATCGATCGCCAGACCCTGAAGAACAACACCGTGGGCCTGGCCAAGGCGGCGAAGATCTTCAATGTGCCGACGATCTTCACCTCGGTGGAAACCAAGAGCTTCAGCGGC
>NZ_JALLJA010000016.1:0-173600 GCF_023242385.1 Pseudomonas sp. MWU12-2345 | reverse complement strand
CTTGAAGGAAGAGTACCCGGGGACCACCAACCCGTTCCCATGGATGAGCGAGATCATGGACTTGAAGAAAGAGAAGAACTTCTTCGAGACACGGGTGATCGAGTATCAGACTGGCGGGGCGTTGAGCTGGGATTGATGCGGCTGTTCACCTTGAGTGAGTAGCTGAAACACCGAAAAGCCCTGAACCTGTTCAGGGCTTTTTTGTTTGCGTCTGGGCACCGCGTTATGAAGCCATGCGCTTCGCTTCCAGCCCTCGCGTTTCGATCACATCGAACACGTCACTGGCATCCTGTAGCAACAACCGTGAGATCGAGGCGATATTGCCCAGGTCTCGCGGGTCGCTATCGCTTAGCCGGCTGCAGGTGAACAGGATCATCAGTTTGTTGACCGCCCGCATGCGCTCGCTGACGCAAGCATGCAGATCAACCAGCGGGGCATTGCGGTCGATGTAGAGAACAGGGAACTCAGTGGATACGCTGTCCATCGGGATAAAGCGCCTGGGGGTATGCTCGGTATTCATCGTAAAACTCCGTGTTACTAGAGAATGACCGCCCTTCGCTGCGAAACGAAATGGGTGGCAGCTGTGCGCGGGTTCGCAGACCGACAAACACGGAAATCGGCAGGCTCGAAAGCCTCCCACACACAGCCACCATGAAACGAGCAGCAGCAAATATACAGCCGCCAACGTCTTCATGATGCTTTTTCGTGTTGTGCAAAAGGGCTGCGAAACCCTTCTCGCCAGATTATCCAGCGAGTAACTCAGACTCTAAGCTCGCCTCTCCATCTGGAACAATTCGCCATAGCGGGCAGGCGCCCGATGAGTTTTCTGACTGAGAAGTAGGATCCAGGAATAGAGCACTCAGCTCCCCCCTCAAGCAGGGCTGTCTTGCGATGGTAGACATCAATCAGAAACGAGAATCCCCACGCTGATTTTCTATCAGAAAAAATCCGCAAAAAAATCCGCGATTTTCTTCACGAAATAAGTGCTATAACCTCACGGAGCCCTTATAGATCAGGCCACTCAGGTTTTAAAAAATCCGCTAAAAAATCCGCGATTGGAGTCAAAATGTCGACTGAGTTAGTCACAGGAAATCACTGGCTTGAGCCTCTCATGCCGACCTTTCCGGCCGAAATTCTGAAACTGGCCGAAGAGGTGCCATTCCTGGCAGGAAAACTAACCGGAATGATCTCTCCAGAGACAGCTATCCGTGTCGGCGGGCTCCTGCGGGTGACCAACAGCTTTTACAGCAACCTGATCGAAGGCCAGTTTACCGAGCCAGTCACACTGGCCCCTTCAGCGCCGAAACGCAGCCGTAAAGAACTATCAGAGCTGGCGATGACTCATATTGGTGCTCAGGAAGCGTTTGAGCGAGCCCTCAACATTTATCCTCAATCCACCTGGCCGACCTTCTTTGACCCAAGATTCATAGCACGTGTACATAAGCGTCTTTTTGACGGTGCTGACCAGGAACAGCTGCGCCTGAGTGAAGGCAGATTGCTGATACCGGGGCAACTACGCGACGAAGCTCAACAGGATGTTCTGGTGGGGAACCACGCAGCACCCGCCAGCACCGCGGTCACCGCCATGCTGGTGCGGATGCAACACGTCTACGGACGACTCCCCGATGCCCGCAGCCGCTTGCTTGCCACCATGGCCTACCATCACCGGCTGGCCTGGGTTCATCCTTTCGTGGATGGTAACGGACGTAGCGTAAGGCTGATTACTCATCTGCAACTGCATAAGCTCGGCCTGGCATCACCGCTTTGGTCCCTTTCAAGGGGACTGGCACGACAGCAGAGAGCCTATTACGCCTATCTTGCCAATGCAGATAAACCCCGGCGTGGTGACCTAGATGGGCGGGGACAACTCACTCAAGCCGGGTTATTCGAGTTCGTCGGTTTCATGCTGGAGACCTGCCTGGATCAGATGCGTTATACGGAACGGGCATTGAATATCACTCACCTGAAAGGGCGCCTGGAGATCATATTCAAATGGGACCCACGCCTTCTAAAGGTAGGCTTGAAGCCGGAGTCAGCCCGAGCACTGCAGATACTGCTGACACAAGGAACCGTCAGTCGTGCTGACTTCAAAGTGTTCACCGGCTTCAGTGATCGGGTGGCAAGCGATCAACTCGCAGCACTCGTGAAACTGGGCCTTGTCGAGAGCCATAGCCCCAAAGCCCGTGACCTGTATCCCGGCTTGCCCATCTGGTTTGCGCAACTTCTGTTCCCAGATTTGCATCAACGAATGGTCGGTGCGTGAACGGCCGATACCTCACAAGCCATCAATCATGGCCTGTGAGGCTCGGTCAAAATTCTCGGCCAAGCGTACGTTGCCATCGAGGCGGTTTGGTTGACTAGGAGGACGACGATAAGTGGCGAGTGCTTCCATGCTCTTGCAACTCCTGCTCGATAAACGCCGCAATCATGGCCCGATAGACCTGTTCGACCATATCGGGATTGGCGGCGTACTCCTCGGATAATGCCCGCACCTTGGCGATGACCTGCTCCACGCGCTGTGGAGCCCTGACGGCATCGCTGTCTTTTTTGAAGCGCGCAGCCTCAGTGACATAGGTACCCCGCTCCGCCAGCAGCGTTACGATCTGCCGATCCAGACGGTCGATGTTTTCGCGGACTTCTTCGAGTGATGTACAACGGACGGCCATATCGTTCTATCTCCTGTTGAGACCGGCCACTCTGGCTGATACATCTCTCCCTTTGCAACCCATCAGGCATACAACTCGCGCAACGCCGCCGTCGCCAGAAACCCCGAGCGCGAGGCGTAGCGATGATCCTTCTGCACACGTTCGTCGATCCGCTCAAGCAGATGCTCGGGCAACGAGGCGTTGAATCTAACCGACTTGCCCAGGTAAGGCGTCACATCAAAGTCGACGATGGCCCAGAGACCGCCGGCATAGTCCGGGTTATCCAGATAGACATCGGCCTCCCGCGCATGGGGTAACGGCTCACCGTCAGCCAGCAAACCCTCGAAATGCAAGGCCAAGGCCTCATGCACATTCTCCAGCGCTTCGGAAAAAGTGCTTCCGGCAGAAAAACAACCTGGCACATCCGGCACGGTCACGCCGTAGTCTGATTCCGCCTCTTTATGTAGTACCACTGGAAATTTCATTGGATACCTCGCCCATATGGAAACACGTCATTACGGTTGCCATCGCTATACGCTGTGCCCTTGAGGCCAGCCGACTTCAATATGTTGTGGAGTGTTCCCTTCGGAATTTCCGTTTTGGGATGGGGAACAGTGACGCGGCCTGTCTTGCTCGGGTGCCGAAATTGGTGGTGACTTCCTTTCACCGCCACCTCATACCAACCATCGGCTTCGATCAGTTCAATGACATCTCTGCTTCGCATGCTCACTCCTTGAGCTCTGTTGTGTAAGGTACACACGCGCTTGAATCACATCAAGCCAAAAATACACACCCTACACAACATTGTTTTTACCAAGCAAAGAAAGGCCGTGACAAAGCATGTCGTACGGTCAATGCCGACGCATGGGCTGATCCAATCCCTACGAACACAACAGCTCGATACCGATAATCGGAATGCTGAAAAAACGTTTGATCAGGTCGAAAAACAACTGTACAAAAACACAGTATTTTTCAAATCAGCCGATCAAGCCCGGAGAGTGCCATGTCCAGCCAAGCCGCCAGTCATGTGATGAGGACCACCGTTGAACGCATCGTTTTGCATCAATTCACGCCCCGACACTGCCTGCAGGCGCGGGTCATGCTGGGCTGGAGCCATGAGCAACTGAGCCGGGAGTCCGGCGTCTCGGTCGCTGCCATCCAGCGCTTCGAAGCCGGCGAACCACTCAGGGATGTTACCCGGCTGGCCCTGGCCTTTCGCTTCGAAGCCGAAGGCCTGGTGTTCTTCCCCGGGTTTGCCCCCGGTCGCGGGATGAATATCCGCGGAACCACACCGGACCCGATCGAGCGCAAGGATTACGAACTGATCGAGTAATCAGCTACACCGATGCAGCCGGCCGCTCCAGCGCGCGCATCACCTGTTCGACCAACGCCTCCACCGGATGATCAGTGGTATCCAGCCGTAACACAGGGCATGGCAGGTTCCTGATCCAGGTTTCATGTCGCTTGAGGCTGCGGGTGCCATGGTCTCCGGTGTCGTAGCCGGCCGCCCAGTCCAGGAAGGTACGGGTCGCGACAAACCGCTCTCCCCCTTCGTGGATCTGCGCACCATAGCGCTGGAACTCGCGAACGCGTAAGCGCTGCAAGCGGACCTCCGGGTCGAGGCGCATGAAAATCGCCAGGGTGAACGCCGGAATCAAGGGGTCGCCCCAGCCACAGAGCGAACCGGAGAGCACCCAGTTGTCCTGCCGGGCCAGTTGCTCACGCAGCAACTGCACCCGCTGGTCACGGGGACGCTTGCAACTGAAAGGCTTGTCGGCGGGCTGCCAGTAAAAGTTGTCCGAGTCAAAATGGGCAATTCCCAAGCGCTCGGCCAGCGCCATACCCAAGGTCGTAGTGCCGGAGCCCGACGCGCCGAAAAGATGAATTCGATGGGCCATGGTTGTTCCTGACGCTCTGCTTCCAGTCTCGAACTAATGGTAGACCCGTACTCGCCTGGGGGCTGAACGAAAAACCCCGCTCGCCAAGCGAGTGATTCCTTACAACGGCTACATCTGCAATTGCAGCGAGCGCCGGATCATCTGCGGCGGCTGACCATAGGCCCGCAGAAAAGCCCGACGCATGCGCTCCGGATCGGCAAAGCCGGTGTCGCGGGCGACGACATCGATGGAGTGCCAGCCCGATTCCATCATCAACCGTGCCGCTTCCAGGCGCAGGTGCTCAATCGCCTTGGCCGGCGACTGCCCGGTCTCGGCACGAAACAGCCGGCTGAACTGACGCGGACTGAGGTGAGCCACTTGCGCCAGTTGCTCAACGGATAAATCTTCCCGCAAGTTCTCCTGGGCAAACGCCAGGGCGCTTTGAATACGATCAGATTTCGGATCAAGGTCCAGCAATGCGGAAAACTGCGACTGGCCACCCGTCCGGCGGTGATAGACCACCAACGTGCGCGCAAGATTGCGAGTCACTTCCACCCCCAGGTCCTGCTCTACCAGGGCTAATGCCAGGTCAATACAGGCGGTCATGCCGGCCGAAGTCCAGATCGGACCATCCACGGTGAAGATCCTGTCCTCCTCCAGTCGAACAGCGGGATGCAGTTGCTTGAAAATCCGCGCGTGGTACCAGTGGGTGGTCGCTCGTCGCCCCTCGAGCAGACCGGCCGCCGCCAGGTGAAACGAGCCGGTGCAAGCCGAGGTGATACGCCGGGCAAACGCCGGTGCACCGCGCAGGTAGTCAATCAGGCCTGTCGTCCCTGGCACCAGGTCGTTATCACCCACCACCACCAGCGTGTCGTAATCCTGCACACCGAAGGGCTGGGTCTCGACGCTGAAGCCGACGGAGCTTTTGACCGTACCACCGTGCTCGGAGAGCAGGTCCACCTGATAGACCTCGCGCTCGACTTCCAGATTGGCGTGCTCGAAAACCGTACCGGTCGCCAACGTCAGCGCCTGGAAACCAGGAAACAGGATAATGCCGACACGGATCATGGGCAGGACTCGATAATGTCTCAAAAGGTGGGAGATATGACATTGCTGCCAATAAATTACCACCATAATCTTAACGCCAGCAACGCCGACATCTCGTCGGCCACTCTGGAGCCTTGCAATGACTCAATCATCTTCGAAGGGTTTTGCCCTGATCACTGGCGCTTCCTCCGGTATCGGTGCGGTCTACGCCGACCGTCTGGCGCACGAGGGGTACGACCTGATTCTGGTGGCCCGCAATCGCGAACGCCTGGAGCAACTGGCCGCACGGTTGGGCAACGCGACCCAACGGACCGTCGAAGTGGTTCAGGCCGATTTGAATAACTCAGGCGATCTGGCGCGAATCGCGCAAATCCTCGAACAGGACCAGCGGATCAACCTGCTGGTAAACAACGCCGGTGTCGGGGCATCCGCCTCGCTGCTGGAGTCCGAACAGGCGAAAATGGATGCGATGATTCACTTGAACGTCGTCGCCCTGACCCGTCTGGCCAAAGCGGCGGCGACCAATTTCGTGGCCCGTGCTGAAGGGACGATCATCAATATCGCCTCCATCGTCGCCATCGCCCCCGAGTTGCTCAACGGTGTGTATGGCGGGACCAAGGCTTTTGTACTGGCCTTCACTCAGTCCCTGCATCACGAACTGAGCGAAAAAGGCGTCAAGGTCCAGGCCGTATTACCCGGGGCGATCAGCACCGAGTTCTGGGATATCGCCGGGTTGCCAATACAGCATCTGCCCGGTGAGATCGTGATGAACAGCGAAGACCTGGTGGATGCCGCGCTCGCCGGGCTGGCTCTTGGCGAGCTGGTTACTATCCCGTCGCTGCCGGATATTGCCGATTGGCAAGCCTTCGAACAGGCACGCCAAACCCTGAAGCCCAACCTGTCGCATCAGGTGCCGGCGGCTCGCTACACAGTAAAAGGCTGACCTTGCAACCTGCCACCAGACTCGGTGGCAGGCTCACCGCTACCCGGGCTTATTCAAAGTCCGGGTCCTGTCGCGCATTCGAAGCCTGCTCGTAGCCGTAGGCGATCGCCAGCAGCTCATCCTCGCTCCAGCGCGCACCGTAGAAATATACCGAGGTGGGCATGCCATCGGCATCCATGCCCGAAGGCACGGTAATCCCCGGATACCCGGCAAAGGTTGCGCTGCCCAGTTCAAGCACCGCAAACGGATGAGGATCCCCCAGTGCCGCATCCAGTCCGTTATCCGCCAGCAGCTTATCGACGTTGCCGCGCGCCTCATCGCCCAGTCCGTCCGACAGCTTCAGGTATTCGGCTTCGTCAAATACCAGCGCATTGGCTCGCTTGAGCAGGTCCTGGTTGTAGTTTTCCGCACCGGGATTCTTTTCGTTGTAATCCACCAGTTCCTGAAGGGTAGAGGCCTTCAGACCCGAGCGGCTGGCCAGATAGCCGGGCAGCACCCGCTTGATCGTCATGTCGAACAGGCGGCTCACCCGCGTCCAATCGTTTTCGCTCCAATCGGTCCCCTTCAAGTCGACCGGAACCAGTTGCGCGCCGGCGCCACGCAGGGTGTCCAAGGCCTGGGCAAACTGCGGATGCTCGTTCAAGTCTTCACTACCAGGCTTGAAGCGGCTGGGATAGCCGATGACCTTGCCTTGTAGCGCATCGGCTTTCAGCTTTTGCGTGTAGTCCTTCGTTGCGGGGACTTGCGCCGTAGCCGGGTCCTGCGGATCGAGGGCCGCCATGGCATTGAGGAGCAAGGCGGCATCACGCACCGTACGTGTAATCGGCCCGGCACTGTCGAGTTCGCGGGAAGCAGGAATGATTCCCGTGCGGCTCAACAACCCCACGGAAGGTCTCAGGCCGACGACACCATTCTTCGACGCCGGGCAAATCACCGACCCGAAGGTATCGGTCCCCAACGACAGCGGCGCATAACCCGCCGCTATCGCCGCAGCGGAACCCGAACTGGAACCACAGACATCGCCCTTGAGCCCATGGGGGTTCCTGGTCAGTCCGCCTCGCCCGCTCCACCCATCAGGCAGTTGGTCACCGCGAAAATTCGCCCATTCGCTCATATTGGTCTTGCCCAGGATGATCGCACCCTGCTCGCGGAGTTTTTGCACGATGAACGCGTCATCAGCGGCGGCGGTGCCGACCATGGCCAATGACCCGGCCGCGCTCTGCATCTGGTCGGCGGTATGGATATTGTCCTTGAGCAACACCGGGATGCCATGCAGGGGGCCACGCAGATTACCCGCCTGGCGCTCTTCGTCCAACGCCTCGGCAATCGACAAGGCCTCGGGATTGAACTCGATCACCGCCTCGATAGCCGGACCGAACGAGTCCAGATCGGCTGCACGGGAGATCAGATAGCTCACCAGTTCCTGCGAAGTGAAGCGCCCTTCGGCCAGCGCCAGTGCCACCTCGGCGGCACTGGCATAGACCATCTGCGCCAACGCCTGGTTTTTAACCGAGGCTGGCGCCGGAAATACAGCTTGGTCGGGAGTATTCGCCTGACTGACAAGCGGTGTCAGACAAAGGGCGTGCAGCAACGCCAAACGGGTGAGCATCACGGCGCGCTTTTTGAGCATTCGATACATGAATCGTGTCCTGAGGAAACCAAACGCCAGTGATCCATTTCACTGGCGGCGGTCATCCTAATGGGCGCTTCCGTCAGAAGCGCCGGACACAATCGGTTGCAGGCTGAGTGAAAATTCAATGCAACCCGTGAGACACCCTAGCGCACGGTGATCGGCGTCTGCGCCTCTTCCGGGTGCTCCACTTCCAGCCACCAGGCGTACCCGCGATGGGGTTGCAGCAGGTTGAAGGCTTCGCCCATCCGCGGCGTGGTGATGGACACATTGCGTTCCCAGGCCAGGGCCAGGATCCGGTCGAAAGGTTCGTGCCAGACATGGAAGGACAAGTCGAACGTGCCGTTGTGGATCGGCAGCAACCAACGGCCCTTGAGGTCCAGGTGCGCCTGCAGGCTCTGTTCCGGTTGCATGTGCACATGGGGCCAATCGACGTTGTAGGCACCGGTTTCCATCAGGGTCAGGTCGAAGGGGCCGTAATGTTCACCGATGTGCTTGAAGCCTTCGAAATAACCGCTGTCACCACTGAAGAAGATCCGCTGCTCGCCCACCATCATCACCCAGGACGCCCACAGCGTCTGGTTGTTGTCGAACATCGTGCGACCGGAAAAGTGCTGTGCCGGGGTGGCGGCGAAACGAATGTCGCCGACCTGGGTTTCTTCCCACCAGTCCAGTTGCCGGACCTTGTCAGCGGGGATACCCCACTTGATCAACAGATCGCCCACGCCCATGGGCGCGAGGAAATAGCGGGTCTTGGCAGCGAGTTGCAGGACGGTCTTATAGTCCAGATGATCGTAATGATTGTGGGAAAGAATCACGCCCTCGATAGGCGGCAACTCTTCAAGGCTGATGGGCGGTTGATGAAAGCGCTTGGGACCGGCCCATTGCACTGGCGACGCACGTTCGGCGAACACCGGATCGGTCAACCAGAACAGGCCCTGCAGCTTGAGCAACAAGGTCGAATGGCCAAGACGAAAGACACTGAAGTCTTCCGCCGCCAACAACTGCTCACGGGTCAGCCCCAGGACCGGAACGCTGCCGGACGGACGGGTAGTGCGGGGTTTGTGAAAGAGCATCTTCCAGAAAATACCGAGCATCTTGCCGAACCCGCCCTGGGGGGTGGGAGCATGGTTGCGGTACTGCCCCTGCTCCTGCAAGGACGAGGGTTTGGCGCGGGTAAGCGAACGAGTGGTCATTACGGGGTGACTCCCGGAAACCGCCAAGGGTTCCCACGTTCTTCTGCTGAATGATCAAGGGCCGCTGCACGCAAGCCTTGAACCGATGAAATACTGGAGTAGAGCAACTACACTACACAGTGTAGTTTCAAGCTTGCAACAACGCTGCCGATAAGTAAACTACCGAGTGTAATTTTTCTTTTCCTGCCGAAGCCGCCCATGACCGCTCCCCTACGCCTGACCGACCGCAAACGTGAAGCCATCATCCATGCGGCCATCGAGGCCTTTCGCGCCGACGGTTTCGAGGCCACCAGCATGGACAAGATCGCCGCCAAGGCGGAGGTGTCCAAGCGCACGGTGTACAACCACTTTCCCAGCAAGGAAGAGTTGTTCGCGGAAATCATGCACCACCTGTGGGCCAGCAGTGCGGCACAAGTGGATATGTCCTACCACCCGGATCGCAGCTTGCGTGAGCAGTTGCGCGAATTGATGGCCTTGAAACTGCGCCTGCTCAGTGAAAGCAGCTTTCTCGACCTGGCCCGTGTGGCCATCGCCGCCACCATCCATTCACCCGAGCGCGCCCAAGGCATGGTCGCGCGCCTGGCCGAACGGGAAGAAGCCTTCAACCAGTGGATTCGTGATGCCCAGGCCGACGGCACCTTCAAAGCCGTGGACCCGGCCTTCGCCGCGGCGCAGTTGCACGGCCTGCTCAAAACCTTCGCCTTCTGGCCACAGATCAGCCTCGGCCAGCCGCCCCTGGACCCCTCTACCCAGAGCCGCGTCATAGAATCGTCGCTGGATCTGTTTCTCGCCGGCTACGAAATCGTCAAATAGCCGGCACAGACCGCTAAAACCGCCTCAAGACCTTCTAAATGGCTTGGAAGGACACTGATTATTCTTTACGGAATGCTCGACAATATTCATCCTTCTTATCCGATGAACGGCCGTTCCGTGCAGAACACCGCCCAGGTGTTCAGATGAATAAAGTGGCGCAAAAAAACCTATGCAAATCCAACGAGGCAAAGGGCTATCGTTTGCCAAGCGCATTTACCTGCCCCGTACGGTAGGCGTTGGTATCGGTTGCTTCAGCATAATCGCCGCACTTTACCCGTTGGCCATGCCAACGTGGATCTGGGTACTGCTTAGCATCAACGCAGTGGCCTGGCCGCACCTGGCTTATCAGATCGCGAAACGCTCGCCCTTTCCCTATCGGGCTGAACGCCGCAATATCCTCATCGATTCGCTGATGGGCGGATTCTGGGCCGCGACCATCCAGTTCACGCCACTGACCACGGTCAACATGCTGGCCTTGATGGCCATGCACAACGTCGCCGCCGGCGGACCCCGGCTGATGGCCCAGGGGCTGGTCGCCCAGGCCATCGGCATCCTGGTGTCCTGGCTGATCTTCGCCCCGGCCTTCAACCCGCTGACCACGCCGATACAGATCTACAGCGTGCTGCCGGTGCTGATCCTCTATCCCCTGGTGATCGGCATAGGTTGCTATCAACTGGCGATCAACCTGGCCGAACACAAACGTACCCTCAGTGCCCTGAGCCGCACCGACAGCCTGACCGGGCTGCTCAATCACGGCTCCTGGAAAGACCTCCTGCACCTCAAGTTCCACAAATGCCGCCACAGCCAGTGCCAGGCAGTGATTGCGTTGATCGACATTGACCATTTCAAGGCCATCAACGACACCTACGGCCACCTGGTCGGCGACAGCGTGCTGCGCCAATTGAGCAAGGACCTGCGCGATAACCTGCGCGAAGATGACCTGGCCGGGCGTTATGGCGGCGACGAGTTCTGCGTGATCCTGCCGGAGATGTCACTGGAGCGCGCCAATGACGTCATGGAGCGCCTGCGTGAGGTGTTCGGCAACTATCGCAATGCCGAGGTCCCGGAATTACGGGTCAGCCTGAGTATCGGCCTGGCCTCCTGCCGCCGGGATTTCAGCGATGCCGGCGCCTGGCTGAACGAAGCCGACAAGGCGCTCTATGTCGCCAAGAACACCGGGCGCAACAAGGTCAACAGCGCCGAAGAGGACAGCGCCGAGGGGTGCGCGTGCAACCTGGTCAACTCGGCTTGAGCCACGCCGCCAGTCTGAAAGACGCCCCATAAAATTGTACAAACACACATTGTTTTGTATAAGAAAAGAAATATCATTAGGCCATTATTCAGTCATCTTTTTTTTGAACGATCACTTGGATATAGACATTCGCACAACCCATGGCCGTTCATGGGTGTGGCAGTGCGGTGGGCTGTATCAAATGAACCACCAGTCATGGAGCACTGGTACCGGGCTGCTACTTCCCTTGCCCCTCTCGGACAAGCCGCAAGCCGCATGATCAGGGACTAACTCTCACGTTGTATCCCTCTCCGAGCAGACGCCATGCTATTTGCCTCCCATAAGAAAGCCATCAGTACCCTGCAACAATCCGTCACCGAGCAAGCCAACCAACTCGCGGCCATCGACCGCTCCATGATCGTGATCGAGTTCGACCTCAATGGCACGGTCCTGCGCGCCAACGAGAACTTTCTCAAGGTCACCGGCTATCGCCAGGAGCAGGTGGTGGGCCAGGCGCACCGGACGCTCTGCACGCCGGCCTACGCCCGCAGCAGCGAGTACAGCCAGCTTTGGTCACGACTGAAGTCCGGCCAGTTCGAAGCCGGGACCTTCGAGCAGGTCACGGCCGATGGCCGGTCCATCTGGTTGGAAGCCAGCTACAACCCGATCAAGAATGACAGCGGCAGTCTCTTCAAGGTCATCGCATACGCCCTGGACATCACCGCCAGGATGCAACAGGAGAGCGAGGCCAACGGCAAGTTGCAGGCTATCGACCGGGCCATGGCGATGATCGAATTCAACCTCGATGGCAGTGTCATCTCTGCCAACCAGAACTTCCTCAAGCTGATGGGCTACACCCTGGCGGAGATCCAGGGCAAGCACCACAAGATATTCTGCAACCCGGCCACCACCAACAGCAGCGAGTACCAGGATTTCTGGCGCCGCCTGAACCAGGGCGAGTTCTTCAACGGCCAGTTCGAACGCGTCGGCAAGCGTGGCCAGACCCTGTGGCTCGAGGCCAGCTACAACCCGGTATACGACGCCGGCGGTCGCTTGTGCAAAGTGGTCAAGTTGGCTTCGGACGTTACCAGCGGTGTCGAGAAACACGAACAGGATGCCAAAAGTGCGACCGAGGCCTATCACCTCTCGATCGAGACGCGAAAAGTCGCCGAGCACGGTACTGGCGTTATCCAGCAGGCCGCCACCGAGATGCGTGAAATTGCCTCGAACATCGAAGGCTCCTCCACGCTGATCGCCAAACTGGGCGAGCGCTCCGAACAGATCACCGCCATCGTCAACACCATTCGCGGGATTGCCGACCAGACCAACCTGCTGGCGTTGAACGCGGCCATTGAAGCGGCTCGGGCCGGCGAACAGGGACGCGGCTTCGCGGTGGTCGCCGACGAGGTGCGCTTGCTGGCGGCGCGCACCAGCGGTTCGACCGCAGAGATTTCCGAGATGATCGGCATGATCCAGAACGAAACCCTGAAGGCCATCGACAGCATGAACGGCACCCGCGACCGAGCGGCCAAAGGGGTCGACCTGGCGGACCAGGCCGGCACGGTGATCCTGCAGATTCGCGAAGGGGCCAATCAGGCGGTGCGCGCGGTCAGCATGTTCGCTGGGCAGAGCTGATACACAGCGGGCCAGACGAGAGCGCCAGGGATGGCGCCGGGCAACGTCGGATAGGGCTATAGTGAGCCTTGATTCCCACGCCTTGCAGAGTCCACCATGACGTCAGAAAGTTCCGAAGCGAAAAGTCCTGAAACCCCAAAGAAAATCGTCGACCATCTGCGCTTCCATCGCCCCCACGCCCATCTGTCCACCACCTTCGGCAACGACACCTTTGCGCTGAAGGCCGAAGCCTTTGCACGGTTTTTTGGTACGCCCATGTTTCTCGGTGCCCAGACGGTAATCGTCGCGGCCTGGATTATCCTCAACGTCGCGGGCGTGACCCAGTTCGACGTCTACCCGTTCATCCTGCTCAACCTGGCGTTCAGCCTGCAAGCGGCCTATGCCGCGCCCTTGATCCTGCTGGCCCAGACTCGCCAGGCCGCGCGGGACAAAGCCCATTCCGACGCCGATGCCCAGCACCGCGAAGCCCTGGCTGTCGCCAATACCGAACGGCAGGCCGAGGCGGCGAAAACCACCGAGCAACTGCTGGCGCTGCTCGAACAGAACACCCAACTGACCGAAATGACCAAGCAACTGACCGAACGTATCGAGGGTCTGACGCTGGAGATGCACGAGCATTTCGTGCGCAAGACCTGAGTCGTCGGTGAAACGCTGTTTTAAAAACACCGCGTACCTGTAAGCCTGGCTTGCCAGCGAAGCTTTCAGCGTCCTCAAGGACGCCTCGCAGGCAAGCCAGGCGCCTACAAGGGCCTGTGTGTTTTCAGGAAAGTATTTCGGCACCAGGCCCAAGGCGAATAGATTGGGCCAGCTCATCGAACAAGGTCACCACCGAGCGCAACGCCCGGCAATCGGGACGGGTCAGCAGCCACAACGCCGTATCGTAGCTCGGCGGCACTTCGGCCAGGGGCCGCAAGCCCTGCTGCTCACCCAGCAGGAAATCCGGCAACACCGCAATGCCCAATCCGGCCCGCGCCAACTCCGCCACCGACAACATGCTGTTGCAGCGGTAACTCGGTACCACCCCGGGGAAATGCTGGCGACGCCAGCTCACGCTCGGATGATCGGGCAGAAAATCATCCGGGGCGATCCAGACCCCTCGCTCCAGATCCTCAGGAACAACCGCCGGCAAATACCCCGGACTGGCACACACCCGATAAGACACCGCACCCAGGCAACGCCCCACCAGATGCTCCGGTGGCGAGTCAGTCAACCGCAAGGCGATATCGGCATCGCGCCGGTTCAGGTTGGCGAAATCGTTGGAGGTGCTGAGCTCCAGGGTCAAGGCCGGATAAGCCGGCATAAACCGCGCCAGCGCCGGTAACAACAGCGCATGCAGGACCGAATCGGTACAGGTCAGGCGCACCGTACCACTGATCACCTCGCCGCCCTGCTCAATGCTGACACACGCGGCTTCCAACGCCTGCTCGGCACGCTCCGCCTGTTCGGCCAGGGATTGCGCCAGGCTGGTGGGCAGATAACCGGCGCGGCTCTTTTCGAACAGCTCACGGCCCAGTGAGGCCTCCAACCGACGCACCGAACGGAACACCGTCGAGACATCGACCTTGAGCAATCCCGCCGCCCGTGCCAGGGAGCGTCCGCGGACCAGCGCGAGAATCAGCGAAAGGTCGGCGTGCTCCATCCGATAGTGCAACGGTGCATTGATCAATTGGATAACTGCCTATATTGAATGCGTCACCGCCACCTTATAGTTCGCCCCAGGAATCAACAAGCCTGAGGGAAAACTCCATGGAGCAGCGCTCGCCACACACCGTCCTGAACATTGCCCTGATCGGCGATCACGACCCACAGGTCACCGCTCACCGCGCCATTCCCGTGGCTCTGCAACGGGCGGCCGAGGCTGCCGGGCTTGAGGTAAGGGCTCACTGGCTGGCCACGGATAGCCTCACACCGCAGACCGACCTGAGCCTTTTTGCTGGTTTCTGGTGCGTACCGGCCAGCCCCTACCGCAGCCTGGAAGGCGCATTGCGGGCGATCACTTACGCCCGCGAACAACAGCGACCGTTTCTCGGCACCTGTGGCGGTTTCCAGCATGCCGTCCTGGAATATGCGCGTCATGTTCTCGGCTGGACGGATGCCGAGCATGGCGAAACAGCGCCCGACTCGGCGCGCGCGGTGATTTCACCGTTGAGCTGCTCCCTGGTCGAAGCCCACGACCGCATCCAGTTTATCGAAGGCACGCTGATCGCCAAGGCTTACGGGGCCCTGGAAACCCACGAAGGTTATCACTGCCGCTACGGCATCAATCCCGAGTTCGAAAACGCCTTGCTCGATGGCGACCTGCGCGCCGGCGGCCATGACGCCCAGGGCGATCTGCGCGCGCTCGAACTCAAGGGGCATCCGTTCTTCGTCGCGACCCTGTTCCAGCCCGAACGCGCGGCGCTGGAAGGCCGTATCCCGGCGTTGACCAGTGCATTCCTGGCGGCCTGCGCGAGCCAGCAACAATGATCGCCCAGACACCGCAACCGCCCTACTACGCCGTTATCTTCACCTCCCTGCGCACCGAGGGTGATCACGGTTATGGCGAGGCGGCAGAGCGCATGGTCGAACTGGCCCGACAACAGCCGGGCTTTCTCGGCGTCGAGTCGGCCCGGGGCGAGGATGGCCTGGGCATCACCGTGTCCTACTGGAGCGACGAAGCGGCAATCCTGGCCTGGAAACAGCACGCCGAACACAGCGAGATCCGTGAACGCGGTCGTTCAACCTGGTACCAGGCCTGTCATACCCGGGTGTGCAAGGTCGAACGGGCCTACTCTTTCCAGCGTTGATCACCTCAGAAGGCGATGAGTGCCCGGCGCAGCGCGACAATCTCGGGAATATCCACGCGCCGCTGGTACACCCGCAGCGGTTCGCTGATGTTGATCCGATCGTCAATGTTCTGGTCCAGCAGCAGTTGAATCCGTTCGCGACTCAGGCTCATGGCCTCCTCCCCGGCCGGCACCCAGACAAACTCGCAGGCCGCAAAGATGGCGTCATCCGCCACGTCCATGCCGAAGGCGTCCTCACTGAAGCGGACGATGTACTGGGCGGTCTTGTGATTGAAGCCGACAAAACCCTTGAGTTGGTCGGCGGCCTGGCAGATAAGCTCGGATGTGATCGACATGGTAAACCCCGCTTTAGAGCCACAAGGCTCATGGATGGACGGTTTACACGCAGGGCAGGCCTGTCCCTCTGACGGGGAGATGGGCGACAAATACTGTTGCACAATACCCGAGGAAAACGCCAAAAACCGGATCTGGAGCAGGTTTGTGTCTGTTTCGCGATAGCCCCTGTAGCAATCCGTTGTTGATGGGCTGAAGCGGGACGTCAAGCTCGACGCCAAGACCGGCGCGGTGCTTCACGACAAGAAAGACACCTGATCCCACGCTGACCTTGCGCGAGCCGGACAAGCCGACTCCCGCAAGGTCCTGGTTACCAGCGCTTACCAGAGCGCCAAGGTGTAGCTGATGATCAGACGGTTCTCGTCCAGGTCATTGCCGAAGTTCGAACGCACCGTCGCATTGCGCCACTTCACCCCCACCCCTTTGAGCGTCCCGTCCTGGAACACATAACCGATATCGGTGTTGCGTTCCCATTCCTTGCCTTCACCCGGAATCGTCCTTTGCACATTGTCACCGGATACGTAGCGGGTCATGAAGGTCAGGCCCGGCAAGCCCAGCTGTGCAAAGTCGTAGTCATAACGCACCTGCAAGGAACGTTCGTCGATATTGGCGAAGTCGCCGATCTGCACGAAGTTCACCAGGTACGGATCGCTGTGCCCGATATACGGGAACGGGTCCTTGCCGCTCATGCGCTGATAGCCGAAGCCCAGGGAGTTGCCCTTGAAGGAGTATGTGAACATCCCGCCCAATGCGCGGTTATCCAGCGGACGGAAGTTGCCGTCCTCGGCACTGCGGGCGTAACGCAGGTCGGTCTTCAAGCTCTGGCCCTGGCCCAGGTCCCAGTTATGCACCAGGCCCAGGAAGTTCTGCTGGTAGATATTCTCCAGCTTGCCATAGCGATACTGGGTCAGCAGGTTGGGCAGCCACTGGTAGTCGGCCCCGGCGAACTGGAACTTGTCGCTCGAACCGCCGATACGGTTGGCCGTCATCTTCTGATCATCGGTGGAGTCGACGTAGCGGATCTGGTTGAAGGAGCCCCCGGTCAGCCTCAAGTGGTCGATTTCCTGCACATTCAGCAAACCGCCCTGAAAGGTCCCGGGCAACAAGCGGGTATCGTTGGAGATGATCACCGGGTCCTTCATCTGAAAGCTACCGACCTTCAGCGTGCTTTTGGAAATACGCACCTTGGCCGCCGCCGCCAGCTTGCCGTAGCTGTCCTGGGAACCGCCGTGGCGGGTGTCCGCCGGCAACAGGCCGGTCCCCGCCGTGCCCGGTCCCGAGTCCAGTTTGTAACCGACCATGCCCAGGGCATCGAGGCCGAAACCGACGGTGCCTTCGGTGTAGCCCGATTCCATGCGCAACAGGAAACCCTGGGCCCATTCATCGGCTTTTTCCCGGGAGCCCGGCTGGCGAAAGTCTCGGTTGAAGTAGAAGTTGCGTGCTTCCAGGGTCCCCTTGCTGTCGGCGAGGAAATCCGCCCGGGCGCCCGGCGCCCAGAGCAGGCCCAAGCCCACTAACGCGCTCACTGGCACGGAAAAACGTGATAAATGATCGAACGACTTCATGGTGTGCTCCTTTATTGCGGACGCGAGCCGACCCTCTCGGGGGCGTTGGGATCGCGACCGATGTGGTTGAAATGTCAGGATCAGTAGTCCCTGGGCCCGCCGGACCCAGGTGCGTCGGACATCAGCTCTCGAGCTGGCGACCGCGGGTTTCCGGCAGGCTCAGGGCCGCCAGGATCACCACCGCGTAAGCGCCGGCGGCAAACACACCGATGCCGACGCCAATCGGCAGGGTTTCACTCAGCGCACCGATAAACAGTGGGAACAACGCGGCGATGGAGCGCCCGGCGTTGTAGCAGAAGCCCTGGCCCGACCCACGCATGCGGGTGGGAAACAGCTCGGTGAGGAACGCCCCCATGCCAGCGAAGATGCCCGAGGCGAAGAAGCCCAGGGGAAAGCCCAGCCAGAGCATCCAGGTGTTATCGATGGGCAACTGGGTGTAGGCCAGGACGATGCTCATGGAGCCGACGGCAAAGAGGATGAAGTTCTTCTTGCGGCCGATGGCGTCGGTCAGCAATGCACTGATGACGTAGCCGACATAGGAACCGACGATCACCATCGCCAGATAGCCGCCCGTGCCCAGCACACTCAGGCCGCGCTCGGTTTTCAGATAGGTCGGCAACCAGGTGGTGATCGCGTAGTAACCGCCCAGCGCACCGGTGGTCAGCAGCGAAGCGCGCAAGGTGGTGCTGAGCATCCGCGGCGCGAAGATCTCGAAGAAGGCCCAGGGCGAAGGCTTTTCAGCCTGGCTCAGACGCTCGTCCCGAGCCTGCTCGAAGGTGTCGGACTCCTTGACCAACCGGCGGATCACCAGCACGAACAGCGCCGGTACCAGACCGACCATGAACAGCGCCCGCCAGGCCTGCTCCGGTGGTAGAAAGCTGAACAGGCCCGCATAGAGCAGGGCCGTCAGGCCCCAGCCCAGCGCCCAGCCGGCCTGCACCATGCCCACCGCCTTGCCACGATCCTGGGAGCGGATCACCTCGCCGATCAGCACCGCGCCGGCGGTCCACTCGCCACCAAAACCGAAGCCCATCAGCGTGCGCGCCAACAGCAGTTGGTCGTAGTTCTGGGCCAGCCCGCACATGAAGGTGAAAAAGGCAAACCAGAGCACCGTCAGTTGCAGGGTGCGCACCCGACCGATGCGGTCGGAGAGAATCCCGGCGATCCAGCCGCCGGCCGCCGAGGCCAGCAAGGTCGAGGTGCCGATCAACCCGGCCTCGCCCTTGGAAATGCCCCAGGTGGCAATCAGGGTGGGAATCACGAAACTCAGCATCTGGGTGTCCATGCCATCCAGGCCATAGCCGATCTTGCAACTCCAGAAGGTGCGCTTTTCATTTTTGCTCAGCGGGGCGTACCAGGCGAACGGGCCGGCACGGCGCGTCCCTGAAGGCACGGGGTCAGTCATGGTGTGTTCCATGGAGGGTTCCTGCGGCAGCAAGGGAAGATGACGGACACGCCTCATTGTTTTTTTGTGAAGGCGTTGTCGTGGAGAACCGATGCAGATGCGCTACATCGTGGAGTGGATTCTTCGCGCCGGAGCGGTACAGCGTCAAACGGGAAAAAAGCCGGTCAATGCATAAGAAAAGTTGATGGCCCCTTAATGGCCCCTACCGGGATAGCGGCGTGCCGTGTGCAATCGCGCATCAGTTTTTCTTGTTTGCAATAACAGATTTTCTCGTTGGACGAGGCGGTCGCGGCGCCCTAAAAAGGCCTCGACCCAACACAAGAGAGACGTTCGATGAACCTGCCTGCGCTGTCCTTCGATCAGTTGCGCCATCTGGCGCCACGCGCCTTGCGCCGACACATCGCCACCGACCAGTATCAAGGCCACACCAGCGGCCTGGGCCTGGGTCGGGTACAAGCCAATATCGTGATTTTGCCAGGGGACTGGGCCGACGAGTTCCTGCGTTTCTGCACCCTCAATCGCCAGGCCTGCCCGATACTGGACATCACCGAACCCGGCGACCCGATCTTCCGTCACCTGGGCGAGAGCGTCGATATCCGCCATGACGTACCGCGCTACCGGGTCTATCGCCAGGGCGAACTGAGCGAGGAGCCGCAAAACATCAAGCACCTCTGGCGCGACGATATGGTGGCCTTTGCCATCGGTTGCTCCTTCTCCTTCGAGCAACCCTTGCTGGAGGCCGGCATCGACCTGCGCCACGTCAAATTGGGACGCAACGTGGCGATGTTCCAGACCAATATCGATACCCGCCCCACCGAACGTCTACAGGGCAAGCTGGTGGTGAGCATGCGACCGTTGAAGGCCGCCGACGCCATTCGGGCAGTGCAGATCACCGGACGCATGCCCAATGTGCATGGCGCACCGGTGCACATCGGCGACCCGCGGCTGATCGGCATCCACGACCTTGGCGCACCGGACTACGGTGACGCCGTGCCGCTGGCCGATGATGAACTTCCAGTGTTCTGGGCCTGCGGCGTGACCCCGCAATCGGTGGTGCAGGCATCACGCCCACCGTTATGCATTACCCATGCGCCGGGCTGCATGCTGGTGAGCGATCTGCACAACCACAGCCTTTGACTCAAGCCGTGGTATTCACCGAAGTGCCCGAGGTGCTGCTGCCCTCGGCCTGCAAGGCAGTGGTCAGGGCAGCGCTGACGGTGGAAATGGAACCGGCAATGGAAGACACCTGCGACTGCGCGGCCGCGAGCAAGGTGGCCTTGGCGTCCGGGTCTCCCTTGCTGTCCTGGGCTTTCTGCATTTGCAGCTCCGCTTGCTGCAGCTGCTTTTGCAGATCGGCCAGTTGCTTTTGCAGTTGCTGGACCTCCTGGGAGGAAGCACTGGTGCTGGAGCTGTCGCTGCTGCTACCGGAGGCGCCGCCAGCACCCGCCGGTTGACTACCGCTGGCCTGGGTGGTGCTCGCAGCCCCGGTGGCGCTGGTGCTGGTGGTGTCAGTAGCGGTGGTGCCGGTGGTCTTGTTGGTGCTGCTGGTGGTAAGGGTTGGGGCAATGGTGACCGAAGTAATGCTGACCATGGGGATCTCCCGATTCAGTTATGGGCAGTCATGTCATCGACAACCCTTCAACATGATTGAGATCGATTCTGTATCACACGTGTCAGCGTCCCGATACAAGGCCACATCCCTGTGGCCGCGAATCAGGCCCCGAGGCGCGCCGTCACATCATTCAACTGTCCCGACAAGCCGTGCAGGTTCTGGCTCGCAGCCTCGGTGCGCTTGACGTTGTCCAGGTTGGTACTGGCAATGGCGGTGATCTCGGTCAGGTTGCGCGAGATGTCTTCGGCCACCGAGGTCTGCTCTTCGGCGGCGGTAGCGATCTGACGGTTCATGTCGCGGATCGCTTCCACCGCGGTAGTGATGCGTTCGAGCATGGCCCCGGCCTCGGTCACCTGCTCGACGCTCTCCTCACTGCGGGCCTGCCCGCCTTCGATAGCCTGGGCCGCGTCCACCGCACCGGTCTGGACCGAATGGATGATCTGGTTGATCTCGATGATCGACGCCGCGGTGCGCTGGGCCAGGCTGCGCACCTCATCGGCGACCACGGCAAAGCCGCGTCCGGCCTCACCGGCACGGGCGGCCTCGATGGCGGCGTTGAGCGCCAGCAGGTTGGTCTGTTCGGCAATCCCGCGAATCACTTCCAGCACCTTGCCGACCCGTCCACTGTCGGCTTCCAGGCGGCGGATGACCGTGGCGGTGGAGGTGATTTCGCCACGCATACGGGTAATGGTCTCGATGGTCGATTGCATCACCAACTCGCCCTGCTGGGCCGCGCGATCGGCATCATCCGCCGCTGTAGCGGCATCTCCGGCATGGCGGGCGACCTCCTGGGCGGTGGCGGACATTTCGGTCATCGCCGTGGCCACCTGGTCGGTCCGTTCGAATTGTTCGTGGGTGCCGTTGGCCATCAGGCCGGCAATCGACTTCAGTTCGCCGCTGGCGCTGTCCAGGTCCGAGGTGCTGCGCTTGAGATGGCTGAAGGTTTCGGCCAGGAAGTCGCGCAAGGTGTTCGCCGCTACCGCCAGGTGTCCCAGTTCGTCCTGGCGATCGGCGTTCACCCTGTTGTCGAACTTGCCATGGCTCAATTGCGCCACGTAGTCGATCAGGCGACGGATCGGTTCCACCAGATTGCGGTTGATCAGCCACAGGCTCAACAGACCAATCAACAACCCGGAAATCACCAGCACAACAATGCCGACCCAGATCGTCCGCTCGGCCTGGGCACTGATAGCCTGCGACTGCTCATCACCCTGCTGGCGCAACTGCGCGACCAGGTTCTTCATCTGCTCGCTGGCGGCGCGGTCGACGCCCTTGACCGCCTGGTCACCGGCGCTCGCATCGGACCCGGCGGCCAGATAGGCCTCACGACCTTTCAGATAGGCGCTACCCAGCACCTGGTGTGCATCACGCAGTTGCTCGATCTGCGACTTGAGCCGTGCATCCATGCCAGGCTGGTTGATCAGACGACCGAGGATGTCCTGCACATCGCGCTGACGCGCTTCAAACTGCGACCAGTAACGGTTGAGGTCCTCCGGCTGCTTGCCGCGCAGCAGGACATCCTTCCACTCCTGCACCTGGGCTTTGAATTGCACATTGGCCTCGTCGATCAAATGCGAGGTGTGCAAGGGCCCTTCGATCAGGTTCCGATAATCCTGGACGCCATTGGACAGGAGATGAAAACAGGTCAGCGCGATCAGCAACATGGCGATCAGGCTGCCGCTCAGGAGCGAGAGAATTTGAGCTCTCAGGGATTTTTTCAACATCGGGGGAATCTCTGAACAAGGATTAAGCGTCCCCTGTAGGAAACGCAAGGAGTCGAAACATCCTTGTCAGCGACAACCGGGCTCATGGCCACATAGTGCTGTGGGTAACATCACTACCATCGGCGCGCCAGTACGGCGCTTGAATCAAACCGACCACCGGTCAACGGCGCGCATCATACCTGCCGGTCTGTTAAAAAATCTCGAAGCATCTGTTTACACATCACCTGTCACAAAAACATCAAAAAGCCTTGCGAAGATGAAACCCGCGAACCTGTAAAAAAATGTTTCAGGCGTTTCCCTCCAGCGAGCCCCCATGAACCACAGCCTTGACCAAAGTCACCGTGACCCGGATCTGTTCGGCCTGCTTTACGGCTTTCGCTTCCGCACCGGCGAACGGGGCGAGGAAATCGACTCGGCCACCGTGCTGCACTGCCTGCAACAACCGGAAGATCCCGACACCTTTCTCTGGCTGCACCTGAACCTGGCACACGCCGCCTGCGAGCGCTGGATGAAGACCCACCTGTCGTTGCCCGACGAGTTTTTCGAGGCCCTGCACGAAGGCTCGCGCTCGACCCGTATCGAACACGTCGACAACGCCTTGCTGGCGGTGGTCAACGACGTGGTGTTCAACCTCAGCAGCATGGTCTCCTCGGACATCTCCACGCTGTGGGTCTGCGCCCGCAGCAAACTGTTGATCAGCGCGCGCCTGCAACCCCTGCACTCGGTGGACAAGCTGCGCTCCTCGGTCAAGGCCGGCGAACGCTTCCGCTCGCCACTGGAATTGCTCGTGCACCTGCTACGCGACCAGGGTGAAGTGCTGACCCAGATCGTGCGCAAGACCAGCACCAGCGTCGACCAGATCGAAGACCAGTTGCTGGCCTTGCGCCTGAGCAACAACCGCGCCGAACTCGGTGCCATGCGCCGGATACTGGTACGCCTGCAACGCCTGCTGGCCCTGGAGCCGGGCTCGTTGCTGCGGCTGCTCAACCGTCCGCCGCAATGGTTGCAGAAGGAAGACGTCAAGGAACTGCGCAAATCCACAGAGGAGTTCTCGCTGATCCTCAGCGATCTGGAAGCCCTCGGCGAACGGATCAAACTGTTGCAGGAAGAGATCGCCGCCAGCCTCAACGAACAGAGCAACCGCACCCTCTTCACCCTGACCGTGGTGACCGTCCTGGCACTGCCGATCAATATCATTGCCGGCTTCTTCGGCATGAACGTCGGCGGCATCCCACTGGCGGGCGACCCGGAAGGTTTCTGGATCCTGGTGGCGTTGGTCGTGACCTTCACCTTGCTGGCCGGGCGCTGGGCGTTTCGCAAACGTCAGGATTACTGATCTGGCGCAGTCAGCCTGTAACATTCAGCAACGAATATGACTGGCATCCGTTCTCAAAAAGGATTCCCGGTATGGCCATCCCTTCATCGACTGCTGCCTCGTCCGCCCAGGGCGAAGGCAACCCCCTGCTCGAAAGCAAACCCCGCGTCTTCACCGCGGTGATCTTTTTCGCGGTACTGGCCATGGGCTTGCTGTTCACCGCCTACAGCCTGATGCATGACATGCATGACTTCGGCACCGTGGTCACCACCTGGACACCGTTCCTGCTACTCGGCGTGGCGCTGCTGATCGCCCTCGGCTTCGAGTTCGTCAACGGTTTCCACGACACCGCCAACGCCGTGGCCACCGTGATCTACACCAACTCCCTGCCGGCGCATTTCGCGGTGGTCTGGTCCGGCTGCTTCAACTTCCTCGGCGTGCTGCTCTCCAGCGGCGCGGTGGCGTTCGGCATTATCGCCCTGCTGCCGGTGGAACTGATCCTGCAAGTCGGCTCCTCGGCCGGTTTCGCGATGATCTTCGCCCTGCTGATCGCCGCCATCCTGTGGAACCTCGGCACCTGGTGGCTGGGCCTGCCGGCCTCTTCGTCCCACACCCTGATCGGCTCGATCATCGGTGTCGGCGTGGCCAACGCCCTGATGCACGGACGCGACGGCACCAGCGGTGTCGACTGGAGCCAGGCAACCAAGATCGGTTATGCCCTGCTGGTGTCGCCACTGGTGGGGTTCTTCTTCGCCGCGCTGTTGCTGCTGGTCCTGCGCCTGTTGGTGAAGAACCGTGAACTGTACAAGGCGCCCAAAGGCAATTCGCCGCCACCGTGGTGGATTCGTGGCCTGCTGATCCTGACCTGCACCGGTGTGTCTTTCGCCCACGGCTCCAACGACGGGCAAAAAGGCATGGGCCTGATCATGCTGATCCTGGTCGGCACCCTGCCGATGGCCTACGCGCTGAACCGCACCATGCCGGCCGACCAGGCGCTGCAGTTCGCCGCCGTCGCCGAAGTCACCCAACAAGCACTGGTGCGCAACGCGCCGCAACCGGCCCCCGCCGACCCGCGCCAAATACTCTCGGACTACGTGCGAAGCAAAAAAATGACGCCGGAGGTGGTCCCGTCACTGGCGGCCCTGGCCGGCAATATCGGTACCGAGGTCAAGGGTTACGGCTCGCTGGCCAAGGTCCCGGCCGAAGCCATGGGCAACGTGCGCAACGACATGTACCTGAGCAGCGAAACCATCCGCCTGATGGACAAGGACAAGGTCGGCAATTTCGACGCTGATACCCAGGGCAAGGTGCAGTTGTTCAAACAGCAGATCGACGGCGCCACCCGCTTCATTCCGCTGTGGGTGAAGATTGTCGTGGCCATCGCCCTGGGCCTGGGCACCATGGTTGGCTGGAAGCGCATCGTGGTCACCGTCGGCGAGAAGATCGGCAAGACCCACATGACCTACGCCCAGGGCGCCTCGGCGGAAATGGTCGCGATGCTGACCATCGGTGCGGCGGACATCTACGGTTTGCCGGTATCGACCACCCACGTCTTGTCCTCGGGCGTGGCCGGGACCATGGTCGCCAATGGCGGCGGCTTGCAGATGCGCACCATCCGCAACCTGATGATGGCCTGGGTCCTGACCCTGCCGGCGGCGATCCTGTTGTCGGGCAGCCTGTACTGGTTGTTCACGCAGATTTTCTAAGCCACACCGCCTCAATGGCACAACACAAAACCCGTGGGAGCCGGCTTGCCGGCGATGGGGCCCGTCAACCGGACACGCCACTGCGGATCAACAAATCCTTCAGCACGCTGCGCAACGGCACCTCGCCCTTGCGCGGCGTTCCGGCGAACTCGATCCAGCCTTCGTTGAAACCGTCGATCATCTGCATGCGCGGCAGCGGGTTATTCATCCCCTGGGAGGTGAACAAATCCTCCCAGGTATCACGTGCCACCACTTCCATGCGCACCGGCTTGCCCAGCCACTCGGCAAAACCGCCGGCAATCTGCTCGGGCGTCACTCGCTCCGGTCCTTCCAGTTCAACCACCCGCTTGCCACTCCAGGATTCCTGCACCAACTGCGCGGCCAGGCGTCCGACATCCGCCGTGGCGATCATCGGCACCGGCTTGTCCAGCGGTTGCAGAAAGCTGGGGATCACTCCCGTTTCCACCGCCGCCGCCACATCCCACAGGGCATTCTCCATAAACCAGCCCGGACGCAGGAAGGTGACCGGCAGATCCAGCGTGCTCAAGCCCTGTTCCAACAACTGCAACTGGTTCAGCAGATTCGGCTGGGTCGCCTGGGCACCGATGGTCGACAAACACACCACCTTCGCCGGCCGCGCCTGTTCCAGCGCCGCGCGCAGGGTTTCCACCACTTGGCGGGCTTCAGGAAAGCCCGGCGTCGGATCGAAGTTCGACGGCATCATGATAAACACCCCCTCGACACCGCTGAACGCCTGCGCCAGTGCCTGCCCGTCATCCACATCGGCCAGGGCCACCTGGCAGCCTTGTCCGGCCCACGGCGCACCTTTCTCGGCGCTGCGCACCACGGCGCGTACCGATTGCCCGGCGCTGAGCAGCGTACGGGCGACGGCACCGCCCACTTGTCCGGTAATACCCATGACTGCGTACATGCAAGTTCCTCCAGGAAGCGGCGACCTCTGTCGCGATGGAGGAATTCTCCGCCGCGTATCGAGATTCTCCGATAGCATGGATGTCATTGAATAACTGACTGGTAATCAGCAATGAGTTTCGACTCCAACCTGGCCAGCGGCCTTGGCGTGCTCAACGCGGTGGTGGACGGCGGTAGTTTCGTCAAGGCCGCCGAAGCCCTCGACATGACCGCCTCCGGCGTCAGCCGGGCCATCGCCCGGCTGGAGAAACGCCTGGGCATCCGGCTGTTCGACCGCACCACCCGTTCGGTCAAGCTGACCGACGAAGGCCGTCGCTTGTACGAGGAAGTCACCCCGTTGCTGGCCGGTCTCGAAGAAGCGGCCCATGCCGCCAGCGGTAGCGCCAGCCAGGTACGCGGGCGCTTGCGGGTCAATATCGATCCGTATTTTTCCCGCCTGATCCTCGGCCCCGCCCTGGGCGAGTTCATGAGCCGCCATCCGCTGTTGCACCTGGAGCTCTATACCCGCGACCAACTGGGCGACGTGGTGGCCGATGGTTTCGACCTGGCCGTACGCTTCGGCCACCCGGCCAATTCTTCCCTGGTGGCACGCAAGCTGCTGGACGTACGGGTACTGACCTGCGCGGCGCCGGCCTACCTGAAACGCCACGGGCGACCGCTGACACCGCTGGACATGGAGGACGAACGGCATGTCTGCGTGTCCTTCCGCGACCCGGAAACCGGGCGGCCCTTCCCCTGGGAGTTTCACCGTGCCGGCCGGCGGGTGGATGTGCGCAATAACGCGCGACTGGTACTCAACGATGTCGGCACCCTGCACAGCCTGTGTGAAAGCGGCCATGCCATCGCCCAGGTGCTTGACCTGGGGGTACGTCCGGCCTTGGACGCGGGTCGGCTGGTGGAGCTGTTTCCCGATTGGCCGGACGAGCGCTTTCCGCTGTATGCCCTTTATCCGTCCCGGCATCTGCCGCCGGCCAAGGTCAGGGCGTTTCTGGATTTTATTATTGGGTTGAGTGCTGCTTGATGCGGTTGGGGGGTAAAGAGCTCGAGGCAATGTGCATGGCCGCCTTCGGCGGTTCGCGAGCAATCGAGCGTCGACCGGCTGCTCCTACAAGGTTGTGCGTGGCAGCAGACGTTCGCGTATGCCGTCATAGGCCCAGTGATACAGGTAGGTATAGGGCAGGAAGAACAGCAGCACGCCGATATCCAGCAGCAGCGCCGTCAACAGGCTGAGATCCAGCCACCAGGCCACCAGCGGCACGCTCACCGCCACCAGGCCGCCTTCGAACAGCAAGGCATGGAGCAGGCGCGTCCAGACGTTCTGCTCCAGGGCAAAGCGCTCGCGCATCCGGTCGAACATCCCATTGAACAGGACGTTCCAACCCAGGGCGATAAAACAGTTGGCGACCGTCACCACGCCCATCTCCAACAGCGGTTTGTTCATCACCCAGGCAAACAGCGGCGTACACAGCAGCACCGCGAAGACCTCGAAGCCGATGGCTTGCAAAACACGTTCGGTAAAAGACTTGCCGGGGGTCATGATGGACGCCTCCATTGATATCCGAGGGTTGTCATTATCGCCACCCGGACAGATACTAAAAGTCGATTACCATCGACAAAAGCGATAGTTCATGGCCTCCAACGAAATGCTCCAGGCCTTTGTCCAGGCCGCGACCTTGGGCTCCTTCTCCGCGGCGGCGCGCAAGCTGGGCAAGAGCCAGTCGACCATCAGTGCCGCAGTCGCGAGCCTGGAAATCGACCTCGGCCTGGAACTGTTCGACCGCAGTACCCGCAAGCCCGGCCTGACCGCGGCCGGCCATGTCATGCTGCAAAAGGCCGAGGATATCCTTGCGGCCAACAACCGCCTGGAGATGAGCGCGCGCCAATTGGCCGGCGGTCTGGAAGCGAAACTGACGGTGGTGATTTCCGACACCTACCAGTCCAACCGTTTCGAGGCCACCCTGAGCGACTTCGAAGCCCGCTACCCGGACCTCGAGCTGGAGTGCCTGATCGCCGAGTGCGACGACCTGGTGGAGTTGGTCCGCCAAGGCCGGGCCCAGGTGGCGTTTGCCGAACGGCAGGACAGCTACCCGCCGGACCTGGGCAGTGCCACCGTGGATGAACGCACCGAATTTGCCGTGTTCGTCCATCGCGGGCATCCCTTGGCACAACAGGTCAAGGTCGATCAAGCCAGCCTGCAGCAGCACCGTGAACTGCGCCTGGCGAGCATCGTCAATCCTTACGAAAGTCGTGCCCAGGGCCGCTTCTGGTCGGCGTCGAGTTACCTGATGCTGCTGGAAATGGCCCAGCGCGGGTTCGGCTGGGCACCGCTGCCACGCTGGCTGGTGGAGCGCTTCGACAATGCTTCGCTAGTGGAACTGCCGCTGCGCGGCTGGCCAAGGCCGGTGGCGGTGGATGCGCTCTGGTCACGCCTGCATCCGCCAGGGCCGGCGGGCAGTTGGTTACTGGCTAGAATGCTGGAGTAATGGCCTCTTGTGGGAGCTGGCTTGCCAGCGATTACGATGCCACATTCACCGCTACTCTCGACCGACGCCTACAAATTTCCAGGCCCACGCTCGGCGCCTTTCAACGCCTCCAACCGACGCTCGATAAAACGCCGCTCCGGCGCCTGCTGCGTCAATTCCAACGCGCGCTGGTAGGCCTCCCGTGCCTGCTCAACCCGCCCCAACCGCCGACAGAAATCCGCCCGCGCCGAATGCGCCAGGTGATAGTCCAGCAAGTCGCCGCGCCCGAGGATGCCCTCCACCAGTTCCAGTCCCGCCAATGGCCCGTCGCGCATGGCCACCGCTACCGCCCGATTGAGCTCTATCACCGCCGAAGGCACGGCCCGCAGCAACAGGTCATAGAGCCCGACGATCTGCCGCCAGTCAGTGTCCTCGGCCGTCGCCGACTCGGCATGCACGGCCGCGATCGCGGCCTGCAAACCATAGGGCCCGAAACGTCCGGTACCCAGCGCGCGTTCCACCAACCCACAGCCTTCGGCAATCAGCGTCGCGTTCCAGCACGAACGATCCTGGGCATCGAGCAGCACCAGTTCCCCGCTCTCGGAGACCCGCGCCTGACGCCGCGACTCATGCAACAACATCAACGCCAGCAACCCCATGACCTCGGGATCGGGCAGCAACTCCAGCAACAGGCGCCCAAGGCGAATGGCCTCCGCCGTCAGCTCGTCGCGGGTCAGGCTGGCACCGAGGGAAGCGGAATACCCCTCGTTGAACACCAGGTAAATAACCCGCAACACACTGTCCAACCGCGCGGGCAACTCCGCCAGGGAAGGCACCTGATAAGGAATCTTCGCATCGCGAATCTTGGTCTTCGCTCGCACAATGCGCTGGGCGATGGTCGAGGGGCTCGAGAGAAAGGCCCGGGCAATTTCTTCGGTGGTCAGGTCGCAGACCTCGCGCAATGTCAGCGGCACCTGGGCATCCGCCGACAACGCCGGGTGACAGCAGGTAAAGATCAGCCGCAGGCGATCGTCCTCGACATCCTCGTCATTCCATTCGCTCTGCTCCAACGCTTCGGCCTGGGCGATCAACTGCCCCTGGGATGCGGCAAAACGCGCCCGGCGGCGCAACACGTCGATGGCCTTGAAACGCCCGGTGGAGACCAGCCAGGCCCGGGGATTGGCCGGCACGCCATCGCGCTGCCAGCGTTCGATGGCGATAAAGAAGGCTTCGTGCAAGGCCTCCTCCGCCAGATCGAAATCCCCCAGCAAGCGAATCAGGGTCGCCAGGATCCGCCGTGATTCCTGGCGATACACCGCCTCAACCTGCTGCTTGACGCTCTCGGCTTCGAGGGTCAATCCAGCAGCCCCTGGCGGACCAACAGGGCCAATCGATCCAGGCTTTCACCCCAGCCCTGATAAAACCCCATCTGTTCGTGGGCCGCTTTTTCCTCCGCCGACCAGTGCATCGCCCGGGCGGTATACAAGGTATGACCATCGGCCTCTTCGAGGGTGATTCGCGCCGTCATGAAGGGCTTGCCCGAGGGCGTCCAGTCGGGGGTAAAGGCGTCGGTGAAGACGATCCGCTCCGGTGCGGCGATCTCCAGGAACACGCCCTGATAAGGGTACTCGACACCCTCCGCCGTACGCATCAGCGTGCGAAACGAACCGCCAACCCACAACTGCATTTCGCAGACCGGCATGGTCATGCCATGGGGGCCCCACCATTGACTCAGCAGACGGGGTTCGGTCCAGGCACGAAAGACCTGGTTGCGTGGCGCCTCGATCAGGCGACTGATGGACAACTCATGTTCAGCTCCCGAAAGGGACAGCGGTTGACGGTTCATGTTCAGGCTCCTTTTATTCTTATGGTTGCCGTTCGAAAGCTCAGAGATTCAGTTCCCGCACCGGCCGCACTTCCACGCTGCCCACTCGCGCGGCCGGGATATGCCCGGCAATCTGCAAGGCCTCGTTCAGGTCGCGGGCCTCCACCAGATAGAAGCCGGCCAGTTGTTCCTTGGTTTCGGCAAACGGCCCGTCGACGATCGACAGCTTGCCGCCACGCATGCGCACCGTGGTGGCGGTGCTCACCGGCTCCAGCGGCTCGGCGGCGAGCAGGCGACCACTGGCCCGGATCGACTCACCGTAGGCCAGGCACTCGGGGTCCTTGGGGCTGTCGGGATGGGAATGCAGCAGTTCCTCATTACTGTAGATCAGGCACAGGTATTTCATGGGATGTCTCCAGGGCGGTCGAACAACTATGGCTGCTGTTCCGCGCTTTGGCGAAAGCGGCTGACGATCAGCAAGTGTACGAATAGTCGCTTGGAAGCAAAGGAAATCGACAGGCGTAAAAACTCGTAGGAAAAATAATATCCAGCCCGCTAAAGCCGATAGAATTCGGTCTCCCCTACTGCCGGAAACAGGATATGCCGCTGTGAGAATTTCCCTTGTCGACTACGTCACGCTGACCCCCGCCCAACGCGAGCAGTTGGCCTTGATCCAGGTCGATGCGGCGCAACGGGAATTTTCCAGCGATATCACCCGGGGCCTGGCGGTGCTGCTGGCCCACACGGGCAATGACGTGAAGGGTTTTGTACTGCTGGCCGATGAGTTGCCGGTGGGTTTCCTGCTGCTCAAGCGGCCCCCGGCATCACCGGCCTGGGCCAGCGGCAATGTCTGCACCCTGCATGGCCTGCAAGTGGATAAAAACTACCAGGGCCAGGGCCTCGGGCGCGCCTGCATGCAAGCCCTGCCGGACGCCGCTCGCGACGCCTGGCCGGCTACCCGCCAGCTGATGCTGATGGTCGACGCAGACAATGACGCCGCCCGCGGGCTCTACCTCAAACAGGGATTTGTCGACAGCGGCGAGACCTTTCACGGGCGGGTCGGTGAAGAACGTCGGCTGACCTTGCCACTCTGAGGCGGGAGATTGTCATGAATGCCCGACTGACCCGCTACGACGACCTGAGCGCCCTGCAACGCGAACAGCTCGCGGACCTCGAAGTCCACCCCGGACAGCTGCAATTTTGCGGTGATATCCAGGCGGCCCTGCACTTCCTGCCACGGGAGCCCCATGACGGCGTGCTCGGTTTTGCCCTGCTCGACCATGACACCCCGGTGGCCTTCCTGTTGCTCAAGCGCCATCCTTTCGTCCCCCATTGGGCCGACAAAGGCAGCGCCACCCTGCATGCCCTGCAGGTCGACAAAAGGCTTCAAGGCCGGGGGTTCGGCGCGGCCTGCCTGCAAGCCTTGCCCGCAGCGGCACGCCAGGCCTGGCCCCAGGTCCGTCAATTACTGCTGTCGGTAGGAACCGATAACCAGGCGGCGATGAGTCTTTACCTGAAACAGGGTTGGGTGGATACCGGTGAAGCCTATCGCGGCGAACGTCGATTGACCCTGACACTTTAAAGTTGCCGGTGGCCATAAGTATGAGATCAGTTGGTCATTTACAGTAAAACTTGATCGCTGGGCAAATTCGCCTTCCAGTTATTAAATCGATGACGTCGCTGCTGCATCAGCCAGCGCATCGCTACTTGATAAGCCGTTATTTAACTCAAGTAGCCATTTAATAAACTGAAAGGACTCAATACCCATGGATGCAAAAAATCGAATCTCGAACAGCGCCCCCAAAACCTCGCCCTCCGCGGCCATCCAACGGCCCGGCAGCGCCGGAAGATTTGATCTGGAATTTGGTGAACACCGCGACGGCCTGGTTATTTTTTCAGAAAGAGGTCCTGGCTTTGTCGGCCCTTCTTTATTGCGGCCCGACGGCCGCCATCGGTTTATCGGCGTACATGAAGACCAGCCAGAAAGTATCACCCAGGCCGACTTCAGCGAAGACGGCCTTTATTATCATGACTTCGCCCAGTCACTCGGAAGTTCCAGCCGAAGACTGATCAAGGCGGTCCTCGACGAAGACGACAAGTTCCTCCTGCTCGGCCACTTCCGCTCCGGTGAACAGGTCTTCTGCGCCCGTATCACTGAAGACGGCATGCCGGACCCCGATTTCGGCGACAACGGTCAGGTTGCCCTGCCTTACACGGCCCCCTGGATCGGCTATGGCCGCCGGCTCACCGTGCAACCCCAGGACGGTTTTATCGTCCTGGCCCTGAGGAACAGCGCCGTGGGCGAGTCGGCACGCGACGTTATCGTGCGTCTCGACCGCAACGGCAGTTTCGACCCGCGCTTCGGCACCTGCGGCGTGGTCACGGCACCGGAACCGAACATCGCGTTCGAGGCGGTTCAGGTCCAGGCCGATGGCAAGCTGATCGTGGCCGGCCGACGCGGCCGCAAGGCCATGCTGATGCGCTACGGGGCCACCGGCCTGCCGGACAAGACCTTCGGTTGCGCCGGCTATCTGGAGCTGGAGCCGGCCCGCGACGGCCACGCCGCGTTTTTTGATCTCGCCGTGCAACCCGATCAGAAAATCGTCGTCACCGGCTCCGCGGATCTGTCCCACAATATCGCCCTGCTCACCCGTGTCACAGCCGACGGCAAGCTGGACGTCACCTTCAATGCCGGAGTGCCCTGGGAGCTGCCGGAACTGGATATCGCCTTCGCCCTGGCGGTGCAGGAGGACGGGAAAATCGTCAGCGCCGGTCATATCAACAGCGGCAGCCGCTGCTGGTTGATGCGCCACTTGAACAACGGCGAACTGGACCCTGATTTTGGCGACAACGGGATCAGCCGCCTGATCTACATCGGCGATTCCACCAGCTACCTCTCCAACCTGGAGTTGCAGCCAGATGGCAAGATCCTGCTCTCCGGACGCTACGCCACCCATTCGGCGGTGATTCGCTGTTACGGCAACTGAGCACGTAGCGCCTGGGGAAAGGCAAGGTCATGTCGGTGATACGGCGTTCCTCGATGCCACCCAGGCGCCCCAGAACAGGCTGGAAAAAAACCGCGTCGCGGTGCCAAACCCGGCCTTCTCAAGCAAGTGCTGAACCGCCGCCTCAGAGTGTGGCGGATCGGCCCCCTGGAGAATCTTGCCAAGCTTGGCGCGAACAGCGTCAGCACTCGCGCCCTGCTGGCGCCAGCGCTCGCCCCAGGCCGCCAACAACAGCGGCTGGCTGGCATAGGCCTGATGGTTGCCCGCCACAATCAACGGAGCTCCCGGTTTGAGCCGGGCGGCAATCGCCTTGAGAATGTCGTGCTTGGCCTGATCGCCGGGCAGGTGATGCAACACACCGATCAGGGTCGCGGCATCATAGGGCGGCTCGTCGGTCAGTTCCTCGACCGTGCCCAGGAATACCCGCGTGCGCGCCAGCAGCCCCTGGGCCTGGAGACTGGCCTGCGCCAACTCAAGCATCGGTGCCGAGGGGTCTACCGCGGTGAACCGCCAAAGCGGCTCAAGCGCCGCCGCCGTCAGGATTTCCTGAGCGGTACCGCCGGCGCCCACCACCAGAATCCTCGCCTCGCCCCCGCTGCCCAGGCTGGCCGCCAGCATGCAGGCGACCAACTCGTGACAGGCGTCATAACCGGCCAGGGCGATACGGCTTTGCTCGGCGTACTCACCGGCACGGGATACATCGAATTTCCGAGCGGAATCCAGAGGTTCGGACGACATGGGCTTTCTCTCTTGGCGGGGAACTTCAGCCCAAGGTAGTCGCCCTGCGAAAATAAAGAAAATTCATGTTTTTAATGCAATGCATTCCTTTCAGGAATACGAAAAACACCAGCGGCTCAGTGGCTATCGCGCCCCCGAACGCCCCTTTGATCAAAAGCCGACGACGGGGTCGAGACAATGCTCAGCGGCATCGGGATGGCGATTTCAACCCAGTTCGTATCCGCCCTATATTGTTGCGCGAACGCCTCGTAAAGCTTTCATATAGTCGATGTCATTTGCCCGCCATTTCGACTATTTCTCTGCAGGTCGCCGCCTGCCGCGGTGTTTTCCGGAGACCTGCCATGACCCATATCCAGATCGGCCTGCTTATGCTGTTGGGCATCAGCGCGTTCGGTGTGATCACCCTCTACCTCGACTTCTGGCGTGCGTCCAAGACGCAAAGGGAGAACAAATAAGCCGTTACAGGCCGACCAGACGATAGCCCACCTGCAATTCGGTGATCAGGTGTTGCGGCTGCGCCGGGTCGGCTTCGAGTTTTTGCCGCAGATGCGCCATGTGTACCCGCAGATAATGAGCCCGATCGGCATAGTCCAGCCCCCAGACATCCAGCAGCAATTGCCGGTGCGTCAGCACCCGGCCCTGACCCCGGATCAACGCGATCAACAGGCGGAACTCGATGGGTGTCAGGTGCACGCCCTCGCTGCCACGTCGCACCTCATGGGTCGCCAGATCGACCTCGACCTCGCCGAAGCGCACCTTGCTGCTGACCGCCGCCGTGCCGCTTTGCACCTGCCGCCGCAACTGCGCACGAATACGCGCCAGCAACTCGGGCACACCGAACGGCTTGACCAGATAGTCATCGGCGCCGGCGTCCAGTGCGGCGACCTTTTCGTCTTCGCGGTCACGGGCCGACAGCACCAGGATGGGCACGCTCATCCAGCCACGCAGTTCACTGATCAGGTCCTTGCCGTCACCGTCGGGCAAGCCCAGGTCGACGATCACCAGGTCCGGCTGGCGGCTCGCCGCATCGATCAGGGCACGCTTGCTGCTGTCGGCCTCGAAGACCTGGAAGCCTTCGTCCTGCAAGGCAATGCCGATGAAACGACGGATATTGGCTTCATCCTCGACAATCAGGATACGGGTGCTGGTCATAAGGTTTCCATGGACGGCGGTTGACCCGCCGGTAAGCTGATAACAAAACAAAGGCCGTTCGGCAGCCGCGGCCGGGCGACGACCCGGCCGCCGTGGGCTTCGACGATCCGCCGGACCAGGGCCAGCCCCAGGCCGATGCCGGACACCGCCGATTCCTGCCGGCCACGGCTGAAGGCTTCGAAGAGTTGCTCGGGGGCGATACCCGACGGGCAGCCCGGTCCGCTGTCGGCGATCTCCAGGACGATCTGCTGATCGACCTGGCTCGCCGTGATCTCGATCGGCGTACCCGCCGGGGTGTATTTCGCCGCGTTGTCCAACAGGTTGACCAACACTCGCTCGATCAGCAGCGCATCGATCTCCACCAGGGGCAGGTCCGCCGGCAACAGCGCCCGCACCGGATGCCGGGCGAGGGGTTCGCGCAGTTGGCGCAAGGCGCTGCCGACCACCTCTTCCAGGGAGTGCCACTGACGGTTAAGGCGCACCCCATGTTCCTGCAGGCGCGCCATATCCAGCAGGTTTTCGATCAGCCTTTGCATGGCACAGGCCTGATCGTGAATCCCGCCCAATAACCCGCCGACCAACGCGTCACGCACATGGGGCGCTGCGGCGTCGGCGGCGCCGATAATGCTGGTCAAGGGCGTACGCAGGTCATGGGAAATGGCCGCCAGCAAGGTGTTGCGCATGCGCTCGCCTTCCATCTGCACCAGGGTGCTTTGCGCCACTTCAACGAAATGCACCCGTTCCAGCGCAATCGCCAACTGGCTCATGCAGGCTTCCAACAGGCGTTGCTCATCGGGGTCCTTCAGGCGCTCGGCATCACTCAGGTCGAGGACCAGCACACCGCGCACGCGCATCGGCGCCTTGAGGGCAAAGTAGCAACCGGGGGCGGCCGCCAGGGTATCACTGCCCTGTCCGGCCGGGCGTCCGTGTTCATAGGTCCACTGGGCGATGCTTTCATCCACCGGGAAGACACTGCCGGCCAGGGTGCCGACCCGGTCGCCGGCATCCGGCAAGGCCAGGCCGACCCGGGCCTCGAACACCCCGCTGAAGGTGCGCAGCGCCACCGCGCCGAGCTGTTCGACGGTCAGGGCCGCGGACAGGTCGCGAGCCAACAGCGCCAGCGAGGTCGCCCGGCGCTCACGGGCCGCCGCTGTACGCGCCTCATGGCGCAGGCGCGCGGTCAGTTGGCCAGTGATCAGGGCAATGCCCAGCATCAAGGCGAAGGTGAAGAAATACTGGGTGTCGTTGACGGTGAACGACAGCACCGGCTGGACAAAGAAAAAATCGAAACACAGCACCGCCAGCATCGCCGCCCAGACACCCGGCCCGCGGCCCAGGCGCAGCGCCACCAACACCACCGTCAGCAGGAACAGCATGACCACGTTGGCCGGGTCGAAGACTTGCAGCAACAACGCCGCTACCGCCGTGGCGGCGAAACAGGCCAGGGTCGCCCACAGGTAGGCCAGGCCCCTGCCCGGTGCCAGTCTCGGTTCCGCTTCCGGTCGGGACGGCGCCGTGCGCGGCAGCTCGCCATGGGCGATCACAATCTGGTCGATCTGCGGGTGGTGGCGGCTGATCCGGTCGCTGACCGTCTGGTGCCAGAACTGCCAGACCCGTCGTGGCCGATGGCCGAGCAACAGGCGGTTGGCATTGCGTTCGCGGGCGCAGGCCACCAGGGTTTCGGCGACATCGATACCCGCCAGGATCGCGGTATCGGCACCGAACTCAGCGGCCAGGGCCAGGGTCTTCACCGCCGCTGCGCGTCGCCGCAGGGCCATGCCGCCCGTCGACACCGACTCGACATGCACCACGATCCAGTCGGCTTCGAGCTTCTGCGCCAGGCGCGCGGCTTCGCGCACCAGACGTTCATCCGAGGACTCACCGGCAACCCCCACCAACAAGCGCTCACGAGCGGCCCACAAGGTGTCGATGGAACGCTCGCGACGATAGACACGCATTTGCGCATCGACCCGGTCGGCGGTACGGCGCAGGGCCAGTTCACGCAGGGCCAGCAGGTTGCCTTTGCGAAAGAAGTGCCGCGACGCCCGGTCGGCCTGCGGGCCCTGGTAGACCTTGCCGTCCTTGAGACGCTGCAACAGTTCGTCGGGGGCCAGGTCGATCAGCACCACTTCATGGGCACTGTCGAACACATGGTCGGGGACGGTTTCCCGCACACGGGTGCCGATGATGCCGCTGACCAGGTCATTGAGACTTTCCAGGTGCTGGACGTTCAGGCTGGTCCAGACCTCGATCCCGGCCCGCAGCAGCTCTTCAATATCCTGCCAGCGCTTGGGGTGGCGTGAGCCGGGGACATTGCTGTGGGCCAACTCGTCCACCAGCAACACCGCCGGACGGCGGACCAGTGCCGCATCGAGATCGAACTCCGGCAACGTGCTGTCGCCATGGGCCAGGCGATGGCGCGGCAGTTGTTCCAGGCCGGCGAGCAAGGCGGCGGTATCACCGCGCCCGTGGGTTTCAATCAGGCCGGCGACCAGATCGCATCCGAGAGCCCGCTCGCGGTGCGCGGCCTGGAGCATGGCGCAGGTTTTCCCGACCCCGGCGTTCGAGCCGAAATAAATACGCAAACGGCCGCGCTGGGCGGCCTTCTCGTCGGCTTGCAGTTGCTCCAGCAGCGCATCCGGATCGGGTCTACCGTCGCGGATGTCGCGGGAGGTGTCATTCAAACTCATGTCATTCCTTGTCAGACGCACCCATGCCGGTCACCTAGACCACGCCCAAGCCAACCAGCAGCATATCGATCAGCTTGATCCCGGCAAACGGCACCAGCACCCCGCCCAGTCCATAGATCAGCAGGTTGCGATTGAGCAGCGCCGCCGCGCCGATGGCCCGGTAGGCCACGCCCTTGAGCGCCAGCGGGATCAGGAACACGATGATCAGGGCATTGAAGATCACCGCGCTGAGGATCGCCGAGTTCGGGCTGCCCAGGTGCATCACGTTCAAGGCGCCGAGCTGCGGGTAAGTCGCCACGAACGCCGCCGGCACAATAGCAAAATACTTCGCCACATCGTTGGCCACGCTGAAAGTGGTCAGGGCGCCACGGGTCATCAGCATCTGCTTGCCGACCTCGACCACCTCGATCAGTTTGGTCGGATTGCTGTCCAGATCGACCATGTTCCCCGCTTCCTTGGCCGCCTGGGTGCCGCTGTTCATCGCCACCGCGACGTCGGCCTGGGCCAGCGCCGGGGCGTCGTTGGTGCCATCGCCGGTCATCGCCACCAGCTTGCCCTGGGCCTGGTAGTCACGGATCAGTTGCAGCTTGTCTTCCGGCCGGGCCTCGGCCAGGTAGTCATCGACCCCGGCTTCCACCGCAATCGCCGCCGCAGTCAGCGGATTGTCGCCGGTGATCATCACGGTCTTGATACCCATGCGTCGCAACTCGCCGAACCGCTCCTTGATGCCGGCCTTGACCACGTCCTTGAGCTCGATCACCCCAAGGGCCCGCGCGCCCTCGGCCACCACCAGCGGTGTGCTGCCGCGCCGTGAGACTTCATCCACCCGCGCTTGCAGGGCCGCCGGGAAACCACCGCCCAGTGCCTCGATATGCCGGCGAATCGCATCGGCCGCACCTTTGCGGATCATCCGGCCATCGGCCAGGTCGACGCCGCTCATGCGGGTCTGAGCGGTGAATGCGACGAAGCTGGCGTTCAGGCTTTCCAGATCCGGCTCATTGAGCTCGAACTTCTGTCGCGCCAACAGCACGATGCTGCGCCCTTCCGGTGTTTCGTCGGCCAGGGACGCCAGTTGCGCCGCCTCGGCCAGTTCACGCTCTTTCATCCCCGGTGCCGGCAGGAAGGCACTGGCCTGGCGATTGCCGAGCGTGATGGTGCCGGTCTTGTCCAGCAGCAACACGTCGACATCGCCGGCCGCTTCCACCGCGCGCCCGGAGGTGGCGATCACATTGGCCGCCATCATCCGGCTCATGCCCGCCACGCCGATGGCCGAGAGCAGGCCGCCGATGGTGGTGGGAATCAGGCACACCAGCAAGGCCACCAGCACCGTCGCGCTGACCACACTACCGCTGCCGCTCATGACCACGGCGAAGATCGAATACGGGCTGAGGGTGACGATCACCAGCAGGAACAAGGCCGTCAGCCCCACCAGCAGAATGGTCAGGGCCACTTCGTTGGGGGTCTTCTGGCGCTTGGCCGATTCGACCATGGAGATCATCCGGTCGAGAAAGGATTCGCCGGGATTGACGCTGATACGCACCACCAGCCAGTCCGAGAGAACCCGGGTGCCGCCGGTCACCGAAGAGAAATCACCACCGGCCTCACGGATCACCGGAGCCGATTCGCCAGTGATCGCGCTTTCATCCACCGACGCCACGCCCTCGATAACGATGCCATCGAGGGGCACCAGGTCGCCGGCCTCGATCAGCACTACCGCGTCCTTGCGCAACTCGCTGGCCGCCATCGGCAACCATTGCGCACCATGACGCGGCTTTTGCAGGACCTTGGCCAGGGTCTGGCGCTTCATCCCGCGCAGGCTCGCCGCCTGTGCCCGGCTCCGCCCCTCGGCCAGGGCTTCGGCGAAGTTGGCGAACAGCACGGTGAACCACAGCCACAGGCAGATGCTCAGGATAAAACCACTCGGTGCCTCGCCCTGGCCTCCCCAGGACTGCAACCACAACAAGGTGGTGAGCAGGCTGCCGAGGTACACCACGAACATCACCGGATTTTTCCACTGGGCCTGGGGCAGCAGTTTCCGGAAGGCATCCACGCCGGCGGCCAGCAACAGCTCGCGGTCGAACAAAGGCAAACGGGCTTTCATGTCACTCATGATCGATTCTCTTACTCAGTGACGACGACTGGGGACTGGCGGGGTGTCGCCAAGGCATCCAGCGCCAGGTTGAGTTGCAGCACATTGACTCGCGGCTCGCCGAGCAGGCCGAAGGTACGCGTCTCGGTCGACGCCCGGACCAAGGTCAGCAGGGCGTCTTCGGACAGCTGCCGCAGCGGTGCGACGCGCCGCGCCTGGATCAGCGCGTTGGCCACTGAAATATGCGGGTCCAAGCCGGACGCCGAAGCCGTCACCGCGTCGACCGGCACCGGCGCTTGCGGGTCCAGGCCGTTCGAGGCGCGATAGGCCACGGCCCGCTCCTTGACCGCGTCGAGCTGACGCTGGCTGGTCGGGCCCAGGTTGCTGGCCCCGCTGAGGCCGGCGTTGTAGGGCGTGGTCACGGTCTTGCTGGCGTCGTTCGGATCGACGCTCTGGGTCACGCTGGGGCGGGCCTGGAAATACTCCGGGCGGCTGAACGCCTGGCCGATCAGCACCGAGCCGACCACCTGGCCGTCGCGCTCCAGCAGGCTGCCCTGGGCCTGGAACGGAAACAGCAGGTTGGCCGCCAGGGTGGTGAGCGCCGGATAGGCCAGGCCAGTCAGCAACATGAACATCACCGAGGACACCAGCACCGGGCGCCCCAGGCCGCGGAACAGCCCTTGAGTCACCGCCAGCGGCGGCGTGGAAATACGCGTAGTCATGCAAATATCCTCACTTGTAGGTCTGGCTGGAGAGCAGTTGCAACTGCTCGACCACTGGCCCCAGCGCGAGCGCCGGCAGGAAGGTCAAACCGCCGACCACCAGCACCACGAACACCACCAGGAACATGAACAGCGGCGTGGCGGTGGGAATGGTCCCGGCACCGGCCGGGGTGGTCTTTTTAAAGGCCAGGGAGCCGGCCACGGCGAGCATCGGCAGCAGGGTGAAGAAACGCCCCAGCAACATCGCCAGGCCGATGGTGGTGTTGAAGAACGGGGTGTTGGCGTTCAGCCCGGCGAAGGCCGAACCGTTGTTGGCGGTGCCGGAGGTGTAGGCGTAGAGCACCTCGCTGAAACCGTGGGGCCCGACGTTGTTCAGGCTGTCCAGGGTGCCCGGCCAGAGCGAGGCCAGGGCGGTGAAGCCGAGGATGCAGATCGGATGCGCGAGCACCGAGAGCATCACCAGTTTCATCTCCCGGGCTTCGATGCGCTTGCCGAGGAACTCGGGGGTGCGACCGATCATCATGCCCACCAGGAACACCGTCAGCAGGGCGTACTGGATCAGGTTGATAAAGCCCACGCCGTCGCCGCCGAACACGCAGTTGAGCATCATCTGCGCCATGGGCACGAAGCCGCCCATGGGCATCAGCGAGTCATGCATGGCATTCACCGAGCCGGTGGTGGCGCCGGTGGTGGTGGCGATGAACAGACTGGTATCGGCGATGCCGAAACGCAGTTCCTTGCCTTCCATATTGCCGCCGCTCTGGGTCGCCGACAGCAGTTGGTCGACGCCCAGCCGGGTCAACAGCGGGTTGCCAGCCTGCTCGGCAAAATAGACCACCGCGAGAAAGCCGACGAACATCATCAGGAAGGTGCCGAAGAACACCCAGCCCTGGCGCCGACGGGCCAACAGGCTGCCGAAGGCATAGGTCAGCGCCGAGGGGATCAGCAACATGCTGAAGATATGCAGGATGTTGGTCAGTGGCGTCGGGTTCTCGAACGGGTGCGCGGCGTTCATGCTGAAAAAGCCGCCACCGTTGGTACCGATATGCTTGATCGACTCGAAGCTCGCGACCGCACCGACGATCAGTTGTTGTTGCGCACCTTCAAGGGTGGTCGCCAGGGCCTGGGAGGAGAAGGTCTGCGGCATACCCTGCCAGACATAGACCAGCGCCATGGCGAAGCACAACGGCAACATCACCCGGTAGAGGATGCGGGTGAAGTCCACCCAGTAGTTGCCGATATCCGTCGCGCTGCTGCGGCTCAAGCCGCGGATAAATCCGGCGGCGGCGACCACACCGGAGGTGGCACCAACAAACATCAGGAAGGTGATCACCGCCATCTGGCTGAAGTTGGACAGGCTGGTTTCGCCCGAATAGGCCTGCCAGTTGGTGTTGGTGATAAACGAGGCGGCGGTGTTGAACGCCAGGTCCGGGGTCTGGGCGGCCAGGCCCAGCGGATTGATCGGCAATGAACCCTGCAGGCGCAACAGCAGGTAGCCCAGCAGCATCATCGCGCCGTTGGACAACAGCAGCGCCGAGCCGTAGCGGGCCCAACCCATGGTTTCCCGTGGATCGACGCCCAGCAGGCGATAGGTCAGACGCTCCGGCAGCGCATGGCCAGGGTGAGAAAAGACCCGGCTCAACCAGCGCCCCATCAAGACGGCAAGCCCGGTCATCAGACCCAGGACCAGCGCAAATTCCAGCAGTACGGTCAACATGTGCAAGCTCCGTTCAAATCTTGTTCAAGGCGACAATGAACAAGGCTGTCGCGCCGAAAAACACCAGGGTCGCGCCCAGGAAAATCAGGTCGTACATGGTTGGTTTCCTTGTTCGATAGGGTCCTTGCGGACCGCACAAAGCGCCTGCGACGAGGCGTGCGCAGGAATCAGAAGTCTTCGGCGCGGATCAGCGCGTAACCCAGATAGACGAACAGGCCGGCCGCGCCCAGGCCGCTGAGCAGGTAGATGAGTTTGAGTGTCAACACAGGTGTCCCCTTGCCAAATCGGTCGGCTCGCTCAAGCGCACGCAAGGGCGCCGCAAGCCAGATCAAAGGGTACGGGCGCGGGTATTAAGGTCGGGCACTGATTACCGGGGGGGACGTTAAGATGGCGTATAGAAGAACGCTCCCCTTCTGCCGAAGGGGAACGTCAGCGGCACAGAATCAGGCCTTGATCGGCAACCAGATTTCCACCGTGCCGGTGCCTTTTTCCGGATTGAAATCGGCGCTGTAGCGCTCGAACTCCGGCGCTTCGGCCGCCAGGTAGCCGGATTGCGGCAACCAGTGGTTCCAGATGGCCTCGAAGGTGTGCTTGAGGGTGTCGAGGGAGCCCTGGTGTTCAAACACCGCGTATTGCTGGTCCTGCAATTCCACCCAGCGATACAGCTCAGGCAGGTCGTCGAGCTTGCTGATCTGCACCCCGGCGATGTACTCGAAGCCGCCCTCGCCATCCGGATGGCAGCAGATACCGTACGTCACCTCACCCACCTGGCTGGGGACTTTTCCGATGTGCGGCACGAAAGCATCCCACAGGTCAGGGATAGATCCCGACGTCTCGGCGGTAAAACGTGCGCCCAGGCCGGCAATCAACTGAAAGTGACCGTGCTCGAAGCGTGGCGCTGGCAAGGCCTGCGTGTAGCCAAGGTTATGTGCTGCGTCCATGAGGGCAAACTCCATAGGGGAAACAACTCCGAAAAGCAGTATAGAAGCAAATAATCCTGTCGTTGGGCGACCCGGCGCTTGTCCCCCCGGCGGAAAATATTTTCCGTCGCCCATCTGGACAGATGGCCAGTATCGCCCTTATTGTCTGCCCCGCAGGCCACCGCAGTGGCCGACGTCGCTCGGACGGTTCCGGGCGCTTACGTGTCAGAGGTTTACATGGCAGACCCAGGTTCGCCGCGCCGCTTTGCGCGCATTGATCGACTCCCCCCCTACGTATTCAATATCACTGCCGAGCTGAAGATGGCCGCCCGTCGTCGTGGCGAAGACATCATCGACTTGAGCATGGGTAACCCCGACGGCGCCACTCCGCCACATATCGTCGAAAAACTGGTCACCGTCGCCCAGCGCGAAGACACCCACGGCTACTCCACGTCCAAGGGCATCCCACGGCTGCGCCGGGCGATTTCCCACTGGTACAAGGATCGCTACCAGGTCGATATCGACCCGGAAACCGAAGCCATCGTCACCATCGGTTCGAAAGAGGGCCTGGCCCACCTGATGCTCGCCACCCTCGACCAAGGCGACACGGTGCTGGTGCCCAACCCCAGCTACCCGATCCATATCTACGGCGCGGTGATCGCCGGCGCCCAGGTCCGTTCGGTGCCGCTGGTGCCGGGCGTAGACTTCTTCGCCGAGCTGGAGCGGGCCATCCGTGGCTCCATTCCCAAGCCGAAGATGATGATTCTCGGTTTCCCCTCGAACCCCACCGCGCAGTGCGTGGAACTGGACTTCTTCGAACGGGTGATCGCCCTGGCCAAGCAGTACGACGTGCTGGTGATCCACGACCTGGCCTATGCCGACATCGTCTACGACGGCTGGAAAGCCCCGTCGATCATGCAGGTGCCCGGAGCCAAGGACATCGCGGTGGAGTTTTTCACCCTGTCCAAGAGCTACAACATGGCCGGCTGGCGCATCGGTTTCATGGTCGGCAATCCGGAGTTGGTCAGCGCCCTGGCGCGGATCAAGAGTTACCACGACTACGGCACCTTCACGCCGTTGCAGGTGGCGGCCATCGCCGCGCTGGAGGGCGATCAGCAATGCGTCAAGGATATCGCCGAGCAGTATCGCCAACGACGCAACGTGCTGGTCAAAGGCTTGCATGAACTGGGCTGGATGGTCGAGAACCCCAAGGCCTCGATGTACGTCTGGGCGAAGATTCCCGAGGAATATGCCCAGATGGGCTCGCTGGAGTTCGCCAAGAAGCTGCTGGCCGAAGCCAAGGTCTGCGTCTCGCCGGGGGTCGGCTTTGGCGAGTACGGCGACGACCATGTGCGGTTCGCCCTGATTGAAAACCTCGACCGCATCCGCCAGGCGGTACGCGGGATTCGCGGGATGTTCCGCACCGATGGCCTGCTGAAGAAAGCTACCGCGGAATAACCTGTGTAGCGAGTGCGCTTGCCACATGATTCGGGGCCGACACCTTCACAGGTGTCGGCCCCGATTCGTTTAGACCACCAGCGACAACAGCAGGATAAACACCAGCCCCACCACCGACAGGATGGTCTCCATGGCCGTCCAAGTCTTGAACGTCTCGGCCACGGTCATATTGAAGTACTGCTTGACCAGCCAGAACCCGGCATCGTTGACGTGGGACAGGATCAACGAACCCGCCCCCGTCGCCAGCACCAGCAGTTCACGGTTCACCCCTGGGATCAGGTCCACCACCGGCATCACGATGCCCGCCCCGGTAATGGTCGCCACCGTCGCCGAACCCGTGGCGATGCGGATCACCGCCGCCACCAGCCAGGCCAGCAGGATCGGTGAAATCTGCGCATTCACGGCGATATGCCCGATCACATCACCCACGCCACTGGTCACCAGCATCTGCTTGAAGCCACCGCCGGCACCAATGATCAGGATGATCGCCGCGGTCGGCGCCAGGCTGGCATCGAGCAGTTTGAGCACGCGTTTGGAATCCATGCCCTGGCGCTTGCCGAAGGTGTAGAGCGCCAACAGCAGGGCCAGCAGCAAGGCGCTGATCGGGTGACCGATCATGTCCATCCAGATGCGGAAGAAATGCCCGTCCGGCAGGGCAATGTCGGCAAAGGTCTTGAGCAACATCAGGAACACCGGCAGCAAGACGGTGACCAGGGTCACGCTGAAACTCGGCAGCGCTTTCACTTGCGGCTCACGGGCCAACTGGTCGACCAGTTCCTGGGAAGGGTTGCCCGGGATGTATTTGGCGATGAAGGTCCCGTAGATCGGACCGGCGATGATGGCGGTCGGCAGGGCGACGATCAGGCCGTAGAAAATGGTCTTGCCGATGTCCGCGTTGAACACTCCGATAGCCAGCAGTGGCCCCGGATGCGGCGGCACCAGGCCGTGCACCGCCGAAAGCCCGGCCAGCAGCGGAATACCGATCTTGATCAGCGGCACGCCGGTCCGTCGCGCAACGATGAACACCAGCGGAATCAGCAGCACGAAGCCGATCTCGAAGAACAGCGGAATGCCCACCAGGAACGCCGAGCACATCATCGCCCACTGCACCCGCTCCTTGCCGAAGGCGCGGATCAGGGTCTGGGCGATCTGATCGGCACCGCCGGAATCGGACATCATCTTGCCAAGCATGGTCCCCAGCGCAAGGATGATTCCGACAAAACCCAGCACGCCGCCGAAGCCGTCCTGGAAGGCCTTGATGATCTTGTCCGCGGGCATGCCCGAGGTCAGGCCGAGAAACGCCGAGGCGATGATCAAGCCGATAAAGGGGTGAATCCTGAAGCGGGTGATCAACACGATCAGCCCGATAATCGTGACCACTGCATCCAGCAACAGATAGGTCTCGTGGGACAGTCCGAACATAAGGTGTCTCCTGCTTGTTGTTTTTATGCGTTGCGTGATTTGACGATAGCCCAATGGGATAGCGCTATCTTTTCGAGACGAAAATCAGGCCGAACGTTCCAGCCCGTGTGCCTGCCACCAGCGATGGGCCGACTGGGCCAGACGCTCGATGCTCTGGGTCGAAGCATCGAGGGCCAGGGTCAGGGGCTCGCCGACCGGCGATTCAAGGGTGGCGAACTGGCTGTCGATCAGGGTCGAGGGCATGAAGTGCCCGGGACGATGGGCCACCCGCTCGGCGGCGACTTCACGGCTCAGTTCGAGAAATACGAAGCCCAGGCCCGGTGCCGCGCTGCGCAGGCGTTCGCGGTAGCTGTGCTTGAGCGCCGAACAGGTCAGCACCGGATGCCCGCCCGTGGCCAGGACCGCGCGCAACTCGTCGCACAGGCTGTCGAGCCAGCCGGCACGGTCATCATCGGTCAGGGGGATGCCGGCACTCATCTTGGCGATATTGGCGGCGGGGTGAAAGCTGTCGCCTTCGATCTGGGTCGCGCCGTTGAGCCGGCACAGGGCCTCGCCCACACTGGACTTGCCGCAACCGGAGACGCCCATGATGACCAGGGCAGTGATGGGTTGACTCATGTAACACCTCAGCACGCAGACAGCGCTGTCTTTGTCGAAGCTTCCATACTCGGAAAGCAAAGCACAAAACACAGACTACCGACGCTTTCTTGTCATTTTTATGGGGTGATGCGCTAAACATCCACGACAGCATCCGACGCGATCAGGCCAACCGCGCTCGAACAATTGCAGGCTCGTCGAGACAGCGCTACCTTAGTGCCTTGAATTTTGTTTGGCAAGCCGTCCGATGACCTCCACCAAAACCGATAAGAATACCCGTACCACGGGACGCCCTACCCTTAGCGAAGTCGCGCGCCTGGCCGGCGTCAGTCCGATCACCGCGTCGCGGGCCCTGCGTGGCATCAGCAGCGTGGCTACGGACCTGGTGGAAAAGGTCCGACAGGCGGCGGAAGAACTGAACTACGTGGTCAACCCGGCCGCCCGCGCCCTGGCCTCGGCCCAGAGCCATTCGGTGGTGGTGCTGGTGCCGTCGTTGTCCAACCTGCTGTTTATCGACACCCTCGAAGCCATTCACTCGGTGCTGCGCCCGCGGGGCTTCGAGGTGCTGATCGGCAACTATCACTATTCCCGCGACGAAGAAGAAAACCTGCTGCGCAACTACATGTCCTACCAGCCACGGGGCTTGTTGCTGACCGGTTTCGACCGTTCGGAAAGCGCGCGGCGGATGATCGAGGCGAGCAACGTGCCCTGCGTCTACATGATGGACCTGGACCCAGGCGCCGGGGTGAACTGCGTCGGCTTCTCGCAACAGAACGCCGGCGCCACCGTGGCCGAGCACCTGATCTCCCGTGGTCGCAAGCACCTGGCCTATATCGGCGCACAACTGGACCAGCGCACACTCCTGCGCGGCGAAGGCTTTCGCCAGGCGCTGCAGGCGGCCGGGCTGTACCACCCGGACCTGGAACTGCTGACCCCGCGCCCCTCGTCGGTGGGCCTGGGCGGCGAACTGTTTCTGCAACTGATGCAGAGCCATCCGCAGGTCGACGGGATCTTCTTCGGCAACGACGACCTGGCCCAGGGCGCCCTGCTAGAGGCCATACGCTGTGGTATCAAGGTTCCGGAGCAGGTCGCGGTGGTGGGCTTCAACGACCTGCCCGGCTCGGCCTTCATGGTCCCGCGCCTGAGCAGCATCCGCACGCCCCGGGAAGCCATCGGCCGGCGGGCGGCGGAACAGATGCTGAGCTTGATGGCCGGCAACCCGGTGGCCCAGCCGGTGCAGGATATGGGCTTTGAACTGATGGTGCGTGAGAGCAGTTGAAGGGCCTCAGGCACAGAAATCAATCCCCGGCTCGGCGGGGATTGAGCGGCATCAAGCCTGATCGGTGCGACGCTTTTCCCTGACCAGCAGCAGCGCGGCAAACACCCCGATCCAGACCACCGAAGCGCCGTAGTTCAGGCGCTGGTACAGACCGAAGCCCTCGCCCGCCGCCACCGCCTGCCCCATCAACGGCAACGCCACCACAGCCACCAGGGTGCACGCCAGGGAAAACCAGGCGAAGGCTTTCGAACCCAGCAAGCGCGCGGCGAGATACACCCACAGGGCGTTGGCGATCACCAGGGTCAGAAACATCATCAGCCACGCGCTGTTATGCACGGTCTGGCTGAAGGACGGGTGCTGCAACCCACAGCCGGCGTCGCAGGAAAAGTAACCGGTAAACAGGCTGGCGATGCCGTGCAGCGCAATCAGCACCCCACTGATCTGCGCCAGGCCGCGCCCTTCGAAACAGGCAAAGACCGTCACACCAAAGGCGAAGAACAACAGCCCCAACGGCAGGTTGTTGATCAACGGCGACAACTCGTGGGTCGGTGCGCCCAGCGCACCCAGTTCACTCATGGCCTGGTTGAGATGGCTATAGCCCGGATACAGCGCCCCGGCCAGGGCCAGCCCGACGAGTAACCAGAAGGGCGTCAACAATCCGGCCACACAGCCGAATTTACGCAATGCCTTGTGCATCTAGCGGGGACCTCAGGGGGTTGGATGAAAGCGACAGGCCACTATCCTAAAACGCCACGCGAACCCTGAGCCAGAGATTTATTGACCAGACAGACTGGCGGCCATGGTCTACCTTTAATCGTCACATAACCTTCATATTAAGGTCAGAAAACCTACACGGAAGTTGTATATGAACCTACTCAAGGTATTGCTGACCGGGGCCTGCGGTCGTATCGGCAAGACGTTTTTCCAGGCGACGCAACACCAATACGACTTTGTTCTCGCCGACCGCCACCATCCGGACTTTGCCATCGGCGAGCACCGCTTTGTCCGCCTGGACATGGCTGAGAAGGAAGAACTCGCGGCCCTGGTCGATGGTATCGACGTGGTGGTGCACCTGGCGGGTATTCCTTTTGCCGACTCCTCCTTCGAGGAACTGCTGCCGAACAATATCCTGGCCACCACCTACCTGCTGGAGGCCGCCGCAAACGCCCAGTGCAAACGCGTGGTGTTCGCCAGCAGCGCCCAGACCATCGAGGGTTACCCGGTGGACCGGCAGATCACCCCGGGCATGCCGGTGATGCCGGCCAATCTGTACGGGGTGAGCAAATGTTATGGCGAAGCGCTGTGTGCGTTCTATTCGGCACGGCACGGCTTATCGACCATTGTCCTGCGCATCGGCGCCTTCGAGTTTCCCGACGATCATGACCTGCGCAACGCCCGCGACCTGAGTGCCTGGCTCAGCCCACGCGACGCCGTGCAGTTGTTGCAGAAGGCCATCGAGGTCAAAGGCGTGCAACACCTGGTGGCCCACGGTATTTCCAACAACCGCTTCAAGCGCCTGGACCTGAGCGAGACCGTCCGGGTACTGGGTTATCAACCGGTGGACGACGCGTTCCGCGAGTTCGACCTGCCGATCCGCTGAAGCCGGAAGCACACTGCCGGGAGCGGCAACCCAGGCGGCAATGCGCCTCCGCCTGCCGCTGCCCGTTTGTCCAGCATGTACCCGTCATGCCTTGATAAGCCTGGGTTTGTACCAACAGGCATACAAATTGCTGACACGGGTCATGTTCCCTCATTCAGGGGTTTATCCCATGTTGATCAATGCCCGTTATAACCCAGTGGTTCAACCCAGCCATCGCACGGACCAGGATCCGACCACCGCTGCCGCCAACGCACTGTCCAGTGGTTTTATCCAGAATGCCCAGGCGGCCAGTGCAGCCAGCACCGTCCCCGGCACCCAGAACGCCGCGGACCAGATCGCCGACAACGTCAATGCGGCCTTCGCCAAGACCCGTGTGCAGCTGCAGTCGGCAGTGCCGACCGTCGCGCTTCCGGCGACCCTGACCGCCACCGCACCGACGACCCGCACGGCCCCGCCTGCCGCCGCGAACAACGACAGCGACGCGATGAAGGCCTTCAAGGACTACATGAGCAAGCCGGTGGCCCAACGCATCCGTGATCAGATACTCAAGGAAGAGGGACTGACCGAGGACGACCTGAAAAGCATGTCGCCGGAAAAACAGAAAGGCATCGAAGACAAGATTGCCGAGCGCATGAAGATGGAGTTCAACGCGAAGACCGCGGACAACAAGGCCAACCCTGCCGACCAGCAGGCGGCCGGAGCCTTCCTGGCCACCGCCAGCCAGTAAACCGACCGGCACGGTTCCCAGATTCAGTGGGAGCCGGCTTGCCGGCGATGGCAGCCCAAGCACCGCACGGTGTCAGGCTTGCCGCGTTATCGCTGACGTCCAGCCGGCAAGCCGGCTCCTGCAAAAACCAGTGGCCAGCAACCAACTGTTGCCAGCTTATTCGATACCGATCCCCGTAGATCAGCGCAACATTTCGAACAAGGCCTGCACCGCCGCCGAGCGAGCCCCCACGGCCGACGGCAGCAAGCCGAAGCGTCGTTCGATCGGCACCTCCAGGCGTAACACCCGCAGGCCCTTGCGCTCGGCAGGCAGGGCCAGTTCGGGAACCAGCGTCACGCCGAGGTTTTCCCGCACCAGGGTGTAGGCGCTGCTCCACTCACGGACCTCGACGCGAATATCCTGCAGCGACAGGCCGATTTCGGCGGCAATGCTCCGGGCGTTGACCGCGCAACCGCCGGTCGCCAGTACAAAGGGTTCTGCGACCAACTCGGCCAGGCTCACGCAGCCATCGGCGCCCCTGGCGGCCAGTCGATGGGCCATGGGAACCACCGCGACCCAGGTGTCGTGCCCCAGCTCCAGAGCGCCACTTTCGATGTCGGGGTTGAGCACCACGCCGACATCCACGGTGTCATTGGCGAGCATGGCCTGCACTTCATGGTCGCTGACCTCCAGCGCCACCACTTCGATACCGGGATGGCGCTGGCGGAACTGACGCAACAGCGGTGGCAGCAAGGAGCCCAGGATCATCGGAAAACTCGCCAGGCGAATACTGCCACCGACCAGTCCTTTCTCGCTGTCGACCAACTGGCGGATATTTTCCAGGGCCGCGAGCATCACCCGCGCCTGTGCCAGGACCTGTTGGCCGATGGCGGTGGGCAATGACTCGCGGGCATGGCGGGTGAACAGCTGGACGCCGAGGATCTGCTCCATCGCCGCCAGCGCCTGGCTGGCCGCCGATTGGGTCATGCCAACCTGTTCGGCGGCCCGGGTCAGGGTGCCGGTATCGAGTACCGCTACCAGTAAACGCCAATGCAGCAGATTCATCATGACAGTAGCTGACCTTATGGCTGGTTTCTCAAGAATTAATTTTACCCAGGTCAGGGCGCCATATGACACTGCCGCTCGCCAAGGCCGTCAAGGCTGAACACAGTTCCTATTCAGGGAGTCTCATTGTCATGAAGCTTTACTACGTCCCAAACACCTGCTCGTTGTCACCGCATATTGTCCTGCGTGAGCTGGGCCTGCCCTTCGAGCTGGTACGGGTCGACAACCAGAGCAAAGTCACCGAGCACGGAGAGGACTTCCTCAAGATCAATCCCAAGGGTTATGTGGCCGCCCTTCAATTGGACAATGGCCAGGTGCTCACCGAAGGCGTGGCCATCGTGCAGTTTCTCGCTGATCTCAAGCCCGAGGCCGGACTGGCGCCGGCCAATGGGAGTTGGGAGCGCTCGCGTTTGCAAGAGATGCTGAATTTTATTTCCGGCGAAGTGCATGGCGGGATGGGGCCACTGTTCAACAGTGCGATACCGGACGAAGTGAAGGCGATTTTCCGGGAGAAGCTGTACAAGCGTTTCGCCTTGCTGAGCACGACGCTGGAGCAGCGCGACTACCTGCTGGGCGAGCACTTCAGCGTGGCCGATGCCTACCTGTTCACCGTGCTGCGCTGGACGGCCTTCCTTGGCCTGGACCTGGGACCGTGGCCGGCACTGCAACGATTCATGGCCCGGATCGATCAGCGCCCGGCGGTGATCGCTGCGCTGGCGGTAGAACTGGCGGCCTGAGTCATCAGGTGATCCCCCGCGTCTCGATCAATCCCAGCAACGCCTCGACATCCCAGGCAGTTGGGCGATCATGGTCGAGCCGCGCCACCTGACTGCGCACTGCCCGGTAGATCGCCCCACTGCCCTCCCCCAGACGCAATGCGCCGCGCAGGTCCACCGCCTGCGCCGCGACAATCAGCTCGATGGCCGCCAGCGTGGTCAGGTGCCGTGTCAGCTCACGGGTTTTCTCGATCACCGCCAGTGCCTGTCCGGCGTAATCCTCCACCCGATCCGCCACCGCAATGCTCACCGCCGGCAACGGATTGGCCAGATGGCCGATCTTCGCCACCAACGCCGACGCCGTGCGCTGCAAGGCCGCCAGGCCCACATGCCCCGGTTGCTCGATCAAAAAGCGCGGCAGTTCGCTGGAGCCCGGCGACAGCAGCTTGGCCATGCGCTCCGCCGAACAGGCCGCCAGCCGACTGAAGGCCAGGCCCAGTCCCTCCCCGGCCAAGGCCAGGTGGGTACTGTCGAAATTGGCATTGGCCAACACACTCTGCGCCTCGACGATCAAGGCCGGGTTGTCCGCGCCACTCGCCAACTCCAGCGCCACGGTATCGCGCAACTGCTGCCACACCTGAAGCGCCGCGCCCTGGACCACGGTTGCACAGCGAAAACTCAAGGGGTCCTGCAAGCGCCTCGCCGCCCCTTCTTCATTCAGCTCGCCGGCGGCCAGCAACGCCAGCAAGGCCGCCGAGGCTTCGCTCTGCCCCGCCGCCGGACGCAAACGCGACGCCCAGGGTTGGAACGGACTGAGGTTGGCGCGATAGCCCTCGCAGGACAGCGCCAAGGCCGCCAGCAAAGTCTCCAGCGCACGCTCAGCTTCAGCCACCAATAGGGCGCCCAATCCGATGCTGGCGGCATTCGCCGAGACCAGCGCCAGACCGTCCTTGCCGATCAACCGGGCCGGCTCAAGCCCATTGCGCGAAAGCGCCTCGGCCGCCGACAAACGCTCGCCGCGCCAGCTCACCCACCCCTGCCCAAGCAAGGCCAGGCTCAGATGGGCCAGCGGCGCCAGATCACTTTCGCCAATGGAGCCGGTCAACGGCACCTCGGGATAGATCCCGGCCTCAAGCAAGCTCAGCAACGCATCCGCCGTGGCCGGGGAAATCCCCGAGCGGCCCTGGGCCAATCCCGCCAGGCGCGAGCACAGAATCGCCCGCACCTCCTCGGCACTCGCCAGGCGTCCGACACCCACCGCGCGCCCCAGGGGAATAAGCTGCTGCAGCTGCCCATCATCCAGCGGCAAACGCACATCCACCGCCGCGCCGAGGCCGGTGGTCACGCCATAGATCGACTCTCCGGCTTCGGCGCGAGACAGCAACAAGGCATGCCCGTCGGCGATCCGCTGGCGCGCGGCGGTACTGAAAACCAGCGGCGCGCCATCGCGTACCACCCGCAGCCAGTCCTCCAGCGCCAGACCTTGTCCGTCCAGCTCGACCGCCGTCATGCGAACCTCAATCGCTGGCCGATCCCCAGACGCGTCGCCTTCTGCAACAACGCATGCCCCAGGGCGATATCACTCAGACTCAGGCCCCGGTGCCAGAACAGAATGGTTTCCTCGGGGCTCTGCCGGGCGCTCTTCAAGCCCGCGACGATCTGCCCCAGCTCGGCGTGCAGGGTCTGCTCACTGAGCTTGCCCGCCTCCACATGAGCCCGCAGTGAACCGAACATGCCACCCTTGCACTGGCCCCAATCGTCCACCACCAGCTTGCTCATGATATCGGTCAGCGACAGCTCCACCGCGCTCATGGTGCCGTAGGGCACGACAAAGGCTCCGGGCTTGATCCACTCGGTACGCAACAGCGGTTGCGGCTGGTCCAGGCGCGAGGCCTCGACCACGATATCGGCACCGCGCACCGTGCTTTCCCAGTCATGGGTCACGGTGACCGGCTTGCCCAAGTCGCGGCGCAGTTTTTCGGCAAAGGCCTCGCGGCTTTCCTCGCGCCGCGAATGCACGCGGATCTCGTCGAAGTCGAACAGATGATCGAGCAGGCGCACATTCCAGTAGGCCGTGCCCCGCGCACCGATATGTCCGAGCACCTTGCTGCCGGGATTGGCCAGGTACTTGGCGCCGATGGCGGTGACCGCGCCGGTGCGCATATCGGTGATCGCCGAAGCATCGAGAATCGCCTTGGGCACCCCGGTGGCCGGGTCGAGCAGGTTGAGGATCGCCAGTTCCGACGGCAGCCCCTTGCGGTAGTTGTCGACGAAATCGCCGACCACCTTGACCCCGGCATAACCGATGTCGCCGCCCAGCACGCCGCGCAGCACATTGAAGTGGCCGTTGATGCCGCCACCCGGAATCAGGTGGGTACGCGGCTCGATCACCGCCTCTCCCCGCCCCTGGATGGCCAGGCTGGCTTCGATGGCGGCGAGGATTTCGTCGTTGCCCAGGTCCAGGGCGGCGATGTCCAGTCCGTTGAGAAAATCGATGTAGACAGGTTGCATGGAGTGGGTTTCCTCTGCGGGTTCAAGGGGCCTTGAAAACGATCCGGTCGACCTGGACCGCCTTGGGAATCAGGCCATTGGCGTAGAAACGGTCGGCGGTGCGTTGCTGGTCGAGCATCGTCGCCGGGTCGACCGCTTTGAGCGGTGCATGGGTGCGGTGGGCGAAGTAGCCCTCGATCACCCCGCGTTGCAGGCCGAGGACCCGGGTCATGCTGTCGATGGACGCCTGCGGCTCGTCGAACGACAGTTGCTGGGCCCCGCCGAAGGCCTTGAGCAACGGGCCGATAGCCTGCGGATACTGACGAGCAAAGGTGCCACTGGCGATATAGAAACTGCCACCGGAATTGAGCCCCTGGCCGTCGCTGAGCAAACGCGCCCGACCATCGATCAGCGCGGCCGAGTAGTAAGGGTCCCAGATCACCCAGGCATCGAGCTTGCCCTGCTCGAACGCGGCGCGGGCATCAGCCGGCGACAGGTAGACCAGGTTCACGTCACTGAGACTCAGGCCGGCCTTGACCAGGCTCTTGAGGAACAGATTGTGGGCGCTGGAGCCCTTGAGCAAGGCGACCCGCTTGCCCTTGAGATCGGCCAGTTGCCGCACCGGACTGTCCTTGGGCACGATGATCGCCTCGGTCTTGCCGTCGCTGGGCTCGACACCGATATACAGCAGGTCGATGCCGGCGACCTGGGCGAAAATCGGCGGAATATCACCGCTGTTGCCGATATCGACACTGCCGCCGTTGAGCGCCTCGATCAGTTGCGGACCGCCGGGAAACTCGATCCATTGCACCTGGGTGCCGGGCAACGCCTGCTCCAGCAGATGGTGCTCGCGGGCCAGGACCATGCTCACCGAACTCTTCTGGTAGCCGATCCGCACCGTGGCGGGATCGGCGGCCAGCAGCGGGCCGGCACTGGCCAGGCCCAAGCCCAGTAACAGGCATAACCGTTTGAACATCACAGGCTGCCACTCACACGTTGGGCCACTGCCGCGGGCACCCAGGCGTTCCAGACCTGTGGCTGCTCACGCAGGAAGGCTTCGGCGACCTGGCGTGGCGGCAGGCGTTTTTCACCCATCTCGGCCAGGGTACGGTTCAGCAGGTCGATGGGCAGGTCGACTTTGGTAAAGAACTCCACCAGATCCGGGTACTGCGCCTTGAACGGTGCGGACACACCAATCGCCAGGTGCGCCGGCATCGAGCGGGTACCACGGGGGTGCGGGTTGTTGCCATCGGCCAGGGTCTTCCAGGCTTCGGCGTCGAACGGCGGCTCCTCCAGCTTCACCAGGTTGAAGCGACCCAGCAGCGGGGTCGGCGACCAGTAGTAGAAAAGCACCGGCTTGCCGCGTTTGACCGAGGAGGCCACTTCCGCGTCCAGCGCCGCGCCGGAACCGGTGCGGAAGTTGACGAAGCTGTCGCTCAGGCCATAGGCCTTGATTTTCTGGCTGTTGACGATCTCCGAGGTCCAGCCGGTCGGGCTGTTGAGGAAGCGTCCGCGAGACGGATCTTCCGGGTCACGGAACACGTCCTTGTAGCGTGGCAGGTCGGCCACCGACTTGAGGTCCGGTGCCAATGCCTTGATGCCCCGCGCCGGGTCGCCCTTGATCACGTATTCCGGCACCCACCAGCCTTCGGTGGCGCCCTTGACGGTGTCGCCCACGCCGAACACCTTGCCTTCGCTTTCGGCCTTGACCCAGGCCGGGCTGCGTCCGGCCCACTCTTCGCCGATGACCTGGATATCGTTTTTCGCCAGGGCCGCTTCCAGGCTCACGGTGCTGCCGGGCAAGGTGTCGGTGGAGTAGCCGTAGCCTTTCTCGACGATCAGTCGCAGGATTTCGGTGATCAGGCTGCCGCTCTCCCAGGTGATGTCGCCGAAGTGGATCGGGGCGTTCTTTTCAGCGGCGGGTGCCGGCTGGGCCAACAGGCTCAGGGCCAGTAGCGAGCCGCCGAACAGGGTCTTGATGGATTTCATGTTCACCTCGTGGTGGTTCGGTTTTCATGGTCAATCGTTGTGTTTCACGGGGACTCCCCCGTTGGAATACGGACCTGTAGGAGCTGGGCTTGCCCGCGAAGCTTTTAGCGATCTTGAGGGCCTCTTCGCGGGCAAGCCCTGCTCCTACAGGGATTGCGTTCCTCCAGGGAGGGATGTGTCGCCCTGAAAATCAGAAGTCGTAGCTCAGCCGTGTGTAGTAGAAGGCCCCCTCCGGTGCCGCCGGCGACAGGAAGCTGTATTGCTGCCCCGCCGTCTGGCGCAGTTGCGGGTTGAAGGTGTCCGGCTTGCTGTCGAACAGGTTGTTGGCCCCCACCGACAGCCGCAGCTGTTTGGTGAAGGCGTAGTTCACGTCCAGGTCGGTGGTCCATTGCGCCGAGAAGGTCTGGTCGTACTGCGCCGCGGCATCGCTGGTCGCATACTTGCGGTACTGGCCATAACGGGTCTCGTTCAGCGCCACGGTCCAGGCGCCGTAGCGATGCACCGCGCCGAACACCAGCTTGTCTTCCGGGTAGCCGTGTTCGAGGAAGCCCCGGGCTTCACGGGTCAGCACATCAAAGCCGTAGGGGTTGGAGTTGATCCGCTCGATCACGGTCCTGGCCTTGGTGTAGCCCGCCGACAAGGCCAGGCTGCCGAACTGCTGCAGGTCGAGGTTGTACTTGCCGACGATGTCGATACCCCGGGTGCGGGTGTCGGCGGCGTTGGTCATGAACTGCGCCCAGGTGTACTGGCCGTAGCCGGCGGCCTGGAGGATCTGCTCGGCCTGGGGCCCCGAGATACCGCCGCTGTAGAGCAGGCGATCGCGAATGCTGATCTGGTAGGCATCGATGGTCACCGAGGCCTGGTCGGTAGGCCGCAGCACCAGGCCGAGGGAGAAGTTGGTGGACTTTTCCGGTTTCAGCGGCTGCGCGCCCAACGCCCGCGCCGCCGGGTTGTCGGCGGGCAGCATGCGGGTCAGCACCGGGTTGCCGTTGGAGTCGACGTTGGTGGTGGTGGTCCAGGAGGTGCCGATCTGGCCCAGGGTCGGGGCGCGATAGGCGTTGTTCACCGTGGCCCGCAGGCCGACCCGTGGGGTGAAGTCATAGCGCGCCGAGACCTTGCCGGTGGTGGCCGAACCGAAGTCCGAATAGTGCTCGGTGCGCCCGGCCAGGCCGAACTGGAATTTGTCGGTGAGCTGGTTTTCCAGGCCGAAATACACCCCGCCGACATTGCGGCTGTAGGTTCCGGCGTCCTCCGGCGTCAGGCCCGAAGCCTGCACCGCGCCGACCTGGACACCGTTGATGCCACCGAAGGAGTAGGAATCGGCATCACCCGCCTCCAGGCGATAACGCTCGTTGCGATAGGCAATACCGGCGGAAACCGTCAGCGGATGTTTGGACCAATCCACATCCAGGTCCTTGGCGTAGTCCAGGGTCAGGTTGGTCTGTTCGTTGATCAGCGTGGCGACATTGAAGCGGGTCGGGCTGGCCGCGCCGAAGCTCGGGTTGACCGTGTCGAACGCGGTTTCGTCATGGGTATCGCGACCGTAGGTGGCGCTCAGGTCGAAGCGCCCCAGGCTCGCATCCTCGTAGCGCGAACCGACGGTCAGCGCGCCGTCTTCATAGCGATAGCGGTACTTGGGAATGGTGCCATTGGGGTAGATCGCCGCCACGTTGTTCGGGTTGCCCGCCAGCAACGGCGGCGTGTTGTTGACCGAGGTGTCCTGGCCGAAGGTGGCAAAGCTGTAGAGACGCCATTGATCGCTCAGGCCGATCTCGGCGTTGGCCGCCAGGTTGTACTTGTCGCGTCCGGCACCGCCCCAGCGTGGGTCCTGGGTCTGGCCGTTGGCCTGGTAGCTGTCGCCGATATCATCGGGTTTGTTGTTCAGGCTGTTGAAGCTCAGGGTCAGGAAACCGTCCCCCGGCAGGCCCACGCCATACCAGCCGTCTGCGGCCTTGGAGAAACCGTCGCCCTGGGCGAATTTTCCCAGTTGGGTATTGATCTGGCCGCCGCTGTCGCGCTCCTTGAGCACAATGTTGATCACCCCGGCGATGGCGTCGGAGCCGTATTGCGCCGAGGCGCCGTCGCGCAGCACTTCGACATGGTCGATGGCGCTGATCGGGATCATGTCCAGGTCCACCGGCTGCGCGCCCACGAAGGGCACGCCGCCGGAGATGTTCACCACCGCCGAGGCATGCCGGCGCTTGCCGTTGATCAGTACCAGGGTCTGGTCCGGGGCCAACCCGCGCAAGGACGCGCCCTTGGGGTCCTGGCCACGGGTCGCGCTCTGGTTCTGCGGAAAGTTGAAGGACGGCAGCAGTTGGAACAAGGCCTGGTTGAGGCTGGTGGCACCGGTCTGCTTGAGTTCCTCGGCGTTGATCACGTCCACCGGCGCGGTGCTGGTCAGGGCCGTGGCATCGCTACGGCGGGTGCCGATGGCGACCACCCGGTCGAGGGTTGGCGCGGCGGCGTCGGTGTTGCGTGCAACGGTTTTGGCGGTGCTGGCGGCCTGGCTCGAAGCGGCGCCCTCCTTGATGATGAACGCGCCTTCGGGGCTGACCTGCAATTGCAGGCCGGTCCCGCGCAAGGCTTCGTTCACCGCCTGCTGGACCGACAGGGAACCGTCCACCTGGGCCGACGAGTAGTTGCTCAATTGCGGCGTGAAGGAAATCACCTGGCCGCTTTGCCGGCTGATATTGAGCAGCACCTCGTCCAGCGGACCGGGTGCGATGTGATAAACCTGCCGGGCTTCTTCGGCGCCCTGGGCACAGGTGAGAAACAATCCGGCCAGCGGTGCGATGGCAAAACTGCGCAGTGAACGGCGTGCTGCTGTGTTGGTGTTGTACGGACGCAAAGTGATTCCCCCCATGGAATCGAACAGCGCTGCTCCCTCGGCAGCGCTTACGGGAGTGATGTGCAATGGCCGATGAAAAACTTGCAGACCCTTTGGTTATGGTCTTAGAACCAAGCGCCTAGGCCGGGCTCAAGGTCACCCACAGGTCGGTGTGCCGGGCGATACGAATCGGCAAGGTGCGGGCCAGGGTGTCGAGTACCTGCTGCGGGTTGTCCAGTCGGAACAGACCGCTGACCCGCAGTTGCGCGATGGCCGGGTCCAGCCTCAGCACACCCGGGCGATAAGGGCGCAAAGCCTCGATCACCTCGGACAGTGCCGCGTCGCGCACTTCCAGCAGTCCCTCGACCCAGGCCGTGGCTCCCATGCGACTGGGCAGGATCGGGCCGAATCGATAGCGGTCGTAGGACACCTCGTGACCGCTCGGCAATTGCAGGTATTCGCCGGCGGGTCCGTGGATTTCCAGGGCACCGCTGAGCGCGACGACATGGCCGCTGCCGGCCCTTTCGCGCACCTGCAAGCGATTGCCATAGGCGTGCACCCGCGCCTGGGTGGTCTGCACGACAAAAGGCCGGGCCGCGTCATTGGCGACCTGCGCCAGCAGTTCACCGTCCAACAGCCGGAGTTGCCGCTGCCGGGGACTGAAATCGATGTCGGCGGCGCTTTGCGCGTTGAGCTGCAAGCGGCTGCCATCCGGCAGCTCCAGGCTGCGGCGCTCGGCGGTGCCGGTGCGCAAGTCGGCGCTCAGTTCGGCCAGCGGCAGGCCGCCGTCACGGGCCAGGAGAGCGACACCGAGGATCACCCCGACTCCGGCCAGCGCACCCTGCAAGACCTTGCGGCGGTTGGGCGGCGCGCTCAGGGTGCGCTGCAGCAATTGCGCATCGACGCCCTGGGCGATGGGAATGCGGAACACCCCGAGGCGGGTTTCCAGTTGGCTGCAAAGCTGCTCGCGACGCGGGTCCTGGCTGCGCCAGTGGCGGTAGGCGCGCTGGTCGGCGTCGCTGGCATGACCGGAATGCAGCAGGACGATCCAGCGGGTGACCTCTTCGATCAGCGGGTCTTGCGGCTCGCGGCTCATCTCAATCGCTCCTCGCGCGCAGGCAGCGGCCGATGGCCCGGGTCATGTAGTCGCTGACCGAGCGTTGGGAAATGCCCAGCTCGGCGGCGATCTCGGGATAGGTCAGGCCATTGACCTGGGACAGCAGGAAGGTGGCCTTGACCTTGTCCGGCAGACCGTCGAGCAGGCAGTCGATGTTTTCCAGGGCTTCGAGCATCTGGGCCAGGTCTTCAGGCGACGGCACTTCGACGTCGGGGGCCTGTTGCAAGGCATCGAGGTAGGCGCGCTCCAGGTCGCGGCGGCGCCAGAGCTGGTACATCAGGCGCTGGGCAATGGTGGTCAGCAGCGCCCGTGGCTGACGAATCGGCACGGCGTCGGGGGCCATCAGCAACTGGACGAAGGTGTCGGCGGCGATGTCTTCGGCGCTGGCGCTGGAATCCAGGTGGCGGCGCAAACGGGCGCACAGCCATGGGTAATGACTACGGAACAATCCGCCCACGTAATCGCGGTGAGGTGTGTCGGCGCCGGACATAGTGGCTCCAATTGAAGAGAGATGCGCTGTATGTCCGGTGGTCCGGTGGCAGGGATCCTACCAACACGGCTTATTCTTTAATAATACTTAAAAACTATTTTAATATTCTATTTTGCTATTTAATGAATTGATGCAAACCCCAGCGCCCGGGCCTCGTCCCGGTAATCCAGCAAGACCTGATAGTCCGCCTCGCTCGCCGGCAACACTTCACTCAAACCCAACGTCACCGCGACATCGGGAAGCTCGTGCAGCCCCTGGTTCATCGCCACCCGAATGCCCTCGATCTCCTCGACGCTCGACCCGGCATGGGTGATGTAAGGCAGGCACGGACTCAAGGCGCTACGCGCCACCACTCTCAATCCGGCCACCTCATGGGCTGCAAAACGTGCCAGGTAGGCGAAGGTCACACTGTCCACCGCCGCCAGGTCGGCCAGGCCCTCGCGCAACCAGCGCAGGCTTTCGCGGTGAGCGCCACTCTGCCCGACACTGGCGAAGAACCGACCGTCCTGATGCAGGGGTGCCAGTGCATGTCGCAGCAGGTTCATCCCGCTATTGGAGCCTTCATCGTTGATCACGCCGCGGCTGTCGTAGAAGTCTTCCAGGGTACGACGGCCCTCGCTTTCACGACTCAGCAACAGACTGCAATGGTCACCGCCCGAGGCGTATTCCAGTTCATAACGCGGGCGCCCGATCACCTTGACCTGACCGCGCAACAGGCTCATCAGCGGATACCCGCAGGTCTGGGCGAACAGCAGTTGTGGGGATAGCCAGAGCTGCATCAAGTCCAGATTCTGGGCAGAACCCCGGCGCACACCGAGCTTTTCCACAATCCGCTCGATCCAGCGCTCGTTGGCCTCCCCCACTTCCTGCGGCGCCACATACATCAACAGTTCTGCATAACGGTGAGTCATGAATCGTCCTCAGGCAAACGGATGCCGTGGGCTATCGACGACTTGCAGCGCATGCCGTCGCGCCAGCTCGCCATAGCCTTTTACCAGGTAGCCACCACTGCGCGCCAACCAGGCGTCGCGCCGCGCGTAATAGACACGCGGCAGGAAATACCAGGGCAGTTTCGGCAGGTCGTGGTGCACCAGGTGCAGGTTCAGATTGAGGAACAACCAACGCCAGGGCCAGCCCGCTTCGTTGAGCACCGTGCGTTGCTCCGGCAAGGTACTCGGGCGGTGTTCATAGAAAGACCGCAGCGCCCCCACCGACAGCGCCGGGACGCTGATCAGCAGCAGGTAGTGCCAGACCGGGATCAGGCTGTAATGGGCGATAAACGCCAGCATCAACAAGGTCAGCGTGCCGTGGGTCAGCCACATCAGCCAGGCCTGGCGCTCGCCACGGCGCAGGCGCTGGCCTTCCTCCTTGACCAGGCCGAACAAGGCCAGTGGCGCTCCCAGCAGCAGGCGTCCCGGGACCGTCTTGTTCAAATAGTGCACGCTGCGTTGCAGAGCCGAGCGGCGCTGCCAATCCTGCTGACAGAAATAGCGGCTTTCCGGGTCGACACCGGGCAAGGTCAGGTCCTCGTCGCGGTGATGCAACAGGTGGCTGTCACGATAGAGGGTGTAGGGATACCAGACGGCGAACGGCGCATAACCCATCAGCTTGTTCAGCCAGACGAAACGGGTCGGATGACCGTGCAGCAATTCGTGCTGCACCGACATCCACAGCGTAACGATGGGAATCAGCAAGAGCGTGCTCGGCCACAGGCCGAGCCAGGGACTGGCCAGCAGCACGGCGAACCAGCTTGAATAGACACCGATCAGCAATAGCCAGGTCGGCCATTCGGTACGGCCGGTGAAGGTTTGTTTCAGGTGCAGGATTTCTTCGCGTTGAGCAACATCAAGATAATTGGGCATCGGTCGGCTTCACACAGGTTCAGCCGATGGATAAACCCCGGCTTTATCCCCTGATGTGGATTACCGGCGGAAAATCTTGCAGATCGATTGGTTATATCCTTAGATCCCTCAATGGCCGAGCACATCGACCTTCTTGACCTTCTTCGCCGCACGCTTTTCGTCGGCGCTCTTGGCGGGTTTCTTCTTGGTGGCTTTTTTTGAATCCATGCCCTTGCTCATGATGCGTACTCCAGATGGATGTAGACTCAGGTATACACCCATCCGAGCACTTCGGCTCTCTTATAATCCCACGCCAGCCCTCTCCAGCGATAATAAATGCCATGCCCAATCCCGACTACGCCCCACTGCCGGAAGCGCTACGGCCACTGCTGAACAAGTTCTACCGCGCGCACAACTCGCCGATGCGTTCGGCCAGCGACGGACAGCCGTGGGTGGCCCGGCAAGGGGAGATCATCGGCGGGTTGTCGCTGACCCCGATTGCCCAGGGACATTGGCTTACCGGACTGTTTGTCGCCCCATCACGACGCGGCCAGGGCATCGCCGCGCAGTTGCTGCAACAGGCGCTCGGCAACTGCTGCGGCCCGACCTGGCTGTTCTGCCATCCCGACCTGCGCGGGTTCTATGAACGCCTGGGTTTCCGCGGCGACCCGACCCTGCCCCAGCCGCTGGCGGAGCGTCTGGCGCGCTACTCACGCAGCAAGCCGATGATTGCCCTGGGTATAGAACCGTTGGTGAGGTCGACTGCGCAAAATGTGTGATCGGCGGTGCATTTGCCCGTGCTAGCCTCCAACCCACACTCGTTTTTACCAGGATGATCATGAAACGCACGCTCGTGGCTTTATCCTTGACCGCCCTTCTCGCCCCTCTCGCCAGCCAGGCCGCCACCGCCAATAGCGCCATCACCGACGCGCAATACGCCAAGGTCCTGGCAGGCTCCTGGCGGGCGCCGGAAAACAGCGTTCGCGACGGCTACCGCCATCCCCAACAGACCTTGCAGTTCTTCGGTTTGCAGGCCAACCAGACGGTGATCGAAATCACCCCCGGCGGTGGCTGGTACAGCGAAGTGCTCGCGCCGCTGCTCAAGGACCACGGCCATTACATTGCGGCCGTGCAGGCGCCCGCGACCAGTGAGTTCGCCAAACGCTCGGCCGACAACCTGAAGCAGAAATTCGCCAAGGACCCGAGCCACTACGCCAAGGCCGGCGTGGTCGAGTTCGATCCCCAGGCACCGGTGTTCGGCAAGCCTGGCTCGGCGGACCGCGTGCTGACCTTCCGCAATGTGCACAACTGGGTCATGGCCGATGACGCCCCGGCGATGTTCAGCGCCTTCTTCAAGGTACTGAAGCCGGGCGGCGTGCTTGGTGTGGTGGATCACCGGGCCAAGGATGGCGCGGACCTGGCCAGTATCAAGCAAAGCGGCTACCTGCCCACCGCCTACGTGGTGAAACTGGCCACCGATGCCGGCTTCGCGCTGGAAGGCCAGAGCGAAATCAACGCCAACCCCAAGGACACCAAGGACTACCCCGGCGGCGTCTGGACCTTGCCGCCGTCGCTGAGGCTGGGTGACCAGGACCGGGCCAAGTATGTGGCCATCGGCGAATCGGACCGCCTGACCCTGCGCTTCGTCAAACCCGGCAAGGTGGCGGCCCAGTAAGGGAAACTGGAAACTTCGGCGGTCAATCGTCCGCCGTCGGGTCCAGGTCGGGGAACAGCACTTCGGTGAAACCGAATTTGCTGAAGTCGCTGATCCGCGACGGGTACAGGCGGCCGATCAGGTGGTCGCATTCGTGTTGCACCACACGGGCGTGGAAGCCCTCGGCGATCCGCACCAGCGGTTCGCCATTGGGCGTGAAGCCTTCGTAGCGGATACGCGAGTAGCGGTCCACCGCGCCGCGCAGGCCCGGTACCGAAAGGCAACCTTCAAAGCCTTCTTCCAGCTGCGGCCCCAGGGGCGTGATCAGCGGGTTGATCAGGATGGTCTGCGGCACCGCCTCGGCGTCCGGATAACGTTCGCTATGCTCGAAACCGAAGATCACCAGTTGCAGGTCGACGCCGATCTGCGGCGCGGCCAGGCCGACGCCACCGACGTGCTCCATGGTCTGGAACATATCGTCGATCAGCTCCCACAGCTCCTTGCTGTTGAACAATTCCGGCGGCACCGGCGGAGCGATACGCAGCAGGCGCTCATCGCCCATTTTCAGGATTTCACGGATCATGATCAGGTTTCGTCAATAGTCGGCTTGAGGGAGTGGTCCCGCCCCAATCCGGAGATAGGCAGGGTGTCGTCATGCTCGTGGAAGTCCTTTTTGCCAGGATTCTTGCCTTCGGACGACATGTGTTCGATCACCGCATTCATTTCAGCCCCGAGCAACAGGACCGCCGCGGAAATATAGAAGTACAGCAGCAGGACGATGATCGCCCCGATACTGCCATACATTGCGTTGTAGTCGGCGAAGGTTTTCACGTAATAGCCGAAGCCCAGGGACGCGACGATCCAGACCACCACCGCGAGCACCGAGCCCGGGGTGATAAAGCGGAATTTCTGCTTCACGTCCGGCATCACGTAGTACATCAGGGCCACGGCGAACATCAGCAGCACCACCACCACCGGCCAGCGCAGCCAGGTCCAGAGCGTGACGACGTATTCCTCCATGCCGATCTGTCCCGCCAGCCAGCTCATGACCTGCGGCCCGAGCACCATCAGCGCGGCGGCGGCCAGCAGCATCACGGCGATGCCGACGGTGTAGAAGATCGACAGCGGAAAACGCTTCCAGATCGGCCGTCCCTCGAGCACATCGTAGGCGGCGTTCATCGCGCTCATCATCAGGCGCACGCCGGCCGAGGCAGTCCACAGGGCAATGACGATACCCACCGAGAGCAGGCCGCCCTTGGATTGCTGCAACTGGTCGATCACCGGGTTGACCTGGTCCAGGGCCTGGGGCGGCAACACCAGCTCCGACTGCAGGCGCAGCCAGGTGAAAAAGTCCGGCAGGTGCAGGAAACCGATCAGGGCGATCAGGAACAACAGGAAGGGAAACAACGAAAACAGCATCTGGTAGGCCAGTGCCGAGGCATAGGTCGACATTTCGTCGGCGACGAATTCTGTGACCGTGCGCATCATCACGCGATGCAGGGGCAGGTCGCGCAACTCAGGGAAAATCATAGCGTCTCCTTTCGCCGCAAATAAAGGTAGCGAGTCAAGGCGACTCAAAGGGGTTCCACTACAGCTCTTTCTAACCCAAAGCAACGCGGTTGGCGACCCTCAAAACATTTCTCGATCTTAACCAGTGTAGCCGCCACGCGAAAACGGCCATCCTGGGATGGCCGCATGGTCCGTGCCCGCGAAGGGTCAGGCCCGGTCGACGCCTTTCTTGATGGCGTCCTTGGCTTTTCCTACAGCTTTCTGGACATCGCCCTTGAGTTCCTGGGCCTTGCCTTCGGCGCGCATCTGGTTGTTGCCGGTGGCCTTGCCGACGGCTTGCTTGACGTTACCCACCGCTTCGTTCGCCGTGCCTTTGATTTTATCGCTGGTGCTGCTCATGATATTTCTCCAATAAGAAATGCGGGTGTCATGTCTCGACATAAGGTTGACCCGGGGCCTGCGCGCGGAGTTTCATTTATTTTCAGTCGGTGTTTGCCCACGGCTTTTCATCGAAGAATTCAGGTTTGGCTTTATGTTTGCCCGCCAACCCCTGAGAATGCGCGCCAGATTCAGGCTCTGGCGCTGAAGATCGATAACGGTAGGAAAGTCATGAAACTCGATAAAAAGCAGGCCATCGCCCGCCGCAACCAGGAACTGGGCGGCGCGGTGCTGGGCGTCAACAACTGTCACTTCACCGAACTGAACCGCAACAAGAACATCTGGTGGTTCGATATCCCGGTGGCTCGCCTGGCGATCGGCCAGTACGAATGGGTACACCTGTTGTTGCACACCCCGAGCAACGACCAGTTGCTGCACCTGAAGGTGACGACCGCGTTCCTGCGCGAGAAGATGGAAGGCCTGGTGGTGCGCAACGCCGGCAAGCGCCGCCCAACCTTGAGCCTGGAGCTGAGCGCCGACAAGGACTCGTTCCTCAAGGACGTGCGCCCGGCTGGTACCGGTGTGGATTTCTCGCCATTCCAGCAGTCTTGAATAGCGAATGCCATAAATGACAAAGCCCCGCATGGCGGGGCTTTGTCGTTTCAGCGGGTCAGGCGATTTTCTTCAGGCCCAGCTTCTTGAGCTCGCTATCGCGCAGCTCGCGACGCAGGATCTTGCCGACGTTGGTGGTCGGCAGCGCATCGCGGAACTCGACGAACTTGGGCACCTTGTAGCCGGTGACATTGGCACGCATATGCTCCATCACCTGGTCCTTGGTCAGGGTCACCCCCGGCTTGGCGACGATGAAGATCTTGATGACTTCCCCGGATTTCTCATCCGGCACGCCGATAGCCGCGCATTGCAGCACACCCGGCAAGGTCGCCAGCACGTCTTCCAATTCGTTCGGATAGACGTTGAAGCCCGACACCAGGATCATGTCCTTCTTGCGATCGACAATCCGCATGTAGCCATCTGGCTGGATGATCGCGATATCGCCGGTCTTCAACCAGCCTTCGCTGTCGAGGATCTCATCGGTGGCGTCCTGGCGCTGCCAGTAGCCCTTCATCACTTGCGGGCCCTTGATGCACAGCTCGCCGATTTCGCCCAGGGCCTGTTCCTCCCCCGCATCGTTGACCACCTTGCACAGGGTCGAAGGCACCGGAATGCCGATGGTGCCGATCTGGATGCTCTGGCTCGGGTTCACCGTTGCCACCGGACTGGTTTCGGTCATGCCGTAACCTTCGCAGATGGCGCAGCCGGTCACCGCTTTCCAACGCTCGGCCGCGGCCAGTTGCAGGGCCATGCCGCCGGACAGGGTGACCTTGAGCGCGGAGAAGTCCAGCTTGCGGAAACCTTCGTTATTGCACAGTGCGACGAACAGTGTGTTCAAACCGACAAAGGCGCTGAACTTCCACTTCGACAGTTCCTTGACCATCGCCGACAGGTCACGCGGGTTGCTGATCAGGATGTTGTGGTTGCCGATCAGCATCATCGCCATGCAATGAAAGGTGAAGGCATAGATGTGGTACAGCGGCAGCGGGGTGATGACGATCTCGTTGCCCTCATTGAGGTCCGAGCCCATCAGCGCCTTGCACTGCAGCATGTTCGCCACCAGGTTGCGGTGGGTCAGCATCGCGCCCTTGGCCACGCCGGTGGTGCCACCGGTGTATTGCAACACGGCGACATCGCTGCTGGCCGGGTTGGCTTCCTTGACCGGCTGGCCACGGCCCTTGCTCAGCACATCGTTGAACTTGACGGCCTTGGGCAGGTGATAAGCCGGGACCATCTTCTTCACGTACTTGACGACACTGTTGATCAGCAGGCGCTTGAGCGGCGGCAACAGGTCGGCGACTTCGGTGACGATAACGTGCTTGACGCCGGTCTTGGGCACCACGGTTTCGGCCAGGTGCGCCATGTTCGCCAGGCACACCAGGGCCTTGGCGCCGGAGTCGTTGAACTGGTGTTCCATTTCCCGCGCGGTGTACAGCGGGTTGGTGTTGACCACGATCAACCCGGCGCGAATGGCACCGAAGACCGCGACCGGATATTGCAGCACGTTGGGCAACTGCACGGCGATGCGGTCGCCCGGTTGCAGGTCGGTGTGTTGTTGCAAGTAAGCGGCAAAAGCACCCGACAGTTCGTACAACTCACCATAGGTGAGTGTCTTGCCGAGGTTGCTGAAGGCCGGCTTGCTGGCGAATCGTTGGCAAGACTGTTTCAATACCGTCTGAACATTCGGGTACTCGTCGGGATTGATATCGGCAGCAATCCCAGCCGGGTACTTATCCTTCCAAAAGTCTTCGATCATGGAAGCCTACTCCTCAGCAACGCGAATTCAGCACCGCATTTGATGCGATTATTATTTGTCTGTGTTTTTTATTGGGTGAATCCGGCTTTAACCTACGCCGAGAAGTCACAAAGCGCGCCGAGAGTAGCAGCTTTGCCGAGGGTCGCCTAGAGCCAAACGAGGCCCTTACGGTCATAAAAATGACTCAAGAAATACCAATGGTCATTTTTAGAGTAAAGATTCTATTTGTTGGAATCTCGCTCTGGATCGAGGGTTTCAGGCCCAAAAAGCTTCGCGGGCAAGCCCTGCTCCTACAGTATTGTGTCGTACACAAAATCGGTGAACGACGACGAACTGTAGGAGCAGGGCTTGCCCGCGAAGAGCCCCTCAATAACGCCACATCTATCGCGGCCTAGGCGATATCCCGCAACTCCCGCCGCAGGATCTTGCCCACCGCCGTCATCGGCAGCGAATCACGCAGCACGATGTGCTTGGGTACCTTGTAGCCGGTAAAGTTTTCCTTGCAGTAGGCCTTCAGTTCTTCGAGGCTGACCCCCGAATCCCGCGCCACCACGAACAACTTCACCGCCTCGCCGGAACGCTCGTCCGGCACCCCGATCACCGCGCAATTGGCGACTTTCGGGTGGGCCATCACCACATCTTCGATTTCATTGGGGTACACGTTGAAACCCGAGACGATGATCATGTCCTTCTTGCGGTCGACAATGCGCACGAAGCCGTCCGGATCGATCACCGCGATATCACCGGTCTTGAACCAACCCTCGGCATCCAGCACCTGTTCCGTGGCCTCGACCTGCTGCCAGTAGCCCTTCATGACCTGCGGCCCCTTGATACACAACTCGCCACGCTCACCCAGCGGCTGCTCGACCCCGTTATCGTCAATGACCTTCAAGGCCGTACCGGGCACCGGCAAACCCACCGTGCCCAGCTTGCCCTTGTCGCCATAGGGGTTGGTGCAGGCGATCGGCGAAGTCTCGGTCAGCCCGTAGCCTTCGGTGATGCGGCAACCGGTGAGTTTGTGCCAGCGCTCGGCGGTAGCCTTGACCAGCGCGGTGCCGCCGGAGTTGGTGAGTTTCAGGCTGGAGAAATCCAGGGTCTTGAACTCCGGATGCTCCATCAACGCCACGAACAGGGTGTTGAGCCCCAGCAACGCGGAAAAGCGCCAGTTCTTCAACTCCTTGATAAAGGCGCCGATGTCCCGTGGATTGCTGATCAGCACGTTGTGGTTGCCGGTAACCATCATGCACATGCAGTTCGCCGTGAAGGCATAGATGTGGTACAGCGGCAGCGGCGCGATCATCACCTCCTGGCCTTCCTTGAGCAGCGGCTGGCCGTCGTCGCCGGGCTGGGACAGGCAACCCCGGGCCTGCTGCATGTTCGCCACCAGGTTGCCGTGGGTCAGCATCGCACCCTTGGCCAGCCCCGTGGTGCCGCCGGTGTATTGCAGCACCGCGATATCTTCCAGGCCGACGCTCAAGGGTCGGATGGCGTGGCCCCGGCCCAGGCGCAAGGCGCTCTTGAACGAGGCCGCCTGGGGCAGGTCATAGGCCGGGACCAGCTTCTTCACCTTGTCCACCACCAGGTTGGTCAGCCAACCCTTGGCGGCGGGCATCAGGTCGCCCATCTTCGCTTCGATCAGGTACTCGATCTGGGTATCGGGCAGCACTTCCTGGACCCGCTGGCCGAACAGGTTCAGGTACACCAGCGCGCGGGCGCCGGAGTCCTTGAACTGATGGCGCATCTCGCGAACGGTGTACAGCGGATTGGTGTTGACCACCACCAACCCGGCGCGCAACGCGCCGAACACGGCAATCGGGTAATGCAGGACGTTGGGCAACTGCACCGCGATGCGATCGCCCGGTTTCAGCTCGGTGTGGCTTTGCAGGTAACCGGCGAAGGCCGCGCTGTAGCGCTCGAGCTCGGCGTAGGTCAGGGTCACGCCCATGTTGCTGAAGGCCGGACGGTCGGCGAACTTCTTGCAGGAGCGCTCGAACACCTCGATCACCGACTTGTAGGCGCCCAGGTCGATGTCCAGGGGTACGCCGGTGGGGCGTTTGTCATTCCAGAAATCAGGTTGCATTGTTTTTGTCCTCTTACCTGAGCCTCTGCGGGGCCGCCTGCGCCCAAGGCGAAAAAAGCGGTGCTTAGCGGACGTTAGCAGCTAACGGGCATCAGGCAAATATGCCGGACACAGTCATTAACATCATGAATCTTGCTGCCAATGCGCAGGAGGGTCTGCTTCCTGTGCGAGGATGCGCTATACAATGGAGCGACAACACGCCCCGGCCGATGTCCGCCTCGTCCCCGCGCAAAGGAACCGCCATGATCCATGACACCTTCTGGTTGACCGTCAGTGACCACAGCCGCCTGTACGTCAATCGCTGGTTGCCGGACGGCCCACCGAAGGCCGTAATCCTGCTGTCCCACGGCATGGCCGAACACAGCGGTCGTTATGCCCGCCTGGCCGAGGCCCTGTGCGCCGCCGGCCATGGTGTGTATGCCTTCGACCAGCGCGGCCACGGCAAGACCGCCGAACACGGCGTCCTCGGCCACTACGCCGACCAGGACGGCTGGTGCGCGATGGTCAGTGACCTGGCCAGCCTCAACCAGCGCATCGGCGAGCAACACCCCGGGGTGCAGATCATCCTGCTCGGCCACAGCATGGGCAGCTACATCGCCCAGGCCTACCTGCTGCACCACAGCGCCAGCCTGCAGGGCGCGATCCTCAGCGGCTCGAACTTCCAGCCGGTGGCGCTGTACCGCGCGGCCAGCGCGATTGCCCGCTTCGAACGCTGGCGCCAGGGCCCCACCGGGCGCAGCGCGCTGATCGACTGGCTGTCGTTCGGCTCGTTCAACAAGGCCTTCAAGCCCAATCGCACGGCTTTCGACTGGCTGAGCCGTGACCCGGATGAAGTGGACAAATACGTCGACGACCCGCTATGCGGCTTCCGTTGCACCAACCAATTATGGATTGATCTGCTCGGTGGCCTGCAGCAGATCAGCAAGGTGAAAAACCTCGCGCAGATCGACCCGGGCCTGCCGCTGCTGGTGATCGGCGGCGAATGTGATCCGGTCAGCGAGGGCAAGCGTCTCAAGGATCTGGCCGACGCTTTGCGCGCCGCCGGTAGCCAGAACCTGCAATTGAACGTCTACCCACAGGCACGGCATGAAGTGTTCAACGAGACCAACCGCGAGGAAGTCACCCGAGACCTGATCCAGTGGCTGGAACAGGCCCTGGCCCATCGTCGCCCGTCGCGCTCGGAATGATCGCCGGCTCAATCATCAACTTTGAAATCAATCCGTTGATTTCAGATAACACCCTTACAGGACCACCTTGCGATGACCCAGGTTACCAACACGCCTTACGAAGCCCTTGAAGTCGGCCAGACCGCCAGCTACAGCAAGACCGTTGAAGAGCGCGATATCCAGTTGTTCGCCGCCATGTCCGGCGATCACAACCCGGTGCACCTGGACGCCGAGTTCGCCGCGGCGAGCATGTTCAAGGAGCGTATTGCCCACGGCATGTTCAGCGGTGCGCTGATTAGCGCCGCGGTGGCCTGCGAGCTGCCCGGGCCGGGCACCATTTACCTGGGCCAGCAGATGAGCTTCCAGAAGCCGGTGAAGATCGGTGACACCCTGACCGTGCGTCTGGAGATCCTCGAGAAGCTGCCGAAATTCCGCGTGCGCATCGCCACCCGGGTGTTCAACCAGCGCGATGAGCTGGTGGTCGACGGTGAAGCCGAGATCCTCGCGCCACGCAAGCAGCAGACCGTGACCCTGACCAGCCCGCCGCCGATCACCATTGGCTGATGCATAAAAAAACGCCGGATCAACCGGCGTTTTTTGTGGCAGCGTGAAACTTAGCTGGCGCGAGCGATATTACGCAGCGCCTTCACCTGGTCGTGATTGCGCAGCACACCCTGATACTGACGGTTCACCAGGTCGGTAAGGCCCACCAGATTGTGCTTGGCCAGTTTCACCAGCGCTTCGCTGTAGGCTTTCTTGGCGTGGTCTTCACCGCGCTCGGCCTCGTTGAGCACCGCCTCTTCACCCTTGCCGGTGAACAGCGCTTTCACGTCCACCCAACGACGGTGCAGGTCACCGGCCACACTGGTGCTAGTCTCCGGATCGCCACCCAATTTGCGCACCTCGGCCTGGAGTTCCGCGGCAGATGCCGCACACTCGCTGGCACGGTGCACAAACAACGCCTTCAGTTCGGGATTCTTGATGTCTTCAGCACAGGTCTGAAAACCTTTCTGACCGTCTTTACTGACTTCGATCAGATCATTGAGAATCGATACGGCTTCTTTATTGATGTTGGTCATGGCTCAATTCCTTCTGGTGGTGAAAGCTACCAAGAACTGTTGCAGTCACCATGCCAAGCCTTGATCGATTATTTTTTACTTATATTTCATATACTTGAAAATAAGCCAAAGATCTGTATGGCGGTTATTTGCATGAACTGTCAATTGGCCTGCATGCAGAATGCCTGTATTTTTCAAGACGCTTGAACAGCGCAAGACAAGGTCGCCCCATGAATCCCGAGAAACTCGAACTGCTGGTCACCCGCGAAATGCCGTTCGGCAAATACAAGGGACGGATCATCGCCGACCTGCCCGGCCCGTACCTGAACTGGTTCGCCCGCGAGGGTTTCCCCCACGGTGAACTCGGTGGCCTGCTCGCCTTGATGCAGGAGATCGACCACAACGGCTTGTCCGACCTGCTCGACCCGCTACGCGCCAAGCACGGCAAACCCAAACCCCGCCATTGATCCCGTTGTCGAGAGAAGCCCGCCATGCCATGGAATGAAGAGCACGCCCGTGACGAACACTTCTGGCTCAGCGTGGCCGCGCGTTATGACCTGGAGCCCGGCCCGATCAACCTGGAAAACGGCTATTTCGGCCGCATGACCCGCAGTGTCGTGGAAGCCTACGAAGGCCATATCGAGTTCATCAACCGCAGCAACTCGGTGCATGTCCGCCAGCGCTTCGAAACCCTAGAAAGCCTGGAGATTCGCGCACAACTGGCCGACCTGCTGGGTACCCATCACGAAGCCGTGGCCCTGACCCGCTGCGCCAGCGACGGCCTGCATTCGCTGATCCGCAACTACAACGCCCTGCGGCCCGGCGATCAGTTGCTGGTCAGCGACCAGGAATACCCCAGCGTCCTCGGCGCCATGCGCTGGCTGGCACGCAACCGCGGCGTCGAGCTGATCGAGATCAGCCATCCCTTCCCGGCGAGCTTCGCCAGCCTGGTGAACACCTATCAGGAAGCGTTCGAACGTTATCCCCGACTGAAGCTGATGGCCCTGACCTACGTCACCCATCGCAGCGGGTTGGTGATGCCGGTCCAGGCCATCGCCGCCGCAGCCCGCAAACATGGGGTGGATGTGATCCTCGACGGTGCCCATGCCCTGGGCCAGATCGATTTCAACCTCGAAGCACTGGGTATCCTGTTCGCCGGTTTCAACCTGCAGAAATGGATGGGTGCGCCCCTGAGCCTGGGCTTTATCTATATCGATCCGACGCGCCTGGAGGAGATCGATCCGGACATGGGCGAAGACCGCTACCCGATCAGCGATATCCGCTCCCGCGCGCCCTATGGCACACCGAATATTCCGGCCTGGATGACCTTGCCCCTGGTCTTCGAGGAGCATCGGGCACTGGGTGGCTCGGCGGCCAAGGGCGCACGACTCAATTACCTGCGGGATATCTGGGTGGGCGCGGCACGCGGGATGCCGGGTATCGAGGTGCTGACACCGGATGATCCGCGTCTGTATTGCGGCATCACCTCGCTGCGCTTTCGGCATGAGCCGGACCAGCAGCGGATGGTCGACCGACTCCTGGCGGAGTACAACCTGTTTACCGTGGTCCGCGAAGGCACGGCCCATGGCAATTGCATCCGGGTCACGCCGGGGTTGGCCAACTCGGCGCAGGACCTGAAGCTGCTGGCGCGGGCGCTGGGCGAGTTAAGCGGTTGAATGGCCCGCTGCGCGGGTTCGCGGGCAAGCCCTGCTCCTACAGTTCCGCGTCGTATACAAGGTTGGTGTACGACACAAAACTGTAGGAGCAGGGCTTGCCCGCGAAGGGGCCGGCACAAACACCCAACCTTCGGACCGGAAAACTTTTCATCGGGCAAAAAAAAACGGTGCGCCGACCAAGCGCACCGTAAAGCCGTAGAACACACAACGAAATTCAGTAACGATGAATCAGTCCAGCAGGGCCAGCGCCTCGGCGGTGCATTCCTGGATCCGCGCCCAGTCGCCGTTCTTGATCCACTCGGGATCGAGCATCCAGCTACCACCCACGCACATCACGTTTTTCAACGCCATGTAGCTCTTGATATTGGCCGGGCCGACGCCGCCGGTCGGGCAGAACTTCACTTCGCCGAACGGACCGCCCAGGGCCTTGATCGCCGCCACGCCGCCGCTGACTTCCGCCGGGAACAGCTTGAAGCGACGATAACCCAGGCCGTAGCCCTCCATGATCCCCGAGGCATTGCTGATGCCGGGCAACAACGGAATCGGGCTGTCGACGCTGGCTTCCAGCAGGTCACGGGTAATGCCCGGGGTGACGATGAATTGCGAACCCGCCGCCTCCGCCGCCGCCAGCATCTGCCGATCGAGCACGGTGCCGGCACCGGTCACCAGTTCCGGACGCTCTTCACGCAGGATCTGGATGGCCTTGAGACCGAACTGCGAGCGCAGGGTCACTTCCAGCGCGGTCAGGCCACCGGCGGCCAGGGCATCGGCCAACGGCAGGACATCCTGCTCACGGGCAATGGTGATCACCGGAAGAATCCGTGCACGGGTGCAGAGCTCATCGATCAGGGCGACCTTGTCTGCCATGGAGACGGTCGGGACATTTTTTGTCATAGCAGCGGATCCTTGACTCATGGGCACCAGTAAATATTCAGGGTAGGTTGCAAGAAAGCGCGAATCGGCATGGCCGCGAGGTCATCGCCGGCCAATGCGGCATTCAGGGTGGCCAGTTTCGACTGGCCGGAAATCGCCAGCACGGTGAAGGTCGCCGAAGCCAGCAAGGCCCGGCTCATGGTCAGGCGCTGGTGCGGCACGGTCGGCGCCAGCATCGGCCAGACGCGCCGGCTGCCATCCACTTGCAGGGCCGCCGCCAGGTTCGGGCTGCCAGGGAACAGCGAGGCGGTGTGACCGTCATCGCCCATGCCCAGGACCAGCACGTCGATAGCCGGCAGCTCTGCAAGCAATTGATCGGCCTGTTCGGCCGCCGCCTCCAGGTTTGCCGCGGCGCTGTACAAGCCGATAAACCGCGCCTTGGCCGCAGGGCCCTGGAGCAGATAGCGCTTGAGCAGGCCGGCGTTGCTGTCGGCGTGCTCCACCGGTACCCAGCGTTCGTCGGCGAGGCTGACCACCACACGGGACCAGTCCAGGTCCTGTTTCACCAGGCTCTGGAAGAACGCCACCGGGCTGCGCCCGCCGGACACCACCAGGGTCGCCGCGCCGCGTGCGGCAATCGCCGCCCGCAGTTGCTCGGCCACGGCTTGCGCCTGGCCCTCGGCCAACAGCGCCGGGCTGCGGAATTCGTGCGCCTGTACGCCCTGGGGCAGTTTCAATTCAGATATCGCCATACCACGACCTCCCATCCCGCGTGATCAGTGCAATGGAACTCATCGGTCCCCAGGACCCGGCCGCGTAGGGCTTGGGCGCATCGCCGGACTTCTTCCAACCGGCGATCAACTGGTCACACCACTTCCACGCGGCTTCGATTTCATCTTTACGGACAAACAGGTTCTGGTTGCCGTGCATCACTTCCAGCAACAGACGCTCGTAGGCGTCCGGAATCCGCGCACTGCGATAGGTGTCGGAGAAATTCAGTTGCAGCGGCCCGCTGCGCAGTTGCATGCCCTTGTCCAGGCCCTGCTCCTTGGTCATCACCCGCAGGGAAATACCTTCGTCCGGTTGCAGGCGGATGATCAGCTTGTTGCTGATCTGCAGGCGCTGCTCGGGGGCGAAGATGTAGTGCGACGGTTCCTTGAAGTGGATGACGATCTGCGACAGCTTCTGCGGCATGCGCTTGCCGGTGCGCAGGTAGAACGGCACGCCGGCCCAGCGCCAGTTGCGGATATCGGCGCGCAGGGCGACGAAGGTCTCGGTGTCGCTCTGGGTGTTGGAGTTTTCTTCCTCCAGGTAACCCGGCACCGAATGCCCTTCGCTGTGCCCGGCGATGTACTGGCCGCGCACCACCTGGGTGGTCAGGCCTTCCGGGCTGATCGGCGCCAGGGCCTTGAGCACCTTGACCTTCTCGTCACGGATGCTGTCGGCCGAGAGGTCGGCCGGCGGGTCCATGGCAATCAGGCAGAGCAGTTGCAGCAGGTGGTTCTGGATCATGTCCCGCAGCTGGCCGGCCTTGTCGAAGTAACCCCAGCGGCCTTCGATACCGACCTTCTCGGCCACGGTGATTTCCACGTGGGAGATGTAGTTCTGGTTCCACTGGGTTTCGAACAGGCTGTTGGCGAAACGCAGGGCGATCAGGTTCTGCACCGTCTCCTTGCCCAGGTAGTGGTCGATGCGATAAGTGCGGTTTTCCGGGAAGAAGCGCGCCACGGCGTCGTTGACCTTGCGCGACGACTCGAGGTCCGAACCTATGGGTTTTTCCAGCACCACCCGGGTGTTTTCAGCCAGGCCGACCTTGGCCAGGTTCTCGCAGATCGCACCATAGACCGAGGCCGGCGTGGCGAAATAGGCGATCAGGCACTGGCTGGTGCCGGCTTGCTCGGCCAGGGCGACATAGTCGTCGGGCTTGAGGAAGTCCACGTGCAGGTAGCTGAGGCGGGCGAGGAAGCGCTCAAGCACCACTTCGTCGATTTCCCGGTCCTCGACAAAGACCCGCAGTTCTTCCTGGATGGTCGCCAGGTGCTCGGCATTGCTGCCGGGCTCGCGGGCCAAGGCCAGGATGCGCGTGTCTTCATGGAGCAAGCCTGCGCCATCGAGGTGATACAAGGCAGGAAACAGCTTGCGAAGCGCCAGGTCGCCCAGGGCGCCAAACAAGGCAAAGGTGCACGGTTCAACCGTTATCGAAGGCATGATGTTTGTTCTTTTATCAAGTTAAACGATAAATACCTTTTTTCGAGGCATCACTCAAGGAAAAATGTAGTAATAACCACAACATTTTATCAATATGATGATTCCGAGTGGTGGTCATCACACGCCATCAGTAGGATAGGCCACCGCCGGGAGCTGCCCAAGGGCATTGTTCCGGGCCTTGCAGAACCCAAGTTGCCTCGAATCAAGGAATCACCAAATGGACCGCGTGCGAAATTTACTGGAGCAGATCCAGAGCCGCCTCGAAGACCTGAACAAGGCCGAGCGCAAAGTCGCCGAAGTCATCCTGCTCAACCCGCAGCAGGCGACCCGTTTCAGCATCGCCGCCCTCGCCCAGGCGGCTTCGGTCAGCGAGCCGACGGTCAACCGTTTCTGCCGTTCGTTCGGTGTCAGCGGTTACCCCGAACTCAAGCTGCAACTGGCCCAGAGCCTGGCCAGCGGCGCGGCCTATGTGAGCCGTGCGGTGGAGGCCGACGATAATCCCGAGGCCTACACGCAAAAGATCTTCGGCAGCGCCATCGCGTCCCTGGACAGCGCCTGCCAGGCCCTGGACCCGAACCTGATCAGCCGCGCCGTCGACCTGTTGATCCAGGCCCGGCAGATCCACTTCTTCGGCCTGGGCGCTTCGGCACCGGTGGCCCTGGATGCCCAGCACAAGTTCTTCCGCTTCAACCTGGCGGTCACCGCCCATGCCGATGTGCTGATGCAGCGGATGATCGCTTCAGTGGCCCACACCGGTGAGCTGTTCGTGATCATTTCCTATACCGGGCGTACCCGGGAACTGGTGGAAGTGGCGCGTATTGCCCGGGAGAACGGCGCGTCGGTGCTGGGCTTGACGGCGGCGGGTTCGCCGCTGGCCAAGGCCAGTACCCTGAGCCTGAATATTCCGCTGCCGGAAGACACCGACATCTACATGCCGATGACCTCGCGGATCATCCAGTTGACGGTGCTGGATGTGCTGGCCACCGGCATGACCCTGCGCCGTGGCGTGGATTTCCAGCCGCACCTGCGCAAGATCAAGGAAAGCCTCAACGCCAGCCGTTATCCGGTGGGTGACGAGTTCAACTGAGGCCCTGAGCAAGGTGAAACGCTGATATCGCCTTCGCGGGCAAGCTCCGCTCCCACAGGTGATTCGCGGTCAAACTGTGGGAGCGGAGCTTGCCCGCGAAGACGTCATCCGCCACGCCGCCTAAACCGAAGCACGCGCCTGCAAACTCAGATGCGCCCGCTCCCCGGGCGCCAGGCACAGGCTGTCGGTGCCGCCACTGGCGGCCTCGACACAGACAAACCCCATCACTTCATTCCAACTCACCCCCAGCAACGGCCGGTGCCCCGGATGCCAGACCACGGTGTCGGCGCTGTCGCCGGTGTCGATGCACAACTCCCGCTGCCAGGCATGATCCTTGAGGTGCAGTTCACCGTCATGCTGGAACACCCGCTGGCAACCGCCATCGACCCGCAACTCGCCTTCCTGCCGGCAGGCCTGACGATTCAACTGGTCATACCCCTCGGCGCCGTCGAGCCCGGACAGCGCTATCTCACCAACATCACCAATACGCCAATAGGCGTGCAGCGCATGGCTCAACTGGCACGGTTCACTGTCCTGATGCTCGGTGCTCAAGCGCAGGTCCATGCTTTCTCCCAGGCGCGCATGCAGGTCGACCTGCCAGTCGCAGAGCTGCAAACGCCAGTGCAGGCTGACGCCCTCCTCGTCGCTGCTGCTTTCCAGCAGTTTCCAGTCGATCAGCCTTGCCCAACCGTGGGACGGCCAGGCGTTTTCGCTCGGATGCCGCCCATACCAGGGCCAGCACACCGGCACCCCGCCGCGAATCGCCCCGACCTGTGGCCATTTGGCCGCGCACCACAACCAGGGCTTCTGCCCCTGGGGCTGGAAGTGCAACAGTTGCGCGCCCTGGCGACTGAACACCGCCTGGCACAAGGGATGGTCGATCACCAGCACTTCACGCTGTTGAAAGCGCTCCCACTGGAACACCGGTTGCTCGCGCCGGGATTTGAAAAAGCGTTGTAGCGGTTGCTCATGCATGTGCCGCGAATCCTGAAATCACCAAACCATTTGCATCTATCCACCTGTAGGAGCGAGCTTGCTCGCGATGAACGTCAACGATAACGCGGGGCAACTGGAGACACGCGGTACCCTTGCATTCATCGCGAGCAAGCTCGCTCCTACAGTGTGCGGCAAAAAAAAGCGGACGGTCTGGTGGACCATCCGCAAGATGCGCACATAGAGAGAGAGCTTATCAGTCGAAGCCTTAGAAGACCGACTGAATTTTCAGGCCGGCAACCACAGCGTTGTCGACTTGATTCACACCACCCGGGTGGGTGACGTATTGCAGGTTGGGACGTACGGTCAACCAGTTGGTGACGTGGAAGCCGTAGTTGATTTCGGTGTTGAACTCGGTGTCGCGCAGTGGCGAGTACAGCGGGTTGTTATAGTCGCTGACGTTATTGGCGGCGTTTTCCAACTCGGCGTTTTCCCTCACGTCCTGGTTGACATGGATACGGGCAAAACCGATCCCGACGTCATCCTTCGGACGCGCATCGAACGGCCCTTTGTACACGAACATCACCGACTGGTAGTTGTCGACGAGGTTGGTGGCCTTGTCGTGGAAGGTCGCGTTCGCCGCGATATTCAGACCGCGGGAAGCGTCGCCGTTGTGGCTGGTGAGTTGCTGCTGCGCCACGAACCAGTAACCGTGCTTGCTGTTGTGGACACGATAAGGCAGGCCGCTGGTTGCGGCGTCCCCACCATTGTTGTCCCGGAGCACATCATTAGCCGGAGCCGCGCTTTTGTAGTAACCGACACGGTATTCGCCCGGCAGGTCGTTGACCTTCGGCGACCAGACCAGTTCGACCGGCAGGACGGTCCCCTTGGTGCCGCTGCCGCTGAGCTTGAAGCCGTTACCGTGTTCCAACTGCGACGGGTTCTGGTTGTACGCACCGATTTGCGCATACAGCTCAGGCGTGATGTTGTACTTCACGCGAATAGCAGCCTGGGCGACGGGCCAGTTGTACCAGGTGTTGACATAGTTACCCACCTGGGAGCCACAGAACGACAGGTTCTGGAAGTCGCACGGGAAGGTGTTGAAGTCTTCGCCTTCACCGAAGTAACCGAGTTTCACATCCAGCTTGTTGTCGAACATCTGGTGCTGGATCCAGAACTGGGTCAGACGAACCATATGGCCGCGACCGTCGACTTCCTGGGAGGAGCTCAAGGTGCCGGCGCGTGGGTCGCCGATGCGATCATTGGAGATGTTCTCACCGTTACGGTTGGTGAGCTGGATCTTGGCCTGGGTGTTATCCCAGCCCCACAGCTTTTGCAGATCCAACGCCACGCCCAGACCAAACTGGTCGGCGTAACGCGAGGTGTGGTCGTTGTTGTAGCCGCCATGCAGGTTGCTACCGACCTCACCGACATAATCCATCTTGATGTCGATGCCTTCTTCGATCAGCTTGGTGCGCTCTCCGCCCCAGTCACCGGTCATCCATTTGGAATTGGCGCTGAACGCATCGTCCGCCATTGCGTGGCCAGCCAGGACCAGTGTTGCCGCCGCCGACAATTGGCAGAACAGGCGGGCATTGGTGTTTTTCTTTTTCATCCCTACATCCTCGTCTTATTGTTATTAACGGTTTTTATCGAACGTGGTTTACATCGTCTGTAATGCGTCAAATCTCTTTGGCAGACGCTTTTCCTGATACATCCCGGCCTCAGGTTTGAGGGCCGCTTCGCGACCCTCGGGAGCAAGCCCCTTCTTCACAGTCAGCGGCCCTTGAATTGCGCCACATTGTCGCTATGCACCTGGACTTGTGGCTTGGCCACCACGCCCAGGCGTTCACCGGTCTGGGCGTCGAACAACAACACCTTGGCCGGATCGAATTGCAGGGTCAGGGTTTCACCCACCTGCGGAGCCACGTCCGGTGCCAGTCGGCAGCAGACCTTGGTCCCGTTGAGGTTGACGAACACCAGGGTGTCCGGACCGGTCGGCTCGGTCACCTGGACTTCGGCACGGATGCTCGGCAACCCATTGGGCTCGCCCTGCATCAGGCTGATCTGTTCCGGACGCATGCCGAGGATGATTTCGCGGTCTTCAAGACCGGCATCGGTCACCCCCAGCGGCAGCTCGCAACGGGCCTGGCCGCTGTCGAGCAGAGCCAGCAGGCGACCATCCTTGCGTTGCAGGCGCAGGGGGATGAAGTTCATCGGCGGCGAACCGATGAAGCTGGCGACAAACAGGTTCGCCGGGTCGTTGTAGATCTGCTTCGGCGTGCCGAACTGCTGGATGATGCCGTCCTTCATCACCGCCACCTTGTCGCCCAGGGTCATGGCTTCGATCTGGTCGTGGGTCACGTAGACCGTGGTGGTTTTCAGGCGCTGGTGCATCAGTTTCATTTCGGTGCGCATCTCGACCCGCAGCTTGGCGTCGAGGTTGGACAGCGGTTCGTCGAACAGGTAGATCTTCGGCCGCCGCGCCAGGGCACGGCCCATGGCTACACGCTGTTGCTGACCACCGGACAACTGGCCGGGCTTGCGGTTGAGCAAGTGTTCGATCTGCAGCAGCTTGGCGACCCGGGCGACTTCCTCGTCGATGGCCGACTGGGCCATCTTGCGGATTTTCAGACCGAACTCGATGTTCTCGCGCACGCTCATGGTCGGGTACAGCGCATAGGACTGGAACACCATGGCGATGTCGCGATCCTTCGGGCTCATGCCGCTGACGTCCTGGTCATCGATCATGATCGCGCCGCCGGTGATGTTCTCCAGGCCCGCGATGCAGTTCATCAGCGTCGACTTGCCACAGCCCGAAGGCCCGACCAGGATCAGGAACTCACCGTCCGAGATCGACAGTTCGATGTTCTTCAGGGTGTCCGGCAAACCGGCGCCGTAGGTCTTGTTTACATTGCGAAGTTCGAGCGTTGCCATGATTACCCCTTGACTGCGCCGGCCGTCAGCCCGCGCACGAAATACTTGCCTGCGACCACATAGACCAGCAGGGTCGGCAGCCCGGCGATCATCGCCGCTGCCATATCAACGTTGTATTCCTTGACCCCGGTACTGGTGTTGACCAGGTTGTTCAGCGCCACCGTGATGGGCTGCGAATCACCGCTGGAGAACACCACGCCGAAGAGGAAGTCGTTCCAGATCTGGGTGAACTGCCAGATCAGGCAGACCATGATGATCGGGGTCGACATCGGCAGGATGATCATCCGGAAGATGGTGAAGAAACCCGCACCATCCAGGCGTGCCGCCTTCACCAGCGCATCGGGAATGCTCACGTAGTAGTTACGGAAGAACAGCGTGGTGAACGCCAGGCCGTAAACGATGTGCACGAACACCAGGCCCGTGGTGGTACTGGCCAGGCCCATCTTGCCGAGGGTGAACGAGGCCGGCAGCAGCACGGTCTGGAACGGCAGGAAGCAGCCGAACAGCAGCAGGCCGAAGAACAACTGCGAACCGCGGAAGCGCCACATCGACAGCACATAGCCGTTCAACGCACCGATGGCGGTGGAGATCAGCACCGCCGGGACGGTGATCTTGATCGAGTTCCAGAAGTAGCCGTTGACCGTGGCCCAGGCCTTGACCCAGCCGATATCGGTAATCACCGTCGGCCAGCTCAGCAGGTTGCCGGTGCTGATGTCTTCCGGTGATTTGAAGCTGGTCAACAGCATGACCACCAGCGGTACCAGATAGAGCAGCACGGCGAGGATCAGCACCGCGTAGATGGCGATGCGGCTCAGGCTGATCGCCGGTTTGTGGGCGAGACTAGTCATTACGCTTGGTCCTCAGCTCGGAGTACAGGTAAGGCACGATGATCGCGAGAATCGCACCGAGCATCAGAATCGCACTGGCCGAGCCCATGCCCATCTGGCCGCGACTGAAGGTGAAGGAATACATGAACATGGCAGGCAGGTCGGACGAGTAGCCCGGACCACCGGCGGTCATCGCCGCCACCAGGTCGAAGCTCTTGATCGCGATGTGCGCCAGGATCATCACCGCACTGAAGAACACCGGACGCAGGCTGGGCAGCACCACTTTCCAGTAGATCCTCGGCAGGCTCGCGCCATCGATCTGGGCGGCACGGATGATCGATTGATCGACACCGCGCAGGCCGGCCAGGAACATCGCCATGATGAACCCCGAGGCTTGCCAGACCGCTGCGATCACCAGGCAATAAACCACGCGATCGGGGTCGATCAGCCAGTCCAGGCGGAAGCCTTCCCAGCCCCAGTCACGCAACAGTTTGTCCAGGCCCATGCCCGGGTTGAGCAGCCATTTCCAGGCGGTACCGGTGACGATCATCGAGAGCGCCATCGGGTACAGGTAAATGGTGCGGATAAAACCTTCGCGCCGGATGCGCTGGTCGAGGAACACCGCCAGCAGCACGCCGATCACCAGAGTGACACCGATGAACAAACCGCCGAACAGCGCCAGGTTCTTGCTCGCCACCCACCAGCGGTCGTTGTCGAACAACCGCGCATATTGCGCCAGGCCGACCCATTTGTAGGACGGCAGGAAAGTCGAGTTGGTGAACGACAGTACGAACGTCCACAGGATATAGCCATAGAAGCCCACCAGGACGATAAACATGCTGGGCGCCAGCACCAGTTTGGGTAGCCAGCGCTGCAATGCATCGAACGGCGAGGCTTTGCTGAACACAGCAACAGAACTCATGGGAAAATCCACTACAGGGAAAAGGGACTACATGCAGATCCTCTGCAGGAGCCGGCTTGCTGGCGATTGCGATTGCTCATCCAACGACGATGTTGACTGTCAGATAAAAATCGCCAGCAAGCCGGCTCCTGCAAGGGAACCTGCGGTGCTGAAACTACTTGGCGGACTTGACCGCCGCGCCGAGTTTCTTGGCGGCATCGGCTGGATCGGCTTTCGGGTCGTTGATGTAGTTGGTCACGACATCAAAGAACGCACCCTGTACGGCCAGCGTGGTCGCCATGTTGTGCGCCATGCTTGGTTGCAGACCGCCGGTCTTGGCATCGTCCAGGAAGTCCTTGGCCGACTTCTGGGCGCACTCGTCGAAACCGAGCTTGTCCATTTCGTGGAGCATGTCGTTGCGAACCGGGATCGAGCCTTTGTTGATGCTGAAGACTTTCTGGAAGTTCTCACCCAAGGCGACCTTGGCAATATCCTGCTGACCTGCCGCGGTGCCCTTGTCTTTCTGCTTGAACACCGCCAGGGAGTCGATGTTGTAGGTGAAGGCTTTGTCAGTGCCCGGGAAGGCTACGCATTCGTAGTCCTTGCCAGCGACTTTCTTGGCCGCCGTCCACTCGCTCTTGGCCCAGTCACCCATGATCTGCATGCCGGCCTTGCCGTTGATGACCTTGGCCGCTTCCAGGTTCCAGTCCTGGCCTTTGCCGTCCTGGTCCATGTAGGTCGCGACTTTCTTCAGCTCGGTCAGCGCCTTGACCATGTCAGGACCGGTCAGCGCAGCGTTGTCCAGATCGACCAGGGCTTTCTTGTAGCCATCAACGCCCATGACCGACAACACCACCGCTTCGAACACGGTGCTGTCCTGCCAAGGCTGGCCACCGTGGGCGAGCGGGATGAAACCCGCGGCCTTGAGCTTGTCGCCGGCGGCGTAGAATTCCTCGAGGGTGGTCGGTGCTTTTTCGATGCCGGCTTTCTTGAAGACCGCCGGGTTGATCCACAGCCAGTTGACGCGGTGGATATTCACCGGCACGGCCACGTAATCACCGTTGTACTTCACGGTATCGGAGACTTTCTTGTCGAGCAGGCTGTCCCATTTCTGTTCTTTGGCAACACCCTTCAGAACGTCAGTGTCGAGCAGCCCGGTGGACGCCCATTCCTGGATATCCGGACCTTTGATCTGCGCGACACCCGGTGGGTTGCCGGCTACGGCGCGACTCTTGAGCACGGTCATGGCAGTGGAACCGCCGCCGCCGGCTACCGCACCGTCTTTCCAAATAAAGCCGTCTTTTTCAACTTGGGCCTTGAGGACATCGACCGCGGCCTTTTCACCACCGGAAGTCCACCAATGAACCACTTCCACCGTTCCTTTGGATTCGGCGGCCAATGCACTGAGAGGAAACAACGAGGCGAGAGAAACGACGGCGGCGAGGCGGGAAATCGAATTCATCTGTAGTACCTTTCTTGTTGTTATGCATGCAAGTCTGGTGCTTGCGCTGCATGGGATTCTAGTCAAGGCAAGGCCCTTCGCAGGTAACGAAGGGACGTGCAAATGTCACTGCATGGTTACATAAATTTCGTTGCCGTTATCAGCCCAGGATTACCGGGCCAGAGCGCTCGCGAGGCTCGGGGCGAGTGGCAGCCCCGGAAGCAGCACCGCTTGAAAGGCATGATAGAGGTCGGGTTTGCCGCCCCAGATCTTGGCATCGGGCCGATTGTGCTCATCCAGTTCGTGATGCCAGCTGCCCAGTTCCAGGTCGATGAAGTGCACATCGATAAAATCCCAGAAGCGTCGATACCAGGTTTCGTACTGCGCCTCGCCGGTGCGCCGGAGCAAGGCGGCGGCCGTGGCGCTGGCTTCGGCATGGGTCCAGTGCAGGCGCTGACGGACCACCGGACGGTTGGCCCAGTCCAGCGTGTAGACGATGCCCGCCGCGCCATCAGCGTGCCAGCCATGGCGGCAGGCGCTGTCAAACAAACCGCGGGCGTCGTTCAACAACCAATCGGGGGTGAACAAGCCGGCCTGGCGGCGCGCGGCCTCCAGGTGCAGGACCAGCCGCGCCCATTCGAAGCCATGACCGGGCGTGGTGCCGTAGGGGCGAAAGCCGTCCGCCGGGTTGTCGTGGTTGTACTCGCGCAGGGGTTGCCACTGGCGGTCGAAGTGTTCGATGACCATGAAATCGTTGGCGGCGGCATGCTGGTGGATCACCCGCTCGACGATACGCAGCGCGCGATCCAGCCAGCGACTGTCGCCGGTGACATCCGCCAGGGCGAGAAAGGCCTCGGTGCCGTGCATATTGCTGTTGGCACCGCGATAGGCTTCTTCCTGTTGCCAATCGCGGGTGAAGGATTCGCGCAGGGTGCCCTCCTCCTCGTTCCAGAAATGCGTCTCGAGCACGCGGATCGCTTCGGCCAGCAGGCGCGGGGCATCGGCACTGCCGGCAACCACCGCGGAACTCGCGGCCAGGGCCACAAAGGCGTGCAGGTAGGCAGCCTTGCCGCTGTTGCCGTCGCGGTGATCGGGGACCGCATACCAACCACCGTGGCTGGCATCGCGCAACGGCCCCCAGAGGGCGGCGACACCGTGATCGACCAAGCCCAGGCAACCGGGAATTCCCTGGATATGGGCCATGGCGAAACTGTGGGTCATGCGCGCGGTGTTCATGGTTTCGGCCATGGCGTCGTCCGCCAGTTGCCCGTGCTCGTCGAGATTGCCGAAGCCTTCGGCCAGGCGCGAAGCCTTGGCAAACGCCAGCAGCCGCCGGCCTTCGGCCAACAACCAGGCACGATGAGCCGGGGCATTGAGCCAACTGCTGAACGGCAGTTCAAGGGTGTCCATCGGAGTACCTTTCTTGTTGTTAGGAGCCAAACGATTATCCGGCGATTCTAGCCAGCCATTCTTCGCTGCCAGGTCACGAAGCCCCGCGCAAATGTCACCAGACAGTGACAAAAATCAGAGAAGGTCCCTTCGGCCCCAGACTCTGCGAGGTAGGAAAATTGCTGAATAAGTCGTTTCCCTTTCCAATGTAGGAGCGATCCCTAACGTCTTTTCCCACATTGAAGCACTCCTTTACTTCGGCGAATCTGCTGCACTTCTTCATTTCAGGTGCGCCGGTCAAGCGCCCCCAAGGAGGTGTGATCCATGGTTGCCCCCCACCTGCGCAACCCCCGCCAATGCTGCATTTTCCCGGTCTACAACGGACAAGGTCTGTGTGCCTGGAGGGTCGAGGTCATGCGTGGCGGCGCCCAATTGGGCGGTGTTTTCAGCTTCGCCGAGTGTGGTGGCGAGGAACCGGCCCGGTGCATGGCCGAGTCCTACCGCAACGCCCTGGTGCTGAAAATGCAGCCGTCACAAAGCTATGCAGAGCGTCAGCGCCTGATGCCTCATAACACCAGCGGACATCCCGGGGTGATCCGGGTCGAGACCAACAACACCGGCTACTGGCGGGCCAGCACGCGGATTCATGGCTACTGCCTGAGCCGCAGTTTCAGTGTGCGTCGCCACGGCGAGGAGCAGGCCAAGCGCCTGGCGCTGCGTGAGCGTGAACGCCAACTGGCGTTGTGCAACGAGCCCTATGAACAGGCGATGGAAGCCTTGCAACGCTACTTCAGCCAGAGCAACAGCCGCGTGCGCGAACACCGCATCCGCGCGGCCATGGCGCGACCGCGGGAGGTGCGGGCCTCAGCCGATATCCTTCCGCCGGACCCGCTCGAGCCGGCGCTGAATATCAGTGCGGAACAGGCGTTCCTGTCGATCAGTCGGCATTTCGCGGCAAGTACAAAGTAACCCGCAACCCGCCGTCGCGCAGGTTCTGCAAGCTCACTTCGCCGCCATGGCTGTGGGCGATATTGCGCGCGATGCCCAGCCCGAGGCCGTAGCCCTGTTGCTGGCCGGACAAGCGAAAGTGCGGTTCGAACACCTGCTCCAGGCGCTGCTCGGGCACCCCGGGCCCTTCGTCATCGACGTGCAGCACAAAAGCTTCGTCGTCGTCTTCGATATGCAGGTGGGCCTTGTCACCATACTTGAGGGCGTTGTCGATCAGGTTGCCCATGCAGCGTCGCAGCGCCAGTGGCTTGCCGGGAAAGGCCGCGTGGGCGCGACCGTCCAGCGAGACCCGACCATTGCCGTTGGGTGGCAGGTAGGGTTCGATCAGGCAATCGAGGGCGTGGTTGAGGTCCACCGGCTCGATGTTCTCGTGGATATCGGTGTCCTTCACACATTGCAGCGCGCCCTTGACCAGCATCTCCAGTTCATCGAGGTCGCGACCGAACTTGTACTGCAGCTTCTCGTCCTCCAGCAGTTCGACCCGCAGGCGCAGCCGGGTGATGGGGGTGCGCAGATCGTGGGAAATGGCGCTGAACAACTGGCTGCGCTCGGTCAGGTAACGGCTGATACGCTCACGCATGGCATTGAACGCCCGGCCCACCTCCACCACTTCGCTGCCACCGCCTTCGGCCACCGGCCGTACTTGCGCATCCCCCAGGGACATGTCCCGCGCGGCCCGCGCCAGGCGTTTGAGGGGACGGCTCTGCCAGTGCACCAGCAGGCCGATGAATAACAGCAGAAAGCCACTGGTCAGGACGATAAACCACACCTGCTGGGACGGCAGGCCTTCCTCTTCCAGGCTGGTGTAGGGCTCGGGCAGCAGGGAGGCGATATACAGCCATTCGCCGGGGGACATCTGGATCTGCGTCACCAGCACCGGCGGATTGACCGGTTCCAGGGTCAGCGCGTAGTGGGCCCAGGAACGCGGCAGCTCGTCGAGCTTCAGGCCACCGTTGAAAATCCGCAGGTCGTCGGGGCTGACGAATTGCACCGAGATATCCACCTCGTTGCCCAGCGCCTGGCGCAGCACCTCGTGCACGGCATCGAGCACCGCGGTCTTGCGCGGCGTGGCCGGCAGCAGGCGCATATCCAGGGGCTTGTCGTTGAGGGTCACGACAAACCGCGTACCGCCCATGCTGCGCAATTGATCGAGCACCAGCGGGCGATAGGCCAGCGGCAGCGAGCGCAGGTAACTGACACTGGCGGTCATCGAATGGGCCAGGCTGCGGGCACTGGTGACCAGGCCTTCGAGCTGCGTCGCGCGCAACTGCGAAAGCCAGATCACGCTGGACAGCGTCTGGGCGATCAACACCGCCAACAGGGTCAGCAGCAACATGCGCCCCAGCAGCGAGCGCGGAACCGGCAGGCGCCGGCGCAGCTCAGAGGGCATTGGCCGCGGTGACGTTGGCCGCCAACTGATAGCCGCTGCCGCGCACGGTGCGGATCAGTCGCGGCGGCTTGTCGGTGTCGCGCAGGCGTTGGCGCAGGCGGCTGACCGCCATGTCGACGATCCGGTCCAGGGGCATCAGGTCACGCCCACGGGTGGCATTGCCGATGGTGTCGCGGTCGAGGATTTCCTGGGGGTGATCGAGAAACAGCTTGAGCAGGGCGAAGTCGGCACCGGAGAGAATCACTTCTTCGCCGTCGGTGTGGAACAGCCGGTGGCTGACCGTGTCCAGGCGCCAGTCATCGAAGGCCAGCACCTCGCTGCCGTTGCGCTCCTGGCCGAACTGCGCGCGGCGCAACAGGGCCTTGATCCGCGCCTGCAGTTCCCGTGGGCTGAAGGGTTTGCCCAGGTAATCGTCGGCCCCCAGTTCCAGGCCGATGACCCGATCAGTCTCGTCGGAGCTGGCGGTGAGCATGATGATCGGCACTTGGGCCTGGCGCGGGTGTTGGCGGACCCAGCGGCAGAGACTGAAACCATCTTCGTCGGGCAGCATGACGTCAAGGATCACCAGATCGCTGTGGGCATCGTTGAGGGCCTGGCGAAAGCCGGCGCCATCGCCGACGGTGCGCACCTGGAAACCGGCACGGCTGAGGTAGGTGTCCAGCAATTCACGGATTTCCTGATCGTCGTCGACCAGGAGAATGGACTTACTGAATACGCTCACGGAAATCGTCCTTGTTGTTGTGGGGAGGACTGAAATGCGGATTATGCCTTAATCGATTAAGCCGTGAAGCATGTGTTGCCTGGCCGGACGCTTTCGCGGCGGTGCGGCGATCCGACAAGCCCTGCTCCTACAGTTTGATGTCGTGTACAAAACCTAGGTACGACGACGTACGGTAGGAGCAGGGCTTGCCCGCGAAGAACGCGCCACGTAACGGGATCAGTGCGCGAAAGCCTGCTGCAACGCCACCCCCGCGCCGATCAACCCGGAATACGGGGCCGTCACCAGCCACACCGGGATCCCCTTGAAGTAATCGCTCATGCAGCCTTTGTCAGCAAAGCTCCGAGCAAAACCGCTGTTGATGAAAAAGTCGGCAAACCGTGGGATCACCCCACCGACGATATACACCCCACCGCGCGCGCCCGTGGTCAGCACGTTGTTGCCGGCCACCCGACCCAGCCAGCAGCTGAACTGCTCCAGCACTTCCCGGGCAATCGGATCGCCGGCCAGGCCGGCAGCGGTAATCGACTCCGGAGTTTCCAGCACAGGCACATGCCCGTCCACCGCGCAGATCGCCCGGTACACCCGCGGCAAACCGCCACCACTCAAGGCAGTCTCGGCGCTGACATGGCCGATTTCACTGTGGATATGCTGCCAAAGCTGGGTTTCACGCAGGCTGCTCAGGGGCAGGTCGACATGCCCGCCCTCCCCCGGCAAGGCCATGAAGTGCTGCTCGCCCAAGTGCAGCAGGGTGCCGACACCGAGCCCGGTGCCAGGACCGATCACCACCGCCGGACGCAGCGGCTCCGGCGTGCCTTCGCAGACCACGCGGTAGTCACCCGGCTCCAGGCGGGTCATGCCCAGGGCCATGGCCGAAAAGTCGTTGACCAGCAACAGCTCGTCGACCTGCAAGGTTTCGCAGAACGCCCGGCGGCTCAGCCGCCAGTGGTTATTGGTGAAACGAAACTCGTCGCCACCCACCGGGCCGGCCACCGACAGGCACACGGCGCCGACCGATCCCAGCGCCAGGCCCAGGCCGTCGAGGTAGACCTTGATGGCCTCCTCGGGGCTGCTGTGATCGACGGTCGCCAGGACCTTCACTTCATCCAGGGCATTGTCCTTCCACAACGCGAACCGCGCATTGGTCCCGCCAATGTCGCCTACCAACGCCAACTTCATTCAAGGTGCTCCAGGGCCGAAGTGAACGCGCTGGCGCCCTGCTCCGCCGAGCTGAAGGCCATGCGCATGAAGCCGAAGAGTTCGCGGCCACAGCCGATATTATTACCCAACGAGCCGATCGCAGGCGCGCGCGCGGCGAATTCGGTGTCGTCCACCAGCACCCGCAAGGTGCCCTTGACCCCGTCCACGCGGATCACGTCGCCATCGCGGACCCGCGCCAGCGCCCCACCCACATGGGCTTCGGGGCAGACATGGATGGCCGCCGGAATCTTGCCCGAGGCCCCGGACATCCGCCCGTCGGTGACCAGCGCGACCTTGAAGCCACGGTCCTGCAACACGCCGAGGAACGGCGTCATCTTGTGCAGTTCCGGCATGCCATTGGAACGCGGCCCCTGGAAGCGCATCACCGCGACAAAGTCCTTCTCCAGCAAGCCGGCCTTGAACGCGTCGGCCAGGTCCTGCTGGTCCTCGAACACCACCGCCGGTGCTTCGACGATCTGGTGTTCCAGGGCCACGGCGGAGACTTTCATCACACCACGTCCGAGGTTGCCTTCCATCACCCGCAGGCCACCTTCAGGGGAGAAGGCACGGGCCACGGGGCGCAGGATGGTTTCATCGAGGCTTTCGATCGGGCCGTCGCGCCATACCAGTTCACCGTCCTGCAGGAACGGCTCCTGGGTGTAGCGGCTCAGGCCGTGGCCGGCGACGGTATTCACGTCTTCGTGCAACAGGCCGGCTTCCAGCAGTTCGCGGATCAGGAAGGCCATGCCGCCCGCCGCCTGGAAGTGGTTGATATCGGCCTTGCCGTTCGGATAGACGTGGGACAGGGTCGGCACCACTTCGGAGAGGTCGGCCATGTCCTGCCAGGTCAGTTGGATACCGGCCGCCTGGGCAATCGCCGGCATGTGCAGGGTGTGGTTGGTGGAACCGCCGGTGGCGTGCAGGGCAACGATGGAGTTGACCAGCGAACGCTCGTCTACAATCTCACCCAGGGGCATGAAGCTGCCGCTCTGTTTGGTCAGGCGGGTGATCTGGTGCGCCGCTTCGCGGGTCAGGGCATCACGCAGCGGGGTATTCGGGTTGACGAAGGACGAGCCCGGCAGGTGCAGGCCCATGACTTCCATCAGCAACTGGTTGGTGTTGGCGGTGCCGTAGAAGGTGCAGGTGCCGGGGCTGTGGTAGGACTTCATCTCCGACTCCAGCAGCTCCTCGCGGCTGGCCTTGCCTTCGGCATAACGCTGGCGCACATCGGCTTTTTCCTTGTTGGAAATCCCCGAGACCATCGGCCCGCCGGGCACGAAGATGGTCGGCAGATGACCGAAGCGCAGGGCGCCCATCAACAGGCCGGGCACGATCTTGTCGCAGATGCCGAGCATCATCGCCGCGTCGAACATGTTGTGGGACAGGGCCACGGCGGTGGACAACGCGATCACTTCGCGGCTGGCAATGCCCAGCTCCATGCCCGGCTCGCCCTGGGTCACGCCATCGCACATGGCTGGCACGCCACCGGCGAACTGGCCGACCGAACCGATCTCGCGCAGGGCCTGCTTGATCTGTTGCGGATAGGTTTCGTAGGGCTGGTGGGCGGAGAGCATGTCGTTATAGGAAGAAACGATCGCCACGTTGGCGGCGTTCATCAGACGCAGGTTCTGCTTGTCGTCGGTGCCACACCCGGCCACGCCGTGGGCAAAGTTCGCGCATTGCAGCTTGCCGCGCATCGGGCCGTCACTGGCGGCACCGCGAATCAGTGCCAGATACGCCTGGCGAGTGGCTTGGCTACGGGCGACAAGCCGTTCGGTGACCTCAAGAACGCGGGGATGCATGTGTAGAACTCCAGGCTAACGGATGTGGCGACCTGTGGTTCCAAGCTGACCGAAAGCCTCGTATGGCGGGGCTTTTCAATCATCTGGACCTGTTGATTCAGGTCACTCGTTGTAGATAAAACAAAATATTGCCACTAAAAAGGCTTGTTTTCTATTTTTATGCGAATAATCTTGTAATTCCAACAACAAAACTATGACAGGCGCTTCCCTAAATGACTCTACGAATCGCAATCAACGGTTTTGGCCGCATCGGCCGCAACGTCCTGCGTGCACTCTATACCCAAGGTTACCGCCAGGACCTGCAGGTCGTCGCCATCAACGACCTGGGCGACAGCGCCATCAATGCTCACCTGCTCAAGTACGACACGGTTCACGGCACCTTTGATGCCAGCGTAGAACACGACAATGAAAGCCTGACCGTCAACGGTGACCGTATTTCGGTCAGCGCGATCCGCAATCCGGCCGAACTGCCCTGGGCCGCCGAGAAGATCGACGTGGTTTTTGAATGCACCGGTCTGTTCACCGACCGTGCCAAGGCCGCCGCGCACCTGACCGCCGGCGCCCGCAAAGTGATTATTTCCGCACCGGCCAAAGGCGCCGATGCCACCGTGGTGTACGGGGTCAACCATGACATCCTGCGCCAATCGCACCAGATCATTTCCAACGCATCGTGCACCACCAACTGCCTGGCCCCGGTGGCCCAGGTGCTGCACCGCGAGTTGGGTATCGAAAGTGGCCTGATGACCACCATCCATGCCTACACCAACGACCAGAACCTGACCGACGTCTACCACACCGACCCGTACCGCGCGCGTTCGGCGACCCAGAACATGATCCCGAGCAAGACCGGCGCCGCCGAAGCGGTAGGCCTGGTGCTGCCGGAACTGGCGGGCAAGCTGACCGGCATGGCCGTGCGTGTGCCGGTGATCAATGTGTCCCTGGTGGACCTGACCGTGCAGCTCAAGCGCGAGGCCACGGCGGAAGAAGTCAACGCCCTGCTCAAGGAAGCCAGCCAGCACTCGAAGATCCTGGGTTACAACACCCTGCCGCTGGTTTCCAGCGACTTCAACCACAACCCGCTGTCGTCGATCTTCGACGCCAACCACACCAAGGCCAGCGGCAAGCTGCTCAAGGTCCTGGCCTGGTACGACAACGAGTGGGGTTTCTCCAACCGCATGCTGGATAACTGCCTGGCGCTGTGCAACGCCGAATAAATGCGGAACGAGGAACAGGCGTGGAGCAGGAACCGATGATAGGGATCAGCTTTACCCAGGCCACCATGGCGGCGCGCAAGCGTATCGCCCTGGTGGCCCACGACCATTGCAAGGTGTTTTTGCTGGACTGGGCCGAGCGCCAGAAAGATCGTCTGGCCCAGCATGAGTTGGTGGCTACTGGCACCACGGGGTTGTTGCTGAACAAGCGCCTGGGGTTGGCGGTGGAAAGCATGATCAGCGGCCCGTTGGGCGGCGACCAGCAACTGGGTGCCCGCATCGCCGAGCAGCGGGTGGACATGCTGGTGTTCTTCTGGGATCCGTTCGAGCCGCAGCCCCATGACCCGGATATCAAGGCTTTGTTGCGGGTCGCGGCGGTGTGGAATATTCCCGTGGCCTGCAACGAATGCACCGCCGATTACCTGCTCAGCAGCCCGATGATGGAACAGGCCCATGAGTATCGGGTGCCGGACTATGAGGCGTATCTGGCGGCACGGCGTTAACGTCGGTCGGCCATGCTGAACACAATCTCCTGTGGGAGCTGGCTTGCCAGCGATAGCGGTGGTGAATGTGACATCGCCATTGCTACGTCAGCGCTTTTTACCGTTGACGAGCCCGTCGCTTATCCATAGGATTTGCTCCATTAGCCACCCGGACAGGGCTCAAATGCTGTAAGCATTGATTTCGCCGGGGTGACATACGAAAGTGTTGAAAGCCCGCCTTTGGCGGGCTTTTTTCGTTTTTGCCCCTGAATACAGTTCTTGAAACTCCATTCTTGATTGCATACCCTCTTCACGAGTTTCGATAAGGAAGAATGATCATGCGACCGTCTGTTGTACTCGACATGAATCGAGGCGCAGTACGCGAAGCGACAAGTCGCTTTCACGCGGCGAACCCGCGGGTCTTTGGTTCAGTGCTGCACGGTACTGACGGGGACGGTAGCGATCTCGATCTACTGGTCGACGCGCTGCCCGGCACGACGATGTTCGATCTGGGCGGCCTGCAGGATGAGCTGGAGTCGTTACTGGGTATCCACGTCGATCTGTTGACCCCTCCCGATCTACCGCCAAAGTTCCGTGCCAAGGTTCTCGCGGAAGCGCAGCCCGTATGAGCGAGAACCGCCTGCCCGATTACCTCGACCACATGCAGCAGGCTGCGGTCGATGCGTGCAGCTTCGTGGAAGGACTGGCCAAGGATGACTTCCTGGAGGACAAGCGTACCCAGCAGGCTGTCATCATGAGCCTAATCATCATCGGTGAAGCGGCGACGAAAGTGATGGACGGCTACTCCGAGTTTACCCAGGCTCACATGCAAGTACCGTGGCGCAGCATGCGCGGTATGCGCAACCGCATTGCCCACGGTTACTTCGACATCAACCTCGATGTAGTGTGGGACACCGTGCAATCTGCATTGCCGGAGTTACTGAGACAACTGGCCGCCGTGCGCCAGGATGCCGAAAGCGATGAGATAGAATAATGCCCCCCCCGGACAAGGCTCAAATGTTGTAAGCATTGATTTCGCAGGGAACAGACGAAAGTGTTGAAAGCCCGCCTTTGGCGGGCTTTTTTCGTTTTCACTTGTCGGTTTCAGTCGAATGACGGTGACACAGAATCAGGTGCTCGCGAACCTTCCAGCAGCGCATCCACCACCGCACGCGCCACCTCCACCGAATGCAGCATGCCCCAGAACAACGCCCGCTCGACGGGGTTGATATGCAGGCTGATTTCATCGCCATTGAGCTCCGCCGTTTCGAGCAGATTCGAAACGTAGGTCAACGCATCCTGGGCACTGATGCCCGGTTGAATGGCAAATAGCGTGGGCTTGTATAGGGATTCGGGGATGACCGGTTTGGAGCAGGTGAACGCGAGGGTATCGAGTAAACGAGGCGTGTTTGCCGGAACCCGTTCGGTCTCACTGGCGGGATCATCAGAGACTTTACGAAGATACTTCTCTTTGTCGACGGTGCTGGGTGCTTTACGAGAGAGAGGCGAATCGGAGATGGTTTTCTTTGTCACGGTGACGCTCCTTAAACCGCTTTCGCGGCGTTGTGCGCCTTTGCTTAACTCCGGGCTGCAAACCCCGTACCGCTGAGTTTTCAGCGACGACCAAATCTAGCGCTCACCTTATGCACCTGCAATCTTCTCCCACCTCCGCGGACAGTAGGAAATATCAGACATTTTCGAAATCCACTCAGCCACTCTGTAGGAGCAAGACACCAACGGCGAAATACATTAAGACTTGACCTACAAGGCAGATGATAAGCATTATCATTCGCTTGCAATCGGTCCGGTGCTTCCGTGAGTCAGTCCCACTTCAATACTGTCTTCCTCGCCCAGCGTGTCACGCTGCTGCGGACCTTGCAGCGCATGGTCAATAACCCCAGCACCGCCGAAGACCTGCTGCAGGAAACCTACCTGCGGGTTACCCGTGCCCTGAGCGAACGTCCGGTGGATCACCTCGAACCCTTCGTCTTCCAGACCGCCCGCAACCTGGCCCTGGATCATCTGCGCGCGCTGCGTATCCAGTCGCGCACCCTGATGGACGATGTGCCGCTGGACGTCATGCAGAATGTCGCCGCGCCCCTGAGCACTGCGGAAGACGCCATCCACGCCGAGCAGATGCTCAAGCGCCTGAGCGTCAGCCTCGGCCAGTTGAGTGCCCGCCAGCAGCAGATTTTCATCCTCAGCCGCCTCCACGGCTACAGCTACCAGGAGATCGCCGACGAGCTCGATGTGTCCCTGAGCACCGTGCAAAAAGAGCTCAAGCTGATCATGGCGATCTGTGTCGGTGTGGCCGAACGCCTGGATCGCCCTTAAGCTCTGCTGCCCGATAGCGTGGATAATCCGCTCAAACGTCCTACAGCTCTATCACGCAAAACCATAAGATCGTTGAACCAAACCGTGGCAAACGTTGCCGAGGAACACCCGTGACAGACAGTCAAGACCCGCGCCCCTCCGGGCCGGTGCCCCATGACGCAGCCATGGATCAGGCACTGGACTGGCTGATCCTGATGGAGTGCCCGAGCGCCGAGCAGCAGGCCGCCTTCGACACCTGGCTGGCCGCCGACCCGCGCCATGCCCAGGCCTATGCACGCGCCAGCGGCGCCTGGAACGCGCCGCCGGTGTTTGCCGCCGCCCAGGTCCTGCAACAACGGCGGCGCCCGTCACTGCTGCGGCGTCTGCGCCCACACTGGAAACCCCTGGCCACCGCCGCCGTGCTGCTGATCGCCATCGGCAGCTACAGCAATCTGCCCCTGCGCCTGCAGGCCGATCACCTGACCGTGGCCGGCGAACGCCAGCATCTGCAACTCGAGGACGGCTCGAAAGTCCTGCTCAACACCAATTCAGCGTTCTCCAGCAACTTCAGCGGCCGCCAACACAAGGCTCGGCTGTACAAGGGCGAGGCGTTCTTCGAGGTTGCCGCCGAGCGCGAACACCCGCTGGAAATCGATGCCGGACCAGTGCGCGCCAGTGTCAGCGATACCAGCTTCGCCGTGCGCTACCTCGATGGCGAGGCGCAGGTGCAGGTCCAGCGCGGCGATGTCGACCTGCGCACTCTCGATGACAGCGCGCGCCTGCGTCTCTCCGCCGGTAACAGCGTAAAGGTCGGGCCCCATGGCTTCGGCCGCCCGGAAAAGCTCGATGCGCAGAAGGACCTGGCCTGGGTCCAGGGCCGCCTGGTGTTCGAAAACTGCCCCATGGGCCAGGTCCTGGCCGAACTGCGGCGCTATTACCCCGGCTGGATCGTCAACAACAACGAACACCTGGCCCAGGTCGCCGTCACCGGCAACTACCGTCTGGACAAGCCCCTGGACGTGGTCCGCTCCCTGGCCCAGATCACCTCCGCCAAGGTTTCGGAGTACCCGGCGCTGGTGATTCTCAACTGAGGATAATTATTTTTACGCGATAGCCGCTACCCATACGTCTCGTTATAGCCAATGCGATTGATTCTCACTTTGAATCACGCAGCACCTATAACGATTCGTCCACCCGGGAGCGCTATCGATGCCCACTCGTTTTACCTCCAAGGCCCGCGCCGGCGGCCTGCAACAATGCACCTTGTCCTTGCTGACCGCGGCCATCCTGCTGGCCGGCGTACAAGCAACGCCAGTGCTGGCCGCCAGTAGCGCCGAACAACCGGCCAGGAGCCTGGGCAACTACAGTTTCTCGATCGCGCAACAACCCCTGGTCTCGGCGCTCAACGCCTTCACCTCGATCACCGGCTGGCAGGTCGGCTTGCCCGCCGAACTCGGCCAGGGCGTGGCCTCGCCGGGCGTACGCGGTGCGCTGCCGCCGGAAAAAGCCCTCGAGCGCCTGCTGGTCGGCACCAACCTGAGCTACCGCAAAGTCGGCGACAACAGCATCGTCCTGGAAAAACGCGCCAGCGGCAGCATCCTGAACCTGGAGCAGGTGACCATCAGCGCCACCCGCCAGGAGCAGGACGTCAACTCGGTGCCCAACACCGTGACGGTGAAGGACCGCCAGCAACTCGACCGCCAGAACGTCAACACCCTCAAGCAACTGGTGCGTGACGAACCCGGTGTCTCGGTCGGCGGTGCCGGCCAGCGTGGCGGCGGCATCAGCAACTACAACATTCGCGGCATCGACGGCGACCGGATCCTGACCCAGGTCGACGGCGTCGAAATTCCCGACAGTTTCTTCAACGGTCCCTACGCCAACACCCAGCGCAATTACGTCGACCCGGAAATCATCAAGCGCGTGGAGATCCTCCGCGGCCCGGCCTCGGTGCTCTACGGCAGCAACGCCATCGGCGGCGCCGTGAGCTACTACACCCTCGACCCGGAGGACATCATCAAGCCCGGCCAGGACGTCGGCGCCCGCCTGAAAAGCGGCTACAGCTCGGCCGATAACAGTTGGCTGACCTCCGGCACCGTCGCCGGACGCAGCGGCGACTTCGACGGCTTGCTGCACCTGAGCCAGCGCAACGGACGTGAGACCGAGTCCTATGGCGATACTGGCGGAAACGGCCTGAACCGCACCGCCGCGAACCCGGAGAAAGCCCGGGCCACCAACGTGTTGGCCAAGCTCGGCTGGAACTACAACGACACCTCGCGCCTGGGCCTGACCTATGAGCGCTACAAGGACTCAGTCGATACCAACGAACGCAGCGCCGTCGGCGGCCCGTTCAACGTCGGCCAGCCGCTGAGCATGTACCGCTCGCGCACCGGCAACGACACCATCAGCCGTGAACGCTTCGGCATCGAGAACAGCTTCGGCCTGGACAGCGCCGTGGCCGATCATCTCAAGTTGAGCCTGAACTACCAGATCGCGAAGACCGACCAGAGCACCCTGGAAAACTACTTCCCGTTCACCCGTAATGTCCTGCGCAGCCGCGATACGGTCTATGAAGAGAAGCAATGGGTCTTCGATGCCCAGGCCGACAAGGCCTTCACTATCGGTGCGACCGATCACTTGTTGACCTATGGCACCACCCTCAAGCAACAGGAGGTCACCGGTTCCCGTAGCGGTTCCGGGGTCTGCCTGGCCGTGGGCCGGGGCTGTACCGCCGTGGGCGCCGACAGTCCGTCCGACCGCCTGGTCAAGTCCAGCGACTTCCCCGACCCGACCATCGACAGCTACAGCCTGTTCGCCCAGGACCAGATCAGTTGGAACCAATGGACCTTCCTGCCGGGCCTGCGCTATGACTACACCCAGCTCAAGCCGCATATCACCCAGGAGTTCCTCAACACCATCGCCGCAGCGGGCGGCGGCGCCGTCGACGGCTCCAACAAGACCTGGCATCGCGTCTCACCCAAGTTCGGCCTGACCTACGCCCTGAGCGACCAGTACACCTGGTACGGCCAGTACGCCGAAGGTTTCCGCACCCCGTCGGCCAAGGCCTTGTACGGTCGCTTCCAGAACCTGAGCACCGGCTATCAGGTCGCACCGAACCCGAACCTGCAACCGGAAAAGAGCAAGAGCTACGAGACCGGCCTGCGCGGCAAGTTCGACGCTGGCTCGTTTGACCTGGCGGTGTTCTACAACCAGTACCGCGACTTCATCAACGAAGACGCCATCGCCCCCGGCTACAGCGAGCTGACCTTCCAGACCAACAACATCCGGCACGCCACCATCAAGGGTGCCGAACTCAAGGGTCGCCTCAACCTGGATGCCTTCGGTGCGCCGCAGGGTCTCTATAGCAAGGGTTCCGTGGCCTATGCCTATGGCCGCAACAACGACACCGGGCAACCGCTCAACAGCGTCAACCCCCTCACTGCCGTCATGGGCCTGGGCTACGACCAGGACAACTACGGCGGCCTGTTGAGCTGGACCCTGGTACAACGCAAGAACAGGGTCGACAGCAGCAACTTCTTCTCCCCGGACGGCAAGGGCGAGCAGTTCAAGACCCCGGGCTACGGCCTGCTGGACCTGACCGGCTACTACAAGGTCAGCCATGACATCACCGTCAATGCCGGTCTCTACAACCTGGCCGACAAGAAGTACTGGAACTGGGATGACGTACGCGGCTACGACAGCGTCGGCGAAGCCGGTGTGCTGAACCCGGCCAACCTCGAGCGCCTGACCGCCCCGGGACGCAACTTCTCGGTCAACCTGGTCTGGGATATCTGACCGGACCGCACCTCACCCGGCCGAATATTGCAGGGCCCGGGTGAGTTTTTTTACTGTCGCGCGTCTTCTGATTCGTCTCGTCAGACAGTGCCTCTCATTCTCAAGGACATGCTCATGACCACCCCGGACAACACCCAACGCCCGAGCCTGCGCTCGCAACGCCTGAACCAGATCACCCATGAACCCCATGCCAGGCTCGACCAGTTGGTCAAAACCCATGCGCCGTTCGAAACCCAGGCGAATTTCGCCCGTTTCGTGGTGGCCCAGTACCTGTTCCAGTCGGAGTTGGTGTCGCTGTACAACGATCCCGAACTGATCGCCATCGTCCCGGACCTGGCCGAACGTTGCCGCGCTGAAGCGGCCAAGGCCGATCTGGCGGACCTGGACACCGAAGTACCCGCGCCGATGGCCGGTGCCGTGAAGAACCCGAGCAAGGCCGAAGCCCTGGGCTGGCTCTTCGTTTCCGAAGGTTCCAAGCTCGGCGCCGCGTTCCTGATCAAGCGCGCCGTGGGCCTGGGCCTCAGCGAAACCTTCGGTGCCCGCCACCTGGGCGAACCGGTCGGCGGTCGCGCCGAGGGCTGGAAAAGCTTTACCCGGACCCTCGACGGGCTGGAGCTGAGCGCCGAAGAAGAAGCCGCTGCGGAGAAAGGCGCGATTGATGCGTTCGTGCGCTTTACCCTGTTGCTGGAACAGGCTTACGCCACGGCGCCGGAACTGGCCTGAGTAGGAGCGAGCTTGCTCGCGATGGACGTCAACGATGACGCAGGATAACTGGAGCACCGCAGCGCTCTTCAGACCATCGCGAGCAAGCTCGCTCCTACACGTTACGCGTAGCGCCCTAATCTTGCGTACACCCCTTTGCACAGGCAACCACAGGATCCGGGGCTTGAGCCGTTCACTCCATCGCCGCACAATTGACACCATGACCCAGCCAAAACCCTCCTCCTCCAAACTCGCCCGCGTGCTCTTCGGCCTGCTCGCCTATGTCAGCCTGGGCATCGGTCTGGTCGCCATTGTCATTCCAGGCCTGCCGACCACCGAGTTCATCCTGCTGGCCGCCTGGGCCGCTACCAAGAGTTCGCCGCGCTTGAGTGCCTGGCTGGAAAACCACCGGCTGTTCGGCCCGATCCTGAGCAACTGGCGCAACGGCAAGATCATCACCCGCAAGGCCAAGGTCAGTGCCACCGTGAGCATGCTGCTCTGCGCGACGCTGATGCTGGTGATGCTCGAACACGGCTGGCCGATCTACCTGGCCATCGCCGGAATGAGCCTGGGCAACCTGTGGATCTGGTCGCGTCCGGAGCGGCTTGCGCTGCCTGACGCGTCCTGAGCCCCCGTCAGTTCCTGCGGGAGGGCATTTTTTCGGCAAACACCGACTTGTAGGAGCCGGCTTGCTGGCAATGGCAGCGACGCGGTTTCCTGTTAATCCGCGTCGCCCGGATCGCCAGCAAGCCGGCGCCTACAGGGACCGCATGGATCGGAATAGCAGGGCCAGGATCAAGAATATATTGACGGTCTGGAGGCCACACCCGACATCGACAATCGCCCGTATTTCAGGTGCAATGGCCCTTCTCACGGAGAGCCTTCGATGACCGATCTATTGACGTCCATTCAAGCCGCACTCGACCTGCCCCTCTCGCCGCCACTGTTCACCGGCAGCGGCGTTCTACCCTCGGCTTTTGCCGTTACCGAACTGGCTGGCGCCACACTCGCCGCTGCCGGCCAGGCCGTCGCCGAACTGCTGCTGCAACAGAGCGGGCAGCGCCCCGCCGTCGAAGTTGACCGGCGCCTGGCTTCACTCTGGTTCGGCACGGCGATACAACCCGCAGGCTGGGAAATCCCGCCGCCCTGGGACCCGATTGCCGGCGACTACGCCAGCGCCGACGGCTGGATCCGCCTGCACACCAACGCCCCACACCATCGACGCGCCGCCGAGCGCGTCCTGGGACTGGCGGCGGATCGCAGCGCCATGGCTGAAAAAGTTGCCCAATGGGCGGCCGACGAGCTGGAGCTGGCGGTGGTCGAGGCCGGTGGCTGCGCCGCGCAAATGCGCTCGTGGGCCGCCTGGAAGGAACATCCCCAAGGGCTTGCGGTCAATGCCGAGCCTCTGGTTCAGCGAAACACCCACGACAGCCATGGTTCACGGACCTGGTTGGGCTCACCGGCACGTCCATTGGCAGGCATCAAAGTTCTCGACCTGACCCGCGTACTCGCCGGCCCCGTGGCCAGCCGCTTCCTGGCAGGGCTGGGTGCCGAGGTGCTGCGCATCGATCCGCCGAGCTGGGACGAGCCGGCCCTGACCCCGGACGTGACCCTGGGCAAGCACTGCGCCCGCCTGAACCTGCATGACGCGGCTGATCGCGAGATCTTCGAAGGCCTGCTCGGCGGGGCCGATATCCTCCTGCACGGCTACCGCGCCGATGCACTGGACGGGCTCGGCTATGATGCCCGACGGCGCCAGCGCCTGGCCCCCGGGCTGATTGATGTGAGCCTGAACGCCTATGGCTGGAGCGGCCCGTGGCGCAATCGCCGGGGCTTCGACAGCCTGGTGCAGATGAGCAGTGGTATCGCCCAGGCCGGCATGCTGTGGAAACAGGCGGACAAGCCCGTCCCGCTGCCGGTGCAGGCGCTGGACCATGCCACCGGCTACCTTATGGCGGCCGCGGCGATCCGTGCGCTGACCGAACGGTTGCACAGCGGGCTGGGAGGGTCGGCGCGTTTGTCACTGGCCCGTACGGCGAAGTTGCTGGTGGAACAGGGAGCGGTCAATGGGACCGAAGCGCTGTTGCCCGCAGGGGCGCAGGACTGGAACCCGGTGCTGGAACAGACGTCCTGGGGCCCGGCGCAACGTTTGCTGTCGCCGCTGAAGGTCGGGGCGGTGCCGTTGCAGTGGGCCTTTGCCGCTACGAAGCTGGGGGCTCATCCGCCGCAGTGGTGGTGAGTTCGAAACCGCTTTCGCGGGCAAGCCACGCTCCTACAGTTTGGTGTCGTACATGACATTTCGTTTTCACGCAAAACTGTAGGAGCGTGGCTTGCCCGCGAAGAGGCCCTCTGGATCATCAACCACCTCAAGGATCCCCCGGGGATTCAGCATCAATGCTCCTCCCTCGTAGACCCCATCACCACGCCGAAGCGCAGTTCTCAGGTCGTCCCTGATATATGCGTCATCTTGATTACTTAATTGTTTCAATATTTAACAAAGCAACAAATGCTCACTCGATTAATTATCCAATGCGCCACTACGTTTATTCGATAGGGATGACAAAGGTAGTCGTTCAAGACCGATAGCGCCCATGAAACCCGTTCGACTCGATGATTCTGTGGACTATTTCCAATAAATCGAACGCGTTTAAAAAAACGCTGTCCGAAATTTGCACAATCCACAGGTTTGTCTAGTTTAAGCCTCCACAGCAATACGAAATATTCTTTTCAACGCTCATTCGACCGCTCTAGGACAGGTGTCTTAAGACGCAGGCCCGCGTGTCCGCGCGGCCCCAAAAGTCGTTCATAAACAACGGAATGTGCCAATGATCTGATCTATATCATTTTTCGTTTTTGCCCCTGGCCTACCCTATCGCCTCAATTCCCATGGATTGGAGTCATGCAATGTCTGAATCACCCGGAAAACTGCGATTAGGTGCGCTGGTCGCTCTGGTGGTGGGTTCAATGATTGGCGGCGGTATCTTTTCGCTGCCGCAAAACATGGCTGCCAGCGCCGATGTCGGCGCGGTATTGATTGGCTGGGCGATTACCGCCGTGGGCATGTTGAGCCTGGCCTTCGTGTTCCAGACCCTGGCCAATCGCAAACCGAACCTGGACGGTGGGGTCTACGCCTACGCCAAGGCCGGTTTCGGCGACTACATGGGCTTCTCGTCCGCCTGGGGTTACTGGATCAGTGCCTGGCTGGGCAACGTCGGCTACTTCGTCCTGCTGTTCAGCACCCTGGGTTACTTCTTCCCGGTGTTTGGCGAAGGCAATACCGTGGCCGCCGTCGTCGGGGCCTCGCTGCTGTTGTGGGCCGTGCACTGGCTGGTACTGCGCGGAATCAAGGAAGCGGCCTTCATCAACCTGGTCACCACCGTGGCCAAGGTCGTGCCGCTGCTGCTGTTCGTGCTGATCGCGCTGTTCGCGTTCAAGCTGGATATCTTCACCGCCGACATCTGGGGTCTTAAGAACCCGAGCCTGGGCAGTGTCATGAACCAGGTGCGCAATATGATGCTGGTCACCGTCTGGGTGTTTATCGGCATCGAGGGCGCGAGCATCTTCTCCGCCCGCGCGGAAAAACGCTCGGACGTGGGCAAGGCCACGGTCATCGGTTTTATCACCGTGCTGCTGTTCCTGGTGCTGGTCAACGTCCTGTCCCTGGGGATCATGACCCAGCCGGAACTGGCGAAACTGCAGAACCCATCCATGGCCGCCGTGCTCGAACATGTAGTCGGCCACTGGGGCGCGGTGCTGATCAGCGTCGGCCTCATCATCTCGCTGCTCGGCGCCCTGCTGTCCTGGGTGCTGCTGTGCGCGGAGATCATGTTCGCCGCCGCCAAGGACCACACCATGCCGGAGTTCCTGCGCCGAGAAAACGCCAACCAGGTACCGGCCAACGCCCTCTGGCTGACCAACGCCATGGTGCAGATCTTCCTGATCATCACGCTGTTTTCCGCCAGTACCTACCTGTCGCTGATCTACCTCGCCACCTCGATGATCCTGGTGCCCTACCTGTGGTCGGCGGCCTATGCCGTGCTGCTGGCGGTGCGCGGCGAAAGTTATGAACAGGCCCCGGGCGAACGCCGCAAGGACCTGGTCATCGGCGCCATCGCCCTGATCTACGCGATCTGGCTGCTCTACGCCGGCGGCACCAAGTACCTGCTGCTCTCCGCCCTGCTCTATGCCCCCGGCGTGATTCTGTTCGCCAAGGCCAAGCACGAGCTGGGCAAAGCGATTTTCACCACTGTCGAGAAGCTGATTTTCGCCGCGGTGGTCATAGGCGCCCTGGTGGCTGCCTATGGCCTGTACGACGGTTTCCTGACCCTTTGACACCCTGATTGTTTCGTTCCCTGGAGGATCTGCAATGACCACGGAAAAAGTGAAATACGGCGTTCATTCCGAAGCCGGCAAGCTGCGCAAGGTGCTGGTCTGCTCACCGGGCCTGGCGCACCAGCGGCTGACCCCGAACAACTGCGATGAGCTGCTGTTCGACGATGTGATCTGGGTGGCCCAGGCCAAGCGCGATCACTTCGACTTCGTCACCAAGATGCGCGAACGCGATATCGACGTGCTGGAAATGCACAACCTGCTGACCGATATCGTCGCTCAGAAGGAAGCCCTGGACTGGATCCTCGAACGCAAGATCACCGCCAACCAGGTCGGCCTGGGGCTGGTCCACGAGGTCGACTCGTGGCTGCGCAGCCTGGAACCGCGCAAGATCGCCGAGTTCCTGATCGGCGGCGTCTCGGCCGATGACCTGCCGAACAGCTTCGGCGGCAAGACCATCGAGATGTTCCGCGACTTCCTCGGCCACTCCAGCTTTATCCTGCCGCCGCTGCCCAATACCCAGTTCACCCGCGACACCACCTGCTGGATCTTTGGCGGCGTGACCCTCAACCCGATGTATTGGCCGGCGCGACGCCAGGAAACCCTGCTGGCCAGTGCCATCTACAAATTCCACCCGGAATTCGTCAACGCCGACTTCCAGGTCTGGTACGGCGACCCGGACCAGGAGCACGGCAACGCCACCCTTGAAGGCGGCGACGTGATGCCCCTGGGCAACGGCGTGGTGCTGATCGGCATGGGCGAACGCTCCTCGCGCCAGGCCATCGGCCAGTTGGCGCTGAACCTGTTCAAGCACAACGCCGTGGAACGGGTGATCGTTGCCGGCCTGCCGAAGTCCCGCGCGGCCATGCACCTGGACACCGTATTCAGCTTCTGCGACCGCGACCTGGTGACCATCTTCCCGGAAGTGGTGAACCAGATCGTCGCCTTCACCCTGCGCCCTGACGAGAGCAAGCCTGGCGGCATCGATGTCCGCCGTGAAGAAACCAACTTCCTCGACACCGTCGCCCAGGCCCTCAACCTCAAGGCCCTGCGGGTGGTGGAAACCGGCGGCAACAGCTTCGCCGCCGAACGCGAACAGTGGGACGACGGCAACAACGTGGTGGCCGTGGAGCCCGGCGTGGTGATCGGCTACGACCGCAACACCTACACCAACACCCTGCTGCGCAAGGCCGGCGTGGAGGTCATCACCATCAGCGCCAGCGAACTGGGCCGTGGCCGCGGCGGTGGTCACTGCATGACCTGCCCGATCATCCGTGACCCGATCGATTACTGACCGATATTCAAAACCTGCCCTTGCCCCCACGAAGGGCCACGGCAGGCGGATAACCCATACCCGAGGAGATCCAAGAAATGGCTTTTAATATGCGTAACCGCAGCCTGCTGAGCTTGATGCACCACACCAATCGCGAACTGCACTACCTGCTGGACCTGTCCCGCGACCTCAAGCGCGCCAAGTACACCGGCACCGAGCAGCAGCACCTCAAGGGCAAGAACATCGCGCTGATCTTCGAGAAGACCTCGACCCGTACTCGTTGCGCCTTCGAAGTCGCGGCCCATGACCAGGGCGCCCACGTCACCTATATCGACCCGGTGTCGTCGCAGATCGGCCACAAGGAAAGCATGAAGGACACCGCCCGCGTGCTGGGGCGGATGTTCGACGCCATCGAGTACCGGGGCTTCGAACAGGAGATCGTCGAAGAACTGGCGAAGTTCGCCGGCGTGCCGGTGTTCAACGGCCTGACCGCCGAGTTCCACCCGACACAGATGATCGCCGACACCCTGACCATGCGCGAGCACAGCGACAAGCCGCTGCATGACATCAGCTACGCCTACCTTGGCGATGCGCGCTACAACATGGGCAACTCGCTGCTGATGATCGGCGCCAAGCTCGGCATGGACGTACGCATCGGCGCGCCGAAGGCGCTGTGGCCCCATGAAGATTTCATCGCCCAGTGCAAGGCCTTTGCCGAGGAAAGCGGCGCGCGCATCACCATCACCGAAGACCCGCAGGAAGCGGTCAAGGGCGTGGACTTCATCCACACCGATATCTGGGTGTCCATGGGTGAGCCGGTGGAAGCCTGGGACGAGCGTATCGAACAACTGATGCCCTATCAGGTCAATGCAAAAATGATGAAGGCCTCGGGCAATCCCCGGGTCAAGTTCATGCACTGCCTGCCGGCGTTCCACAACAGCGAGACCAAGGTCGGCAAGGATATCGCGTCGCGTTACCCGCACCTGGCCAATGGGGTTGAAGTGACCGAGGAGGTGTTCGAGTCGCCGGCCAATATCGCCTTCGAGCAGGCGGAAAACCGCATGCACACGATCAAGGCGATCCTGGTGTCGGCGCTGGCGGATATCTAGGACCGGCGCTCCCCCTGTAGGAGCGAGCTTGCTCGCGATAATCGCACGGGCGCCCTGTGACACCTGGTACCCCGCGTTATCGTCGACTTCCATCGCGAGCAAGCTCGCTCCTACAGGGGAACTCATGCAACCTCTGGAAGGACAGTACTTATGCGTATCGTCGTAGCATTGGGCGGTAACGCCCTCCTGCGTCGTGGTGAACCCATGACCGTGGACAATCAACGCGCCAATATCCGTATCGCCACCGAACAGATTGCCAAGATCTACCCCGGTAACCAGTTGGTCATCGCCCACGGCAACGGCCCGCAGGTCGGCCTGCTGTCGTTGCAGGCGGCCGCCTACACCCAGCTCTCGCCCTACCCGCTGGACGTGCTCGGCGCGGAAACCGAAGGCATGATCGGCTACATCATCGAACAGGAACTGGGCAACCTGCTGGACTTCGAAGTGCCCTTCGCCACCCTGCTCACCCAGGTCGAAGTCGACCCCGAGGACCCGGCTTTCCAGCACCCGAGCAAGCCCATCGGCCCGGTCTACAGCAAGGCCGAAGCAGAACGACTGGCCGCTGAAAAAGGCTGGAGCATCGCCCCGGACGGCGACAAATTCCGCCGCGTGGTCGCCAGCCCGAAACCCAAGCGCATCTTCGAGATCCGTCCGATCAAATGGCTGCTGGACAAGGGCAGCATCGTGATCTGTGCCGGCGGTGGCGGCATCCCGACAATGTACGGCGAGGACGGCAAGCTCAAGGGCATCGAAGCGGTGATCGACAAGGACCTGTGCTCGGCGCTGCTGGCCGAACAGCTGGAGGCCGACCTGCTGGTGATCGCCACGGACGTCAATGCCGCTTTTGTCGACTGGGGCCAGCCGTCCCAGAAGGCCATTATCCAGGCCCATCCGGACGATCTCGAAAAACTCGGTTTCGCCGCCGGCTCCATGGGCCCGAAAGTCCAGGCCGCCTGCGAGTTCGCCCGGCACACCGGCAAGGCCGCGGTGATCGGTTCACTGGCGGATATCGAGGCGATAGTCCAAGGTAAAGCGGGTACGCGGATCAGTACGGCACAACCCGGCATCACTTATTCATGAGAACCATCGGGCAGGCCCGTGGTCTGCCCTACTCCATGCCTTGAAGGAGAACACCATGGCCACGTTCACGCCCGGTCACCTGCATATCGAGCGCCATGCGCTGAACAAGGACGATTTCAGCTACAACCTGAGTTTCGACTATGAAGTCGCCCAGGACCCGAAGGAAGGCACCGGCATGCGCTTTACCTTGCACGGCACCATCGAGGGCAAGTCCCTCGACGAGTCGTTCTTCATGCCCAAGGACCAGGCCTTCGACTTTGCCCGCGTCGCCAGCCATATCGCGCAGAAATACGGCATGCCGAAAAATGCCAGCATCATTTCCCTGCACAAATACTACGACGAGATGTTCGAGGATGTGCGGGCCAAGCTCGACGTCAAGTCAGGCGACCCGATGAAGCTTGAACATCTGAGCTGACCAGAGGCTCGTTCCAGCAACAGGACAGGGGGCGTTCGCGCGGTAGATTTCACCAAACCCCACACGCCAAGGCATAATTGTCGCCCTCGCGCCCGGAACACCGAATCGCCCCATGCGTATCCACGTCAGTTTCATCGACCGCGTCGGCATCACCCAGGAAGTCCTGGCCCTGCTCGGTGGACGCAATCTCAACCTGGATGCGGTGGAGATGGTTCCGCCCAACGTCTATATCGACGCCCCGACCCTCAGCCCGCAAGTGCTCGAGGAGTTGCGCGACGCGCTGTTCAGCGTCCGTGGCGTAGAGGCGGTAACGGTGGTGGATATCCTCCCGGGACAGCGCCGCCACCTGCAACTCGACGCCCTGCTCGCGGCCATGACCGACCCGGTGCTGGCCCTGGACAGCGCCGGCCACGTGCTGCTGGCCAACCCGGCGCTGATTGCCCTGTACGGTCGCGAGCCGGCGGGTGAAAGCGTCGCCGAACTCTTTGCCGACCCCAATCTCCTGGACACCCTGCTGGAAAACGGTTTCCGCCTGCCGCTGCGGGAAATCACCGTCAACGGCCAGACCCTGCTGCTCGACGCCACGCCGATCACCGATGCCGGCGCACTGCTGACCCTGTACCAGCCGAACCGCATCGGCGAGCGTCTGTCGGCTCTGCACCACGACCATGCCGAAGGTTTCGACGCGCTGCTCGGCGAGTCTCCGGCGATTCGTACCCTCAAGGCCCGTGCCCAGCGGGTCGCGGCCCTCGACGCGCCGCTGCTGATCCAGGGCGAAACCGGCACCGGCAAGGAGCTGGTGGCGCGGGCCTGCCACGCCATCAGTGCGCGCCACAGTGCGCCCTTCCTGGCCCTGAACTGCGCGGCCCTGCCGGAGAACCTCGCCGAAAGCGAACTGTTCGGCTACGCCCCCGGGGCCTTTACCGGCGCCCAGCGCGGCGGCAAGCCGGGACTGATGGAGCTGGCGAACCAGGGCACGGTGTTTCTCGATGAGATCGGCGAAATGTCGCCATACCTGCAAGCCAAGTTGCTGCGTTTTCTCAATGACGGCAGCTTCCGTCGCGTCGGCGGGGACCGCGAGGTCAAGGTCAACGTGCGGATTCTCAGCGCCACCCACCGCAACCTGGAGAAGATGGTCAGCGAAGGCAGTTTTCGCGAGGACCTGTTCTACCGGCTGAACGTGCTCAATGTCGAGGTCCCGCCGCTGCGCGAGCGCGGCCAGGACATCCTGTTGCTGGCACGCTATTTCATGCAGCAGGCCTGCACGCAGATCCAGCGTCCGGTCTGCCGGCTGGCACCCGGAACCTATCCAGCGTTGCTGGACAACCGCTGGCCGGGCAATGTGCGGCAATTGCAGAACGTGATCTTCCGCGCGGCGGCGATCTGCGAGAGCAGTGTGGTGGATATCGGCGACCTGGACATTGCCGGAACCTCGGTGGCACGTCAGAGCGACCCGGAGATCGACAGCCTGGAACAGGCGGTCGAGGATTTCGAGAAGACCCTGCTGGAAAAGCTCTACGTGCAGTATCCCTCGACCCGGCAACTGGCCAGTCGACTGCAGACCTCCCATACGGCCATTGCCCATCGCCTGCGCAAATACGGCATTCCCGGCAAGCCCTGAGGCAACACGCGCGAAAAGCGACCTCCATCTGTACTGAAAGCGCTACAGCGGAACGATTTCGCTACACTTCAAGCCAATCCCCACTGCACAAGGCTTTGATCCTGTTAGGCTTTTTTTCTGCCCTCCAACTGTAGCGATTTCGCTACAGCCGCGGCCATCCAGTGTGCGTAAAAAACCCGCAAACCCTTGATTTACAAGCCTCGGGCAGTATTGGCCACAAACTTGCTATGGGAACTCCCATTCAGCGGGACGTCGATCCCGCATCCCCTGCGTCCACCTGACGACGAGTCTGGCCCCCTTAGGAGTTTCCATGAGCGAGTTGCGTTTTACTGAAGACCACGAATGGCTGCGTACCGAAGCCGATGGCAGTGTCACGGTCGGCATCACGGCTTTCGCGCAAAACGCCCTGGGCGACGTGGTGTTTGTGCAACTGCCGGAACTGCAGCAGTACGACAAAGGCGCCGAAGCCGCCACCGTGGAATCGGTCAAGGCCGCCAGCGGCGTGTACATGCCCCTGGACGGTGAAGTGCTCGAATTCAACCCGGCGCTGGAAGACAGCCCCGAGCTGGTCAACGAAGATCCGCTGGGCGAAGGCTGGTTTTTCCGCTTCCGCCCAACCGATGCCTCGGCAGTCGCTAGACTGCTGGATCAGGATGCCTACGACCAACTGATCAAAGCCAACGCCTGAGGAACTGTCATGACTGTCAATCTCAGCACCGCCAACGAATTTATCGCCCGTCATATCGGCCCGCGCCAGGCAGATGAACAGGCCATGCTCGAAACCCTCGGTTTCGACTCCCTGCAAGCCCTCAGCGCCAGCGTGATTCCCGACAGCATCAAGGGCACCAGCGTCCTTGACCTCGGGGCCGGGCAAAGCGAAGCCGACGCCCTGGCGTCGATCAAGGCCATCGCCGCGAAAAACCAGCTGTTCAAGACCTACATCGGCCAGGGCTACTACAACTGCCATACGCCGTCGCCGATCCTGCGCAACCTCCTGGAAAACCCGGCCTGGTACACTGCCTACACCCCGTACCAACCGGAAATCTCCCAGGGTCGCCTGGAAGCGCTGCTGAATTTCCAGACCCTGATCAGCGACCTCAGCGGCCTGCCGATCGCCAACGCCTCGCTGCTCGACGAAGCCACCGCCGCCGCCGAAGCCATGACCTTCTGCAAGCGCCTGAGCAAGAACAAGGGCAGCAATGCCTTCTTCGCCTCCGTGCACTGCCATCCGCAGACCCTCGACGTCTTGCGCACCCGTGCCGAGCCCCTGGGTATCAACGTGGTGGTGGGCGATGAACACCAACTGACCGACGTCAGCCCGTTCTTCGGCGCCTTGCTGCAATACCCGGCAAGCAACGGTGATCTGTTCGACTACCGCGCCCTGACCGAGCGTTTCCATGCGGCCAACGCCCTGGTGGCGGTCGCCGCCGACCTGCTGGCCCTGACCCTGCTGACCCCGCCGGGCGAGTTCGGTGCCGACGTGGCCATCGGCAGCGCCCAGCGCTTTGGTGTCCCGCTGGGCTTCGGTGGCCCGCACGCGGCCTACTTCTCCACCCGCGATGCGTTCAAGCGCGACATGCCCGGCCGTCTGGTCGGCGTCTCGGTGGACCGTTTCGGCAAGCCGGCCCTGCGCCTGGCCATGCAGACCCGCGAGCAACATATCCGTCGCGAGAAAGCCACCAGCAACATCTGCACCGCCCAGGTCCTGCTGGCCAACATCGCCAGCATGTACGCGGTGTATCACGGTCCAAAAGGCCTGATCCAGATTGCCCAGCGCATCCACGGCTTCACCGCGATCCTCGCCAAGGGCCTGAGCGCCCTGGGCCTGACGGTCGAGCAGGACAACTTCTTCGACACCCTGACCCTCAACACCGGCGCCCAGACCGCGGCCCTGCACGAACAGGCACGCGCCCAGCGCATCAACCTGCGCGTCGTGGATGCCCAGCGCCTGGGCCTGTCCCTGGACGAGACCACCAGCCAGGCCGATATCGAAAACCTGTGGAAACTGCTGGCCGGCGGCAAAGCCGTGCCGGACTTCAACGTCCTGGCCGCGTCGGTCGAAAGCCGTATCCCGGCAGCCCTGGTGCGCCAGTCGGCCATCCTCAGCCACCCGGTGTTCAACCGTTATCACTCGGAAACCGAGCTGATGCGCTACCTGCGCAAGCTGGCCGACAAGGACCTGGCCCTGGATCGCACCATGATCCCGCTGGGCTCCTGCACCATGAAGCTCAATGCCGCCAGCGAAATGATCCCGGTGACCTGGGCCGAATTCGGTGCCCTGCACCCGTTCGCCCCGGCCGAGCAAAGCGTCGGCTACCAGCAACTGACCGACGAGCTGGAAGCGATGCTCTGCGCCGCCACCGGCTACGACGCGATTTCCCTGCAACCGAACGCCGGTTCCCAGGGCGAATACGCCGGCCTGCTGGCGATCCGTGCCTACCACCAGAGCCGTGGCGACGAGCGCCGCGATATCTGCCTGATCCCGTCGTCGGCCCACGGCACCAACCCGGCCACGGCGAACATGGCCGGCATGCGCGTGATCGTCACCGCCTGCGATGCCCGCGGTAACGTCGATATCGAAGACCTGCGGGCCAAGGCGATCGAGCACCGCGAGCACCTCGCCGCGCTGATGATCACCTACCCGTCGACCCACGGTGTGTTCGAGGAAGGTATCCGCGAAATCTGCGGCATCATTCATGACAACGGCGGCCAGGTGTATATCGACGGCGCCAACATGAACGCCATGGTCGGCCTCTGCGCCCCGGGCAAGTTCGGCGGCGATGTATCGCACCTGAACCTGCACAAGACCTTCTGCATTCCCCACGGCGGTGGCGGCCCGGGCGTCGGCCCGATCGGTGTGAAGTCGCACCTGACGCCGTTCCTGCCGGGTCACGGCACCATGGAGCGCAAGGAAGGCGCGGTCTGCGCGGCGCCGTTCGGCAGCGCAAGCATCCTGCCGATCACCTGGATGTATATCCGCATGATGGGTGGCGAAGGCCTCAAGCGCGCCTCGCAGTTGGCGATCCTCAATGCCAACTACATCGCCCGGCGCCTGGAAGAGCACTACCCGGTGCTCTACAGCGGCAGCAACGGCCTGGTGGCCCACGAGTGCATCCTCGACCTGCGTCCGTTGAAGGACAGCAGCGGCATCAGCGTCGATGACGTCGCCAAGCGCCTGATCGACTTCGGTTTCCATGCCCCGACCATGTCGTTCCCGGTGGCCGGCACCCTGATGATCGAGCCGACCGAAAGCGAATCCAAGGAAGAACTGGACCGCTTCTGCGACGCCATGATCCACATCCGCGAAGAAATCCGCGCGGTGGAAAACGGCAGCCTGGACAAGGACGACAACCCGCTGAAGAACGCCCCGCATACCGCGGCGGAAATCGTCGGCGAGTGGTTCCATCCGTACAGCCGCGAACAGGCGGTGTACCCGGTGGCGTCCTTGATCGAAGGCAAGTACTGGCCGCCGGTGGGGCGTGTCGACAACGTGTTCGGCGACCGCAACCTGGTCTGCGCCTGCCCGTCGATCGAGAACTACGCCTGACCTCCTGTAGGAGCCGGCTAGCCGGCTCCTACAGGAGACCGTGTCCATCACCATAATAAGAATGATCCCGGAGAATCCCATGTCCCTGAGCGTGTTCGACCTGTTCAAGATCGGCATCGGTCCCTCCAGCTCCCACACCGTCGGTCCGATGCGCGCAGCCGCACGTTTCGTCGAGGGTTTGCGGCGCGAGCAACTGCTGTCACAGACCACCAGCGTCAAAGTCGAGCTGTACGGCTCGCTCGGCGCCACCGGCAAAGGCCATGGCAGCGACAAGGCCGTGCTCCTGGGCCTGGAAGGTGAACACCCGGATACCGTCGATACAGAATCCGTCGCCGCCCGCCTGCACACTATTCGCAGTAACGGCCGCCTGAATCTGCTCGGCGAACACTCCATCGAATTCAATGAAAAACTCCACCTGGCGATGATCAGGAAACCCCTGGCCTATCACCCCAACGGCATGATCTTCCGCGCCTTCGACGCCGCCGGCATCCAGATCCGCAGCCGCGAGTATTACTCGGTGGGCGGCGGTTTCGTGGTCGATGAAGACGCCGCCGGCGCCGACCGCATCGTCGAGGACAGCACGCCGCTGACCTTCCCGTTCAAAAGCGCCAAGGAACTGCTCGGCCATTGCACCACCTACGGCCTGTCCATCAGCCAGGTGATGCTGACCAACGAAAGCGCCTGGCGCCCGGAGGCGGAAACCCGCGCCGGCCTGCTGAAGATCTGGCAGGTGATGCAGGACTGCGTCGACGCCGGTTGCCGCAATGAAGGCATCCTGCCCGGCGGCTTGAAGGTCAAGCGGCGCGCCGCGGCACTCCATCGCCAGCTGTGCAAGCACCCGGAAGCGGCGTTGCGCGATGCGCTGTCGGTGCTGGACTGGGTCAACCTCTACGCCCTGGCGGTCAATGAAGAAAACGCCAACGGCGGTCGCGTGGTCACCGCGCCCACCAACGGTGCGGCCGGGATCGTCCCCGCCGTGTTGCATTACTACATGCGCTTTATTGCCGGTGCCAATGAAGACGGCGTGGTGCGTTTCCTTCTCACCGCCGCCGCCATCGGCATTCTCTACAAGGAAAACGCCTCGATCTCCGGCGCCGAAGTCGGCTGCCAGGGCGAAGTCGGCGTGGCCTGCTCGATGGCCGCCGGGGCCTTGTGCGAAGTGCTCGGCGGCACCGTGCAACAGGTGGAGAACGCCGCCGAAATCGGCATGGAACACAACCTCGGCCTGACCTGCGACCCCATCGGCGGCCTGGTGCAAGTGCCGTGCATCGAACGCAACGCCATGGGCTCGGTGAAAGCCATCAACGCCGTGCGCATGGCCCTGCGCGGCGACGGCCAGCACTTCGTCTCCCTCGACAAGGTGATTCGCACCATGCGCCAGACCGGCGCCGACATGAAAAGCAAATACAAGGAGACCGCGCGCGGCGGTCTGGCCGTCAACATCATCGAGTGCTGACCCTCATTCAAGGGGAGTGGTTCTGGCCATCCCCTCCACACCCCATTTAAGGAGCTGCAATGTCCACCGAATCCCTGAAGCAAACCCCGCTGCACGCCCTGCACCTGCAACTCGGCGCGCGCATGGTGCCGTTCGCCGGCTACGACATGCCGGTGCAATACCCGTTGGGCGTGATGAAAGAACACCAGCACACCCGTGAAAAAGCCGGGCTGTTCGATGTCTCGCACATGGGCCAGATCCGCCTGGTCGGCGCCGCTGCCGCCAAGGCCCTGGAAGCCCTGGTACCGGTGGATATCATCGACCTGCCGGTGGGCATGCAGCGTTATGCGATGTTCACCAACGAAGCCGGTGGCATCCTCGATGACCTGATGGTCGCCAACCTGGGTAACGACGAACTGTTCCTGGTGGTCAACGCCGCCTGCAAGGAACAGGACCTGGCGCACCTGCAAAAACACCTGGGCCACCTGTGCGAAGTCCTGCCTCTGTTCGAAGAACGCGCCCTGCTCGCCCTGCAAGGCCCGGCCGCGGTCAGCGTCCTGGCGCGCCTGGCCCCTGAAGTGACAAAAATGACCTTTATGCAGTTCGCCAGCGTGCGCCTGCTGGGGGTGGACTGCTACGTCAGCCGCTCCGGCTACACCGGCGAAGACGGTTTCGAAATTTCCGTACCGGCGGCGAGCGCCGAAGCCTTGGCCCGCAGCCTGCTGGCCGAAACCGAAGTCGAGGCCATCGGCCTCGGCGCCCGCGATTCCCTGCGCCTGGAAGCCGGCCTGTGCCTGTACGGGCACGACATGAACAGCGAGACCACGCCGGTCGAGGCCAGCCTGCTCTGGGCGATCTCCAAGGTCCGCCGCGTCGACGGTGCACGGGCCGGTGGTTTCCCCGGTGCCGAGACGGTTTTTGCCCAGCAGCAACAGGGTGTGTCACGCAAACGTGTAGGCCTGTTACCGCAGGAACGCACACCGGTGCGCGAAGGCGCGGAAATCGTCGACCAGGACGGCCAGGTGATTGGCAATGTCTGCAGCGGCGGCTTCGGTCCGACCCTCGGTGCACCTCTGGCCATGGGCTATGTAGACAGCTCGCAGGCCGCCCTGGACAGCGAAGTCTGGGCCATCGTGCGTGGCAAGCGCGTACCGCTCAAGGTGAGCAAAATGCCGTTTGTGCCACAGCGTTACTACAGGGGCTGATACAGCGTCCTCAACAGGGGCCGATACCCCTGTTGATACTTACAGTAACAACTAAGCCGACGTTGAAACAGTGCACTACCTTGTCACGCAACCGCCACAAAACAGTGCATATATGCGTCAATGAACTTGCGTTATAACAGTCTAAAATAAGCCCACCCACGTGGATGGCCAGCGACCGCCTGCAAAGCCCTGCAACCCCCCATAAACAGCCATAAACCTGGGGGTTTCGCAGGGCTTGTTTTTTCTCCCGGAGTTGGCGTAGAGTTTCTCTACTGTGTTTGCATGGGTCGCTTGGAATCGTGACCTGGGCAGTAGCCTGAAGTTTGCTACAACCCGTTCGACGCCTCTTACTTTCCTGCAACCCAGCCCAGTACTCTTTCATATGAAAGGGACTGTCATTAATTTTAGCGTCAAGGAAATAAGAAAATGTCCCAACGTCAGAGCGGTACCGTCAAGTGGTTTAACGACGAGAAAGGTTTTGGTTTTATCACTCCAGAAAGCGGTCCGGATCTGTTCGTCCATTTCCGCGCTATTCAGGGCAACGGCTTCAAGAGCCTGAAAGAAGGCCAGAAAGTGACCTTCGTCGCCGTGCAGGGCCAGAAAGGCATGCAGGCTGATGAAGTGCAAGCGGAAGCCTGATCCCCAGGGAGCCCGTTTTCTTGCAATGAAAAGCCCCTGATATTGATATCAGGGGCTTTTTTATGGGCGCAATTTCGTAAACTGGCTTTTTTCAGTCCTCACGGAGAGAGCCACCATGTCAAAACACGTGCTGAGCCCCCAGGGTGATTTCCCCGCCGCCGGCCTGGGCCGTCGCCTGGCCGCGATGTTCTATGATTTCCTGCTGTGCACCGCGCTGCTGATCGTCACTGCTTTTATCTACAAGCTGGTGCAGATGGCGATCGTCGGCGAACAGCAACTGCGCAAGCTCTCCGACGCCGGGGCGCTGGACGGCGATCCGTTGCTGTCGACAATCCTGCTGTTCGTGCTGTTCGGCTTTTTCGCCAAGTTCTGGACCTACAAGGGCCAGACCCTGGGCATGCAGGTCTGGGGCATTCGCGTACAGAACACCGACGGTACAGCCATCAGTCTCTGGCAGGCGCTGCTACGGTTTATCGTATCCATTGCCTCCTGGATCTTCGGCCTGGGCTTCCTCTGGTCGCTGGTCGACAAGCAGAAGCGCAGCTGGCACGACATCTACTCCAACAGCCAGTTGGTCCGCCTGCCCAAACCTTCCAAGTAAACCGGCGCAAAAAAGCCCGCCTGTTTCGAGGCGGGCTTTTTCATACAGCGACTTCAGTCGGGCTTATTCAGCCAGTTTGAAGGTAATGAAGCTGGCACGTCCCTGACGCAGTACGCGCATGGACACCGAACGATTCTTCGGCAGGGCCTTGGCAATGTCGGTGAACTGCGCCGCGCTAGTGATCGCCTGGTTGTTCAGGTGGGTGATCACATCGCCCGGTTGCAGGCCGATCAAGGCTGCGGGACCGTCCTGGACATCCTTGATGACCACGCCACCCTTGAGGTCGTTGTCTTTCTTCTGCTCATCGCTCAGCTCGACCACGGAAATCCCCAGGCGGTTGCTGCTGCGCTCGGCACCGTTGGCCTTGGCGAGATCCATTTCCTTGCCTTCGTCCGGAATCGCACCGACCGTCAGGTCCACGGTCTTGCGCTTGCCTTCACGAATCACTTCCAGGGATGCCTTGTCACCGGCCTTCAACGCGCCGACCAGATGCGGCAGGTCAGCCGACAGCTCGATCGGCTGGCCATTCAGGCTGAGGATCACGTCACCGACCTGCAGGCCACCCTTGGCCGCCGGACCACCGTCCTGCACCTGGGCGACCAGGGCACCGGCAGGCTTGTCCAGGCCGAACGACTCGGCCAGGTCCTTGTTGACCTCCTGGATCACCACGCCCAACCAGCCACGGCTGACCTTGCCACCGGCCTTCAACTGGTCGGAGACGTCCATGGCCACGTCGATCGGGATCGCGAAGGAAACCCCCATGAAGCCACCGGAGCGGGTATAGATCTGCGAGTTGATCCCGACCACTTCACCGTCAAGGTTGAACAGCGGGCCACCGGAGTTACCCGGGTTGATCGGCACGTCGGTCTGGATGAACGGGACATAGTTCTCGTTCGGCAGACTGCGGCCCACGGCGCTGACGATGCCCTGGGTCACGGTATGGTCGAAGCCAAACGGCGAACCGATGGCGACCACCCACTGGCCGGCCTTCAGGTCCTTGGACTTGCCGAGCTTGAGGGTCGGCAGGTCCTTGCCGTCGATCTTCAACAGCGCCACGTCGGAACGTGGGTCAGTGCCCACCAGCTTGGCCTTGAGCTCGCTGCGATCAGCCAGGCGTACCACGATCTCGTCGGCATCGGCGACCACATGGTTGTTGGTCAGGATGTAGCCGTCCTTGGAGATGATGAAGCCCGATCCCAGGGACTGGGCTTCACGTTGGCGACCGCCGCCACCGCCACCACCTTTCGGACTGCGCGGCTGCGGGAAACCGCGGAAGAATTGCTGGATTTCCGGCGGCAGGCCTTCTAGCCCCTGCATGTCGGAAACCTTGCGATCCGGCAGTTTCTGGGTGGTGCTGATATTGACCACCGCCGGCGAAGCCTGCTCCACCAGTTCGGTGAAGTCGGGCAAGTCAGCGGCCTGGGCGGTCATCGCCTGGCCGAGCACCAGGACGGTGGCGACAATGGACAGATAAGACTTCAAGCGTGGTATCGACATATGGCTCCCGTGAACAACGAGCATGATTAAGCGATAGGCCCTTGCAAGCCCCAGGCATGAAACACCGGGACTTTCGGACCGGAAACAGCAAACAAGGCCAGAGCTGAGGGGCTCTGACCTATAGGAAAATTCAGGGATATTTGCAAATGAATTTGATCACCAAACATTTCTGCACCAGCCCCCACAGCCCCCATGATTCAGCAGCTCACTGCTTGGCCTGCGCATTGCCGGAACGCATGGACAGTGCAATCCGTTCGGCCGTACCGATGGGAATCTCACCCACCACCGTGACCATGATGTCGCCGCTCGGCGTGGTCAGGTGTCGCGACACCGCGACCGTCGGCCCCAACTGGGCCCGGGCGTCGGTTACCGTGGCACCGTTGAGGGGCTCAAGGAACACCGAAAAACGCGACAGACCGTCGTCATACATCAAGCTGCTGACCTCGACCTTGGTGGCCGGGTCGACCCGCGCCGTGCTGCTGACCAGTTCGAAACCCGGCGGCAGCCAGTCCGAATGCCACAACTGGGCCACCGCTGCTCCCAGTGCCTGCACCTTGGGCTGGGCCTGGTTGGTCAACAGGACCACCGGCTTGCACTCGGCACTCGGCTGTACCTGGCTTTCCTCGGGAGGCTGGGTGGTATTCAATTCGGTAAACTGGAAACGCTCCAGCAACTGCCCCTTGTCATTGAGCAACAATGACTTCAAGGGCAAGCCGGTCTCACGATCCAGATGCAGTTCAAAACCATAACGATGCTGGTCACGCGGCGTCAGCGAGACCACCACGGCGGCACGACCGGCCACCCGCGACTTGCCGACGACGGCGATGTCGTACCAGGTCTTGAGGGTCTGGGTGTCCAGGGAGCGGGTATGGGAATCGGGCATATCGCCGAGCCCCGCCACCAGCGCACCACTGACGCACTGGGTATGACCATCGACGCGAACAACCTCTTGTGCCGAGCCATCGAGCTGGATCAGACGCTCACGAACCTTGCCATCGCGCACCAGGTGCCAGATGCCATGGGTAGAAAAACTACCGTTGCGCTCGTAGACGAAAGTGCCCTGAAAGCTTTGCTGCTGCTCGGCTTGCCCAAGACGGTTCAACCAGTCCTGGGCCTCATCGGCCTGGGCTGGAAGAGCCCACCAGCCACTGAGCACCAGCGTTAGAAGAGGTAGCGCGCGCATGATCCTCCTTAACGGTTTTCCAAGCTGGCGGCACGGGCGTAGGGCAGAGCGCTTTCAGAGCCCTTGAGTGCGGCCTGTTGCGCATGCTGGCGCAGGTAGCCTGGCAAACGCTGATCGTGCCAGCCGGACTGGCCTTGCTGCAGCACGCCATTGGCCATCGGGCCGGTCGACTGGTCGCTGCTTTCAGTGTAGCCGGCCAGCACCGCCGGGCCTTTGGCCGTAGGGGCAACCAAGCCTGGCTGGTTCGATTGCTGGGCCAGTTGGGCACCGACAATGTCATCCTGGTTGTACAGACGCACACCGGCCAGTACGGCCAGGGTGACCGAGGCCGCGACGGCCAGGCGACCGAGGGTACGCCACGGACCGCGAGTGTTTTTAGCCGGGACTTCTTCGCCGGCCAGGGCCGCGGAAACGGCCGAGGCCAGGTCCAGGCGCGGGTCCAACAGTTCCTTGTGCATCACTGCCCGGGCGATTTGGTAACGAGACCAGGTGGCACGGGTCTCGGCATCGTCAAGGGCATTGAGCACCCGACGCAATTCCAGTTCGTCCGCTTCGTTATCCATCACCGCGGACAGCGATTCCTGCAGGGCTTCACGACTCATGGCGGTTCCTCTCTTGGCTGTCGCCGCTGTCTCAGGTTTCCTGCAACAACGGCTGCAGGGCTTTATCGATGGCCTCCCGAGCGCGGAAAATCCGGGAGCGCACGGTGCCCACCGGACACTGCATGACGGCTGCAATGTCCTCATAACTCAGACCGTCGAATTCACGTAAAGTTAAAGCCGTACGCAAATCTTCTGGCAATTGCTGGATGGTCCGATGGACGGTGCCTTCGATCTCATCCCGCAACAATGCACGCTCCGGCGACTCGAGGTCCTTGAGGCCATGATCGCCGTCGTAGAACTCCGCGTCCTCTGAACTCACATCGCTGTCCGGTGGCCTGCGACCGCGGGACACCAGGTAGTTCTTCGCCGTGTTGATGGCGATGCGGTAGAGCCAGGTGTAAAAAGCACTGTCACCGCGAAAATTGCCCAATGCACGGTAGGCTTTGATAAAGGCTTCCTGTGCAACGTCCTGGGCTTCATGGGTGTCGTGCACGAATCGCACGATCAACCCGAGAATTTTGTGCTGATACTTCAGCACCAGCAGATCAAATGCCCGCTTGTCGCCGCGTTGAACGCGCTCGACCAGCTGCTGATCCTCTTCCTGGGTTAGCATGAACACTCCTCATAGGACCTGAAGGAGGCGTGCATCGCGAATTGACCAGGCTTGCAAACATAGACTCGGGCTTCTGGCAAAAGTTCTCCCCCTTCAAGCAAGTTTCCTGTGGCCCGCCGAACGGACACACACGAAAAACGCAGCACGGCCAGCGCCGACTGCGTGAATAATCTGGTCGTCGAATCTGCTTGCGAAGGCCGTCTCAGGCACCTCGCATAAAGCCGACGCTGTCCCCTTCTTTCAGGCACCCCGCATGGGAGCCCGGAGCCCCGTAAAAGTTCCCGGAACCCCCTGCGGGTAATGGCATTGTAATGGCTGTGCTGACCACGGCTGCCTGAGCCTTGGTTATAGCTGAAAAATCATTGCCTTACCCTGCAAAAGCGCATGCATGGCGGCATGGACTGGCGCACACTCAGCGCCCACAGCCCTTTCACAATGCCACAAAGGCCCGGCTATTGTGCCGCTCCCCCCAGCCATATACTAGTGGGCTGTCGGGCGGGGCCCGGCAACTGCCCCCGGGCGCTTTTTTCGGATGTTTCTGATGAGCCGACATTTTCAACACGATGTGCTGGTGATTGGCAGCGGTGCCGCCGGCCTGAGCCTGGCCCTCACCCTGCCCAGCCATCTGCGCATTGCCGTCCTGAGCAAGGGCAACCTGGCCAACGGTTCGACTTTCTGGGCCCAGGGCGGAGTCGCCGCGGTGCTCGACGATACCGACACCGTGCAGTCCCACGTCGAGGACACCCTCAACGCCGGCGGTGGCCTGTGCCACGAAGACGCCGTGCGCTTCACCGTCGAGCACAGCCGCGAGGCCATCCAGTGGCTGATCGACCAGGGCGTGCCGTTTACCCGCGACGAAGAGGCCAGTGCCGATGACGGCGGTTTCGAGTTCCACCTGACCCGCGAGGGCGGCCATAGCCATCGACGGATCATCCATGCCGCCGACGCCACCGGCGCGGCAATCTTCAAGACCCTGCTGGAGCAAGCCCGCCGGCGGCCCAATATCGAGCTGCTGGAACAACGGGTGGCCGTCGACCTGATCACCGAAAAACGCCTGGGCCTGGCCGGCGACCGCTGCCTGGGGGCCTACGTGCTTGACCGCGGCACCGGCGAGGTGGACACCTATGGTGCGCGTTTCACCGTGCTCGCCTCGGGCGGCGCGGCCAAGGTCTACCTCTATACCAGCAACCCCGACGGTGCCTGCGGCGACGGCATCGCCATGGCCTGGCGCTCGGGCTGCCGGGTGGCGAACCTGGAGTTCAACCAGTTCCACCCCACCTGCCTGTATCACCCCCAGGCCAAGAGTTTTCTGATCACCGAGGCCCTGCGTGGCGAAGGCGCGCACCTGAAGCTGCCCAACGGCGAACGCTTCATGCCGCGCTTCGATCCACGGGCCGAACTGGCGCCACGGGACATCGTGGCCCGGGCCATCGACCACGAGATGAAGCGCCTGGGCATCGACTGCGTCTATCTGGACATCAGCCACAAGCCCGAAGCCTTTATCAAGGCGCACTTCCCGACGGTGTACGAGCGCTGCCTGGAATTCTCCATCGACATCACCAAAGGCCCGATTCCCGTGGTCCCGGCCGCGCACTACACCTGTGGCGGTGTGCTGGTGGACCAACAGGGCCGTACCGATGTGCCCGGTCTGTACGCCATCGGCGAGACCAGCTTCACCGGCCTGCACGGCGCCAACCGCATGGCCAGCAACTCGCTGCTCGAATGTTTCGTCTACGCCCGCTCGGCGGCGGCGGACATTCTCCAGCAACTGCCGCAGATCGCCGTGCCGGCCGCCCTGCCGAGCTGGGATGCGAGCCAGGTGACCGACTCCGACGAGGACGTGATCATCGCGCACAACTGGGACGAACTGCGGCGCTTCATGTGGGACTACGTCGGCATCGTGCGCACCAACAAGCGCCTGCAACGGGCGCAACATCGCGTGCGCCTGCTGCTGGACGAGATCGATGAGTTCTACAGCAACTACAAGGTCAGCCGCGACCTGATCGAGTTGCGCAATCTGGCCCAGGTCGCCGAACTGATGATTCGTTCAGCCATGGAACGCAAGGAAAGCCGGGGCCTGCATTACACCCTCGACTACCCGGACCTGCTGCCCGAGGCGCTGGACACTATCCTGGTGCCGCCCACCTACGTCGGCTGAACTTCAGGCGTACACGCAGGCGCCGATGCACATCCGGCGCCTGCGCATCCCAGGGGACACACAGCGCACGGACCCGGCGCTCGCCCGGCAGGCGAAAACGCAGCAGCACCAGCCACGGCAGGGCCAGGCTGTCGCGACACAACTGCACCGGCTGCCAGCCAGCGGCCTGGCTCCACAGCTGCCAGCCCTGCTCGTCACGGCGCAAGCCGGTAAAAGCCGACGGATGGCTCAGCAGCAACTGCCGTGGCAACACCCAGGCGCTATGCAGCAGACACAGCAAAGCCCCGGACAGACTGGCCCAGCGCGGAATATCCAGCAGACAAAGCGAAACCAACGAAAGGCCCAGGGCCCCGAGATACACCGCCGGCAGCAGCCGTGAGGCCTGCCAGCGGCATTCGAACAGATTACTTGGGCTGGACACGATCCAGGATCATGCGAACCATTCGCTGCAACTCAGGATCTTCCGATTCGGAGCGCTCCATGAACCAGCCGAACATGTCCTGGTCCTCGCATTCGAGCAGGTTGCGATAGCAGTCGCGGTCAGCCTGGCTCAGATGCGGGTACACCTCCCTGACGAACGGTACCAGCAACACGTCCAGCTCCAGCATGCCGCGCCGGCTGTGCCAATAGAGGCGATTGAGTTCTACATCTTCGACCATGGAGCGCTCCTCAAATTTGAGCGCAAGTATACAGCCCTGCGCGCGTGCGGACAGTCGGCTTTGGTCGGGGGCACGGGCACTGTTGTGAACTACCCATTTGCCAGGCGCCCCTCTATGATGTCTCCCATCCTTTATTCCGCTGCGATGACCCATGGCCGATTCCGCTTTTTTCTGCACGCTGACCCACGAAGGCGTTCTTGCCGTCCGCGGCTCCGACGCCGCCAAGTTTCTCCAGGGCCAGCTGACCTGCAACCTCAACTACCTGAGTGACGTGCGGGCCAGCCTCGGTGCCCGCTGCACGCAAAAAGGCCGCATGCAGTCGAGCTTCCGTATCCTGCTCGAAGATGACGGCGTGCTGCTGGCGATGGCCGGCGAGCTGCTGGAGCCGCAACTGGCGGACCTGAAAAAATACGCGGTGTTCTCCAAATCCAAGCTCACCGACGAAAGCGCCGGCTGGGTCCGTTTCGGCCTCGGCGACGGCGACGCCGCCTTGCGCGGCCTGGGCCTTGAGCTGCCGACAGAGACCGACGCGGTGGTCCGCGCGGACAATCTGATCGCCCTGCGGGTTTCCCCGGGACGCAGCGAACTCTGGGTTCCAGCGGATCAGGCCGCCCGGGTGCGCGAGCATCTGGCCGCGCAACTGCGTGAAGCCGATCTGAACACCTGGCTGCTCGGCCAGGTGCGTGCCGGTATCGGCCAGGTCATGCCGCAGACCCGCGAACTGTTTATTCCACAAATGCTCAATTTGCAGGCGGTCGGTGGCGTAAGCTTCAAGAAAGGCTGCTATACAGGGCAGGAAATCGTCGCCCGCATGCAGTACTTGGGCAAGCTCAAGCGCCGCCTTTATCGTCTGGCGCTGGTGGCCGACCAGCTGCCGGAACCGGGTAGTACGCTGTTCGCTCCCTCCCATGGCAGCGCCATCGGTGAAGTGGTGATCGCCGCCCGAGCGGAAAATGGCATTGAACTCCTGGCCGTTCTGCAAGCCGAAGCTGCGCAGGAAGGTCATGTGCACCTGGGCGATTTGCAAGGTCCGGCCCTGACATTACTGGACTTGCCCTATCAACTGGACCGCGACAGCGAAATCCAGCGTTAAACGCACCGCCCTAGAGAATTGAAATGAACAAGCTGGCGGAAAAGGTCCAACGGGATTTGGTCAAGGCCATCGACAACGATGACCTGGTTCTGCCGACCCTCCCGGAAGTGGCCCTGAAGATTCGCAAGGCGGCGGAAGATCCGGAGATCAGTGTCAGCACCTTGAGCAAAGTGATCGGTGGCGACACTGCCTTGTCGGCGCGCCTGATCAAGGTGGTCAACAGCCCGTTGCTGCGGGCCAGCCATGAAGTTACCGACCTGCACACGGCTATCACCCGGCTGGGCGTCAACTACAGCAGCAACCTGGCCATCGGCCTGGTCATGGAGCAGATTTTCCATGCCCGCTCCGAGGTGGTGGAACAGAAGATGCGCGAGGTCTGGCGCAAGAGCCTGGAGATCGCCGGGGTCTGCTACGTGCTGTGCCGCAACTTCACCCTGCTCAAGCCGGACCAGGCGGCGCTGGGTGGGCTCGTGCACCAGATCGGCGTTCTGCCGATCCTGACCTATGCCGAGGACCACTATGAGTTGCTCGCCGATCCGCTGAGCCTGGATCATGTGATCGACAGCATTCACCCATTGCTCGGCGACGAGTTGCTGAAGGTCTGGGAGTTTCCGGAGATGCTCGCCAAGCTGCCCGGGCAATACCTGAACCTGGAGCGTGACAGCAAGGGCGTCGACTATATCGGCCTGGTGCAGATCGCCAGTGTGTTTTGCCATCAGGGCACGGCGCATCCTTTCGGGCAAATCGCCCTGGGTGATTTGAAAGCCTTTATCAAGCTGGGGCTGGATGCGCAGAGCAGCGCCCTCAGTGACCAGCTCAACGAAGCGCGGGAGATGTTCCGCTAGACTGATCCGGCGATAAAGCTCACACGGACCTTCAAACCGTGGGGCTGGGCCTCGTGCAGACTGATCTGCGCCAGATGCGCCCGGCAGATCTCGCCGACAATCGCCAACCCCAGCCCGGCACCGACGCCCTGCTGATGACGCCGGTAAAAACGCTCGAAGACCCGTCCCCGCTCCTCCAACGGAATCCCCGGCCCGTCGTCCTCGACCTCCAGCACCGCCGGCAAGCCGACCCGCAGGATCACATTGCCACCGGACGGTGTATGGGCCAGGGCGTTGTCCACCAGGTTGCTCAACAACTCGTTGAGCAAGGTCGGCTCACCCCGCAACCACACCGGCTCGTCGGCCTCCAACGCCAACGCCACACCCCGCGCATGGGCCAGCGGCGCCATCGCCATGCCCAACTCCCGCGCCAGCTGACTGAGATCGAGCAACTGCGCGCCGCCCTCGGCAATCGCCCGCGCGCCATTTTCGATCCGCGCCAGCGACAGCAACTGATTGGCCAGATGGGTCAGGCGATCGGTACCCTGGGCCGTGGCTTCCAGGGTCTCGCGCCAGATCGCCGGCTCGTTCGCCCGCAAGCCCAGCTCAAGACGCGCCTTGAGCGCCGCCAGCGGCGTGCGCAGTTCATGGGCGGCGTCGGCGATAAACTGCCCCTGGCGCTCGAACTGCCGACGCAGGCGTTCGGTGAAGTGATTGAGCGAGCGCACCAATGGCCAGAGTTCATGCTGCACCTCCACCAGCGGCAAGGGCCGCAGATCGTCCGGCTGGCGCTCTTCCACCGCCGCGCGCAAACGCTCCAACGGACGCAAGGCCGCGCTCACGGCAAAGCCCACCAGCAGCAACGCGCCCCCCGCCAGCATTCCCAGGCGCAGCAGGGTGTCAGCCATCAGGCTACGGGCCATGTTGACCCGGGCTTCATCGGTTTCGGCCACTCGTATTTCCGCCATGCCGTTCATGTTCGGCTCGCTGACCGCCTTGAGCAGGCTCACCACCCGCACGTTCTGCCCGCGATATTGGCCGTCGTAGAAGCGTGCCAGTGCCGGATAGTCATCGGTGCGCGGCGTGCCGGGCGGCGGTGCGGGGAGGTTTTCGTAACCGGAAATCAACTGCTGGTGGATGTCGTTGACCTGGTAGTAGATCCGCCCGGCGCTGTCATAGGCAAAGGTGTCCAGGGCCACGTAGGGCACGTTGGCGCTCAGGCTGCCGTCGCGTTGCGAGAGGCCGGCGGCGATGGTCCGCGCCGAGGCCAGCAAGGTACGGTCATAGGCCGTATCCGCCGCCTCGCGACCGTTGTAATAAGCGCTCCAGCCGCTGGCGAGCATCAATGCCACCAGCAACAACGCCAGGTTCCACAGCAGCCGCCAACGCAGGCTGCCGGCCTTATGCATCGCGGTGTTCCAGCAGATAGCCGAGGCCACGGAAGGTGACGATGACCACCGCCTGGCCGTCGAGCTTCTTGCGCAGGCGGTGCACGTAGATCTCGATGGCGTCGGCGCTGGCCTCCCCGTCCAGGCCGAAGACCTGCGCGGCCAACTGCTCCTTGCTCATCACCCGACCCGGTCGGGCAATCAGTGCCTCGAGCACTGCTTGTTCGCGCGAAGTCAGGGTCAGCAGTTCGTCGCCAAGGCTGAAACGCCGGGTGTCCAGGTCGTAGACCAGCGGCCCGCAACGTTGCTGGCGCTCACCGCCGAGCACGCTACGGCGCAGCAGCGCCTTGACCCGTGCTTCCAGCTCAGTGAGTTCGAACGGCTTGGCCAGGTAATCGTCGGCCCCCAGGTTCAGGCCATGGACGCGGTCCTTCACATCACTGCGCGCGGTGAGCATCAGCACCGGCAGGTTCTTGCCGCGGGCGCGCAAACGGGCCAGGACTTCAAAACCGTCCAGGCGCGGCAGGCCCACGTCGAGGATCGCCACGGCGTATTCCTCGCTGCTCAAGGCCAGGTCGGCGGCCACCCCATCGTGCAGCACATCCACGGTCAAGCCCGCGCTCTTGAGCGCCTGGGCAACACTTTCAGCCAGTTGGGGATGGTCTTCGACCAGAAGCACGCGCATGGATTTCCTACCTCGACCGGGCTGACTTAAACGCCCTTTTGGCCGGGAGTCTACCGGATAAACAAAGCGCCGCTAGCCATCGCCGGCCGAGTTCAGCGGACCTTTTGCGCTGAAAGCCTGGTGAAAGGTTGACCCATTAGAGTCCCCTCACGGACAGTGACGACCACCGTCGGAGCAGGTCCTTGGAAACCCGAAAACGCCTCGATGCGTTTTCGTTCGAATAAGAACAATAATGGAGTCACCCATGATGTTGCCATTGCGCACCTTCGCCCTCGCCGCCGGCTGCCTGCTGTTTGCCGGACACCTCTGCGCCGCCGAACCCAAACGCCCCGAATGCATTGCCCCGGCCTCCCCCGGCGGTGGTTTCGACCTGACCTGCAAGCTGGCGCAAAGTGCCCTGGTCAACGAAAAGATCCTCAGCAAACCCATGCGTGTCACCTACATGCCCGGTGGCGTCGGGGCCGTGGCCTACAACGCCGTGGTCGCCCAGCGCCCGGCCGATGCCGGCACCCTCGTGGCCTGGTCCAGCGGTTCGCTGCTGAACCTGGCGCAAGGCAAGTTCGGCCGCTTCGACGAAGGCGCGGTGCGCTGGCTGGCGGCCGTCGGCACCAGCTACGGGGCCATCGCGGTGAAAAGCGACTCGCCGTATAAAACCCTCGACGACCTGGTCAAGGCGCTGAAGGCCGACCCGAGCAAGGTGGTCATCGGCTCCGGCGGCACCGTCGGCAGCCAGGACTGGATGCAGACCGCGCTGATCGCCAAGGCCGCCGGGATCAACCCGCGTGACCTGCGCTATGTGGCCCTCGAAGGCGGCGGTGAAATCGTCACCGCGCTGATGGGCGGACATATCCAGGTCGGCAGCACCGACATTTCCGACTCCATGCCCCATATCCAGAGCGGCGATATGCGCCTGCTGGCGGTGTTCGCCGAAAAGCGCCTGGACGAAGAGGAAATGAAGAACATCCCCACCGCCAAGGAACAGGGCTACGACATTGTCTGGCCGGTGGTGCGCGGTTTCTACCTGGGGCCAAAGGTCAGTGACGAAGACTACGCCTGGTGGAAAGCCGCCTTCGACAAACTCCTGGCCTCGGAAGACTTCGCCAAGCTGCGTGACCAGCGCGAACTCTTCCCTTTCGCCATGACCGGCCCCGAGCTCGACACCTATGTGAAGAAACAGGTCGCCGACTACAAGGTGCTGGCCAAGGAATTCGGCCTGATCCAGTGATCATCCGCGCCTAGCGTTCGCGCCCCTGCAAAGGGGCGCGCCACAGGAGTTCGTCCCATGCTTTTACAACGACTGTTTGCCGTCGTGTTGCTGCTGGCCTGCGCCGGCCTGGCATTGATGGCCTGGCCCTATCAGGCCGCATTTTCCTACGAACCGGTCGGCCCCCGCGCCTACCCGCTACTGATGCTCGGCCTGATGGGCCTGGGCTTGCTGTACCTGCTGTTTCGTCCCACCCCCATTGTGCACAGCGAAGAAGAGCCGCCGCTGGACCCTGCCACCTTGCGCAAGATCGGTGTTTGCGTGGTGCTGTTGCTGGCGTTCGCCGCCACCTTCGAATCCCTGGGTTTCATCCTCAGCAGCATCCTGGTGGGCATCCCCATGGCGCGCCTGTACGGCGGCCGCTGGTTGCCGAGCGCGCTGATCATCAGCCTGATGAGCATCGGACTTTATCTGCTGTTCGATAAAGCCATGGACGTGCCGCTGCCCCTCGGATTGCTCGACGTACTGGAGAACTGACATGGATACTTTCGGCTATCTGGGCCAGGGCTTCGGCGTCGCCCTGAGCCCCTACAACCTGGTGACCGCACTGTGCGGGACCCTGATCGGCACCGTCGTCGGCCTGCTCCCGGGCCTGGGCCCGATCAACGGCGTGGCGCTGCTGATCCCGATTGCCTTCGCCCTCGGCCTGCCGCCGGAGTCGGCGCTGATCCTGCTGGCGGCGGTGTACCTGGGTTGCGAATACGGCGGGCGGATCAGCTCGATCCTGCTCAATATCCCCGGCGAAGCCTCCACCGTGATGACCACCCTCGACGGCTACCCCATGGCCCGCCAGGGCCTGGCCGGCGTAGCCCTGTCGCTGTCGGCCTGGAGCTCGTTCATCGGTGCCTTTATCGCCACCTGCGGCATGGTGCTGTTCGCCCCGTTGCTGGCGAAATGGGCGATTGCCTTCGGTCCGGCGGAGTACTTCGTGCTGATGGTCTTTGCCATCGTCTGCCTTGGCGGCATGGCCGGCGACCGACCGCTGAAGACTTTTATCGCGGCGCTGATCGGCCTGTTCCTGTCGAGTGTCGGGATCGATGCCAACAGCGGTGTGTACCGTTTCACCGGCGACAATATCCACCTCACCGACGGCATCCAGTTCGTGGTGCTGGTGCTGGGCCTGTTTTCCATCAGTGAAATCCTCCTGCTGCTGGAAAAGACCCATCGCGGCCAGGAAGCGGTGAAAGCTACCGGGCGGATGATGTTCAACTTCAAGGAAGCCGCCTCGGTGTTCGTGGTGAATATCCGTTGCGGCCTGCTGGGTTTCATCATGGGCGTGTTGCCGGGTGCCGGCGCGACACTGGCCAGTGCCGTGGCCTATATGACGGAAAAACGCCTGGCGGGTGCCAGCGGCACCTTCGGCCAAGGTGACAAACGTGGCCTCGCCGCACCGGAAACCGCCATCGGCGCCTCGGCCTGCGGTGCCCTGGTGCCGATGTTGACCCTCGGCGTCCCCGGTTCCGGGACCACGGCGGTGATGATCGGCGCCCTGTCGCTGTACAACATCACCCCCGGCCCGCTGTTGTTCCAGCAGCAGCCGGACATCGTCTGGGGCCTGATCGCGTCATTGTTTATCGCCAACGTCATGCTGGTGATCCTCAATATCCCGATGATCCGTATCTTCACCCGCATCCTCGCCGTGCCGAACTGGGCGCTGGTGCCGGTGATCGCCATCATCACCGCGATCGGGGTCTACGCCGTCCACGCCACCACCTTCGACCTGTTCCTGATGGTCGGCATCGGTATCTTCGGCTATATCCTGCGCAAACTGGATTTCCCGCTGTCGCCGGTATTGCTCGGCTTTATCCTCGGCGGATTGATGGAGTCGAACCTGCGCCGGGCGCTGTCGATTTCCAACGGTGCGCTGGAAATTCTCTGGTCGAGCCCGATCACGGCGGGGGTCTGGGCACTGACGGCGATCATGCTGCTGATGCCGCTGCTGCGGATCTGGCGCAAGCGTTCGGCCCAGCGCCGCGCATTGGCGAATGCTTGAGAACTGACGAACTGTCACTTCTCCCTGTAGGAGCGAGCTTGCTCGCGATGGTGGTCAACGATAACGCGGGTAGTCTGATGCCCCGTGGTGTCTGGTCATCCATCGCGAGCAAGCTCGCTCCTACAGGGGGTGGGCAAGACCGTCAGAGCGGCGGCAAGGCCCACTGAATCGGCGCCAGGCCGTTCTGCTCGAGGAACTTGTTGGTCCGGCTGAAATGCCCGCAACCGATAAACCCGCGATAGGCCGACAACGGCGACGGGTGCACCGACTTCAACACCAGGTGCTTGGTCGCGTCGATCAGCTTCTGCTTGCCCTGGGCATGGGCACCCCACAGCAGGAACACCAGTTTGTCCTGGCGCTCGCTGACCACCTCGATAATCCGATCGGTAAAGAACTGCCAGCCACGATTGGCGTGTGAGGCGGCGATGCCGCGTTCCACGGTCATGGTGGTGTTGAGCAACAACACGCCCTGTTCGGCCCAGCTTTGCAAGTAGCCGTGCCGGGGAATGTCGATATTCAGGTCGCGCTGCAATTCCTTATAGATATTGACCAGCGACGGTGGCGCCGGAACACCTGGCTGCACCGAAAAGCACAGGCCATGGGCTTGACCGGGGCCGTGGTAGGGGTCCTGGCCGATGATCACCACCTTCACCTGATCCAGCGGCGTGGTGTTCATGGCATTGAAGATCAGCGGGCCCGGCGGGTAGATCTCTTTCCCGGCGGCACGCTCCTGGCGCAGAAATTCTCGCAACTCGCTCATGTAGGGCTTGTCGAACTCTTCACGGAGCGCCTGCTTCCAGCTGGGCTCGAGTTTGATGCGGTCTTCGTCGGTCATGATCGTGTCCGGAAATAACAATGGGGCGGACACTAGGAAAGCCCATCACGCTTGTCAATTGATCCGCGACAGAACCGGCACTTTCCCACACAAGGATCATACTGTGCATTCAACGAGTAGCGAGGTCACGATGAACCTGCATTTCGAAGAGCTCACCGGTATCAACGGTGCCCGCCTGGGTATCGCCACCCTGGATGCCGAACACACCCTCAACGCGCTGTCCCTGCCGATGATCCAGGTTCTGGACGAACGTCTGGAGACCTGGGCGCGGGATCCGAACATTGCCTGCGTGCTGTTGCGCGGCAACGGCGCCCGGGCTTTCTGCGCCGGCGGCGAAGTGCGCAGCCTGGCCCAGGCCTGCCAGGCGCACCCCGGCGCCGTACCTCCGCTGGCCAGCGTGTTCTTTGCCTCGGAGTACCGCCTCGACTATCGCCTGCACACCTATCCCAAGCCGGTGCTGTGCTGGGCCCATGGTTATGTCCTCGGCGGCGGCATGGGCCTGCTGCAAGGCGCATCCATTCGTATCGTCACCCCGAGCAGCCGCCTGGCGATGCCGGAGATCGGCATCGGCTTGTACCCGGATGTCGGCGCCAGTTGGTTCCTCTCGCGACTGCCGGGCAAGCTGGGCTTGTTTCTCGGCCTGACCGGCGCGCAGATGAACGCACGCGACGCCATCGACCTGGGCCTGGCTGACCGGCTCCTGGCCGACGATCAACAGGAAGAGCTGATCGAAGGGCTGTTGCAACTCAATTGGCAGGAACAGACGGCGATGCAGCTCAACAGCCTGCTCAAGGCCCTGGAGCGTCAGGCCCGCGATCAGCAACCGCAGCCGCAGGCGCAATGGTTGTCGCTACGCGATCGCATCGATGAATTGCTGGATGTCAGCGATGTGCACTGTGCCTGGAAGGCCATTGCGCAATTGGCCGAAGACGCCGACAAACGCCTGGCCCGGGCGGCCAGGCAACTCAAGGAAGGCTGCCCGCTGACCGCGCACCTGGTCTGGGAACAGATCGCCCGGGCCCGGCACCTGTCGCTGGCGCAGGTGTTCCAGATGGAATACACCCTGAGCCTCAACTGCTGCCGTCATCCGGAGTTCAGCGAAGGCGTGCGGGCACGGCTGATCGACAAGGACGGCGAACCGCGCTGGCATTGGCCGGATATCGCCGCCGTGCCGGAAGCGGTGGTCGAGGCGCACTTCCACAAGGCCTGGGAGGGACGTCACCCGCTGGCGGACTTGTCGGACTACTGATCGAAGTTGCCCGGGTCAGCGTCCGTTGCCGTTGCCGTTGCCGTGTCCACGGCCACCGTCGCCACGGTGACCACCGCGGCCGCCATGGTCGTCACCGCTCCATTGATGCCGATCCCAACCCCAACCCCGGTTCGGGTAAGGGCGATAGGTCGGTGCGTAATAGCGTGGCGCGGGCACATAATAGTCGCGCCGGTAGTAGGAGCCGTCGCCGTAGTAATAGGCCGGGGCCGGGGCGGTGTAGACATCGGAGCGGTAGTAGGTGGCCCCACCATCGTAGTAGGGCACGCACGCGGACAGCAGCAGGGACAGGCTTGCAGCGAGAAGGATTCGAGGGTACATGGCGGCCTCCTGGACCGCTAAGGGGCGCCGGACAGCGACGCTGACCGACGTAGGCGGGCCAATGCCCGCCTACACCTGATCAGACCGTGAAACCCTTGGCGAGTGCCCTGAAACCAAAAATTCCCCCGCCATACCGCGTGGTCGCCAAAAGCTTCGCGGGCAAGCCCTGCTCCTACAGTTCAGCGTCGAATACAAATCTTGTGTACGACACGAAACTGTAGGAGCGGCCGGTCGACGCTCGATTGCCCGCGAAGAGGCCCTGAAGCCAGGCGCTATGCTCCGGGCTTGGCGCTGATCTGCTCCTGCAGGTTCTGGATCTGGTTCTGCAGGGTGGTGATATTGCGCGTGACCTGCCCACGGAAAGCATCGAACTCCGCCGTGTTGCCAGCCGCCTGTCCACCCGCGGCCTGACGGTTGTCCTGCTCGCTCTTGAGCACGATCAGTTCCTGTTCGATGCGCTCGACCGCCGCGCTGCTATTACCCTGCTTTTTCAAGGCGGCAATTTCGGCGGCGTTGCTCTTCACCTGCGCGTCGAGCTTGCCCGCATCGCCCTGGCCGGCCTTCAAGTTGGCCAGTTCCGCCGTCAGGCTTTTGACCTGGGCCTGCAACTGGGTGTTGGCCGTCTGCTGGTCCGCCGTCAGCGCGCTCATCTGTTGCAGCCGCTGCTCAAGGCCGGTGGCCTGCCCGGCAACGCCCTGTTGCTGGCGGCCCTGCTCAAGCAACTTGCCTTCAAGCTGACGGATCTGCAACTTCAGCGCTTCGCTGTCGCTGTTGACGCTTGACTCGCTGGCGACCACTTTCCCGGAAATCGCCTGCAAACGCCCAGCCGCTTCCTCGCTGATACGCGCAAAGCTTTCCTGGGTCGCCACCAGTTGCTGCTCCATCAGGCTGATCTGCTGGAAACTCCACCAGGCAAGGCCAGCGAAGGCAATGAACAAGGCCCCGACCAGCGCCCACAGCGGCCCGGTGCTCGGCACCTTGACCTTGAGCCGTGGCGTGGCGGCGACCTGGGTACGCGTGCGTTCACGCACGGGCGCGGTGCCCACATGTTCCTCATGGTCGTCCGCATCGGCACGCAGGCTGGGCACATCATCGAAATCGTCGTTGGCATCGTTACGCATGAAGGAACCTTTCTGAACCGCAGTGATAGCGAAATACGGCGAGTATAACCCCCCAACCCGCCGCTCTGATCGACCCTGAACCCGGAACCGGGTTCAGTTGTGGTAACCGAATATTTAAACGGCCGCCGGTTCCTGGGCTTTCCACCAGGCGCAAAACTCGTCGAGGGCCGCCCACAGGCTGACCTTGGGGTCGTACCCGAGATAATGCCTGGCGCGGCTGATGTCGAGGGTGAAATCCTTGTTCATCACCTGCATGCCCAGGCGCGACAGGGTCGGTTCCGGGCGTCCCGGCCAGAGAGCGCAGGCACTTTCGTTCAAGGCCGCGACGCTGTAGGCCAGGCCGAAGGAGCGGTAGCGGGTCACCTGCGGCACCTGCATCTGGCGCATCACGTAGTTCACCACATCCCACAACGGAATGGGGGTGCCGTTGCTGATATTGTAGGCCTTGCCCAGGGCTGATTCACCGACCTGCAGGCTGCTCAGCAAGGCTTCGTTGAGGTTGTGCACGCTGGTGAAATCGACCTTGTTCAGGCCGTTGCCGACAATCGACAGCCGGCCTTTGCGCTGCATCTTCAGCAGGCGCGGGAAGATGCTCATATCGCCGGCACCGGTGACAAAGCGCGGACGCAGGGCAAGTACCTCCAAGCCGAACTCCTGGGCGCCGAAAACCTTTTGCTCGGCCAGGTACTTGGTAGCGGCGTACGGATGCCTGAAGCGCTTGGGCACCTGTTCCTCGGTCAACCCCAGGTGCGAACGACCGTCGAAATAGATCGACGGCGACGACAGGTGCACCAGGCGCCGGACCTGCTGCTTGAGGCAGGCCTCGACCACGTTCTCGGTGACCAGCACATTGCCCTGGTGGAAGTCCTGGTAGCGCCCCCACAAACCCACCGCGCCGGCGCAATGCACCACGGCCTCGACATCGTGGCACAGCTCGCGTACCAACTGCGGGTCGCTGAGGTCGCCCTGGATAAACTCGGCGCCACGCCGCACCAGATGCTCGACACTCTCGGCCCGGCGGCCATTGACCCGCACCTCATGGCCCTGCTCCAGGGCGCAACGCGCAAAGCGCCCGCCGATAAAGCCGCTTGCGCCGGTAACCAGAATTTTCATCGATTGCTCCACATACCTTGATTCGTCCTGCCTGCTACCTGGACGCCGCCGATCATGCCAGAGGCACCAGCCATTGCGCCGCCGAACGCGCCAGGTGCTCGGTCAACTGCCCGAGCAATTGCCCGCCGTTGCGCCAATGATGCCAGTACAACGGCACATCGATGGTTTTATCCGCGATCAATTCCACCAGGCTGCCCCGGGCCAGCTGCCCGCGCACCTGCAATTCCGGCACCAGCCCCCAACCCAGGCCAGCCTCGGTCAGGCGGATAAAGCCTTCCGATGAGGGGCATAGATGATGTTCGAAACCACCCTCCACGCCCAGTGCCGCCAGGTAACGGTGTTGCAGAAAGTCGTCCGGACCGAACACCAGCGCTGGCGTGCGGGCCAGCGTCTGCGCATCGATGCCTTGGGGAAAGTGCCGGGCAATAAACGCCGGGCTGGCCAGCGCGCGATAGCGCATTGCCCCCAGCAATACGCTGCGGGCGCCGGCCACCGGGCGCTCGCTGGCGCAGACACACGCGGCCACCTCGCCAGCACGCATGCGCTTGAGGCCCACGGTCTGGTCTTCCACCACCAGGTCCAGCAGCAGGTGCTGACGAGCACAGAAATCCCCCACCGCCTCGCCCCACCAGGTCGCCAGGCTGTCGGCATTCAGGGCAATACGCAGGCGTTCCGGCAGGCCCTCCTCGTCCAGCGCCGGCACCTGGCTCTGCAGGTCGCGTTCAAGTAGACGCACCTGCTGCACATGATTGAGCAGGCGCCGGCCGATCTCGGTCGGGCTCGGTGGCGTGGCCCGCACCAGCACCGGCTGGCCGACCCGGGCTTCGAGCAACTTGATCCGCTGGGAAATCGCCGACTGCGACAACCCCAGCACCTGGGCCGCCCGTTCGAAGCCGGCCTGCTCGACCACGGCCGCCAGGGCGGAGAGCAATTTATAGTCGAACATCAGTTTTCCTAATGGGCGATCAGCACTATTTGTTTTTCTTATACAACATCGCCCCGCAGAATGCCCACATCCACTGTTTATCCAAGGACACCGACATGGCCGGCGAAACTTCCCTGAGCGTGCTGCTGCGCAGCATGAGCCCCGAACTCAACGAGGGCGACTACGTTTTCTGCAGCCTGACCGACGCCAGCCGGCTCAATGGCCGCGAGCCCATCGGCAGCTTTCGCGAACGCGAAGGCCTGACCGTCATCCTGCGTCGCGAAGACGCCCAGGCCCTCGGCCTGCCGTTCGACTATCTGGCGGCCTGGATCACCCTCAATGTGCACTCGGCCCTGGAAGCGGTCGGCCTCACCGCCGCTTTCGCCGGCGCCCTGGGCAAAGCCGGTATCAGTTGCAACGTGATCGCCGGTTATTACCACGACCACCTGTTCGTCGGCCGCGACGACGCCGAACGCGCCCTGCAGGTCTTGCGGCAATTGGCCGAACACGGGGAGTAAGCGTCATGTGGCAGAGCTATCTAAATGGCATGCTGGTGGCCGCCGGCCTGATCATGGCGATCGGCACACAGAACGCCTTTGTCCTGGCCCAGAGCCTGCGTCGCGAACACCACCTGCCGGTGGCGGCCCTGTGCGTACTCTGCGATGCGATCCTGGTGGCCGCGGGGGTCTTCGGCCTCGCCACCGTCCTGGCACACAACCCGACGCTGCTGGCGTTCGCCCGCTGGGGTGGCGCGGCCTTCCTGCTCTGGTACGGCAGCCTGGCGCTGCGCCGGGCCTTTTCCCGCCAGAGCCTGCAACAAGGCGAAGGCCAGACCGTGCGCTCACTGCGCGCCGTACTGCTCAGCGCTCTCGCCGTGACCCTGCTCAACCCCCACGTGTACCTCGACACCGTGCTGCTGATCGGTTCACTCGGCGCCCAGCAGACCGAGCCCGGCGCCTACGTGATGGGCGCCGCCAGCGCTTCGCTGCTGTGGTTCTTCAGCCTGGCCCTAGGCGCGGCGTGGCTGGCCCCGTGGCTGGCGCGCCCGGCCACCTGGCGCCTGCTCGACCTGCTGGTGGCCGTGATGATGTTCAGCGTCGCCGCCCAGTTGATCGGCGCCGGCTGACTTATTCCAAAAGGCTCTGGAACCTCTATTCCACACAGTTGTTGCGTGGTTAAGCCGCCACCCCGGTGCTATGATCCGAGTCTTGCGCCGCAAAGAGTACAAACTCCCCGGCGCACGCCTGTATGGCCGCCGTGATCGGCCTTGCGCTCACCGCAACTGACCTGATTAGGAGAATCACCATGGCTTTCGAATTGCCTCCGCTGCCTTATGCACATGATGCCCTGCAGCCGCACATCTCCAAGGAAACCCTGGAGTATCACCACGACAAGCACCACAACACCTATGTCGTGAACCTGAACAACCTGGTGCCAGGCACCGAGTTCGAAGGCAAGACCCTGGAAGAAATCGTCAAGTCTTCCTCCGGCGGCATCTTCAACAACGCCGCTCAGGTCTGGAACCACACTTTCTACTGGAACTGCCTGGCGCCAAACGCCGGCGGTCAACCGACCGGCAAGCTGGCTGAAGCCATCAACGCCGCGTTCGGTTCCTTCGACAAGTTCAAGGAAGAGTTCACCAAGACTTCCGTCGGCACCTTCGGTTCCGGCTGGGGCTGGCTGGTGAAAAAGGCTGACGGCTCCCTGGCCCTGGCCAGCACCATCGGCGCCGGCAACCCGCTGACCAGCGGCGACACCCCGCTGCTGACCTGCGACGTCTGGGAACACGCCTACTACATCGACTACCGCAACGTCCGTCCGAAGTATGTCGAGGCGTTCTGGAACCTGGTGAACTGGAAATTCGTCGCCGAGCAGTTCGAAGGCAAAGCCTTCACCGCTTGAGACTGAACCCGCTGCGCAAAAAAACCCGGCCTCGCCGGGTTTTTTTATGCCTGCCACGCCGACAGGAACTAACCTGAATAATCCGGGAAAATGACGCGCTAGCCCCTCAAGTAGACGGCTTGAGCGACCGACACAGTCTCCATGGCCTGAAGAGTCCGGGAGCCACCTGATCGGCCAAGCATGAGCACGGGTTCTCGCCGCTTGCATTGTCCCTTTGACTGACCGGGCCGGATTGCCAATACTCATGGCAACTTGATGCCATCCGCACGGAACAAGGAATAGCCCTTTGAAGCTGGAACTCAAGAACAGCTTGTCGGTGAAGTTGCTCCGGGTCGTGCTGCTGTCGGCGCTGATTGTCGGCGCCGTACTGAGCTGTGCGCAGATCGTCTTTGATGCCTACAAGACTCGGCAGGCCGTGGCCAGCGATGCCCAGCGCATTCTCGATATGTTCCGCGACCCCTCGACCCAGGCCGTCTACAGCCTCGACCGCGAGATGGGCATGCAAGTGATCGAAGGCCTGTTCCAGGATGACGCCGTGCGCATGGCCTCCATCGGCCATCCCAACGAGGCCATGCTCGCGGAAAAATCCCGCGATCTGCAAAAGACTTCCAGCCGCTGGCTGACCGATCCTATCCTTGGCCAGGAAAGCACCTTCAGCACACAACTGGTCGGTCGCGGCCCCTACAGCGAATATTACGGCGACCTGAGCATCACCCTCGACACCGCCACCTACGGCCAGGGGTTCCTGGTCAACTCGGTGATCATCTTCATCTCCGGCGTGCTGCGGGCCTTGTTCCTCGGCCTGGTGCTGTACCTGGTCTATCACTGGCTGCTGACCAAACCGCTGTCGCGGATCATCGGGCACCTGAGTACCGTCAACCCGGACCGCCCCAGCGAACACCTGTTGCCGCAGCTCAAGGGCCATGAAAAGAACGAACTGGGCATCTGGGTCAACACCGCCAACCAGTTGCTGGCATCCATCGAGCGCAACACCCACCTGCGTCACGAAGCGGAAAACAGCCTGCTGCGCATGGCCCAGTACGACTTCCTCACCGGCCTGCCCAATCGCCAGCAGTTGCAACAGCAACTGGACAAGATCCTGGTGGACGCCGGGCGCCTGCAACGTCGGGTCGCGGTACTTTGCGTGGGTCTGGACGACTTCAAGGGCATCAACGAACAATTCAGCTACCAGGTCGGCGACCAACTGTTGCTGGCCCTGGCCGACCGCCTGCGCGCCCACAGCGGTCGCCTCGGCGCCCTGGCCCGGCTGGGTGGCGACCAGTTCGCCCTGGTCCAGGCCGATATCGAACAACCCTATGAAGCGGCCGAGCTGGCCCAGAGTATCCTTGACGACCTGGAAGCGGCGTTTGCCCTGGATCACCAGGAAATCCGCCTGCGCGCCACCATCGGCATCACCTTGTTCCCGGAAGACGGCGACAGCACCGAGAAGCTGCTGCAGAAAGCCGAACAGACCATGACCCTGGCCAAGACCCGCTCGCGCAACCGCTACCAGTTCTATATTGCCAGCGTCGACAGCGAAATGCGCCGCCGTCGCGAACTGGAAAAAGACCTGCGCGAAGCCCTCAACCGCAATCAGTTCTACCTGGTCTACCAGCCACAGATCAGCTACCGCGACCACCGGGTGGTGGGCGTCGAGGCACTGATCCGCTGGCAGCACCCGGAACACGGCCTGGTACCGCCGGACCTGTTCATTCCCCTGGCCGAGCAGAACGGCACCATCATCGCCATCGGCGAATGGGTGCTGGACCAGGCCTGCCGCCAGTTGCGCGAATGGCACGACCAGGGCTTCAGCGACCTGCGCATGGCGGTCAACCTGTCCACCGTGCAACTGCACCACGCCGAGCTGCCGCGGGTGGTCAACAACCTCCTGCAGATGTACCGCCTGCCGCCGCGCAGCCTGGAACTGGAAGTCACCGAAACCGGCCTGATGGAAGACATCAGCACCGCCGCCCAGCACCTGCTGAGCCTGCGCCGCTCCGGCGCGCTGATCGCCATCGATGACTTCGGTACCGGCTACTCGTCGCTGAGCTATCTCAAGAGCCTGCCGCTGGACAAGATCAAGATCGACAAGAGCTTCGTCCAGGACCTGCTCGATGACGACGACGACGCGACCATCGTCCGGGCGATCATCCAGTTGGGCAAGAGCCTCGGCATGCAGGTGATCGCCGAAGGCGTGGAGACCGTCGAGCAGGAGGCCTACATCATTTCCGAAGGCTGCCACGAGGGCCAGGGCTACCACTACAGCAAGCCGCTGCCGGCCCGGGAGCTGGCGGCGTATCTCAAGCAGGCACAGCGCAGCAATGCGGCGATCTTGTAAGGCTCGGGGCCAACAAGCTCGCACCTGCAAAATCCGCCGGGATCAACCGGGGTTTTAATACCAAATATTTCAATCACTAAGCCCTTTACACAGAATGCAAATCCTTCGCATTATGTGCCGGTTTTGCGGGGCCGTGCGCCCCCATCCCCCCTCTCGAAGCAGGATGTTCGCCATGATTCGCATGCCTCTGGCCACCGCCAGTCTGTTGGCCATCGCCATCACCCTCGCCGGTTGTGGCGACAAGGACAAGGAAAAATCCACAGCGGCCACCCAGGCCCCTGCCGCGGCCGCCCAGGTGCCCGCCGACGATGCCGCCGCCAAGGTCGATGAAGCCGCCGCCAAGGCCGTGGTCGCCCACTACACCGAGATCGTCTTCGCCGTGTTCAGCGATGCCGAATCCACCGCGAAGAACCTGCAAGCCGCTGTCGACGCCTTCCTCGCCAAGCCGAACGAAGAGACCCTCAAGGCCGCCCGCGCCGCCTGGATCGCCGCCCGCGTGCCGTACCTGCAAAGCGAAGTGTTCCGCTTCGGCAACACCATCATCGACGACTGGGAAGGTCAGGTGAACGCCTGGCCCCTGGATGAAGGCCTGATCGACTACGTCGACAGCTCCTACGAACATGCCCTGGGCAATCCGGCCGCGACCGCCAACATCATCGCCAATCCGCAGATCCAGGTCGGCGAAGACAAGGTCGATGTCAGCGAGATCACCCCGGAAAAACTCGCCAGCCTGAACGAGCTGGGTGGCTCCGAAGCCAACGTCGCCACCGGCTACCACGCCATCGAATTCCTGCTCTGGGGCCAGGACCTGAACGGCACCGGCCCGGGCGCCGGCAACCGTCCGGCCTCGGACTACCTGGAAGGTGCCGGCGCCACTGGCGGGCACAACGATCGTCGGCGTGCCTACCTCAAGGCCGTGACCCAACTGCTGGTCAACGACCTGGAAGAGATGGTCGGCAACTGGAAACCGGGTGTGGCCGACAACTATCGCGCCAGCCTGGAAGCCGAGCCGGCGGAAAGTGGCCTGCGCAAGATGCTGTTCGGCATGGGCAGCCTGTCCCTCGGTGAACTGGCGGGCGAGCGCATGAAGGTGTCGCTGGAGGCCAACTCGCCGGAAGACGAGCAAGACTGCTTCAGCGACAACACCCATAACTCGCACTTCTACGATGCCAAGGGCATTCGCAACGTCTACCTGGGTGAATACACCCGTGTCGACGGCACCAAGCTGACCGGCCCGAGCCTGTCCTCCCTGGTGGCCAAGGCCGACCCGGCGACCGACGAAGCACTGAAGAACGACCTGCAGGCCACCGAAGCGAAGATCCAGATCATGGTCGACCACGCCAACAAGGGTGAGCATTACGACCAGTTGATCGCGTCCGGCAACGAGCCTGGCAACAAGATCGTGCGTGACGCCATCTCCGCGCTGGTCAAGCAGACCGGTTCCATCGAGCAGGCGGCGGCCAAGCTGGGCATCAGCGACCTGAACCCGGATAACGCCGATCACGATTTCTGATCGGCCCTTGTCCCCCCTCATGTAGGAGCGAGCTTGCTCGCGATGGTAGCCCAGGCACCGCGGGGTATCAGATGCCCCGTGTCATCGTTGACGACCATCGCGAGCAAGCTCGCTCCTACATGAGGGCAAGCCAGCCCCCACAAAGCCACGCAGTGTCATAAATCAAGTAAATGCTAATCCCTCTTATTCAATTGTATCGGGACTGATAAACTCGCGCCCGGTCCCTCTCACCCCCTGGACACCGATGCCCTCGCTGCCCCTTCGCCTGTCGACGCTGCTCCTGGCCCTTGGCCTGGCCGCCTGCGACGACGCCCCGCGCTTTACCAAGCCCGAACCCGGCGAAGCTCGATCCGGTGGCACCACCACGGTGGGCAAACACGATCGCAATGCCTTCTCGCAACCCTCGGCCAACCTCTCGCCGGAACGGCGCCTGGACTTCAGCGTCGGCAACAGTTTCTTCCGCAGCCCCTGGGTCATCGCGCCTTCAACCACCACAGCCCGCGACGGCCTCGGCCCGCTGTTCAATACCAACGCCTGCCAGAACTGCCATATCAAGGACGGCCGCGGCCATCCGCCGGCGCCGGGGGCGGATAACGCGGTGTCGATGCTGGTGCGCCTGTCGATTCCCAACAACCCGATGTACGCCAATCTGATCGAACGCCAGGGCGTGGTACCGGAACCCGCCTATGGCGGACAGTTGCAGGACATGGCCATCCCCGGTGTCACCCCGGAAGGCAAGGTGCGGGTCGACTACGAAGCAGTGCCGATACGTTTCAAGGACGGCACCGAAATCGAACTGCGCCGACCGACGCTGCGCATCACCCAGCTGGGCTACGGCCCGATGCACCCCCAAACGCTGTTTTCCGCGCGCATCGCCCCGCCGATGATCGGCCTCGGCCTGCTCGAAGCGATTCCCGAAGAAGCGATCCTGGCCAATGCCCGGCAGCAACAACGGCTGGGGGTCAATGGCCGGCCGAACCGGGTCTGGGACGATGCCCAGCGCAAGACCGTCCTCGGCCGCTTCGGCTGGAAGGCCGGGCAACCGAATATCAATCAACAGAACGTCCACGCGTTTTCCAGCGACATGGGCCTGACCACCAGCCTGCGCCCCTTCGACGACTGCACGCCGACCCAGACCGACTGCCTGCAAGCGCCCCACGGCGGCGGTCCGGACGGCGAGCCGGAAGTCAGCGACAACATCCTGCGCCTGGTGACCTTCTACACCCGCAACCTCGCGGTACCGGCACGGCGTGACGTCGGCGCGGCGCAGGTACTGGCCGGCAAGAGCCTGTTCTACCAGGTCGGTTGCCAGGCCTGTCATACCCCGCAATTCACCACCTCGGCCACGGCCGCCGAACCCGAGCTGGCCAACCAGTTGATCCGGCCCTACAGCGACCTGCTGCTGCATGACATGGGCCCCGGCCTCGCCGACCAGCGCAGCGAGTTCCTGGCCGACGGCAACGACTGGCGCACCCCGCCGCTGTGGGGCATCGGCCTGACGCAGACCGTCAGCGGCCACACCCAGTTCCTGCATGACGGCCGCGCCCGCAACCTGCTCGAAGCCGTGCTCTGGCATGGCGGCGAGGCCTTGCCGGCGCAGCAGCAGGTGCTGTCCTTCAATGCCGAACAACGCGCCGCGTTGCTGGCATTCCTGAATTCTTTGTAAGAGGACACGGACATGTTCCGCCCGAAACTGTTGTTCACCAGCCTGGCCGCCCTCGTCCTCGGCGCCTGCTCGCCCCAGGACCCGCAGGCGCTGACCTCCGCCGCGATCGCCAAGCAGGTAATCCTGCCGACCTATAGCCGCTGGGTCGACGCCGACCGCCAGTTGGCCATCAGCGCCCTGGCCTTCTGCGAAGGCAAAGAGAGCCTGGAAACCGCCCGCGCCGACTTCCTCCATGCGCAGAAAGCCTGGGCGGAATTGCAGCCGCTGCTGATCGGGCCATTGGCCGAAGGCAATCGCTCCTGGCAGGTGCAGTTCTGGCCGGACAAGAAAAACCTGGTAGGTCGCCAGGTCGAGCAACTGGTCAGCGCCCAGCCGCAGATCGACGCCGACGCCCTGGCCAAGTCCAGCGTCGTGGTCCAGGGCCTCTCGGCCTACGAATACATCCTCTACGACAGCAAGATCGATATGGCCGACAGCGCGCAGAAAGCCCGCTATTGCCCACTGCTGACGGCCATCGGCAAACGCCAGAAAGTCCTCGCCGAAGAGATCCTCTCGCGCTGGGAAACCAGCGACGGCATGCTCGCGCAGATGAGCAAGTTCCCCAACCAGCGCTACGCCGACTCCCACGAAGCCATCGCCGATCTGCTGCGGGTCCAGGTCACCGCCCTCGATACCCTGAAGAAAAAACTCGGCACGCCCATGGGCCGCCAGACCAAGGGCATCCCGCAGCCCTTCCAGGCCGAGGCCTGGCGCAGCCAGACGTCGCTGCAAGGTATGCGCGCCAGCCTGGCCGCCGCCCGGACCGTCTGGGTCGGGGTCGACAACAAGGGCCTGCGCAACCTGCTGCCGGCGGAACAGAAGCCGCTGGCCGAGAAAATCGACGCCGCCTATGCCGCGTCCCTGAAGTTGTTCGACAGCACCCAGCGCTCGCTCACCGACCTGCTCGGCGACGATGCCGGGCGCCAGCAGCTCAACGACCTCTACGACAGCCTCAACGTCGTCCACCGCCTGCACGAAGGCGAACTGGCCAAGGCGCTGGGTATCCAACTGGGCTTCAACGCCAACGACGGGGATTGATGATGTTGCGACGCCAGGCCCTGACTTTCGGCAGCCTGCTGCTCAGCGCATTGACGCTGGGCGGCTGGCGCCTGCTCCGGCAAAAAGACCAAAGCCCGCTGCTGCTCTCTGCCCGTGACGACAGCGACGGCGGGCACTATGCCGTGGGCTATCGGCTGGACGGGACGCAGGTCTTCGCCACCCGGGTCGGCCAGCGTTGCCACGACATCATCAACCACCCGAGCCAGCCCCTGGCGCTGTTCGTCGCGCGACGTCCCGGCACCGAGAGTTACCTGATCGACCTGCGGGATGGCCGCCTGCTCCAGACCCTCGCCTCGCAGCCGAACCGGCATTTCTATGGGCATGCGGTAATCCACAGGAGCGGCGACTGGTTGTACGCCACCGAGAATGACACCACCGATCCGGGCCGTGGCCTGTTGGGTGTGTATCGTTTCGAAGGTGAGCGTCTGGTTCATAGTGGCGAGATTTCGACCCATGGCATCGGCCCACACCAGGTGTCGTGGATGCCCGATGGCGAGACCCTGGTCGTCGCCAACGGCGGGATTCGCACCGAAGCAGAAAGCCGGGTGGAGATGAACCTCGATGCCATGGAGCCGAGCCTGGTGCTGATGCGCCGCGACGGCGCCCTGCTGAGCAAGGAAACCCTGCCACAGCAGATGAACAGCGTACGCCACCTGGGCGTGGCCAGTGACGGCACCATCGTTGCAGGCCAACAGTTCATGGGCCCGTCCCACGAGTCATCCGAGTTGCTGGCGATCAAGCGTCCCGGCCAGCCCTTTGTCGCCTTCCCGGTGGCCGAGCAACAGTTGCAGGCCATGGCGCATTACACCGCCAGTGTTGCGGTGCACAGCGAATTGCGCCTGGTGGCGTTGACCGCGCCTCGGGGCAACCGCTTCATTATCTGGGATTTGGACAGCGGCGCCGTACGCTTGGATGCACCATTACCGGACTGCGCGGGCGTCGGCGCGGTGGCAGACGGTTTCGTGGTCACCTCTGGCCAGGGCCGCTGTCGCTTCTACGATTGTCGCCAGAAGGAATTGACAGCCCAGCCGCTGGAGCTGCCGGCCGGGCTGTGGGACAACCATCTGCATCTGGTCTGATGGATCACACCCCAAGCACCAAACGGCTGGACACCACCGTCGCATACTCGCCGTGCAGATTGCCCAGGGACATGGCATGGACCTCCTGGGCAGTGTGGGGCGTACCAAAATAGTCGGTTTTGTCGAAGGTGTAGCACGCATCCTCCACCACCCAGGTCTCAAACCCGAGGTTGCCGGCCGTCCGCGCGGTCGCCTCCACGGAGTTATGGGTCGCTACGCCGACAATCACCAACTGCTCGATACCGCTCTCGCGCAGCCAAGCCTCCAACCCGGTCGCGCAAAACGCATCCGGCACCCGCTTGCGCACCAGCCGTTCGCCCTCCCCCGGCGCAAAGCGCTGCTGGAACTCGACTCCCGACTGTCCGGGCCAGAACACCGACTCCGGCGAATGCGACAGATGCTGGACATGCACAATCGGACGCGCGGTTTCACGCCACTGTTGCAACAGCTCAAGCATGCGCGCCTCGGCCTCGGGATTGTTGCGTGGTCCCAGCCGCGGATGAAGAATGCCTTGCTGCTGGTCGATCAGGATCAACGCCGCGTTTACCTGGATATCCCTGTTCATGCCTTTTCCCTTCCGATTTATCGCTCAAAATTCGAAATAAGCCCGCCCGCTGTCTTGCGCGCCTTCCTCCTGCTCACTAACGTAGCGCCTTTACTGACGCTACCCCCCGCAGGAGCTTTGCCATGGCCTCGCCAGCCTTTTCCTTCTCTCTCAAGCAATGTGGCGTTGCCGCCGCCATGGCGGGCCTGCTCGGCCTGACTGGTTGCCAGACCTGGAACTCCCAGGACAGCCTGCCACCGACCTCCGGCGTACAGCCGATCAAGGGCCTGGCACAGAACGTCTCGGTACGCCGCAACAGCCTCGGCATGCCGCTGATCGAAAGCAACAGCTTTCACGATGCGCTGTTCACCCTCGGTTATGTCCACGCCAGCGACCGCATCACCCAGATGGTCACCCTGCGCCTGCTCGCCCAGGGCCGGCTCGCCGAAATCAACGGCCCGGACGCCCTCGACAGCGACCGATTCATGCGCGCCGTCAACCTGAAGAAAAGCGCCGGCGAGTTGTACAACGCCTCGTCGCCACGGCTCAAGCGCTTCTTCGAAGTCTATGCGCGCGGCGTCAACGCCTACCTGTTCCGCTACCGCGACAAGCTGCCGCCGGACCTGGCCAGCAGCGGCTACCAGCCGGAATACTGGAAGCCGGAAGATTCGGCGCTGATCTTCTGCCTGCTCAACTTCAACCTGTCGGCCAACCTGCAGCAAGAGATTGCCAGCCTGGTCCTGGCGCAGAAAGTCGGCGTCGACAAGCTCGCCTGGTTGACCCCGGCCGCCACGGACGAACCGCTGCCCCTGGCCGAAGCCGAGAAACTCAAGGGCATCGCCCTGAGCCAGGTCTCGGGCCTCGGCGCGCTGAACAAGGCCGCCGAGCAAGTCGCCGCGTTGAATATCCTCGGCTCCGGCACCTCGACCAACTGGGCCATCGGCCCGCAACGCGCCCGCAGCGGCAAGAGCCTGCTGGCCGCCGACCTGCAACAGCCGACCAGCGCCCCCGCCGCCTGGAACTACGTACAAATTTACGCGCCGAAGTACCGGGCCGCCGGGACCTCGATCGCCGGCCTGCCGATGCTGCTGTCCGGTTTCAACGGCAAGGTGGCCTGGAGCATGGCCGCCGTCCCGGGGGACAACCAGGACCTGTTCCTGGAAAAACTCAAGCGCCAGGGCAATGCGCTCTATTACGAAGCCGACGGCAAGTGGCTGCCAGCCATCGTGCGCAACGAAACCTACTTCATCAAGGGCCAGCGCTCGATCCGCGAGACGGTGTTCGAAACCCGCCACGGCCCGCTGCTCAACAGTGCACTGGACAACAGCGCCTTGACCGGCGGCTACGGCCTGGCCCTGCAGAGCGCCTCGTTCAAGGACGACAAGAGCCTGGATGCGTTCTTCGACCTGTCCCGTGCCCAGAGCGCCGAGAAAGCCTCGGATGCCAGCCGGGAAATCCGCGCCATCGCGCTGAACATGGTCTTTGCCGACGCCAGTCATATCGGCTGGCAGGTCACCGGGCGCTTCCCCAACCGCCGCGAAGGCGAAGGCCTGTTGCCGTCGCCGGGCTGGGACGGCCGCTTCGACTGGGACGGCTACGCCGACGCGATGCTCCACCCTTATGACCAGGACCCGGGCCAGGGCTGGCTGGGCACCGCCAACCAGCGCACGGCGGCGCGCGGCTACGGCATGCAACTGTCCAACGCCTGGTACTACCCGGAACGCGGCGAACGCCTGGCTGAACTGGCCGCGGCCGGCAAGCAGGACAGCCGCAGCACCATCGCCATGCAATACGACCAGAGCACCACGTTCGCCAACAAGCTGAAGAAGATGTTCGAAGCGCCAGGCATGGCCTTGCCGCTCAAGCAGGCCATCGACGCCCTGCCGGAAGCCGAACGCGGCAAGGCACGCGAAGCCCTCAGCCGGTTGATGGCGTTCGACGGCAGGCTCAGCGCGACCTCGGCCGACGCCGCGCTGTACGAACTGTTCCTGCAGGAAAGCATGAAGCAGATCTTCCTCGACAAACTCGGCCCGGAAAACGGTCCGGTGTGGCAGGCCTTTGTCGCCAACGGCAAGCTGTCCTACTCGGCCCAGGCCGATCACCTGCTGGGCCGCGAAGACAGCCCGTTCTGGGATGACAGCCGCACGCCACAGAAAGAAGACAAGCCGGCGATCCTGGCCCGTAGCCTGGCGGCGGCGATCAGCGCCGGTGACAGCCTGCTGGGCAGCGATCACAAGGCCTGGCAATGGGGCACGCTGCACCGTTATAGCTGGAAGAACGGCGCCGGCCAGGTGATTCGCGGACCGATCCAGGCCGGCGGCGACCACACCACGCTGAACACCTCGGCCTATGCCTGGGGCGGCGCAAGCTTCGACGTCACCCAGGTGCCGGGGGTGCGCATGATCGTCGACTTCGGCCAGATCGAACCGATGAGCGGCCAACAGAGCCCCGGACAGTCCGGCAACCCGGCCAGTCCGAGCTATGCCAGCGGTATCGATGGCTGGCTGAAGGCCCAGTACGTCAGCTTCCCGATGCAGCAGCAGAACTTCGACAAGGCCTACGGCACCACGCGCCTGACCCTGACGCCCGGCAAGTAACACTCCACGGCCGGGTCCGGCCTGCCAGCGATGGCCTCATCGCTGGCAAGTCGGTTCCTAAAGTTACGGATGTCACCCTTCCCGCCGCGTAACTGCACTCTTTTCTCACTCGCGAACGCACCAATATTGTGCAATTTATTTCAGCCGCCCAATTTCGGGCATGATTAGCTGGCTCGGAGCCATATTCCTGCCTTTTAAAACACTTGTTCGTGACTCTGGTTCGGAAATTGCTACTTTTATCAGGTCATACGCGTTCCAGTAACAGTACTCAGTGCGCCACAAGCGCTCATATTGGTTTTTAGGGAATAAATAATGAAAAAAGCATTGCTGACCCTTTCTGCACTGGCTCTCTGCATGGCCGCCGGCTCCGCTATGGCCAAGGAATACAAGGAACTGCGCTTCGGCGTCGATCCTTCCTACGCGCCATTCGAATCCAAGGCCGCAGACGGCAGCCTGGTCGGCTTCGACATTGATCTGGGCAACGCCATCTGTGCCGAGCTGAAGGTCAAGTGCAAATGGGTCGAAAGTGACTTCGACGGCATGATCCCGGGCCTGAATGCCAACAAATTCGACGGTGTGATTTCGTCGATGACCGTGACCGAAGCCCGCGAGAAGGCCATCGACTTCTCCAACGAGCTGTTCTCCGGCCCAACCTCCCTGGTGTTCAAAAAGGGTGCGAACTTCTCCACGCCTGAGTCCCTCAAGGGCAAAACCGTGGGCTACGAGCAAGGCACCATCCAGGAAGCCTACGCCAAGGCCGTACTGGACAAGGCTGGTGTAACCACCAAGGCCTACGCCAACCAGGACCAGGTGTACGCTGACCTGACCTCCGGCCGTCTCGACGCTTCGGTGCAGGATATGCTGCAAGCCGAGCTGGGCTTCCTGAAGTCGCCAGCGGGCGCCGGCTACGAAGTCAGCAAGCCGATCGACGATCCGCTGCTGCCGGCTAAAACCGCAGTGGGTATCAAAAAAGGCAACAAAGAGCTGAAAGCCCTGTTGGACAAGGGTATTGCAGCACTGCACAAAGATGGCAAGTACGCGGAAATCCAGAAGAAGAACTTTGGTGAGCTGAACCTGTACAGCGGGAAGTGATCCCTTGGCGCCCCTCGCCCGAGGGGCGCCTTTTCGACTGCCAAAGGTCTGATTTTTCATGTTCGACAACCTCCTGCAAATTCTGGGGCTTTCGGCCTTCAGCCTGAAGGGCTTTGGCCCGATCCTGCTGCAAGGCACCTGGATGACCGTCCAGCTCTCCATCCTCTCGCTGCTGGTCAGCGTGCTACTGGGCCTGCTCGGCGCCAGTGCCAAATTATCCAGCTTCAGCCTGTTGCGCATTCCGGCCCAGCTCTACACCACGCTGATTCGCGGGGTGCCCGACCTGGTGCTGATGCTGCTGATTTTCTACAGCCTGCAAACCTGGCTCTCGACCCTGACCGATGCCATGGACTGGGACTACATCGAGATTGACCCGTTTGCCGCCGGGGTCATCACCCTGGGCTTTATCTACGGTGCCTATTTCACCGAAACCTTCCGTGGTGCGATTCTCGCCGTGCCACGCGGACAGCTTGAAGCCGCCACCGCCTATGGCCTGACCCGGGCCCAGCGGTTCCGCTTCGTGACCTTTCCGCAAATGATGCGCTTTGCCCTGCCGGGGATCGGCAACAACTGGATGGTGATCCTCAAGGCCACCGCGCTGGTCTCGATCATCGGCCTGGCCGACCTGGTCAAGGCTGCCCAGGACGCCGGCAAGAGCACTTATCAACTGTTCTACTTCCTGGTACTCGCCGCCTTGATCTACCTGCTCATTACCAGTGCTTCGAACTATGTCCTGCGCTGGCTGGAACGCCGCTACGCCGCGGGCGCCCGGGAGGCCGTGCGATGATCGAACTCCTGCAGCAATACTGGCGGCCGTTCCTCTACAGCGACGGCCAGCACATCACCGGCCTGGCCATGACCCTATGGCTGCTCAGCGCCTCGATCTTCTTCGGTTTCCTGGTGTCGATCCCGCTGTCCATCGCCCGGGTCTCGCCCAAGCGTCGCATCCGCTGGCCGGTGGAGTTCTACACCTACCTGTTCCGTGGCACGCCGCTGTATATCCAACTGCTGATCTGCTACACCGGGATCTACAGCCTGGAAGCGGTCCGCGAACAGCCGCTACTGAACTCGTTCTTCCGCGATGCGATGAACTGCACCATCCTGGCCTTCGCCCTGAACACCTGCGCCTACACCACGGAGATCTTTGCCGGGGCGATCCGCAGCATGAACCACGGTGAAGTCGAGGCGGCCAAGGCCTATGGCCTGAGCGGCTGGAAGCTCTACGCCTATGTGATCATGCCCTCGGCCCTGCGCCGCTCGTTGCCCTACTACAGCAACGAAGTGATCCTGATGCTGCACTCCACCACCGTGGCGTTCACCGCGACCATCCCGGACATCCTGAAAATCGCCCGGGACGCCAACTCGGCGACCTACATGACTTTCCAGTCGTTCGGTATCGCCGCGATCATCTACCTGACGATCACCTTTACCCTGGTCGGTCTGTTCCGTCTGGCCGAGCGCCGTTGGCTGGCCTTTCTCGGCCCGGCACACTAGGACTCCAGAGCATGCGTCATCTGACTCACGAGCTGCTGGCTCCCCTGCCGGGCACGACCCGGCAGATCCACAGCTTTCATTTCGGTCCGTCGCGGTCCGCGGGCAAGATCTACATCCAGTCGTCCCTGCACGCCGACGAACTGCCCGGCATGCTGGTGGCCTGGCACCTCAAGCAACGCCTGGCCGAGCTGGAACAGGCCGGCGCCCTGCGCAGCGAAATCGTGCTGGTGCCGGTGGCCAATCCGATCGGCCTGGAACAGGTGCTGATGGACGTGCCGCTGGGGCGCTATGAGCTGGAAAGCGGGCAGAACTTCAATCGCTGGTTCGTCGATCTGAGTGACGAGATCGGCAACCAGATCGAAGAGCAACTCAGCGACGATCCGGCGCACAACCTGCAACTGATCCGCAGCCACCTCAAGACCGCCCTGGCGGCGGAGGTGCCGGCGACCCAGTTGCAATCCCAGCGCCTGGCGTTGCAACGACTGGCCTGCGACGCGGACATGGTCCTGGACCTGCACTGCGACTTCGAAGCCGTGGCCCATCTGTACACCACGCCCGAAGCCTGGCCGCAGGTTGAACCGCTGGCCCGTTATATCGGCTCGCAAGCCAGCCTGCTGGCGACCGATTCCGGCGGCCAGTCGTTCGACGAATGCTTCACCCTGCTCTGGTGGGACCTGCGCCAGCGCTTCGGCGACCGGTTCGCGATTCCCCAGGGCAGTTTTTCGGTGACCGTGGAACTGCGCGGCCAGGGCGATGTGAATCATCCCCAGGCACGTCTCGACTGCCAGGCGATCCTCGACTACCTGACGCACTTCGGCGCCATCGCCGACGAGCCCGCGCCCTTGCCGGAGCTGCCGCACCCGGCAACGCCGCTGGCCGGTGTCGAGCCGGTGAGCACGCCGCTGGGCGGGCTGCTGGTGTTCAGCGCCGTGCCGGGGCAATACCTGGAAGCCGGAGAGTTGATCGCCGAGATCATCGACCCGCTCAGCGACCGCGTCACCCCTGTTCATTGCAGCGCGGCGGGCCTGCTCTATGCCCGCTCGCTACGCCGCATGGCCACGGCCGGCATGGTGATTGCCCATGTCGCCGGCCGCGAAGCCTATCGCAGCGGCTATCTACTTTCTCCTTGAGGTGCCCATGTACAAACTGACCATTGAAGGCCTGCACAAGAGCTATGGCGAACACCAGGTGCTCAAGGGCGTCTCGCTCAAGGCCAAGACCGGCGACGTGATCAGCCTGATCGGCGCCAGCGGCTCGGGCAAGAGTACCTTCCTGCGCTGCATCAACTTTCTCGAAACGCCCAATGACGGCGCCATGAGCCTCGACGGCCAGGCGATCCGCATGGTCAGCGACAAGCACGGCATGCGCGTCGCCGACGACGCCGAGTTGCAGCGCCTGCGCACCCGCCTGGCCATGGTGTTCCAGCACTTCAACCTGTGGAGCCACATGAGCGTGCTGGAAAACATCACCATGGCCCCGCGCCGGGTGCTGGGGGTGAGCAAGAAAGACGCCGAGGACCGTGCCCGTCGCTACCTGGACAAGGTCGGCCTGCCGGCGCGGGTTGCCGATCAGTACCCGGCATTCCTGTCTGGCGGCCAGCAGCAGCGCGTGGCAATTGCCCGGGCGCTGGCGATGGAGCCGGAAGTGATGCTGTTCGACGAACCGACCTCGGCGCTGGACCCGGAGCTGGTGGGTGAAGTGCTCAAGGTGATCCAGGGGCTGGCCGAGGAAGGCCGGACCATGATCATGGTGACCCACGAAATGAGCTTCGCCCGCAAGGTTTCCAGCCAGGTGCTGTTCCTGCACCAGGGGTTGGTGGAAGAACAGGGCGCGCCGGACGATGTGTTGGGCAATCCGCAGAGCGAGCGGCTGCGGCAGTTCCTCAGTGGCAATCTGAAGTAATCAAAACGGCTCTTCAGCCGTGCGCCGCCGGCCATGGATAGGCCAGCCACGTCTCCAGGCGCTTGGCGAAGCGGCCGCTTTCCATATCCTGGTGCAGCCACTGGTCGACATACTGCTTGAGCACGATGTCACGGGGCAGCAACACGGCCTTCTCGGAAAAATCGAAAGGTTGGTCCGGATGCACCGCGCACAGCTCGGGGTGCAGTTTCTGCTGCACCCGGGTCTCCACCGCGTCGGTCATCATCAGGTCGGCCTTGCCGTCGACGATCTGCTGGAAAATCGTCACATTGTCCGGATGCACGAGGATCTGCGCCTGCTTGAGGTTGGCACGGGCGAACTTCTCGTTGGTCCCGCCGGGATTGACGATAGCCCGGACATTCGGCCGGTCGATCTGGGCCAGGGTCTGGAAGTCCTGCTGCCGGGAGCAGAGGGTGATCGGCGTCTTGCCGTCACGCTGGTAAGGCTGTGAGAAAAACGCCAGCTTCTGGCGCTCCATGTTCACCGAGATTCCGCTGATCGCCAGGTCGAACCTGTCGGCCAGCAGATCGCCCATCAGCGTCGGCCAGGTGGTCGGCACCAGTTCCAGCTTGACCCCCAGGGATGCCGCCAGCCCTTCGGCCAGCTCGATATCCAGGCCGATAAAACCATCCGCATTCTTGTAGCTGAACGGTTTGTAGTCACCGGTGGTGCCAACGCGCAATACGCCCTGCTGAACGATACGGTCAAGTCGGCTGCTGGTGGCTTCCTGTTGGGAAACAGCGCTACTGGTCAGCGGCTGTGGCGCGGCAATGGCAGTGCCGGTCAGTAACAACCCGGCGAACAGGCAGCGGGAAAAATACGCGGGAATGGCAAACGTCATGGGTGGCCTTTTTTTCTGGGTCTTGGCCACAGCTTTGTATCGTATAGATGATCGAGAGTCGACACCGTCCTGCAGGAGCATGGCTTACCCACGAAATGGCCCTTGAGGCCGCCAAAAAAGTCGCTGGCAAGCCATGCGCCTACAGGAGTCGCGCTCGATCGAAGCCCGTCGAAAGGCCAAAACAGGGCTCAGGCGTCGGGAGACGGCGTATTGTCGGGAATCAGCGGCTCGCCGTTGTCGGGCGGCTGGGTGGGCGTGGTGGGCTCGGAGGGTTGCGGCGTATCCGGATCAGGCTGCCCCGGGATACCCGGGATGCCACTGGTCATGCCCTGGGGATGCGCCAGCAACGACCAGGCCAACAGACCCACTTGATTGGGTTCAAGTTTCGCCAGTTGAGCGCTGATACTTGGATCGTTCTTCATGGGGGTACTCCTGAGCGTGGAAGCCCGGCCTGTCTTGCACAAACCGGGACAGTGCACCCAGTAGAGTGCACCCGCGCCGAGGAATTCCCTGTTTCGACGCGCCCTTCGTCAGGTCCGCGGCAGGGTCACGCCACGCTGGCCCTGATACTTGCCGCCACGGTCCTTATAGGACACTTCGCATTCTTCGTCGGACTCCAGGAACAACATCTGCGCCACGCCTTCGTTGGCGTAGATCTTCGCCGGCAGCGTGGTGGTGTTGGAGAACTCCAGGGTCACGTGGCCTTCCCATTCCGGTTCCAGCGGCGTGACGTTGACGATGATCCCGCAACGGGCGTAGGTGCTCTTGCCCAGGCAGATGGTCAGCACATTGCGCGGAATACGGAAGTATTCGACGGTGCGGGCCAGGGCGAAGGAGTTGGGCGGAATGATGCAGACGTCGCTCTTCACATCGACGAAGCTGCCCGCGTCGAAGTTTTTCGGATCGACGGTCGCCGAATTGATGTTGGTGAACACCTTGAATTCGTCGGCGCAGCGCACATCGTAGCCATAGCTCGAGACACCGAAGGAAATCACCCGGTTGTCGGCTTCGCCACGCACCTGGCGCTCGACGAAAGGCTCGATCATGCCGTGTTCTTGCGCCATGCGGCGAATCCACTTGTCCGATTTGATGCTCATGGCGGGTGTCCTGATATAGCGAGGTGGAGAAATTCTGTCCGGCATCTTACCGGGGTGCGCCGCCGGGTTAAAGCGCCGACGCCGCTTCTCGCGATGACGCTGTCCCCCTGCCTGACAAATCGGCTATTTGAGCGGGGTTGTCCCCCTGGCCGGCCGCCGTCAGTCACGAAATAGGCGAAACCTTGTTGAAGACCATTGGCACGTCTCGGAAAGTGGGGTATGGTGGCGCCACTGTGCTGCTTGTGTCACTGAGAATCTCTACACGATGTTGAATTTCGATCCAACCATCTCCAAGAATTTTTCCTGCTCTTTGCACTCAGTCTCGGCCAGGGCTTTTCCTGAGTCGCAGTTAACTTTGTCCAAGGAGACATCAAATGTCTAATCGCCAAACCGGTACCGTTAAGTGGTTCAACGATGAAAAAGGCTTCGGCTTCATCACTCCACAATCCGGTGACGACCTGTTCGTACACTTCAAAGCAATCCAATCCGACGGCTTCAAAAGCCTGAAAGAAGGCCAACAGGTTTCTTTCATCGCTACCCGCGGTCAGAAAGGCATGCAAGCTGAAGAAGTTCAAGTTATCTAACTTGTACTGATCCAGTAAAAAAGCCCCGCCCTCAAAAGCGGGGCTTTTTTGTGCCCGGGTGTTTTTGCCAGCTTGCGCCAGGTATCGGGACCTACGCCAACCCAGCGTACGACACAAATCCTGTAGGAGCCGGCTTGCTGGCTCCTACAGGGACCGCGCTGCGCCTCGATTGAGGCGCAACGGCATCAATCGTCGCTGATGGTGATATTCGGCATCGCCTGGCTGGCCGCTTCCTGCAACACGATCCGCGCGCCCACGTGCCGTGCCAGCTCCTGATAGACCATGGCGATCTGGCTGTCCGGCTCGGCGATCACCGTCGGCTTGCCACCATCGGCCTGCTCACGGATCAGCATCGACAACGGCAACGAAGCCAGCAGCTCGACACCATATTGGCTCGCCAGCTTCTCACCGCCGCCCTCGCCGAACAGGTGCTCGGCATGACCGCAGTTCGAACAAATGTGTACCGCCATGTTCTCCACGACACCCAGCACCGGGATATTCACTTTGCGGAACATCTCCACGCCCTTGCGCGCATCCAGCAAGGCCAGGTCCTGGGGAGTGGTGACGATCACCGCGCCGGCCACCGGAACCTTCTGCGCCAGGGTCAGCTGGATATCGCCAGTCCCGGGCGGCATATCGATCACCAGGTAGTCCAGGTTGCCCCAGTCGGTCTGGGTCACCAATTGCAACAAAGCCCCGGACACCATCGGACCGCGCCAGACCATCGGCGTGTTGTCGTCGGTTAGGAAAGCCATGGACATCACTTCCACGCCATGGGACTCGATGGGCACGAACCATTTCTGGTCCTTGATCTTCGGCCGTGTGCCTTCGGCGACGCCGAACATGATGCCCTGGCTCGGCCCGTAGATATCGGCGTCGAGAATCCCCACCCGAGCCCCTTCGCGAGCCAGCGCCAGCGCCAGGTTGGCCGCCGTGGTCGACTTGCCCACCCCGCCCTTGCCGGAGGCCACTGCCACCACGTTCTTCACGTTGGCCAGGCCCGGGATCTGCGCCTGGGCCTTGTGCGCGGCGATCACGCAATCGATCTCGACCTTGGCCGAAGCCACGCCGTCCAGGCCTTCGACGGCCATCTGCAGCATCTGCGCCCAGCCACTCTTGAACAGGCCGGCGGCATAACCCAGCTCCAGCCGGACCGTTACGCGATCACCCTGGATATCGATGGCCCGCACGCAGCCGGCGCTGACCGGGTCCTGGTTCAGATAAGGGTCGGTGTACTGGCGGAGGACGGCCTCCACCGCTGCGCGATTGACTGCGCTCATGGGCAACTCCCGAAAAAGACTGAGTAAAACAGGCAGCTATCCTAACCGTTCTGAAGCGCAGAGACATTCCACAAGGGGTGAATTATGTGCGCCGGGGCTTTATAGTGGCCGATCTCCGTTTCACTTCAAGTAGCCGAGCCCCATGTCCGAGCCACGCCAGATCCTCGTCACCAGCGCCCTGCCCTATGCCAATGGTTCCATTCACCTTGGCCACATGGTCGAGTATGTCCAGACGGACATGTGGGTGCGCTTCCAGAAGCACCGCGGCAATCAATGCATCTACGTCTGCGCTGACGACGCCCACGGCTCGGCCATCATGTTGCGCGCCGAGAAGGAAGGCATCACCCCGGAACAGTTGATCGCCAACGTCCAGGTCGAGCACAGCGGCGACTTCGCCGACTTCCTCGTGGAGTTCGATAATTTCCATTCGACCCACGCCGAGGAAAACCGCGAACTGTCCACTCAGATCTACCTGCGCCTGCGCGACGCCGGGCATATCGCCACGCGTTCGATCACCCAGTATTTCGACCCGGAAAAGCAGATGTTCCTGGCCGACCGCTTCATCAAGGGCACCTGCCCGAAATGCGGCACCGAAGACCAGTACGGCGACAACTGCGAGAAATGCGGCGCCACCTATGCACCGACCGACCTGAAAGACCCGAAATCGGCGATTTCCGGGGCGACGCCGGTGCTCAAGGATTCCCAGCACTTCTTCTTCAAGCTGCCGGACTTCCAGGCCATGCTGCAAACCTGGACCCGCAGCGGCACCTTGCAGGACGCCGTGGCGAACAAGATCGCCGAATGGCTGGATGCCGGCCTGCAACAGTGGGACATCTCCCGCGATGCGCCGTATTTCGGCTTCGAGATCCCGGATGAGCCTGGCAAGTATTTCTACGTCTGGCTGGACGCGCCGATCGGCTACATGGCCAGCTTCAAGAACCTCTGCGCACGGCGTCCGGAACTGGACTTCGACGCGTTCTGGGGCAAGGACTCCACCACCGAGCTGTACCACTTCATCGGCAAGGACATCGTCAACTTCCACGCCCTGTTCTGGCCGGCGATGCTCGAAGGCGCGGGCTACCGCAAGCCGACCGGGATCAACGTGCACGGCTACCTGACCGTCAACGGCCAGAAAATGTCCAAGTCCCGCGGCACCTTTATCAAGGCCCGTACCTACCTGGACCACCTGTCACCGGAATACCTGCGTTACTACTACGCGGCCAAGCTGGGCAAAGGCGTCGACGACCTCGACCTGAACCTGGAAGACTTCGTGCAGAAGGTCAACTCGGACCTGGTGGGCAAGGTAGTCAACATCGCCAGCCGTTGCGCCGGGTTTATCCACAAGGGCAATGCCGGTGTGCTGGTGGCCGGCAACGCCGCGCCGGAACTGACCGACGCCTTCCTCGCCGCCACCCCGAGCATCGCCGAGGCCTACGAGGCACGGGATTTCGCCCGGGCCATGCGCGAAATCATGGGTCTGGCCGACCGCGCCAACGCCTGGATCGCCGACAAGGCACCCTGGTCCCTGGCCAAGCAGGAAGGCAAGCAGGATGAAGTCCAGGCCGTCTGTGCCGTGGGCATCAACCTGTTCCGCCAGTTGATCATCTTCCTCAAGCCGGTGCTGCCGCTGCTGGCCGCCGATGCCGAGGCCTTCCTGAATGTCGCGCCGCTGACCTGGAACGATCACGCCACCTTGCTCGCCAACCATCAGTTGAACGAGTTCAAGCCCTTGATGACCCGTATCGACCCGGTAAAAGTACAAGCCATGACCGACGCCTCGAAGGAAGACCTCACCGCCAGCCAGACCGACACCGGTAGCGCCGCCCCGCAAGGCAACGGCGAGCTGGCCAAGGACCCGCTGTCGGCGGAAATCGACTTCGACGCCTTTGCCGCCGTCGACCTGCGCGTCGCGCTGATTCTCAAGGCCGAAGCCGTCGAGGGCGCGGACAAGCTGCTGCGCCTGACCCTGGATATCGGTGATGAGCAACGCAACGTGTTTTCCGGGATCAAGAGCGCCTACCCGAACCCGGCCGAACTGGAAGGTCGCCTGACCATGATGATCGCCAACCTCAAGCCACGGAAAATGCGCTTCGGCATCTCCGAAGGCATGGTGATGGCGGCCGGCCCCGGCGGTGAAGAAATCTACCTGCTGAGCCCGGACACCGGCGCCAAGCCAGGCCAGCGGATCAAGTAACCGTCCGCCCCTGCTCGCGGGCCATGTGCATTCATGGCCCGCGATGTCGCAAAACTGGTACGCAGTCCCTCCTTGCCGGATAATCAGTGTTGTTCGCTAATCCGGCATGATCATGATCGATTTTGTTTTTCCCCTCGTCAGTGCAGCCCTGCTCAACAATTTCGTGTTGCACTGGCCCCTGGGCGTCGATCCACTGCTGCAGGCCAGGCCAGACGCCGCCGGCGAACGCCTGGCACTCCACGCGCTGGGAATTGCCACCAGCACCCTGATGCTGATCACAACGCTGATCAGCCACAGCCTCTACCACTATGTGCTGCTGCCCCAGGGCCTGGAGGCCTTCAAGCTGTTCGTCTTCCTGCCCACCAGCGTATTGCTGATCGGCCCGGTCCTGACCCTGCTTGCGCGCTGCCTGCCACGCCTGCCGTTTGCCGGACTCACAACGCTGCTGCTGGGCAATGCCGGCATCCTCGGCTTGAGCCTGCTCAACGCCGCCAATGACCAGGGACTGGCCCAGGCGCTCCTCACCAGCCTGGGTGCCGGACTGGGTTTCTGGCTGGTCCTGAACCTGTTCAACGACCTGCGCCAACGTACTTTCCACGAGGAGGTTCCATTACCCTTTCGCGGCCTGCCGATCGAGCTGATCGGCGCCGGTTTGATGGGCGTGGCTTTCCTCGGTTTAACTGCATTGGTCAAACCATGAGCCTGATTCAACGTATCGATGCCCTGCTGCCGCAGACCCAATGCGGTAAATGCGGGCACCCGGGCTGCAAGCCCTACGCCGAAGGCATCGCCCAGGGCGAAGCGATCAACAAATGCCCGCCGGGCGGTGGCGAAACCATTGCCGCCCTGGCCGAACTGCTGCACGTGCCGGTCCTGCTGCTGGATCCGGAACGCGGCAGCGCCCCGGCCCAGGTCGCGTTTATCCGCGAGGCCGAGTGCATCGGTTGCACCAAGTGCATCCAGGCCTGCCCGGTGGATGCCATTGTCGGCGCGGCCAAGTGGATGCACAGCGTGATCGTCGACGAGTGCACCGGCTGCGACCTGTGCGTGGCGCCCTGCCCGGTGGATTGCATCGAAATGCATCCGCTGCCCATCGCCCAGGTCGTGCCGGTGGTCGGCGGCCTGGCCAACAGCACCGAAGAACGACAGGCGCGCACGGAAAAACGCAATCGCGCCCGGCGGCGCTTCGAAAACCGTAACGCCCGGCTGCACGCCGAAGAACAGCGCAAGCAGGCCGAACGCCTGGCCCGTACGCAGCGTGCGGCGCAACCCGAGCCCGTTGCGACCAACCCGGTGCAGGACGCCATTGCGCGGATCAAGGCGCAGAAAGCCGAGGCCGCCGACGCGGCCCTGAAAAAAGCCAAGATCACTCTGGCCATGAGCCGGGCGCAGTTGAACAAATCGCTGAAAGCTTTCGGCCACCCGCCCATTGCCGAACAGGCCGCGCAACTGGTGCTGCTGCAAGAGCAATTCGAGGCGGCGGAACAGGCCCTGCGCGACGCCGAGAAAGCCCATGCGGCCCCTTGAAACGCCAGACGAACGCACCCGCCAGGCCATGCAATGGGTGTTGCTCGCCACCTTGCCTGGAATCGCGGTGCTGCTCTGGCTCACGGGTTGGGCCATCCTGATCAACCTGCTGCTGGCCGGTACCACAGCGCTGGCAGCCGAAGCGCTGGCCCTCGGTTTGCGTCGCCGTCCGGTACGCCCCGCGTTGATGGACGGCAGCGCCCTGGTCAGCGCCGTCCTGCTGGCCATCGCCCTGCCGCCCTATTGCCCCTGGTGGTTGACCATCACCGCGGCGGCCAGCGCCTTGCTGTTGGGCAAACACCTGTATGGCGGGGTGGGGAAAAATCCATTCAATCCGGCCATGCTCGGTTATGCCCTGGTCCTCGTCAGCTTTCCCGGCACCATGACCCATTGGTCGATCAACCATGGCCTGGACCTGCTCGGCGGCCTGCAATCGGTCTTCGGCGTGCATCTCGACGGGCAGCCGGACGCCTGGGTCCAGGCCACCGCACTCGATACCCTGCGTATCAACAAAAGCCTGACCATGGACGAGCTCTTTGCCGGCAACCCCGCGTTCGGGCATTTTGGCGGCAAGGGCAGCGAATGGCTCAATCTGGCCTTTCTTGCCGGCGGCGCCTTTCTGCTCAGGCAAAAAGTCTTCAGTTGGCATGCGCCGGCGGGGATGCTGGGCAGCCTGTTTATCCTCAGCCTGCTGTTCTGGAATGGTTCCGGCTCGGATTCCCACGGCTCGCCGCTGTTTCACCTACTGACTGGCGCGACCATGCTCGGTGCATTTTTCATCGTCACCGAGCCGGTCTCCGGCGCCAAAAGCCCCAGGGCACGCCTGCTGTTCGGCATCGGCGTCGGCACGCTGACCTACGTGATCCGCACCTGGGGCAGCTACCCCGATGGCGTGGCCTTTGCCGTGCTGCTGATGAACCTCGCGGTACCGTCCCTGGAACGCCTGACGGCCAGCCCTGTGAAGGAGCCGACAGCATGAACAGAACCGCCTCGGCACTTATCCTGCTGGCCATCGCCGGGCTGGGGATCGGCCTGACCTGGCAGGCACGGCAACACGCGTGGCCGCGGGTCCAGGAGCAACGCGAGGCGATTGAAAACCGCAGGCTGCTCGATGTCTTGCCGCCAGGGCAATACCAGAACCGCCCACTGTTGCTGGAGGCGCCGCAGCAACCCCACAGCCTGCTGATCAGCGCCGTCCTGATGCTCAAGGATGGACAACCGGCAGCGGTTGTCCTGCAAAGTCGGACCCAGGGTTACGGTGGCCCGCTGGAACTGATGATCGGGATTGGCGCCAACGGCAGGTTGCTCGGGGTCAAGACCTTGTCGCACTCGGAAACACCCGGGCTGGGAGCAAAAATCGCTGACCCGGGTAATCTCTGGTGGCGACAGTGGTTGGGCAAATCCAGTGCGGATACCCCCGATAACGACTGGAAACTGAAAAAAGATGGCGGGCAATTCGACCAGATTGCCGGCGCAACAATCACCTCCCGCGCCGCCGTCGACGCCATTCATGATGCCCTGCGCTACTTCGATGAACACCTGGCGCCACTCATGGGAACAGCTGCTCATGAATAGACCCGCGATGTTCCAGGGAACGTTGGTCCTGACGCCGTTGCTCGGTGCCAGCGACTCGCTGCTCAAGGCGTTCTCGATCGGGCTCCTGAGCCTGATCACGATCAGCGCCTATGGCTTGTTGAGCCGGGCTCTCAAGCCCTGGATTCACCCGGGGCTGGCCGCGCTGGGCAGCATCCTGCTCGCCGCCACCCTGGTCAGTTGCCTGTCGCTCGGCCTTCAGGCCTGGGCCTGGGAACTGCACCAGGCCCTGGGCATCTACCCGGCCCTGATCAGCCTGCAATGCCTGCTATTGGAACGCCTGGGAGCATTCGAGCGCCGTCACCTGACGACCAGCGCCACCCTGCTCGCCAGCCTCGGGGTTGGCCTGCTGCTCATGGGAACGCTACGAGAACTGCTGGGTAACGGCACCTTGCTGGATCATATGCGCTGGCTGGTCCCGAGCGCGAGCGAGCTGCCACGCCTGTGGACCACCCAGGACGGGCTGCACCTGGCCAGCCTGACGCCGGGGGCCTTTATCCTTCTGGGCCTGCTGCTGGCCGCCAGGCAGGCCTGGAGCCAGCGCCAGCCAGCCAAGCCGGGCCCAACCTCAATTTCAAAGGAATCCACCGCCCCATGAACGCCGCCAAACGCCTGGAGATCTTTCGCAGATTCCACGAAGACAATCCCGATCCCAAGACCGAGCTGGCTTACTCGAGCCCCTTTGAACTGTTGATCGCGGTGATTCTCTCCGCCCAGGCCACCGACGTCAGCGTGAACAAGGCGACCGCCAAGCTCTATCCCGTGGCCAACACCCCACAAGCCATCCACGCCCTCGGGGTCGAAGGGCTGTCGGCGTATATCAAGACCATCGGCCTGTTCAACAGCAAGGCCAAGAACGTGATCGAGACCTGCCGTCTGTTGGTGGAAAACCACGGCGGCGAAGTGCCGCAAACCCGCGAGGCCCTGGAAGCCCTGCCCGGCGTCGGCCGCAAGACCGCCAATGTGGTGCTCAACACCGCGTTCCGGCAGCTGACCATGGCCGTCGACACGCATATTTTCCGGGTCAGCAATCGCACCGGCCTGGCGCCAGGCAAAGATGTGGTGGCGGTCGAGAAGCAATTGATGAAGTTTGTACCCAAGCCTTACCTGCTCGACGCCCACCACTGGTTGATCCTCCACGGGCGTTACGTCTGCCAGGCGCGCAAACCGCGTTGTGGCAGTTGCCGGATCGAAGACCTGTGTGATTACAAGGACAAGACCTCGGACGATTGAGGCGCTATTGGTTTTATTGATGAGGCGATTGAAAAAATCTTTTTTACCAGACGGGCATTTATCGATATAAGGGGCGCCAACGGCAGTCTTAGCCCGGAGTTATGTTTATGAGCACCGACAAAGAGCAATTGGACGTAGAAGACGACTTCATCGCTGCCGAAACCGAGGACAGCGAACCCGTGGTGGAAGTCGCCAAAACCAACCTCAGCAAGCGCCGCACCATCGATAACCTGCTGGAAGAGCGCCGCCTGAAAAGGCAATTGGCAGATTATGATTTCGACTTGTAATTAACATGCGCCCACTCAAAAGCCTCCTTTGCGGAGGCTTTTCGGTTTATAGAGGTGTCGTTGTTCACACGGAGCATCATCGATGCCGCACCGGCGGCCCTCTCCTGCCGGCTAAATACCAGGGGCTCTCCTTGTCGTCCCTGCTGCCTTCCCCCTTCTCCAAGCGTCCTCTGCCAAATGCCAGCCGTTAAACCAGGCCGTTGCGCTGTGCCAGCTCGATCAGGTCAACCAGCGAGCGGGCATTGAGCTTGAGCAATAAACGCGTTTTGTAGGTACTGACGGTCTTGTTGCTCAAGAACATGCCATCGGCAATTTCCTTGTTGCTCTTCCCTCTCGCCAATTGCTGCAACACCATCATTTCACGGCCGGAAAGCCGGTTGACCATATCGGCCTCGCTGGCATTCCCCAGGCTGGAGCGCACCGTGTGCAAGGCCTGGTTGGGGAAATAGCTGTAGCCGGATAGCACCGCCTTGATGGCACTGAGCATTTCAGTCAGGTCCTGCTGTTTGCACACATAACCCGCGGCGCCGGCCTGCATGCAACGCATGGAGAAATGCCCCGGGGCCTGCGAGGTCAACACCAGAACTTTGAAAGAAAGTCCCATAGACGTTAAACGGGCAATGACTTCCAGCCCGTCCAGTTTGGGGATCCCGATATCGAGTATAACAATGTCCGGCGCATGTTCCCGCGCCAGCTGTAAAGCATCTACACCGTTATCCGTCTCCGCAATGACTTCGTAGCCATGACGTTCCATCAGCATACGTACAGCAAGACGAATGACGGGATGATCATCCACGATCAGCACTTTATTCATGGGCAAGTCCAATTTTCGCTGTTCGAATTTTCAGAGTCAGCACAATAGCCTAGTCATACCCTCCTGGGCATAGCGCCTCCACCGGGCAGTACCAGCCAAAGACATTCCCTACAAACAACAGAGATTTGCCCTACAAAAAAAGCACCATCATAAAAAGTGCAACGCCTCAGAGGACAACCAGTCGTCCGGGCGCCATACAGTCCATGATAAACACCCCTCCCCGGAAGAGTTTCATTATGGCCCCAGCAGAACGACATCCTCTTGCTTCGTTTTGCCGGTTTCAAACATTAGAACGCAAGGCGATGGTGTGTCTAATGGATTTCTGCAACAAGAAATAATGCATTCCTGTGTGGCAAGCCCTGCCCTGGCCGCGCCCCCGCGCTCGTTGCCTGGACAGGTGACACCCGTGCCCATGGGCCACACGGGGCCAGGCTCGGGAAGTGGCCATAAAACGCTCCGGCATACACATAAGTAAAGACCGCATTATCAAAAAGATGTTTATTCTAAGATTCAGTCATCAGAAACGTTTGACAACTTGCATGCGCTCTTCGCGCGCCCCTACACAATCTGCCCCGAGTCGTTCAACCTCCATATCGCCCGGCCCTCAGCATTAACAGCCGTAAAACCTCACACTTTAAAAACGCCAATCCACAACCGATAAAAAGAACAGGAAATGGACTACACCCCGCCAAGAACGCTTACCTTCAATTCTACAAGCATCGCCCGAAAGCAACCCCCTCTGACTTGATCCTTTCCTGGCGGGCTGCAAACTCGATACTTGCTGACTCACTTCAAGACCTTCGAACACCACCCAATCGTTTATTCAATTCCTAACATCGAATGACATTAGCAAAGGTCTATCCTACGACTCGGACGAGCAGGCCATATATAATGAACGACCACACCTTCAAAAAGCATCTCAGCCCACACAAACCTCTGGATCTTGACCTGGATCTGGCCATAGACGACTTCCTCAAACGCGGCGGCACCATTGATCGCGTGCAGGGCCCGGTCTGCGAGCAAGCACCGCCGGACACTGGTGATCACGCCCCCACATCGGAGGAAGAGGAACAGGAAAGAGCCCGCAAAACCGAACTGCTGCGCGAGCTGATTACCAAAGGAGCGGGCATCTGCGCCCTGCAGTACTCGCTCAAGATGAACAAGAACGAGATAAAGCGCATGGCCCGGGAGAACGGTCTGAAGATCGTCCAGAGCCGCTCGCTGCACCTCACTCGAAAATGCCGGGCGTCGCACTCCGCCACCGCGGAGTTCGCCCAGGATGCGATAGCCGGACATGCCATGCACTATTGCGCGCTCGGTTACACCGCCATCGAAATCGCACAAAAACTCGACCTGACCGTGCGCCAGGTCTGCGAACTCGGGAAAAACTACCGCTTCGAACTCAATCACCGCAACGACAATCGGGATGAATAATACCGTCCCGACGGCAAAAAAAAGCCCCGGCCAGTGGCCGGGGCTTTTCAGGGCAACAACCGATCAGAACAAGCGACGGCCTTTGTTCGCCGCAATGCGCATGCGCAGCGCATTGAGCTTGATGAAGCCGGCCGCGTCGGCCTGGTTGTAGGCGCCGCCGTCTTCTTCGAAGGTGGCGATGTTGGCATCGAACAGCGACTCGTCGGACTTGCGGCCGGTGACGATGACGTTGCCCTTGTACAGCTTCAGGCGAACCACACCGTTCACGTGGGCCTGGGAAGCATCGATCATCTGCTGCAGCATCAGACGCTCAGGGCTCCACCAGTAGCCGGTGTAGATCAGGCTGGCGTACTTGGGCATCAGCTCGTCTTTCAGGTGAGCGACTTCGCGGTCCAGGGTGATCGACTCGATCGCCCGGTGCGCGCGCAGCATGATGGTGCCGCCCGGGGTTTCGTAGCAGCCGCGGGACTTCATGCCCACATAACGGTTCTCGACGATGTCCAGACGACCGATACCGTGTTCGCCACCGATACGGTTCAGGGTCGCCAGCACGGTGGCCGGGGTCATTTCGACGCCGTCCAGCGCGACGATATCGCCGTTGCGGTAGGTCAGTTCCAGGTACTGCGGCTTGTCAGGCGCGTTCTCCGGGGAGACGGTCCAACGCCACATGTCTTCTTCGTGCTCGGTCCAGGTGTCTTCCAGCACGCCACCTTCATAGGAAATGTGCAGCAGGTTGGCATCCATCGAGTACGGGGATTTTTTCTTGCCGTGACGCTCGATCGGGATGTTGTGCTTTTCAGCGTAATCCATCAGCTTTTCACGGGACAGCAGGTCCCATTCACGCCACGGAGCAATGACTTTCACGCCGGGCTTGAGGGCGTAGGCACCCAGTTCGAAACGGACCTGGTCGTTGCCCTTGCCGGTAGCGCCGTGGGAAATGGCGTCGGCGCCGGTTTCGTTGGCGATTTCGATCAGGCGCTTGGCGATCAGCGGACGCGCAATGGAAGTACCCAGCAGGTACTCGCCTTCGTAGACGGTATTGGCACGAAACATCGGGAACACGAAATCGCGCACGAACTCTTCGCGCAGGTCGTCGATGTAGATCTCTTTCACGCCCATGGCTTGCGCCTTGGCACGTGCAGGTTCGACCTCTTCGCCCTGACCCAGGTCAGCGGTGAAGGTCACCACTTCACAGTTATAAGTATCCTGCAGCCACTTGAGGATCACCGAAGTGTCCAGGCCGCCGGAATACGCCAGAACGACCTTGTTTACGTCGGCCATGCCATCACTCCACGGGGTTGTACGGAAAGGCGTCGATTCTAACGCTCAAACCGGTGGATTTACAGAGGCGCGACAGCTTAGGACGGCAAAGCGACAGATAATGTCGAGGCGGCGACGAAAACAGCCGCTTCAGGAGGTCTTCGCGGCACTCGCCGCATTGGCGACAGGCGCGGGAGCAGGAGCCGGCGCGGACTTCTCGGCGACCGGGACACGCTCCAGATGGATATTGACCCGGCGATTCTTCGCCCGGTTGGCCGCACTGTTGTTCGGCACCAGCGGATAACGTTCGCCGTGGAAGCGCATGACAATCTCCGATTCGGGGATGCCATTGGCCTTGAAGAAGTCCATCACCGCCAGCGCCCGGCGGCGTGACAGGTCACGGTTGGCCAGGCGATTGCCGGCATTGTCGGAGTGCCCGTCGAGCTCGATATGGTTGACGGTCGGGTCGGCCTTGATGAAGTCGAGCATCACCTGCAACTCGGCCTTGGCCTGGGCATCGAGGTCGACGCCGGTGCCGGGAAAACCGATCTGCGCCTGTTTCACTTGCTCGAAATTCTTCGGCAGCAGTTTCGCGGTGCACTCCTGGTAGTCGCTGTAGGCCTTGCTGAACTTCACCGGCAGCAGGCGTATTTCCGAAACGCCACCGTCTCTGGAGTAGTGACGAACCAACGGGCTGCGGCCCTCCATCAGGCCACTGACCAGACGCCCGGCCTGGCCCTGGGAGCTGTTAAACAGCACATCGCCACTGCCGATCTGCACCGAGCCCAGGTTGATGTCGCCGCGCCCCGGCTGCCACGGTGCCGCAGCGGCCAGCAGGGTCGCCGAACCGCCACCGAGTACGTGGTTGTAGGATTTCAGGCGAAAGGTCACCTGCTCGCCGGCCCGGCGCACGAACTCACCGGCACCGAAGTCGGTGATCGGCTGGCTCAGCCGACACTCGAACTTGTCCCCTTCCACCTTCCACTCGATGCTCTCCAGACGGGTCTGGAAAGTCATGGCCATGGCGGGCAGGCTGGCGAACATACTGAGCAAGGCTAAATAACGCTGGCGCACGGGAGGCTCCACTGAATGTCTACATCGTCAAGACAGGCATGCCGATTCCACGCCCTACCTCTGTGGTATCGGTTGCCCGTGGCAAAACTTGATAGCGAGTGCCTGAGGCCGTCTTTTCCGGTAGCATTCCCTTCAGTTCGACCCGCCTGGAATCCCCAATGTCCGACCGCCTGACCCTGCTGCGTCCCGACGACTGGCATATTCATCTTCGCGATGGTGCTGCGTTACCCCACACTGTCGCGGATGTTGCGCGCACCTTCGGCCGCGCCATCATCATGCCAAACCTGCTGCCACCGGTGCGCAACGCCGCGGAAGCCGACGCCTATCGCCAGCGTATTCTCGCTGCGCGCCCGGCCGGCAGCCGCTTCGAACCGTTGATGGTGCTCTACCTCACCGACCGGACCCAGCCCGAGGACATCCGCGCCGCCAAGGCCAGTGGTTTCGTCCACGCCGCCAAGCTCTACCCGGCCGGCGCGACCACCAACTCGGACTCCGGCGTGACCAGCATCGACACGATCTTCCCGGTCCTGGAAGCCATGGCCGAAGTCGGTATGCCACTGTTGATCCACGGTGAAGTCACCCGTGGCGAGGTCGATGTGTTCGACCGCGAGAAACTCTTCATCGACGAGCATATGCGCCGCGTCGTCGAGCGTTTCCCGAGCCTGAGGGTGGTGTTCGAACACATCACCACGGCGGATGCGGTGCAGTTTGTCAGCGAGGCCCCGGCCAACGTCGGCGCGACCATCACCGCTCATCACCTGCTGTACAACCGCAACCACATGCTGGTGGGCGGTATCCGCCCGCACTTCTACTGCCTGCCGATCCTCAAGCGCGGCACGCACCAGGAAGCCCTGCTGACGGCAGCGACCAGTGGCAATCCGAAGTTTTTCCTCGGCACCGACTCGGCGCCCCATGCCCAGCACGCCAAGGAAGCCGCCTGCGGTTGTGCCGGCTGCTACACCGCCTATGCCGCGATCGAGTTGTATGCCGAAGCCTTCGAACAGCGCAATGCGCTGGACAAACTCGAAGGTTTCGCCAGCCTGCATGGCCCGCGCTTCTACGGCCTGCCGGCGAACACCGAACAGATCACCCTGGTCCGTGAAGAATGGACCGCCCCGACCAGCCTGCCATTCGGCGAGCTGTCAGTCATCCCGCTGCGCGCCGGTGAAAAACTGCGCTGGCGCCTGCTGGAGAAAACGCTGTGAGTGAAGAGCATTTCGACGACGAACAAGAAGGCAATGGCGGCGGTACCGGTTCCCGGCACCCGATGGCCGCACGCTTTCGTGGCTACCTGCCGGTTGTCGTCGATGTCGAGACCGGAGGTTTCAACGCCGCCACCGACGCCCTGCTGGAAATCGCCGCGACCACCATCGGCATGGACGAAAAAGGCTTTGTGTTCCCGGAGCACACCTATTTCTTCCGCGTCGAACCGTTCGAAGGCGCCAATATCGAAGCCGCTGCCCTGGAGTTCACCGGGATCAAGCTCGATCACCCACTGCGCATGGCGGTCAGCGAAGAAGCCGCACTGACCGACATTTTCCGTGGTGTGCGCAAGGCCCTGAAGGCCAACGGTTGCAAACGCGCGATCCTGGTCGGTCACAACAGCAGCTTCGACCTGGGCTTCCTCAACGCCGCCGTGGCGCGGCTGGACATGAAGCGCAACCCGTTCCACCCGTTCTCCAGCTTCGACACCGCCACCCTCGCCGGTCTCGCCTACGGTCAGACCGTATTGGCCAAGGCCTGCCAGGCGGCCGATATCGACTTTGACGGACGCGAAGCCCACTCGGCCCGCTACGACACCGAGAAGACCGCCGATCTGTTCTGCGGCATCGTCAACCGCTGGAAACAAATGGGTGGCTGGGAAGACTACAACGACTGATCCGGTCGACGAAGCAATCACCGCCCATAAAAAAACCGGTCATCAA
>NZ_JALLJA010000015.1:0-174033 GCF_023242385.1 Pseudomonas sp. MWU12-2345 | reverse complement strand
ACGCGGGTATCAAGGTCAAGTCGGTTGCAGAACTGGTCGAGAAACTGAAAAACGAAGCGAAGGTAATCTGACTATGACTATCTTGGTAATCGCCGAACACGACAACAAGGTCGTGGCCCCGGCCACCCTGAACACCGTGGCGGCTGCCGCGAAAATCGGTGGCGATATTCACCTGCTGGTTGCAGGCCAGGGCGTGGGTGCCGTGGCTGAAGCTGCCGCGAAAATCGCTGGCGTGTCGAAAGTACTGGTGGCTGACAACGCCGCCTACGCACATCAACTCCCCGAGAATATTGCCCCTCTGGTGGCAAACCTGGTGCTTGAACAACACACGATTTTCAGCCATGTCCTGGCTTCGGCCACGTCAAACGGCAAGAACATCCTGCCACGGGTTGCCGCGCAGTTGGACGTTGACCAGATCTCCGAGATCATCTCGGTGCAAAGCGCTGACACCTTCAAGCGTCCGATCTATGCCGGTAACGCCATTGCCACCGTGCAATCGAACGCCGCCGTCAAGGTCATCACCGTGCGCGCCACCGGTTTCGACCCGGTTGCCGCTGAAGGCGGTTTGGCCGCGGTTGAAGCCGTTGCCGCTGCTCACGATGCAGGCAAGTCGTCGTTCGTCTTTGAGTCGCTGGCCAAGTCCGACCGTCCTGAACTGACCGCTGCCAAGATTGTCGTTTCCGGCGGTCGTGGCATGCAGAACGGTGACAACTTCAAGCACCTGTATACCCTGGCCGACAAGCTCGGTGCCGCGGTGGGGGCTTCCCGTGCTGCGGTCGACGCCGGTTTCGTACCGAACGACATGCAGGTCGGCCAAACCGGCAAGATCGTCGCGCCACAGCTGTACATCGCCGTCGGTATCTCCGGCGCGATCCAGCATTTGGCCGGTATGAAGGACTCCAAGGTGATCGTTGCGATCAACAAGGACGAAGACGCACCGATCTTCCAGGTCGCCGATTACGGTCTGGTGGCGGACTTGTTCGAAGCTATCCCCGAAATGGCCGCCCTGGCCTGATCAGCGACCGACAGGAGCAATGTGAATGAGCAATGTCGATTTTTCAGCCTGGATCGGCCGTCGTCAGGAAAGCCAGGATCGGATCAGCTTCAACCTGGTAAAACGCATAGCCGCGACTTTGGGCGAGGAGCCCCCCCTGCCGGGTGAACCGTTGCCGCCCTTGTGGCACTGGGCGTTCTTCCAGGAACCAGTTGTCGCAGGCGAACTGGGTCCTGACGGCCATCCAGCGCTCGGTGGTTTCCTGCCTCCGGCTCATAACCGTAATCGCATGTGGGCGGGTAGCCGACTGGAGTTTTACCAGCCATTACTGGTAGAGGCCAAGGTGTCTTGCATCTCGACCATCACCCATGTTGAAGAAAAACACGGGCGTACCGGTTCCTTGCTGTTTGTCACCGTACGCCATGTGTATTTCCAGGACGGCCAGCGTGCCCTGCAGGATGAGCAGGACATCGTCTACCGGGAGCCCTCGCCACCCAAGTTCAGCGGCGCCGAAGCGCTGCCCGAAGGGCAGTGGCAGGAACCGGTCGAGCCCTCCCCGACCTTGCTGTTCCGCTACTCCGCGGTCACCTTCAATGGCCACCGCATTCACTATGACTGGCCTTACGTCACAGAGACTGAAGGTTATCCGGGCCTGGTGGTGCACGGCCCGTTGATCGCTACCCTGAACTTGCAGGCCTTTACCAAGGCGCACCCGACCGCACACCTGAAGCGCTTCAGTTTCAGAGGTGTACGCCCCCTCATTTCACCGCAACCTTTTGAGGTGGGCGGACGATTGCTCGACAGCGGCAAGGCGCAAGTCTGGGCAGGCAATCAGGACGGCACCGCACAGATCGGAGAAATCGAGTTCAGCGAGGGAGAGGCACCATGAGTACGTCAATTGTCCGCTCCGCCCTGTTTGTTCCGGCCACGCGACCAGAGCGCATCCCAAAAGCCATCGCCAGCGGCGCTGACCGGGTCATTGTCGACTTGGAGGATGCCGTGCAGGAAACCCTCAAGGAGCAGGCCAGAGACAACCTGGAGCGTTTTCTGAGCGACAGCCCCGAAGTACGGATTCTGGTTCGTGTGAATGCCCCGGGGCACTGGGCGCATGCTGCGGATCTGGACCTGTGCCGACGCCATGCGGGTGTAATCGGTATCTTGCTGCCCAAAGCCGAAAGCGCGGCGCAAGTGCTCACTGCGGGCCAGACCGGCAAACCGATCTGGCCGATCATCGAGAGTGCCAGGGGCTTGGTTGCTCTCAGCTCCATTGCCAGCGTCCAAGGCGTTGAGCGCTTGTCGTTTGGCAGCCTCGATCTGGGACTGGACCTGAGTTTGACCACTGGCAGCCGTGCCGCAGAAGAAATCCTTGGCCAGGCCCGCTATGCCGTATTGCTGAATACTCGAGTGGCTGGACTCTCCCCGGCACTGGACGGCGTATTTCCGTCCATCCAGGACAGCGCAGGCCTGCACACCGCCGTCCAACTTGCCCGTGACATGGGCTTTGGTGGTGCGCTGTGTATCCATCCGACCCAGGTGACCATTATCCATCAGGCGCTGAAACCCAGTCGTGAGGAATTGGTTTGGGCACAACGCATCCTCGAGGCCGCCGGCTCAGGTGAAGGCGTCTTCGTACTGGATGGGCAAATGATCGATGCGCCGGTCATGGGCCGCGCGCAATCCATTCTGGCCCGCGCGACCTGATTCCACAGAGCCCCACGATATAGCCCAATGCAAGATTAATATTCATTTTAAGTATTACAAATCAATTTTATAGTGCGTTTAAATCTATTCAGTCTTTTTAAACAACTGCCTGAGTAATCGCCTTTGAAAAAAACAGTCCTTCTACCGCTGGGTCTCGCTCTGCTTGCGAACTGCTCACTGGCACTGGCCGGCTCCACCCTTGATCGAGTGACAAAAAAAGGTGAGCTCGTCGGTGTCTTGATGGAAAGCTACCCGCCCTTCTCCTTTCTCAACGATCAAAACCAGCTGGATGGTTTTGACGTCGATGTCGCCAAGGCCGTGGCACAGCGTCTTGGGGTAAAGCTGCATCTGGAAACCCCTTCATGGGATGTGATCGCGGCAGGCCACTGGAGCGGACGCTATGACATATGCGTCTGCTCGATGACCCCGAGCAAGGCACGCGCTGAAGTATTTGATTTCCCGGTGGAGTATTACCAGTCGCCGGCGGTCATTGTGGTGAACGCCAAGAACAATGACATCGCCTCGGGCAAGGACCTCTCGGGCAAGAAAGTCGGCGTGATCAGCGCCTCGACCTACGAGGCCTACCTGAACAAGGATCTGGTGATCGAGGGTGCCGAGGACAAACCCCTGAAGTACCCATTCGATCAGGTCCAGGTCGCGCCCTACGACAATGAAACGGTGGCCTTCCAGGACCTCGCCCTGGGAACCGGCGTGCGTCTTGACGCCATGGTCACCAACCTCATCACCGCCCGCGAACGGATTGCCCAGGACCCTCGCTTCAAGATTGCCGGCGACACCTTGTATGCGGAACCCAACGTCGTGGCCGTCGAAAAAGGCGATGCGCAATGGAATGCCAAGGTCACTCAGATCGTTTCCCAGCTTAAAGCCGACGGGACACTCAGCAAGATTTCGCAGAAGTGGATCGGTGCCGATATCAGCCAATGACAGCCTTTGAGCCAACCCCCACGCCCGTGACTTCGGCAACCGACAGCAAGCCGCGCCGCTGGCACCCTCTATTGAGTTTCCGGGCCCGGCTGTATCTGACCTGGGCGGTCATGCTCGGACTGTGCGTGCTGTTTTTCATGAGCTTCGATCTGAAGTTCTCGATCATTCTGGATAAATGGCCGAACCTGGTCGGCCTGCGCCTGGGACCGAACGGCTTTCTGCAGGGGGCGGCACTGACGTTGTTCCTGTGCTTCTGTTCGATCTGGCTGTCGCTGCTACTGGGCTTCGTGACGGCCTTGGCACGCTTGTCATCCAGCGCGGTAGCCTTCGGCGTGGCCAGTTTCTACGCCTCGTTTTTCCGCGGTACGCCCCTGCTGATCCAGATACTGCTGATCTACCTGGGCCTGCCGCAACTGGGTGTGGTGCCCGGGGCGATCAGCGCGGGCATCATTGCGCTTTCGCTGAACTACGGCGCCTACCTCAGCGAGATCTTTCGCGCGGGCATCATGGCCGTGGCACCCGGTCAGCGGGAAGCGGCAGCCGCCCTCGGCCTGCGCCCCACGGCGACCTTCCTGCACATCGTCCTGCCGCAAGCGATGCGCACGATCATTCCGCCGACCACCAGCCAGTTCATTTCCATGCTCAAGGACTCCTCGCTGATCTCGGTCATGGGCGTCTGGGAAGTGATGTTCCTGGCGCAGTCGTATGGCCGCTCCTCCTATCGCTATATCGAAATGCTCACCACCGCCGCAGTCATCTATTGGCTGCTCTCCATCGGCCTGGAGCTGATACAGGTACGCCTAGAGCGCCATTACGGCAAAGGGTTCAAGAACCAGCGGTGAGTCCACCCCTTCAACGACTTTTTCAGGAACGAAGATGTCCGATCCAAAACCTCTATTGTTTGCCCTCTACGAACAAGCCAGTGTCGGCTGCGGCGGTGCGCCAAGTCTCTGGACGCACCCGGCCGACGAACGCCTGGCCATCAACTCCCTGGGCTACTGGACAAACCTGGCGCGCATTGCCGACCAGGCCAACCTCGACATGCTGTTCTTCGGCGACGTGCTGGGCTTCTACGACGTCTTTGGCGGCAACGCCGATGCCGCGATGAAATGGGCCGTGGAGGCGCCGGCCAACGATCCGCTGATGATCATTCCGGCCCTGGCAGCGGTCACCGAGCATCTGGCCTTCGGTGTCACGGTCACCACCAGCTACGAACACCCCTTCACCCATGCCCGGCGCTTCAGCACCCTGGATCACCTGACCAACGGCCGCGTGGGCTGGAACATCGTGACCTCCTATCTCTCCAGTGCCGCGCGTAATTTCGGCCTGGAACAGATGATCAAACACGATGACCGCTATGAACGCGCCGAAGAGTTTCTCGATGTGGCGTACAAACTCTGGGAAGGCAGCTGGGCCGACGATGCCGTGGTGGCCGACAAGGCTCGCCAAGTGTATGCACGGGGTGACCGGGTACGGCCGATCAATCACGTGGGCGAGCATTATCGAGTGGCCGGACCGCATCTGACCTCGCCGTCGCCACAGCGCACACCGCTGCTGATCCAGGCCGGCTGGTCGGGTCGGGGTCGTGAATTCGCGGCCAAGCATGCCGAGCTGATTTTCATCGCCAAATCCAACCCCCATGAAATTCGTCAGGGGCTGGAAGACATCTGGGCCAAGGCCCAGGCACGCGGCCGTGAGCGTGAGGATGTGAAGTCCCTGACCGTGCTGCGGATTGTCACCGCCAAAAGCGAGATTGAAGCCCAGCGCAAATATGATGTTTTGCAAAGCAACTACCATCTTCAGGCGCAACTGGTCAGCTATGCCGGCGACACCGGTATCGATATCAGCCGCTATGCCGACAGTGATGCACTGTCGACCCATACCGAAGGCTTGACGTCCTACGTCATGCACCCCGATGGCAGTGGCAAACCTTTGACGGCAGGCGACGTAAAACAGCGCTTTGCCAAGGTCACCCGCGGCAGCGACCTGATCCTGGTCGGCACCCCGCAACAGGTCGTCGACCGGATCGAGGAGCATGCACGTATCTCCGGCACCAGCGGCTACATGATCAATCCGTTGATCAGTCCCGGCTCGCTTGAAGACTTCGTGGAGTTGATCATTCCTGAATTGCAAAAGCGCGGCCTCTACAGAACCCAGCCCCATAGCGGAACCTTCCGGTCCAGGCTGAGGGAAGATGGCAGCAACCATTTACCCGACTCGGCCTACGGAGCATCATTTCGTTTCGGCAGGAAGCTCTAGGGCATAGGAAGGTACGACTCATGGCTCGCGACCCCGGACTCGAAGAACTGATGCGTGACCAACTTTCCATCGTGGAAGGATTGTCGGAAAAAGCCATGTTCGGGGGGCTGGCCTGGTTGATGAACGGCCATTTGTTGTGCGCCGCGCGGAATGACGGCGCGCTGATCCGGCTGGGCAAGGATTACGACCGAGAGGTACTGGCTATCAGCGGCATCACCCCGATGATCTCAAGAGGACGCATCATGGAGGGTTGGCTGCGCGTTGAATCGGAAACCTTCGCTGACGACTTGCTGGCACAGAAGCTTTTGGCAGAGGCTGTCGCGTTTGTCCGAACCCTTCCTCGGAAAAAATAAGCGTCCCGACCCACCACGCAAAGCAAGGACGGCTAAATTCGATCGATGCCCCATGCTCCTGCGCAGCGCGCTTGCGCAGTACCAGGCGCGTCGACATAAGAAGGCTCAGAGACCTTACTGGTTGTCCTGGCGAAACGGTTCCTCAACACTCGCCACTGGAACCTGAAATGCCAAAGCTTGGAGCCATAGGTGGGCACCACGAGCGAAAGACCTCGGCCATCACACAGGCAGTAGCTACATTTTTGAGGTCTGGCCTGCCGAACGAGAACAACCTTGAGCGGTTAGCAAAATCATCCGCGCCGACGAACGTCGCGCGGACTGATCTTATGCGCCGACTCAGTTCAATTTGTTCGTCTTCCCTGAGCACGATGCCCTGAGAGCTCATGTGATCACTAGTCATCCCAACATAGAAAAAGCGACTACTAGTATTTTCTTTACAATTTGTGGATCCTCACCACGAGAGATCTGTGACGAAGCATTACTTAACTGTGCATCGATATAGGCAGATGCAAACTCTGATGACATGTCTGCAGAAAACTCACATTTGGCCTTTGAACGTTCCACCCATTTCCAGTAAGCAGTTGATGCTTGCGCCTGAATGAAATCAATTTGTGCTCGTGCTGCTTCACCCAAGTGCGTGCGTGATTCGCGCATTTTTATCAAAAGGCATCCCTTTGGGATCTCTTGACTATCACTAACCGAGGTGGCAAATGACACTAAGTTGTCAAGCGCCTCTCGAAACGGCATTTCTGTATTTAACATCTGCAGCACAGGATCTAGCACCTGCTCCTGATATTTAAGAATAACAGCTTTCATCAAGCCATCTTCATTCCAAAATTCACGATAAAGACCTGGCTTCGATATATCACATCTTCTGCAAATTTCATTAAGGGATAAGTTGCCTATGCCCTCTTTCCAATAGGCATCCATTGCCACATCCAAAACGTGATCACGGTCCAGGGTCTTAGGTCGTCCCCTTGAAGGCTTTGTTGGATTTGAGCTCATTTCGTACCACCTGGTATTTTAACTTGACATGCGATGCCCTGCCACCTTATTGTACCAGTCGGTATTTAATTGACAAGCCACCAGGAAAGAAAATATGAGTGACGCACAAAAAAACGTAATCATCACAGGTAGCAGCAGTGGATTTGGCCTAAAAGCAGTGAAAGATTTTGCAGATAAGGGCTACCGAGTGTTCGCCACCATGCGTGGCACAGAAGGCAAGAACGCCGCAGTCAAGACCGAGCTGGAAGCGTATAGCAAGCTCATCCATGTTGTAGATATGGATGTCACCAGCGACGAATCCGTCAAAACAGCCATTGAAAGTTTGCTGGCTAAAGCGGGCAAGATTGATATTTTGATTAACAATGCAGGCGTAATGTACCTTGGCATTACGGAGGCATTTAGTATTGCCCAAGCCAGGGAACAGATGGAAACCAACTACTATGGCGCTATGCGCATTATACAGGCTGTCTTGCCCGCTATGCGGGAAGCCAAGTCCGGTCTGATCATTAACACCTCATCAATGGTCGGCCAGATTTCGGCGCCGTATTTCTCTACATACGCCGCCACCAAGCATGCTTTGGAAGGCTACGTCCAAGGCTTACGTTACGAAGTGGCGCCCTTCGGCATTGATATTGCCATCGTGCAACCAGGCCCGTTCCCTACAGGTCTAAGTGCAGGAGGGCAAGAGCCTTCCCGTATTGACGTGCTGGACAGCTATGGTGAATTAGCAAAGATACCTGCCGCTATGTTCGCAGAGTTCGCGAAATTTATGCAGTCTGACCAAGCACCAGATCCACAGTTGGTCGTAGATACTTATTTAGCGCTAGCAGATATGCCTGCTGGCAAACGCCCTACACGCACAGCGGTCGGCATGGTTTGGGGTGTTGATGAAATTAACGCTGCCAAGCAACCCATTCAAGACCGTGTTTTAAAAGAAATGCAACTAGAAAATATTTTAGGCGGTGCTGACGTCTAATCTCCAGTATCAGGGCAAGCTGTTTCTTGCCCTGTATCAGCCATATTACAATCGCATTCTTCCTCGGGAGGCGTTCAGTAGCAGTTCTAAGGCAAGATGACTCGGCAATGGCACACCTATAGAGAGCTCGTAAAGAGCAAGGTTGGACAAGGTCGCTGGCATCCATTTCGCCTTATGGGATTAGCCGTTCAGCCATAAGACAGACCTAGAACCGAGTCCGTGGTCAAACCCGCGACCACAGACTCGTTGTCAGATTGCGGCCCTCTGCACGCACCTCTCCGCGATTGGTTTGCCAGATCCCTCACGGGCAAATGCGGAGAAAAAGCGCAGGTCTTCCCAATCAAGCAAATTGAACCCCAGGCAGAGGCATGGGGGGACCGACGCACGAGGATAGCGATCAAAAGTTCGCCGGTGTGTTGGCGCTGATGATCTCGGCTTCATCCTGGCCGATGTTGCGAAAGCTATGGGGGAGCGTCGTCGGAAAGTAATACCCGTCCCCGGCCGTCAGCACGCTGATCTTGCCGTCCACCGTCAGCTCAATCGTGCCGCGCGTGACCAACCCGCACTCCTCGCCGATGGCATGCACGATCGGCTCTGCCCCTGAGCCTGCCCCGGGGGCGTACTGCTCGCGCAACATGCGCATTTGCCGACCAGGCACCTGGGCACCGACCAGCAGCAACCTGAGTCCGTCACGGCCCAGATCAGGTTGTTCGTTGGCGCGGAAGATATAGCGCTGCTCCTCCACGGGCTGATCGAAGGAGAAGAAGTCCGCCAAGGTCATGGGAAACCCCTCGAGGAGTTTTTTCAGCGAACTGACCGAGGGGCTCACGCGATTTAATTCGATCAACGAAATCGTTCCATTGGCCAGGCCACTGCGCCTGGCCAGCTCCCGCTGGGATATCTTGTAACTTTCTCGTACAAGCTTGAGTCGTGAACCGGTATCCATGACAGCCCTATTCAGAACCTGAGGGTTGCGAGGGGCGGCCTGCTGGTGTCGTACGAAAATATTTCCGCGCCCCCAAATTGTCGCCTGATTAGACCATGTTTGCAGGCGCGGAACCTAGCCGCCCGAGTCATGTCATGGTTCGACGAGCGGCATGCGCAGACGCTACAGCCCGGCGCTTTCGTCAGGATTGTTGGGGTTTGCTCTCTTCCTGCCACAATAAGTCGGTGTCTTTGAACCTGTAGCGCTGGACAGGCACACGCGTACAGATCCGGTCCTTCTGCAACGGATCACTCAGGTCCACGAGTTTGGGTGTTATATGGACATTCAAGACCGGCACATAGAACAGCTTCACCTTGGGGGTCAAGAGCGAATGACTGTTCTGTTCAACAACGACGCCAATGCGGCCACTTTTCAGTTGAACAAGCGACCCCACGGGATAAATACCCACGCACTTCAAGAAAGCTCGAAATACTTCATCGTCAAAGTGCCCTTCCCACGATGACATTTTCTGGACCGCAACGGCTGGATCCCAGCCCTCGTTATAAGCACGATCGGAGGTGATCGCGTCATAGACATCACAAACAGCGGCCATCCGGGAAAAGAGGCTGATCTGCTCACCGGCCAATTGATGCGGGTAGCCCTGGCCATCGAATCTTTCGTGATGGTGCAGGCATACATCCACAACCATTTCGCACACCTGCGAGGTGGCCGACAGTGTTTTTTCTCCTTCCAGAGGGTGGGTACGAACCAACTGCAATTCCTCGTCGGTCAATCGCCCGGGTTTGTTGAGGACGGCGCCAGGGATAGCCATTTTTCCAATATCGTGCAACAGGCCGGCGAGCCCCACTCTGCGGATCAATGCTTCAGGCAGGCCCAGTTGATTGCCCAAGGCGATCATCAGGGCGCAGACGGCAACCGAATGCATATAGGTGTAATCATCAAGACTTTTCAGACGAGCCAGGCTGATAAACGCGTCGGGGTGGCGTGAAATCGAACTGGAAATGTCATCGACAAGTGCACCGATGCTTTCCAGTTCCAGGGCACGGCCCATGCGCGCGTGCCTGAACATCTCAACCACGGCGGCGCGGGATTTTGCGCAGAGGCTCCTGGCGGCAACCAGCTCGTCGTTCATCGCTATTCGCGGGGGCTGCGGGGAACTGGAAGCGTCATGGGGAGAGGCTGAGGCTGATAAAACGCTGCTGTCTGGCGTTTCACTGGCGCACCCCATCACGCAATCAACTTCCAACTCGGAGTGAGTGGGTCGATCCCTCCAAAAAGGCCTTGCCTCGCTGTCGGGCGCCGCCTGACAGAACTCATGACATTTCAACATGACCTGCCCTCGTTGAATTTTATTCTATGGCACTTCTAACAGTGTCAAAGCCGGGGTAGGTCATGCCTTTTCGCCCACCGCCGCTCTCTCGGTCGGGGCATCTCCTTGTCGGCGTACCGACATCTCGACTGCCTGGGAAAGATACTGGCCCAACAATGGCACCCTCACCATCGGTGAATCCCTATTCCGGGATAGGAACAACGGAAACAGGGTAGGAAAATCCCTACACCACCGTGAAAATCCGCTTATCGACAAGCTGTAAATCATTATCGAATGTATACAGATGGGGGACACCGGTCGCCAACTCGTAGTCGATTATCTGTTCCGGCGTCATTTTCTCGATGTGCATGATGATGGAACGCAGGGAGTTTCCGTGGGCGGCGATCAACACGCTCTCACCGTTCTGCAGATGCGGGACAATTCGCGCCTGATAGTAAGGCAGGGTTCTGGCCGCGGTCATTTGCAGACTCTCGCCATTGGGAGGCGGAATATCGTAGCTGCGGCGCCACAGGTGCACCTGTTCCGCGCCGTAATGCTGGCTGGCCCAGTCTTTTTGCAGGCCTTGCAGATCGCCGTAGTAACGCTCGTTGAGCTTTTCCGAGACGTGGATTTTCAGTTCGTTCGCATCGCCGTCGGTCGGCATGAAATGCTCATACCACTCACTGCTCTGTTCATGCACCCGCACATATTGATCACAATGGCGATTCTGCCTGAGGATCTCATACAGGCTGTCCTGTGCCCGTAACAGGGTGGAGGTAAAGGCCACATCAAAATGCTCCTCCCTCAGCAACGCCCCCGCCCGTTGCGCCTCAAGCACGCCCTGCTGGCTGAGCGAAACATCCACCCAACCGGTAAACCGGTCTTGCAGGTTCCAGATCGACTGGCCATGCCTGACCAGGAACAACCGGCTCACAATGCTTGCCTTTGCGATTTGCCCACATAGGCCCCGATGCCCGCGTCGATGGCGACCAGTGCCGTGTCAGGTTGCTCGATCAGGGGCTGATCGAGCGCCGCCTGATGGCCCGTGCCCTGCCCCGTAAACGTTGGCATGTTCATCTCAATGTCTCTCCACTTGATGGAGTCCGGCTGTATCAACCCCACCCGTGATCATGGACTCCAGATTGAGAAGATAGCCTAGCAGCACGTACAGGATACCCCCGCGTCGATGCCAAATTACTGAAGTGTTGTGCTGCCAATCTATTGATCCGCAAACGCGGCGACACCACGCACGCGCAAGACACGACATCGGGATCGACCTCAACAAGGCATTGTTGATTTAGCTCAATGATTTTCCGGGGCTCAGGCGTAGAAGAGATTGACGGGTTCTCGTGACCCTCCCCCGTGCATCAGCCAGAGGACACCCTCATGAGCGATTTGAGTCTGCGCAATACCATAATGGAAGAGCTTGAGTTCCACCCCGAAATCGACGCCGCCAATATTGGCGTGGCGGTGGACAACGGTGTTGTCACGCTCTCCGGTCATGTCAAAAGCTACGCTCAGAAAGTCAGCGCCGAACAGACGGTCAAAAGCGTCAGGGGCGTTCGCGCGGTGGCGGAAGAAATACAGGTAAGGCTGGCCAAAGGCGCCGGCATGGACGACGACACCATCGCCAACCGCGCCTTGAATATCATCACCTGGAGCTCCGATATTGCCGAAGACGCCGTCAAGGTCATTGTGCAGAAAGGCTGGATCACCCTGGAAGGCGAAGTGGACTGGCAGTATCAGAAAGAAACCGCTGAACGGGCCGTGCGCAAGCTGTCCGGTGTGCTGGGTGTGAACAACCAGATCACCCTGCGCGCGCGGGTGGACGTCGTCGATATCCAGCAACGCATCGAAGAAGCCCTCAAGCGCAATGCCGAGCTCGATGCCAAGGGCATTCACGTCGAGGTCGATGGCGATGTCGTGAAGCTCGAAGGCAAGGTTCATCTATGGCGTGAACGCCAGTTGGCCGCACGGGCAGCCTGGTCGGTGCCAGGCGTGAGAAAAGTACAGGATCACTTGCTGATTGCCTGATTCAATCGCCCGGAGGACAGCCATGCCGGATGCAGTCGTTCACTTGAGCCGTATCAGCATCGAGTTCAGCCAGGAATGTGGCGTCCCGGTGGTTGGATGCTTATGGGCAACCCCATGAACAACATGGCCGGCTTCTCGAACATGGGGGTCATCGTGTCAGTACGGGGCAGCGTCGTCGATATTCACTTCGATTCCCTGCTTCCGCCGATACACTCGCTGTTGCATGCCGGAGTGGACGGCAAGGTTTTTATTGAAGTCTTTGCCCAGCTCGATGCACAACGGGTGCGTGGCATCGCCCTGACCCCCACCCAGGGACTCGCCCGGGGTATGCCGGTTGCGGATAGTGGCGGGCCGCTATTGGCCCCCATTGGCAAGGAAATCCTGTCACGGATGTTCGATGTCTTCGGCAACGCCATCGACCGGCTGCCGGCACCCGAGGTGGATTGGCGCAGCGTGCATTGCCCACCGCCTCCGCTCGCGCACCGTACGACCCAATCCGAAGTCTTCGAGACCGGCGTGAAAATCATTGACGTCCTGATGCCACTGGAACGCGGCGGCAAGGCCGGGTTGTTTGGCGGTGCGGGAGTCGGCAAGACAGTGCTGCTGACCGAGATGATCCACAATATGGTCGGCCAGCACGAAGGGGTCAGCATCTTCTGTGGCATTGGCGAGCGCTGTCGCGAGGGCGAAGAGCTTTATCGCGACATGAAGTCGGCCGGCGTGCTCGACAACATGGTGATGGTGTTCGGCCAGATGAACGAGCCACCGGGTGCCCGCTTCCGGGTCGGCCATGTGGCGCTGACCATGGCCGAGTATTTCCGCGACGATGAACATCGTGACGTGCTGTTGCTGGTCGACAACATCTTCCGCTTCATTCAAGCCGGCATGGAAATCTCCGGGCTGATGGGGCAGATGCCCGCCCGCCTGGGCTATCAGCCGACCCTGGGGACCGAGCTGGCCCAACTGCAAGACCGTATCGCCAATACCGACTCCGGTGCCATCACCTCGATCCAGGCGGTGTACGTCCCGGCGGACGACTTCACCGATCCGGCCGCGATGCACACCTTCTCGCACCTGTCGGCGTCCATCGTGCTTTCGCGCAAACGGGCCAGCGAGGGGCTCTATCCCGCCATAGATCCACTACAGTCAAACTCGAAGATGGCGACGCCCGGGGTTATCGGCACGCGACATTACGCACTGGCCCAGGAGATCCGCCGCACGCTGGCGCAATATGCCGATCTCAAGGACATCATCGCCATGCTCGGCCTCGAACAATTGTCGAGCGAAGACCGCAATGTGGTGGCGCGTGCACGCCGGCTGGAGCGTTTTCTCACCCAGCCGTTTTTCACCACGGAACAGTTCACCGGCATGCAGGGCAAACTGGTCAGCCTCAAGGACGCCCTTGACGGCTGCGAGCGTATCCTGCGGGATGAGTTCAAGGATGTGCCGGAGGCGGCGCTGTACATGATTGGCCGCATCGACGAAGCCATGGACAAGCACGTCCCGGAGGTGGGAAATGCCGTCAACCCGCATGCATCTTAAGATTCTGCTGCCCTTCAAGGTCTTCGCCGAGGAGCACGAGGTCCTGCGCATCGTTGCTGAATCACTCAGTGGCGCCTTTGGCCTGCTGCCCAACCGGCTCGACTGCGCCGCGGCCCTGGTGCCGGGCATCCTGACCTATGAAACGAGGGAGGGAGGCGAAGTCTGCCTGGCGGTCGACGAAGGCGTGCTGGTTAAAACCGGTGGCGAAGTCCTGGTGTGCGTGCGCGATGCGATCGGCAATATGGACCTTGCGCAGCTGCGCCAGGTGATCGAACGGGAGTTCCTCAGCCGGCACGAGCAAGAGCAAAGCGTTCGTTCGGCCTTGGCTAAACTGGAAAGCAGCTTCATTCGCCGCTTCGCCGCCCTGCATCATGAGTGACGACGAGAAAAAGCCGACACCCGGCGAAAAGGCCTTCAGCCAGCAAGTCGGCAGCAAGGCGGCCCGCAAACTCAAGGCTCAACGCCATAGGACGCGGACCGTCTGGTCAGGCCTGGGGATGATGGGGCTGATCGGCTGGTCGGTGGTGATTCCCACCCTGCTCGGCGCGGCCGCCGGCCTGTGGCTGGATGGGCGCTACCCGGGCGGGCGCTCATGGACGCTGGCACTCATGGCCGCCGGCCTGGTGCTGGGCTGTTTCAATGCCTGGCATTGGGTCGCCAAGGAAGAGCGCGAAATACACGAACAGGAGACCGATGACGATGAATGAACTAAACCTCCTGGCGCCCCTGCTGGCCGGTGTGGTGCTGGGGGTCGTGTTTTTTGGCGGCCTGTGGTGGACGGTTCGGCGGGCGATGGCGTCGCCGTGGGTCGGCCTGTGGTTTTTTGCCAGCCTGCTGGTGCGTACGGCCATTGTGCTGGTGGGTCTCTACCTGGCCTGTGGCGACACCTGGCAACGCTGGCTGGCCGCCTTGTCCGGCTTTGTCGTGGCACGCCTGCTCATTATGCGGCTCTCGCGCCCGGCAGTGGTGAACCTGGAGGGTGACCATGCACCTTAGTCCGGACGACATCGTGCTGTGGCAATACGGCCTGTTCAAGATCAACGCGACCATCGCCTTCACCTGGGGCCTGATGCTGGTGCTGACACTGGGTTCCCATCTGATCACCCGACGTCTGGCGACAGGGCTGGAGCGCAGCCGCTGGCAGAACCTGCTGGAAATTGTCGTGACCGGCATCGTCACGCAGATCGGCGAAGTCGGCCTGGTCCAGCCACGCAAATACCTGGGGTTTCTCGGCACCCTGTTCCTTTTCGTGGGAACGGCCAGCCTCTTCACCATCGTGCCCGGCTACGAGCCACCAACCGGCTCCCTGTCGACCACCGCGGCACTGGCTATTTGCGTGTTTATCGCCGTGCCGTTGTTCGGTATCGCCGAAAGCGGCGTGGCTGAATACCTGAACGCCTACCTGAAACCGACGGTGATCATGCTGCCGTTCAATATCGTCAGCGAATTGTCGCGCACCCTGGCACTGGCGGCCCGGCTGTTCGGCAACATGATGAGCGGCACGATGATCCTGGCCATCCTGCTGACCATCACCCCCTTCATCTTTCCCGTGCTCCTGAGTGCCCTGGGACTCTTGACCGGCATGGTCCAGGCCTACATTTTCAGCATCCTGGCGGCGGTCTACATCGCCGCGGCAACCCGCTCGCGCAAATCACCCAGAACCCCTGAACCTGCCTCAACCACATGACCCCCCCGGAAGGCGTGACCATGGACAGCATGACAATTATCGCAGTGGCTTCGATCATTACCTCGGGCCTGACCATCGCCATCGGCAGTATCGGCCCGGCGCTCGGCGAAGGTCGCGCGGTGGCCACCGCGCTCAGCGCCCTGGCGCAACAACCCGACGCATCGGCCACCATTACCCGCACCCTGTTTGTCGGCCTGGCGATGGTCGAGTCGGTGGCCATCTATTGCTTCGTCGTCTCGATGATCCTGATTTTCGCCAATCCATTCTGGAGCCACGCCATCGCCCAGGTCGCTGGAAAGTAGATCATGCTTATCGACTGGTTCACTGTCGGCGCACAGATCCTCAACTTCCTGATTCTGGTCTGGTTGCTCAAGCGCTTTCTCTATCGTCCGATACTCAACGCCATCGACGCCCGTGAACAGCGTATCGCCAGGGAACTGGCGGACGCCGATGCGAAAAAAGCCGAGGCCGGACAGGAGCGTGAAGCATTCCAGCGCAAGAACGCCGACTTCGACAGGGAACGCGCGGCATTGCTCAGCCAGGCAACCGACGCGGCGAACAGCGAGCGCCAGCGTCTGCTGGATGCCGCACGCCAGGAAGCCATCAACCTGGGCGCCCGGCAACAGGACAGCCTGCGCAGTGAGGCCCAGGCCCTGCACCAGGCAATCTTTCGCCGTACGCAACAGGAGGTCTTCAGCATTGCGCGCAAGGCATTGAGCGATTTGGCCGGCGTGACGCTGGAAGAGCAAATGGTCGCCACTTTCATAGAGCGCCTGCGGACCCTGGCTTCAGATGAAAAGCAAAAGCTGGCCGGCGCCCTGCGGAACAAGGCCCTGCCGATAGTCGTGCGTAGCACCTTCGAGCTATCGGCGGCGCATCGCGCCAGCCTCGAAGCGGAACTCCAGGCACTGCTCGGAAGCGCCACCCAGGCCCGTTTCGAAACGGCTCCGGAGCTGGTCAGCGGCATCGAGCTGTGCACCGACGGACAAAAGGTGGCGTGGAGCATCGCGCACTACCTGACGGAGTTGGAAAGCAGCGTCGGCGATCTGCTGGCGGTCAATACCCCGGCCAAGGTTCTCTCCGACAAGGAAGCCCCCCATGCCCGATGAACGGCTGGAGAATGTCCTGGAGCAGACCTTTGCCCGCATACGGGAGGCGACCGAGGCGTTTGTGCCGCCGCTGGCCCCCCGAGAGATCGGGCAGGTGCGCAGCGTCGCTCCGGGGATCGCCAAGGTGAGCGGCCTGCCCGGTGTCGGTTTCGAGGAGGTGCTGATATTTCCGCACGGGATCAAGGGCATCGCCTTCAATATCGACGAAGATGAAATCGGCGTGGTCCTGCTCGGCGACTACTGGGAGCTGCAGGCCGGCGACCCGGTCGAGCGTGGCGGGCATGTCGTCGATGTGCCGGTCGGGGAGGCACTGCTGGGACGTACCATCGATCCGACAGGACGCCCCCTGGATGACCTCGCGCCGCTACCGCCAGGACCGCGCCTGCCGCTGGAACGACCGGCCGCGCCGATCATGGACCGGGCTCCGGTCAGCGTGCCGCTGCAAACCGGCATCAAAGTGATCGATGCGCTGATTCCGGTCGGGCGTGGGCAACGGGAACTGATTCTCGGCGATCGGCAGACCGGCAAGACGACCATTGCGCTCGATACCATCATCAATCAGCGCGACAAGAACGTCATTTGTGTCTATTGCGCCATTGGCCAACGTGCTTCCGGCGTCGCCAAACTTATCGACACGCTACGGGAAAAGGGCGCCCTGCCCTACACCGTGGTGATCGTCAGCGAGGGCAACAACGCCCCCGGGCTGGCCTATATCGCCCCCTACGCCGCAACCAGCATTGCCGAGTACTTCATGGAACAGGGCCGCGACGTGCTGGTGGTCTACGACGACCTGACCCAGCACGCGCAAGCCTATCGGGAGCTGTCACTGCTGCTGCGCCGGCCCCCTGGGCGTGAAGCCTTTCCTGGCGATATTTTCTATATCCATTCGCGTCTGCTCGAACGCAGCACCCATCTGCGTCCGGAACTCGGCGGGGGTTCGCTGACCGCCTTGCCGATCATCGAAACCGCCGCCCAGGACATTTCCGCTTATATTCCGACCAATCTGATTTCCATCACCGACGGCCAGATCTATCTGTCGCCGACACTGTTTGAACTCGGGGTACTGCCGGCGGTGGACGTCGGCAAGTCGGTTTCACGGGTCGGTGGCAAGGCGCAAAGCGCGGCCTACCGGGCCGTCGCCGGCGACCTGAAACTGGCCTACGCCCAGTTCGAGGAACTCGAGACCTTCGCCCGCTTTGGCGCCCGCCTCGATGAGGCCACCCGCAAGCTGATCGAGCATGGCCGGCGTATTCGCGCCTGCCTCAAGCAGCAGGAGTTCTCACCCCTGTCGACCTCCGTGCAAATCACCGTTTTACTGGCCTTGACCGCGGGACTGTTCGATCCGGTACCGCTGACCCGGATGGCGGATGCCGAGCAGGCCGTCCGGGCCGCGGCCGCCACGCTTCCCGCCGCGCTCGGCGCGAGCCTGGCAGGCACCGATAAACTGAGCGATGCCGACAAACAGCTGATGACCGAACTCGCCAGGCAGGCCGTGGCGCAATTCCTGGCGACGCCCGATAACCCGGTGTCGTCATGAGCGACACCGGCGCCAGCCTGCGGCGCAAGATCGCCAGTGCCGGCGATCTCGAATCCGTGGTGCGCACGATGAAAGCGATGGCGGCGTCGAACATCAGTCAATATGAGAACGCCGTGCGCTCGCTGGAGGACTATGACCGAACGGTGCAACTCGGCCTGCTGGCCTGTTTCCGCCAGCGCCAATCCGGCGCTTTGGGCCGGAGCAAACAGCAGGACCCGGGGACGGTCTGCGCGGTGGTGTTCGGCTCCGATCAGGGACTGGTCGGCCAGTTCAACGATGCGCTCGCCGAGTTTGTGCTTGAAACACTGGATCCACTGCCAAACAGAAAAATGCTCTGGGTGGTGGGCGAGCGTATCCAATCACGCCTTGCCGACAGTCCATTGAACACTTCCAGCCGCTTTATCCTGCCGAACGCTATCGTCGAGATCACACCCCTGGTCAGCCAGATTCTGCTTGAGCTTGAAAGCCAGCGTGAACGGGGCGAAATCGGCCAGGTCTACCTTTTTCACAACAGGCCAAAACCTGGGGCACTCTACGAATCGGTCAGCCAGCGCATGCTGCCATTGGACGATGCCTGGCAACGCCAGCTGGCCAGCAGGCCCTGGCCCACCAATAACCTTCCCGAAGTACAGCAAAATGGCGAGCAGGTTTCGCTCGCGTTTATTCGCGAGTATCTGTTTGTCTCGCTGTTCCGTAGCTGCGCGGAGTCATTGGCCAGCGAAAATGCCAGCCGTCTGGCGGCCATGCAGCGGGCAGAGAAAAACATCGGCGAACTGCTGAAAACCCTGGGGGACGATTTTCACCGACTGCGCCAGGACAGCATCGACGAAGAGCTGTTCGATGTGGTCTCCGACTTCGAGGCCTATGACCACTGACCGGGCCTCAACGCTGCCAGGCGATCAGCGCATTTTCCGCCGGCAGAAAGGCCTCCGGGTGCCAGGCGCGAACCCGTGGGGTGTAATCCTCCAGGGGTCGCGTGACAGCCATCGAGAGGGAAAAGATATAACCGTGGACGGCGCCGGGAATCGGGCCGCTGGCGGTCATCGGCAGGCACAGCGCCGGGGACTCGTCGCGCAAGGCGGCACAGAGCTCCACCTTTACCCATTCCGGGGCGATCTCCCCCAGATAGACAGGCACGCTGATATGTAGCTGATCGCCGTCGCGATGTGCATCGAGCGTACCAAAATGTATGTTGTCCCACCCCGCGCTCAGCGCCTTCTGCCACGCCTGAAGCCCACGGGCGAGCCCGGCCTGGTCCTCGCGGCGGCGTCGGAACGCCTGAATCGCCGGTTGGTAAAAACGCTCCAGGTATTCGAGCAGCATGCGGTTACTGCTGAACTGCGGCCCCAGTTGCGACATGCTGGCCCGCATGCGTTGCACCCAGGCACGGGGAATGCCCTGGGTGTCGCGGGTGTAGAAGGACGGCACGACCGCGTCCTCGAGCAAGCGGTACAAGCACTCGGCATCGACCACATCGTCGCTGGGCCCGTCAGTGCCGATGGCCCAGCCGCAATCGGGCTGGTAGGCCTCCGCCCACCAGCCGTCGCGTTCGGACAGGTTCAATCCGCCATTGACCAACACCTTCATGCCGCTGGTACCGCAGGCTTCCCAGGGGCGTCGTGGTGTATTGATCCAGACATCGACGCCCTGTACCAGATGCTGGGCCAGTTCGAGGTCGTAATCCTCCAGGAACACCACGTGCCGGCGCAGACCAGGACGATGAACGAAGTCCATCCAGGCCTGGATCAATTGCTTGCCCTGCTCATCATCGGGATGGGCCTTACCCGCGATGATCAGCTGGACCGGACGCTGCTCATCGGTGAGCAGACGCGTCAGGCGCTCCGGGTCATGCAGCAGCAGATTCGGGCGCTTGTAGTCAGTGAAGCGCCGGGCGAAACCGAGCGTGAGGCAATTGGGATCGAGCACCTGCGCGGCCTCTTCAACCTGCTGCACGGACTCGCCACGCTGCCCAAGATGCCAGGCCAGACGCTGACGCGCGTACTTCACCAGATCAAGGCGTTGCTCGCCGGCCATGGTCCACAGGGCCTGGTCGTCGCTGTCGGAAAGCGGCCCGGGGAGCGACTCCACGCTACCGAGCCAACGCTCCTTGCCGCAGCAGGTGGTCCACAGGTGATCGGACCAGACCGAGTCCCAGGAAGGCACATGGACGCCGTTGGTCACATGCCCCACGGGTACTTCCTGAAACGGCCAGCGTGGATACAGATCGCTGAACAGACGACGGCTGACCTCACCATGCAGGCGACTCACCCCATTGCACTGGGCGCAGCCACGCAAGGCGAGAAAAGCCATGTTGAACGGCTCGTCGTCATCCAGCGGATCACGCCGACCCAATGCCAGCAGTTCGCGTAATGAAAGATCACAGTCTTCGAGGTAGGGACGCGCGTACTTGCCGATCAGCGCGGCGGGGAAGACATCAAAACCCGCCGCCACCGGCGTATGCGTGGTGAAGACATTCCCGGCACGCGTCGCCCACCAGGCTTCCCGGAACGAAACGCCCATCTTGTGCATGAAGCAGCGGGCCCGCTCCAGCACCAGCAGTGCGGCATGCCCCTCGTTCAGGTGGCACACGTCCACGTCGATCCCCAGGGCTTCGAGTACCGTCCAGCCGCCGATGCCGAGCACCACTTCCTGGAGCAAGCGCATTTGCGAACCGCCGCCGTACAATTTGGAGGTGATCCCGCGGTCGCCGGCGCCATTGAGCAGATCGTTACTGTCCAGCAGATACAGGCGCGTACGTCCGACGATGGCCTGCCACACCCGCAAATGCAACGTGCGCCCCGGAAGTTGCAGCGCGACTTTCAGCCAGGCGCCGTCGCTGCCAATAGCCGGCTGGATCGGCAGGCTGGTCGGGTCGTTGTAGGGATAGGCCTCATGCTGTCGACCGGCCGAGTCGATGCTTTGCCGGAAATAACCTTCCTGGTAGAGCAAGCCCACTCCGACTACCGGGGCGCCCAGGTCGCTGGCCGTCTTGAGATAATCCCCGGCCAGCACACCGAGTCCGCCGGCGTAGAGTGGAAAGGCCTCGCTCAGGCCAAACTCCATGCTGAAGTATGCGATCCGCGCCGAATCGGCGGGCGCCGACTGCTGTGCATACCAGCCCGGCTCACCGAGATAACGCCGGTGCTCTTCGATGGCCTGTGTGAGTGTCTGCGAGAACGAGGTATCCCGACAGAGCGCCTCAAAACGCTGCGGCGACGCGTTCTGCAGAATCATCCAGGGATTATGGGTACGCTCCCATAGCATTGGATCGATCGCTTCCCAGAGACCGTCGAGTGCGTGATTCCAGGTCCAGCGCAGGTTGAGCGCAAGCTCGGTCAATATGAAGAGTTGCTCCGGCAACTCCCGTGGCGAGAACGCGTACACATCGACACCTCAATGCAATAGTCGTTGCCAGGCACTGATGGAGTGCAAGCACGAGCGCACACTATCGGAGTCGGAGGACTTTCCGGCTTGATCTACATCAAGTCGAATGGATCCCATGAGCGACTCGAGGGTTTGAGCCGCCCTGCACGTCACCTGAGGGTCAAGGGCCTACCCTAGTACCCGATGACTCAGCCGTCTTGCCGTCCAGGCCACTGCGACTGCAATGGCCCCGGCGATCAGTCCCACGGTGGCCTGGATCAAATAGTTCTCCAACCAATGCTTGATGGCCGGCTTGACGATCCATTCAGGTCCACCGTGAACCGCTTCCGCAATGAACGCCCCTCCGACAAAAAACATGGCGATGGTGCCCACCCACGACAGCAGTTTCATCAGCTTGGGCGCGGCCGATATCAGCCAGCCGCCCATCCGGCGAAGCATTGCCGAGAAATGACCGGGGTGGGTGATCTTGCGCAGCCGCAGTCCGAGGTCATCCAGCCGAACGATGCCAGCCACCAACCCGTACACACCAAACGTCACCAGCAAGGAGATCAACACAAGTGTTATCAACTGCTGCACGAAAGGCGCCTCAGCCACGACATTGAGGGTGATCACCACGATCTCGGCGCTCAGGACAAAGTCGGTCACGATGGCGCCTTTCACCTTCTTCGCCTCGTAGACCTTTGCCTCGGCTTCATTGAGCCTCTTTACCTTTCGTGCTTCATCCTGGCCGCCATGGGGACTCAACTTCTCGATAAGCGACTCGATACCTTCATAGCAGAGGTAGATCCCGCCAATCACCAGCAACCAATGGACCAGCGCAGGGGCCAGGTAATTGAGCCCCAGCGCCAGCGGGACAAGAATCGCCTTGTTGACCAGGGAGCCCTTGCACACGGCCCACACCACTGGCAGCTCACGATCCGCCTTGAGCTCAACCACCTTCTCCGCGTTCACCGCCAGATCATCCGTCAGAACACTGGCGGTTTTCTTCACGGCGACCTTGCTCATCACCGATATGTCGTCCAACAAGGTTGCGATGTCATCGAACAACGCGAAAAAACTGCTACCTGCCATGGTTTCAACTCCTGAACCTAACCTGCCTGGACGGCGGGCCAAGTATAAGGTTCAGGGGCGTGATGAAGCGCTCTTTCTTCAATAGCGCTACAGGAAACGGAATCCGACTGCTGAGAAGCGCGCGCCATCGCTTTGATCGACGCTCCAGGCAATCAATGGGTTAGACGCACAATGGCTGGCAGGGTAGCGCCTAACAAGACAAGCGCCATGACGATATTGAAGACCAACGCCACATTCGCTCGCATCAGGAAACGTCGAAATACCACACCGCCGACCGCCCAGATCCCGACACAGGGAGTAGACACGACCGCCAGCAGCGCAGCGGTCATGAACACGTTCACAAGATGGTTCTCGAGGGGAATATAGGTGGCTGCCGCGCTGATCGATATGGCCCACGCCTTGGGATTGATCCACTGGAAAACCACCCCGCCGAAAAACCCCATGGGCGAGCGCTCCTCATCGCCGATCACCAACGGACCGCTGGAGGCAATCTTCCACGCGAGCCATAAGATGTAGGTCGCCCCCACGATGCTCAACGCGGTGTGAAACCCCGGAATGGCCTCGAACACCGCTCCGAGGCCCAGGCCCAATATCACCATCTGGAGCGCCACACCCGCCACGATGCCCCACACGAGGGGCATCGTGCGCCAGACCCCTACCCGGGCACCCGATACGAGGACCATCGCATTATTCGGGCCCGGCGTGCCTGTCATCACGATGGCGAAAAGCAGAAAGGGGAAAAGAAACGCCATATCGCTCATATATTCATCTGTTGTATCAAGCCCATGAAGCGGAATATTCTATTGCTTAAATCACAGAATTTTCTTGTGAACTCACGAGCAAAAATCAGATCCATGCAACAAACAACAGCTTTAGACCGAATTGACGAAAGAATATTGTCCGAGCTTGCCAAGGATGCGCGCCAAACCAATGTGAAACTGGCTGAACGGGTCGGTCTGTCCCCCTCTGCTTGCTTGAGGCGGGTACAGGACCTGGAATCTGCCGGTATCATCACCGGATACCGGGCCGTTATCGATAGATCCCGCCTGGGGGCTGGCTTTGTGGTGTACATCACCGTAGGCCTTTCCAATCACACCAAGGAAAGCCTTCAGGCCTTCGAGCGCGCCATCGCTGGCGCTCCGGAAGTCGTGGAATGCCACACCATCACGGGCACCATCGAGTACCTGCTGCGCGTAGAGGTTGCGGATATCAAGGCGTACAAGACGTTTCATACCGACGTTCTCGGTACCTTGCCTCATGTATCGTCGATCACCAGCTACATCGTCATGGACTCGTCGAAGAACGAGCGGGCTTAACCCTGGGTAAAATGGACGAACGGATAAGCTGACTATGAGCTTCGGTCTTCGTAATGCCCGGATCGACCTGATCCGGGGCGTCTCGATTTTTCTCGTACTGTTTCATCACTTCAACATCGCGTACCACCTGAACGACACGACCCTGGCCAGTGTATTGGGATGGGATGCCGTCCGCGCTGTCGCACGCAACGGCAACTATGGCGTGACTATGTTCTTCGTCATCTCGGGTTATTTGATTACCTCGAATGCCAATCGTCGCTGGCCCGGGCTCGTCGGCATGAGTGCGTGGGCGTTCTACGGGTTGCGTATCGCACGTATAGTCCCATGCCTTCTGTTGCTGATCCTCACCGTCAATGTGCTTGCGCTGGCAGGTGTGACGATCTTCCAGAACACTCCGTCGACCGCAACGCCCGTCTCGTTCTGGACCGTGAATCTAGCGTCCCTGACCTTCTGGATGAATGTGCTGATCAGCGCCCGAGGATGGGTCAATTATCCTCTCGGTGTGTTGTGGTCCTTGTCGGTCGAGGAAGTGTTCTATCTCTCGTTCCCGATGCTCTGCCTTGTCCTGCGGCGGGAGTCGCTGCTGCTTGCCTTCTGGGGCGTGATCATTATCGTTGGGCCCTTTTACCGCTTCGCTCATCAGGGAAATGAGGAAGGCTTTCTCTATGATTATTTCGCTTGCTTTGACGGCATCGCCATCGGCTGCTGCACGGCACTGCTTGCCAAGCGAATGCCTATGCGCGGTGTTGTAGCGAAGGGCCTGCAGGCGCTTACCCTCGCCGCGATGACATTCCTCTACCTGTATTGGCCGATCGGACAAGCCAACGTGCTTGGCGTGACAGCGATGGCCCTTGGCACCGCAGTGCTGTTGTTGGGTGCGCACCATCGGCCCTCCGGCCTCGTCCGCCAACGCACCCGCCTCCTGGTCGGTCTCGGATGGTTTGGAAGGCTCAGCTACGAGCTCTACCTGTTTCACCTCATCGTGCTCGGCGCAATGAGAACGATGTTCCCGCCTTCCGTCGTTGTGGGGAATGAGAAAATTCTGCTCCTGGCTGTGTTCTTCCTACTGTCCGCCGCACTGAGTGCAGCGGTCGGGCGATTCTATGCAGAACCCTTGAACCGCAGCATCAGGCGATTCGTTGCTCGGCGGACGGTCAACGTCACCGTCTGAAAACGGGCAGTCCGGCTTTTCCGCGCGGCTATCGCAACAGCCTGTAAGCTGCACAGCGCCGCCGATATCACAGTGATCTATGGCACGCTGACGGGTGGCAGTTGGGCACCAAGGGCCCGTAGCGTTCGTGGCCTTTCGTAGAAGCCGGCCATTTCAGCGACTGGAAAGAGATCTCTCTTTCCCTTGAGTGAAATTTCCTAGAAAATCCTGACCGCTTGTTTGAGCCGAATGTCGCGGATAGTCTTGGCCTGTCATCACACAATTGATGATACGGACGTGCAAGTCCGTTCATATCGGTGCTCATGCGCCCTCAAACAAGCTGTGTCGGCAGGTAATCTTATGCCTGCGACTCCTGCTTAATGGTGGCCGTGCGCAGGAGACTTTCGAGTCTGCCGGGGTCCGATATGCCCGGTCTTGCACACCTGCGTATGGCTGCCACCTTTATTCGTGTGCGAGCGAATGGTGGCAACTCCACCTACATATCGGGATTTCGCCATGTTCAAGGTCACCCCCAACCCACCTGTAATACCCAACGTTGAAACCATTGACCCTCGTATCGCCGACCGAGTCTTGTCCCACTACAACCTCGGTCCGGACGCAGGTTCGAAACCGGCCCCAGTCGCCGTGTTGCATGATCATCGGCACGATCCCGGAAGTCATGAAGACGCCCTGGCCAATGTCTACTCGATTCTGCAATCCGCAGCGGCCACGGCCTATGAGCACGCCGACAACCAGACCGGTTCGAACCGCAAGGTCGCGATGGGCGTGGTGCATCTGATTGAGTTGGCACAGCTGAAGATGGACTCGGTGCTGGATGAACAAGTGGTCAGCTTCAGCGGCTGACAGTGCTCTGAGGATGAGCGGAAAGCCTGGCTTCCGCTCATTTGAGTCTGAAGTTCAACAGCCAGTCAGCCCTCCCCTGGCGATTGACTGATACCTGTTCGGACAGGGATAGGAAACCCAAGACAAGGTCCGGTTTAGTTGAACCGCAACATTCCTTGAGTACCCGAGACAGAGACACCTCGGAACGGATCCGCATCGCCACTGACGGAGATGGCGGAACCCGACGATGACGTCTATTTATTGCTCTTGCGGCGCAGCAGAGCAAACAAACCGATCAGTTGCATCCCCACCACGACCATGACCACGCTCTTCCCTCCGATGCCGAGGCCAACCACCCAGTCGATAACCAGCAGCAAGAGCGCTACGCACACGGGAAGCATACAAAGGATGTACAACACTCTGATCAGCTTTCGATGACGTCGCACCCATGTGGACGGCCCGTCGGTTTGAGCCATAGAGTCCAGAGGGTCCAGAAACTCCAGAAGAGCAATGAAAAAATCGATCATGATGTGTTCTAGCGCAATGGTTTCGAGAGGAGGTGTGGATTCAATTGAAACGCGCCTTTGTAACGGCTGCGTTTGGATTTTCTGCATTCCAACCCTCATTACTGCCAATGCCCACCCTGGTTCGAAAGCAGCTCTCCATCACCGGTCCCTTTCAACCGGTAGGATCGAACACAAGGACAGTGGCGCTCGCAGCCTCTCACAGAAGTCGGCCATTTCATCCCAGCACGGGAGCCCCGCCAAATCCAAACTTACCGGGGTTCTCACTTATTTCGTGGAGACCGCTCATGGACAACTTGGATTTGCCCGGCCTGGATAGTGGAAAAAGTACCTTTCATCTTATAGGGCACGACGGCAAAAGTAAGGAATTACTGCGCAAGAAAGCGGCGAGTCTAATTCCTGCTGCAATAGTGAGCCTCCAGCGTAAGTGGATGCCAGACTTGGAAGGTAGAAATACGGTGAATATAGATACCCGTATCAAGTTCCGCCATTTCTGCTGAATCGACTATGCAGCATGTCCCCGTTTTCCGGTGCAGATTTACCCCCCCTGTAAATGTCTAATAATATCAAGTTGATCATTTCCAATTATGGCTGCGCCTGCGCTTTGGAGTCCAGTGACTTCGTTACTCACCCGCCGGTACTTTACGCGAATGATATCGGCTGCTGAAGCCAGCCTTAGACCACAATGCCATCATGGTCAACTCGCTGTGATTACCGAACAAACAGACCGTCAACTGTACATACCGATCCTCTCCTATTCCCTGACTTTTCACGGCCGATTCATTGGCTGTTGACGAGCTTAAGTGACTTGAATGCAGGCGCCAATATGACCTCCGCTGACTTGCCAATGTTCGACAATGAAAGTCCAGACTTTGAACTCACTTCCCCTCAACAAGGCGTCTGGTTTGACCAGATCGCAAACCCAGAGCTGCCCTACTACAACATCGGCATGGTCCTTGAGATCAAGGGTGAACTGGATATTCCACTGTTCGAGAAAGCGTTCCAGCTGGTCGTGGATCGCCATGAGTCCTTGCGTCTGGTTCTCAGTGTGCAGGGCGGGAATGTACGTCAACGCGTAATGCCTTACGTCAAGGCGAAGCTGAGCGTTGTCGAGTTTTCTGGCGAACAGGCCTCCGAGAAACATGTAAAGGCGTACCTGCAAGAGGCTTTTCGTCAGCCGTTCAGCCTGCTGGGCGAGGTGCTTTGGGAAGCCAGGCTCGTGCGCTGCGGGCCGGGTCGGTATTACTGCCAGCATCGCTACCATCACCTTATAGGTGATGGCGTCACGGTCTATTTACTCGTTCATGCTGTCGCGGATGCTTATAACGGCCTACTGCGTGACGATCACAATCCACCTCAAGGGAACTCTTATCTCTCGTTTCTCGCAGAGGATCGAGCCTATCTGGAATCGACCCGCTTCGAACGTGACAAGACTTTCTGGAAAGAGCTGTATGCCGAGCTGCCGCCCCCTTTGCTGCAGCCGCGTATTGCGGTTGCCGACAACCGCCTAGCGCCCAGCGCGCTGAGCCAGATGATGATTCCCCGGGTTCTGTTCAATGAACTTGCGCGGTTTGCAAGCGGTAAGGGCCTGTCACTCCCCCATATTTTCATGAGCATCATCGGCACTTACTTCTGCCGTACCACCGGCGTCGACTCCATCGTGATCGGCATGCCGGTCCACAACCGGACAACGGCTTACCAGAAGAACACGGCGGGCATGTTTTCTTCCCTGAATCCCATCCGTCTCGAAGTGCCCCCCCAGGCCTCGTTTCTGGAACTGATGCAGACGACTTCCGCCAAGTTGCGCCGCAGCTACCGACATCAACGCTTTCCGATAGCAGAACTTAACCGGATTTTGAAACTGGGCCAGGTGGGCCGTCGGCAACTGTTTGACCTGTCACTGTCGTTTGAGAGTCTCGACGGAGATGTGGTATTCGGGGACAGCCCGATCGAAGTATTACCCCAGTACAGCGGGTATGAGCGCCTGCCGCTGGCGATTTTCGTGTGTGACTATAATCCGAGCGAAGACGTTTATCTGGACTTCAACTTCAATACGGCGTTTTTCACGCTGGAAGAAGTGCGACAGATTCAAACACGCATTCTTTCAATGCTCACCCACGTGATCGAACGGCAAGACACACCGGTTTCGCACTTTCCGATCATGCCGATGGCCGAACGGCAACAGGTGCTGCAGACATTCAACGCCACTGAACACTTGTACCCTCAGGACGGACTCATTCACACCCGCTTCGAGCAACAGGCAGAACGCCAACCGGACGCCTGCGCCGTCAGCGACCACAACGGCAAAGTGCTGACTTACTCCGAACTGAACCGCGAAGCCAACCAACTGGCGCATCATTTGATCAATCTGGGCATCGGCCCGGATGATCGGGTCGCCATCTGCGTCGAACGTGGGCCACAGATGATTATCGGCCTGTTGGGGATTCTCAAGGCGGGCGCAGGTTATGTGCCGCTGGACCCTGCCTACCCCGCCGAACGTCTGGCCTATCTGCTGCAAAACAGCTCACCGGCCGCGGTGCTGGTACAGGCCGCGACAGCGGACGTGCTGTCGCTCGGTTCACTGCCCGTCATCCATCTGGACGATGCCGCTTTGCAGGTGCAATCCGTCCAGAATCCGCACGTGCCGGGACTGAACGCTTCGCATCTGGCCTACGTGATCTACACCTCAGGTTCCACCGGTTTGCCAAAAGGCGTGCAGGTCGAGCATCGAAACGTGGCCCGCCTGTTCTCGGCCACCGATGCGTGGTTTGGCTTCAGCGCAGATGACGTCTGGGCACTGTTCCACTCTTTTGCTTTCGACTTCTCGGTCTGGGAAATCTGGGGCGCGCTGGTTCACGGCGGGCAGTTGCTGATCGTCCCGCAAATGGTCAGCCGCTCACCGCAGGAATGTTATGCGCTGATCTGCGACGCCGGGATCACGGTGCTCAACCAGACCCCTTCCGCCTTCCGCCAACTGATCGCCGCACAGGCCGACAGCCAGCAGGCGCACTCGTTGCGTCAAGTGATCTTTGGCGGCGAAGCGCTAGACACCGCAAACCTCAAGCCCTGGTACGCAAGGTCAGGCAACGCCGGGACGCAACTGGTGAACATGTACGGCATCACCGAAACCACGGTGCATGTGACGTATTACCCCTTGCAAGCCGCCGATGCCGAGCGAACGGGCGTCAGCCCGATTGGCCAACGAATAGCGGATTTGCAGCTTTATGTGCTCGACGCCCGCCGCGAGCCCGTGCCTCTGGGCGTGGCCGGTGAGTTGTATGTCGGTGGCGCCGGGGTGGCGCGTGGCTACCTGAATCGTCCCGAACTGAATGAAGAGCGCTTTCTCGCCAACCCGTTCAGCGAACAGCCCGGTGCCCGGCTGTACCGCACTGGCGATCTGGTACGCTGGTCTGCTGACGGCAGCCTCGAGTACCTGGGGCGTAATGACGATCAGGTCAAGATCCGTGGTTTCCGTATCGAACTGGGTGAAATCGAAGCCCGTCTGGCCGGGCACGAGGCGGTAAAAGAAGCCGTGATCATGGCCCGTGAAGACGTGCCGGGCGACAAGCGCCTGGTGGCCTACTTCAGCGCTGATGCTGAAGTAGGCCCCGACGTACTGCGCAAACATTTGCAGGCGCAACTGCCGGACTACATGGTACCCGCGGCCTACGTGCGCCTTGAATCTCTGCCGCTGACCTCAAACGGCAAGCTGGATCGCAACGCCCTGCCCGCTCCCGGTCAATCATCGCTGGTCAGCCGCGAATACGAGTCGCCCATTGGCGACACCGAAACCGCCATCGCCACTATCTGGCAAGAACTGCTGGGCATCGATCAGGTGGGTCGCCATGACCACTTCTTCGAGCTGGGCGGACATTCATTGTTGGCCGTCAAGCTGATAGAGCACATGCGTCAGATCGGCCTGAGGGCTGATGTTCGCGTGCTGTTCAGCCAGCCGACCCTGGCCGCCCTGGCCGCTGCCGTGAGCGGCGGCGCGGAAGTCGTGGTACCTGCCAATCTGATCCCCGAGGACTGCAAACGCATTACCCCGGACATGCTGCCATTGGCGGACCTGACCCAGGACGCTATCGATCGCATCGTGGCCTCCGTGCCCGGGGGCGTGGCCAACGTGCAGGACATCTATGCCCTGGCGCCGCTGCAGGAAGGTATTCTTTACCACCACCTGCGCGCTGAGCGCGGTGATCCCTATGTCCTGAAATCAGTCTTTGCCTTCCAGGATCAAGCCTGCCTGGACGCATTCAGCCAGGCACTGCAACGGCTGATCCAGCGCCACGATATCCTTCGCACCGCCCTGCTCTGGGAAGGACTGGATGAATCAGTGCAAGTGGTGTGGCGTCAGGCCACCCTGGCCACCGAAACCCTTGACCTTGATCCGGCTCAAGGCGATATCTCCACGCAACTGCAGCACCGCTATGACCCGCGGCACTATCGCCTGGATCTGCGACAGGCACCGTTGATGCGGCTGGTCAGTGCCTACGATGCCCCCCGGCAGCGTATCGTCTCGCTGCTGCTGTGCCATCACCTGGTGCTCGACCACACCGCCCTGGAAGTGATGCGTGACGAAATACAGGCGCTGATGCTGGGTGAAGGCCATGACCTGCCGGCCTCGGTGCCGTACCGCAACTACGTGGCTCAGGCCCGTCTGGGCGTCAGCCTCGAAGCCCATGAAGCCTTCTTCCGCAACCTGCTCGGCGACATCGACGAGCCGACCCTGCCGTTCGACCTGCACGATGTGCAAGGCGACGGGAGCGGAATCGAAGAAGTGCATCACCGTATTGATAACACCTTGAGCCGACGCCTGCGCAAGCAGGCCCGGCTGTCCGGGGTCAGTGCAGCCAGCCTGATGCACCTGGCCTGGGCCCAGGTCGTCGGACGCTTTTCAGGACGCGATGTCGTCGTCTTCGGCACCGTCCTGATCGGTCGCATGAGCGGCTCGGCGGGCACAGACCGGGCGCTGGGCATGTTCATCAACACCTTGCCGATGCGCATCGACGTGGGTCATCAGGGGGCTCAGGCCAGCGTTCAAGCCACTCATGCACAGCTGTCCGCACTCCTCGAACATGAGCATGCCTCGCTGGCACTGGCGCAGCGCTGCAGCGCTGTGCCGAGCGACCTGCCCCTGTTCAGCGCCCTGCTCAACTACCGACACACTGACAGCGAAGCCTTGAGCAAGGAAGCCGGCGCAGTATGGGCAGGCATTCAAGTATTGAACGTCGAGGAACGCAGTAACTACCTGTTGACATTGAACGTGGACGACCTGGGGGAGGACTTCATACTCAACGCCCAGACCGTTGTCGAGATCGGTGCGCAGCGTGTCTGCAATTACGTGCAGGCCGCGTTGGAAAGCCTGGTCGAAGCACTTGAACATGCACCTCAGGCGCCCTTGCACAGCCTCTCGATCCTGCCGGAGCGGGAGCGCCAGCAACTGATGGTCGAGTTCAACGCCACTGAATTCGATTACCCGTTGGAGCAGACACTCCACGGGTTGTTCGAAGCCCAGGTCGAGCGCACGCCGCAAGCGGTCGCTGTGGTGCATGGCGATATCCGCCTGAGTTATCGCGAGCTGAATAACCGGGCCAACCAACTGGCGCATCACTTGCTCGATATCGGGGTAAAACCGGATGGTCGTGTGGCGGTCTGCGCCGAACGTAGCGAGTCGATGGTCATTGGTTTGCTGGCGATCCTGAAAGCAGGCGGCAGTTATGTGCCGCTGGATCCGACTTATCCTGCGGACCGGATTGCCTACATGCTGCAGGACAGTACTCCCGCTGCGGTCTTGGCTCAAAGCGCGACATTGAGTCTACTGTCGAACGTTTCGGTGCCGGTGATTGATCTGGAGCGTCAGTCATTGCCGGGTCAATCGGTTGCCAACCCACACGTGCCGGGCCTGACCTCGGCTCATCTGGCCTACGTGCTGTACACCTCCGGCTCCACCGGCACGCCCAAGGGCGTGATGAACGAGCACCGTGGCGTGGTCAATCGCCTGCTTTGGGCGCAAGGCCACTACAGGGTGAATGAAACCGACCGCGTCCTGCAAAAGACCCCCTTCGGCTTCGACGTGTCGGTCTGGGAATTTTTCCTGCCCCTGCTGGCCGGTGCCCAGTTACACATGGCACGGCCAGGCGGTCATCAGGATCCGGCCTATATCGCTCAAGTCATCCGTGAACACGGCATTACCCTGATGCACTTTGTGCCTTCGATGCTCGATGTCTTTCTGGAGTATGGCGACAACCAGGGCTTCAGCGACCTGCGGCGCGTGCTGTGCAGCGGTGAAGCGTTGCCCGGGCATCTGGTTCACCGCTTCAAGGCGCAACTGCCGGACATCGCGCTGCACAACCTGTACGGCCCGACCGAAGCGGCCATCGACGTCACCGCCTGGGACTGCTCGGGCCCCGACACACCCGACAGTACGCCGATCGGCAAACCGGTTGCCAACACCCGTATTTACCTGCTCGATGCCCATCGGCAGCCCGTCCCCCTGGGGGTCGCGGGAGAGATTTACATCGGTGGGGTTCAAGTGGCACGCGGTTATCTGAACCGTGCACAACTGACGGCTGAGCGTTTCCTCACCGACCCGTTCAGCGACGACCCGAATGCCCGCCTCTACAGGACCGGCGACCTGGGCCGTTGGCTGGCCGACGGCACTGTCGAGTACCTGGGCCGTAATGACTTCCAGGTGAAGATCCGCGGCCTGCGCATCGAGCTGGGTGAGATCGAAGCGCATCTGCTGGCCTGCGAAGGTGTCAGGGATGTGGTGGTGATCGCTCGCCAGGAAACCGGAGGTGATACCTATCTGATCGGCTACCTGGTCAGCGCCAGCGGAAACGAGCTTTCAGCGCAGGCGCTGCAGGAGCATCTGCGCCAGCACGTCCCCGACTACATGGTGCCGAGGTATCTTGTTCAGCTGGAGCACTTCCCGCTCAATGCAAACGGCAAACTGGACCGCAAGGCCCTGCCCGAACCCGTACAGACCCTGGGCAGCACCGACACGACAGCGCCGTGCACGGCACTGGAACAGGCGCTGGCGCAGCTCTGGAAAGACAACCTGAAACGAGACGTACTGGGCGTCCATGATAACTATTTCATGCTCGGCGGCGATTCCCTGAAGGTCATCCATCTACAGATCAAGGCCCGTGAGCAAGGCATGGCGTTCACGCTGACACAGATTTACCAGAACCCGACCATCGCTCAATTGGCTCGGCTTGTGAACGCGCAGCAGGCACCCTCATCGCAATGGCAGCCCGTAGAACATGTGAAGCCTTTTGCCCAAGTTTCAGAAGACATCCGCTTGGCCAGCGAGGGCGTGTTCGATGAGGTGTTCGCGGCTTCGCAGCTTCAGGTCGGAATGATCTATCACTCGATGATGCACCCGGACTCGGCGATCTATCACGACATCTTTCGCTACCGGCTACGCCTGCGCTGGGATGCCGCGGCATGGAGCCGGGCGTGCAACGCATTGATCCAGCGTCATCCGGCCTTGCGCATGTCCTTTGATCTAAGCCACGGCGCAACGCCCATGGCTCGTGTGCATTCCACGGTCGTGTCGCCGGTGCAAGTCGTTGACGTCACCTCTCTGAGCCCTGCCGAGCGGGCACAGGCGGTTTCCACTTACGTTGAAGAGCGCAAGCGCCATCGTCAGGATTGGCATCAGGCTCCCCTGTATCAGTTCGGCGTATTCGTCGCGGCGGACGACATTGACCTGGTGTTCAGCTTTCACCACGCCATTCTCGACGGTTGGAGCGTCGCCACCCTGATGCGTGACCTGATCACACTCTACACCTCGGCGCCGGGGGCAGACGCTTTGCCCGCCCTGACCACCACGCCCGCCGACTTCATTGCCCTGGAGCAGGAGGCTGTGATGACGGATGAGCATCGTCTGTTCTGGAACGAATACCTGCGCGAGGCGCCTGCCGCGTCGATGACCAGTTGGGTCCATGCGGTCGCACCGGACCCTATAGCGCACCGCTCGGCCTACCGTGAAATGCCGGCGGCTGACCTGGCCCGGCTCGAGGCGTTCTGCAGAGCGCAGGATCTGCCGTTGCGCTCGGTCTTGCTGACGGCTCACGGCTTTGCACAAGCCATCATGTCCAACCAGAAAGAAGTGCTGTGCGGCATCATCAGCCACGGTCGGCCAGAGTTTGAGGATGCGGCCTCGATTCTGGGGCTGTTTCTCAACACCCTGCCCGTGCGTTTCAACACCCTGGGCCAGAGCTGGCTTGAGCTGGTCCGCCAATCGATTGCCCAGGAACAACAGGTGTTCACTCATCGGCGCTATCCGTTCGCGTTGATCCACCGCGAAACCGACGTAACCTTGAACGTGGTGTTCAACTATGTCGATTTTTATGTGCTCAATGACATGCTGGCCCAGGACGATGGAGTCCTCATTGACTGGGAAACGACCGAAGCCAGCAACTATGACCTGCTGACCACCATGGGTCGCCATCCGGGCAACGGCTCGTTGATTTTGAAGATGGACTACCGCACTGCCCGCGTCGCCGAAAGCCAGGTCCAGGCTTATACCGAATACCTGTTGCGCACACTGGCATTGATGATGGATGCGCCAGAGGCCAGCCCCTGCGTACCGGCATGGTCAGCTGTTCTCGAGCAGACCACGCCAGCCCCGGCCGCCACATCGGCTCATGACAATCTGGCGAGTCTGTTGCTGGACAGCTTTGCCCGCCATGACCAACAAACCGCCGTGAGTTTCGGCGGGACCCGGCTATCGTACCGCCAGCTGAGAGACGCCAGTGCGCAGACGACAAGCTGGCTGCACCGGCACAAAATAGGCCAGGGAGACCGGGTTGCGCTCATGATGCCCCGCTCGCCTGATCTGATCGTGGCCTTGCTCGGTGTCATACAGTCTGGCGCCGCGTATGTACCGATTGACCTGAACTTCCCGGATGATCGCATCCGGCTGATTCTCGAAGATTCGCAGCCAAGCCTGGTACTGTTCGCCGACGCGTCTGAAAAGCGGCTGACATCGCTGGCGGAGCATGTACACAAGCGGCACTGGGACAGCGTGGTCGCCGGGTTCGACAATGATGCGGAGCGCTGCCATGAGCGGGTTGCCCTGCTCGCTGCGGGCATCGAGGCCGACGACAATGCTTACGTACTGTATACGTCGGGTTCGACAGGCCGTCCCAAAGGTGTGGCCATGCCACACCGCGCCTTGAGCAATCTGATCCTCTGGCAGAACCGCGAGCAGGCGCAGGGCATCGACCCGGCCGTCTCGTTGAAAACACTGCAATATTCATCCATCTCGTTCGACGTATCGTTCCAGGAAATTCTCTCGACCCTGTCCTGCGGCGCTGAACTGGTGATGATCGAAGAAGCATTGCGCTATGACTTCATCAAATTGTTGAAGTTGATCTGCGCGCAGCGGATCAACCGTCTGTTCCTGCCCTATGTCGCCTTTCAGGGACTGGCCGAAGTGGCCATGCAGTTGGGGATTCGCCCGGTATCGCTGCGTCGGATCAACGTGGCCGGTGAGCAGTTGAAGATCACCAGTGAGATCCGCGACCTGATTGCCGGCCTCGAAGAGTGTCAGGTGGAAAACCACTACGGGCCAACCGAGTCGCATGTGGTCACGCGCCTGAAGCTTGAAGGTGCCAGCGAAACCTGGCCGAGCATGCCGTCGATCGGTACGCCTGTAGACGGGATACGCCTGCATGTTCTGGATGCGGCAGGTAATGCCTGCCAGGTCGGCGTCATAGGCGGACTGTTTATCGAAGGTCCTTGCCTGGCGAATGGCTACTGGGACCGATCCGACCTGACCGACGAACGTTTTGTCTATCGGCAACTGGAGGGCCAGACCCGCAGGCTATATGAAACCGGGGACATCGGGTTTTACCTGCCTTGGGGTGATCTGGTCTATCAAGGCCGTGGTGATGCCCAGGTCAAGATTCGCGGCTACCGCGTCGAGCTGGGCGAGATCGAGGTGGCCATGCTGGGCTCCGCCCGATTCGGCGCCGACATTCGGCAAGTCGCCGTTATCGACAAGCCTGCAAACGATGGCAGCCGTTATCTGGTGGGTTTTGTCCAGACGATGCCGGGGCGCATGCTGGATCTGGATCAACTCAAGGCAGAGATGCGCCTTGCATTGCCCGATTACATGGTGCCGAACACGCTGATCAGCATTGAGCAACTGCCACTGGGTCCCACCGGCAAGATCGACCGCAGGCAGTTGCAAAAGGTCGAAATTCAAAACACCCTGCTGCGCCCCTTCACCGGGCCCCGAAATGCCACTGAAGACTTGTTGCAGGCTTATTGGCAGGAAGCCTTGGGCCTGGAGGAGATCAGTGTCCATGACAACTTCTTCGAGGTGGGCGGCAACTCGCTCAAAGCGGTGCAACTGGTAGCGAAGCTGGTCATGCATCAAGGTCTGGAGCCATCACTGTCCGACTTCATCCAGGCCCCGACCATCGCCGAATTCGCCCAAGTGCTGCAAAGGAGCGAAACCGGACACTCCGCTACTGGCGCGCTGGTGGACTTCAAGAACGCGCCTGGCAAGCCACCGGTGTTTCTGGTCCACCCTATAGGCGGCCACGTGCTGTGCTATGCCGCACTGGCGCGCGTCCTCAAGGATCAGGTTAATCTTCTTGCGCTGCAGGCGCCGGGAACCTGGGACGCCCGAGAGCCGATCCCATCGGTACACGGCCAGGCGAAGTATTACGCAGATGCCATCGAGCAGGTCGTACCGCACGGGGCGCTGAATATCGGTGGCTGGTCGTATGGCGGCGTCGTGGCGTATGAGCTGGCGAGCGAGTTGCAGCGTCGCGGGCGGGTTGTGCATAACGTGTTCCTGCTCGACACCATCGTGCGTATCAGTCAAGACCAGGTGCAGGTCGAACGCTCCGAGTTCATCAACTGGTTCATGTGGGAATTGCTCAGCGGCGACGGCCAGAAGGAATACGACTATCAGGCCCTGGACTTTTCCTCGATGAGCGATTCGCAAGCCTTCGCGGTGATCCGACAGCACGGCATCGATCAGGGCATTTTCGACGAAACCTTTACCGTGGCGACACTGGACCAACTGTTCCGAGTATTCCATGCCAACTGGCAAGGGATGCTGGAGTACCGTTTCCCGCCACGGGACTTGCCCGTGACCCTATTCGCGGCGGATGTAGAGCTGCCCGAAGTACTGCAAGGCCCCCACGAACTGGTGGGCACCGCCTTTAGCGATCCGTACCGCGGATGGCGCTCTGTTTCTCCTCGGGTACAGCGCATTGGCGTGGAAGGCGACCACCTGACGATGATGCGCGAACCCCATATCCAGCGGGTTGGCAAATTCATCAAGTTACACATGGACGCGGCCCTGACAGGAAACGCGGGCAACGGAGCCGGATTGACAGCTCCGTCAGACTTGAATGGCTTGCTACAGGTGAAAACAGCATGACAGAACTCAGGAAAGCTATCGTGGCAGGCGCCGGTGTCGGCGGCCTGACCGCGGGCATCGCACTGCAACGCGCGGGATGGCAGGTCAAGGTCTTCGAAGCGGCTCAAACGCTGCGCACCGGCGGCACCGGCTTGTCCATCATGGCCAATGCCATGGCGGCGCTGCATTCGATCGGTGCCCATGCTCCGGTCGAACAGGCTGGCCAGGAGATCCGCCAGTTCTTTTTCAAGAAACCGGGTGGCGAGCCCATCACCAGCATCCCCATTCATGAGATAGGCGAGCAGCTGGGCTACCCCAGTATCAGTATCCAGCGGCCCTTGCTGCTGCGTGCGCTGGCGCAGCAGCTCGCCCCCGACACGCTGGTGACGGGTGTGCGCTGCACGGGTTATACCAACCACGCCAATGGCGTGACGGTGCGCTTCGAAGACGGCAGTACCGACGAGGCTGACCTGCTGATTGGCGCCGACGGTCTCAACTCGGTTATCCGCCGACAGATGTTGGGCGAGACGCCCATACGATCCTCAGGCTATATCGCCTGGCTGGCGGTAACGCCGTTCAGTCACCCGGTCATGACTGAAGGCTACGTGGCACACTACTGGGGCCGCGGCAAGCGCTTCGGGCTTTGCAGCGTGGGCGACGGCCATGCTTATTGGTGGGGGACCTGTAACCATGAAAACGCCTCGCACGACGCCTTGAGCATCAACAAACAGGAAGTACTCGACGCCTATGCCGGCTGGGCACCGGAAGTCCGTGCCGCGATCGAGGCGACGCCCGACGATGTCATATTGAAAATGCATGCCCGGGATCGCCAGCCCGTGGAGCAGTTCTGCGACGGGCATGTGGCGCTGTTGGGCGACGCGGCTCATCCGATGTTGCCGAGCCTGGGTCAAGGGGCGGCGCAGGCTATCGAAGACGCCGTAGTACTGGCTGATCGACTGGCAAGAACGTCTGACCTGCGCACCGCGCTGGCGGAGTACGAGGCGTATCGACACCCCCGTGCCAACGGAATCGTCAACGCCGCACGCTTCATGAGCGGCATCGAACAGGCCGAGTCGAGCATCGCCTGCTGGCTTCGCGACTGGTACATGCGCCTGACGCCCAAGAGCAGCCTGCACAAGAAGAATATCGACATCCTGTCGTTCAAGCTCTGCTGAACGAATGACATCGCCCATCCGTTAAATCTGCGGGGAGTAGCTGTAGGGAAAACCCCGCCATGACTCACAAGTAGACCGATCTGCTAGCGCACCAGGATCCGGCCATGACTATTTCAACCGCCCCGCCCCCTCCAGCCAACCTGGCGCGCCTTTCAGCAACCATTCGGTAGCCGCGGGATTGTGTTTGATGCGGCTATCGAGAAACGCCACACCGATTGCCTGAATCGCGGCCACTTGCTTGGGATCCGGGGCCGGTTCGCCCGCCATCGAACTATGGACGCCACCGCCGGGCTTGGCGCCACCGTGCTTGTGCCCTCTGCTCTTGGGAGCATCGCCGGACGGGTCGCTGCCCTTGTCGGCTTTTTTCGATGGTCGGTTGAACAGCTCGGTACCGGACAAGGTCTTGTGCGTCGCTTTGTTCAGCTCCAACTGAACGCTGCCGGCCACCGTCACCGACTCGCCCAGCACCTGTCGCTGGCGATAGGAACTGACCCAGTTGAACGGATCTTCATCCTCCTGACCGGTCATCGACAGCACGGGCGCCGACATCTGGGCGAACAGCCCTGGCCGGGCACCGGCTTCCACATAAGGACTGAGCAACAACACCGCCTTGGGCTGAATCGCGACGCCCGACGTAGCGCCAGGTTCCAGCGCCCCGGCCAGTGCCTCAGCGGTCTGTGCCCCTAAATCAAAGCCGGCCACCACGACCTGGTCCCAGTCGATGGCCGCCAGTTGTGCGTCGCCTTTCGCGGCCCGGGCCCGAACCTCAGTCAGGACTTTCTGCAAGGTGGACAGCCTGTCGCGCAAGGCGGCGGCGGTGTAATGAGTGCTGGCCACGCCACGGAAGTCGCCATCCAACGCCTGCGCCGAGGCAAAAATCGACTGATCATAGGCGTGCCCTTGAACAGACAGCACCGCATAACCGGCTTGCGCCCAAGCCTTGCGCCACTCCACACCGCCCGAGGCCGGCTCACCCAACCCCGGCAAGTAGATAATCAACGGCAGGCGCTCATGGGTAGCCGGCGCCAACCAGGCCACATCCACCGATTGCTGATCGAGTTGCCAGATGGCGCCCCAACCGGTTGTTTCGTTGTGGGACGGTTGATAGGCGCTGGCCAGGTCTTTATTGACCAGCTCGGTGAATTCGATTCGCGGGTCTGGCGGATCGCCCGCGCAACCAGAGATCAATCCCAGGCTGCCCACTAAGGCGCCCACCGCTAGCCAGTAACGAGGTTGAAGATTCATTCGATTCACAAAGTCGTCAAGATCAAGATGGCTAGCAGCGTAACCGAGCCTCTGGCGAACGAGACACAAGGGCAGGTAAAGAATGGGTAAAGGGTGGCGGGAAAAGCTTGGGGGTTACGCGTCTGCGCTGCCGCTCCAGCCAAGAACCGATCCGCTGCCAGAAAAACACCCCATCAACGCCTGCAACCCCATCGGTTTGGCAAAATAGTAACCTTGGGCCTGTCCCGCCCCCATTTCACGCAGCAATTCGAGCGTCTCGGCGTCTTCGACCCCTTCGGCCACCACGCTCAGGTCCAGGGATTCGGCCATTCGCACAATCGCCCGGACAATCGCGCGACTGCGGGCACTGCTGGTCAGTTCGAGGATGAACGACTTGTCGATCTTCAAGCCGCTGAAACGGTATTGATGCACGTAGCTCAGGGATGAAAAGCCCGCACCGAAGTCATCGAGCACCACCGACATGCCGTTGTCGGCCAGCTGTTGCATGGTGCGTCGAGCCAGCGCCGGCTCCGCCACCAGGGCACCTTCGGTCAGTTCCAGGCAGATCCGCGACGGCGAGACCTGGTGCCGCGCCAGCAGTGCAAGCACATCGCTGGCGAAGTCCGGGCGCGTCATGCTGTAGCTCGAGCAATTGACGTGCACCGGTGGCCAGTGGGCGTGCTGGGGCTGGGCGAGGATCACGGCAATGCTGCTCAGCATGTACAGGTCCAGTCGACCGATCAGGCGCAATCCCTCGAAGTCCGGCAGAAACTCGCCCGGCGCGACCACCCGCCCGCCCGGCTGATGCCAGCGGACTAGCGCTTCAAGGGCCAGCAGCTCACCGCTTTCGACACTGACAATCGGCTGGAAATACGGCAGCAGTTCATCCGTGCGCTTGAGGGCGTTGCGCAAGGCCCCTTCACGCTCGACCTGGTCCGAGACTTCGCGGCGCACTTCCTGGTTGAACACCGCGTAGCTGTCGCGCCCGGCGCTCTTGACCCGGTACATCGCCGCATCGGCATCGCGCAGCAGGTCGGCCGGCTCCTGATGGAACTGGCTGTCGGCGCTGACAATACCGATACTGCAGGACGAAAAGACTTCATGGCCATTGATGAAAAACGGCAGGTCAAACGCCACCAGGATCCGTTCGGCAATGTCGATCACCCTGTCCAGCGGCGCCTCGGGAGCCAGTACCGAAAACTCATCACCGCCCAGGCGCGCCAGCATGTCGGAGTCACGCAGGCAACCGCGCAAACGGTCGGCGGCCTGCATCAGCAGCAGATCGCCGAAATGATGGCCGAGGCTGTCATTGACCATCTTGAAACGGTCGAGGTCGATGAACATCACCGCCAGGTGCCCGCCTTCGCTATCGAACCGTGACCAGGCCTGGTTGAGGCGCTGTTGCAGGTAGGTGCGGTTGGCTAGCCCGGTCAGCGCATCGTGGGAGTTTTCGTGTTGCAGCTTGGCATTGGCATGATCGAGTTCGCGGGTGCGGTTCTGCACCCGGGCTTCGAGCATGAGGTTGGCAGCGTGGATCGCTTCGGCGGCCGTGCGGCGCGACAGCGCGGTGTCGATGTGTCGCGACACGAACGTCAGTAACTCCTGGTCACGCAGGGTATAGCATACCTGCGAGGTGTAGCTCTGTACGGCAAGCACGCCCCGCACCACATCGCCATCGAACAAGGGAATGCCCAGCCAGGAGTAGGCACGGACAGACTCATGGGCCCTTTCGGTTTCGCCGCTCGCCGACAAGCGCTCGGACTCGCCGGCATCGATCAGGCAGGGTCGACGCTGGCGGATAACGTACTCGGTCAAGCCCCGGCGCCCGCGCCGGGCCACCGGGTGGGTGGTCAGTCGCTCATCGACATAGTAAGGAAAGGTCACTTCGCCGGTCGCGTCGTCGAACAGCGCAATGTAGAAGTTCTGCGCGAACAGCAACTCGCCGACGATGCCATGCAGGGTTTGAAACAACTCGGCCATGTCGCCCGGCTGGCTCGACAGTTCGGCTATCTGGAACAACGCGCTCTGCAGGTGTTCGGCGCGCTCGCGGTCAAGCACCTCCTGCCTCAGGGCATCGTTGAGTGCCGACAGCTCCAGGGTACGACGCATCACCGTCTCTTCCAGGTCCGCCCGGTGCAGGATCCGGTCCAATGCCATGGCCACGTGGCGGGCCACCACCAGAAACAGCGCGCGGTCTTCGGCACTGTAGATACGGGCCACGTCGTAGACCTGCATCGCCAGCATGCCAAACACTTCATCCGAGGCATTTTTCAAGGGTGCGCCCATCCAGAACTCGGGACGATCACCCACGCAGTGGAAACGGCCCTCGGCCTGGGCCGCGAGAATGCCGGCGGAGTCGATCAGCAGTGGCTGGCCGGTGGTCAACACCTGGCCGGTCAAGGACAGGTGCCCAGGGTCAAGGTATTCGTAGTTCTCGGCTTCAAGGGCATCCACGTCGATAATGTCGACGTAGTACGGGTAGTCGATCTTGCCACTGAGCGGGTCATACAGCGCGAGGTAGAAGTTCTCGGCGTCGATCAGGCTGGCCAGCAACTGGTGAACCCCCACCAGAAACACCGAACGGTCGCGGGTTGAACTGGCCAGGTAGGTAATCTCATACAACACACGCTGAGTGACCTGCGCACGGGCCAGGGTATTGGTCTGTACCTCAATGCCCAGGCGCTGGGCAAACTCGGCGAGCGCCGGTTCCGCGGCATCCTTGATGGGTGCGAGCAGCCAGCCCAGCACGTTTTCGCCTCTGCCCGTCGGCCAGCGGTGCAACTGGCGGGTCAGGCAAAAGGCGTCAAACGCTTCATGGGCGACGCTTGAGGGCCACTGCAGCGAGGGGTCGCCCTGCCCGACCCGGTGCATTTGTTCTCCGGCGCGGTAAACCACCCAGGCAGTGGTATGGGCCCAGTTGCGCGCTGAGTCCAGCAAGTCTTCGATCCTGTCCTCGTTGCCAACGTAGGCCATGCCAACCGTGCCCGGGGTCCCTTTTAGTTGAGAAGCGACAATATCGCAATCGTTCGATTGCAGCGGGGAGTCGGTCAATGGACGAACACTCATCAGCGCTCCCTGAGCCAAAAATTGAAGACACTCACTGATTACTAGCAATGTGCCTTCCAAGTAAAGCTTATAGCGCTTGTTTCAGACGTTTATTCGTTTGGGTGCCAACCGTGGCTGAAGCGCCCCCACGCAGATAGCATATTGCCTCTATTGGTTCGTTATGAGAATGACCGTCCGGCATGAGCTTTTTCAGAGCTGGCCGGTTGGGCCGCTCAGACCAGCCTGGCGCCCAGCGCTTCAGTGAAAATGGGGGGATTGATCGGACCGGGTGACAGCGTGTTGGCCCGTATCGGCGCCAACTCCAGGGCGAGGCCTCGGGCCAGCGCTTCCATTAGACGCGGACGCAGATTGTATCGGCGCCCGTGAGTCCGTCTTCAGAACGATCAGTTGGGATTTGTGGCTGTCGATGTCGATCGACTCAGCGCCACCGACTCATTCGAAAACACCTGCGCATCGGTGAATTTCTCCACCTCGACCCGATGGGGAAAGATCTTCTTCTCGACGAAAAGATCATCCACCTGCTGCAACGCCTGCAGATCCCTCGCCTCTACCGGCAACAACGACTCATCCCCCCAACGGCGCAGCAACTGAGAAACCTCGAGGGGAATATCATTGGCCTTGGCAAACACCCGCGCGTATTCCTCGGGATTTTTCCGCGCCCATTCAAAAGCCTTGGCGAAACGCTGCAACACATCGCCCAACGCCCTGCGCTTGAGGGGATCGGCAAGCACTTCATCGGACGCGGTGATAAAGGTCAGCCCGGTATTGATCCCCTCCCCGCTGATCAGCACCCTGGCGCCTTTCTGCTCGGCAAATGCCTGATAGACGCCGAAGGTGGCCCAGGCTTCGATCTTCCCGGCATTGAAGGCGGGTAACGCATCCGTGGGCAGGACAAAACCGACCTTGACGTCTTTCTCATCCACTCCGGCATTGGCCAGGGCACGAATCAGCAGGTACTGGGAAATACTGCCACGGGCGGACGAGACCACCACATTGTGCCCTTTCAGGTCCGCGACGGTGTGAATCGGTGAATCGGGTGGCACCAGGATCGCAATGCCCCGGGATTGGCTGCGGCGTACGGCAACGATACGCAAGGCCGTGCCCCCCGTGGCCGCGGCCAGTACCGGCGTGTCACCGGCCGGGCCCAGGTCCACCGCGCCGGCGCGCAAGGCTTCGAACAGCGGCGCGGCGCCCTGGAAGTTGGCCCATTCAACCTTGTAGTCGATGCCTTCCAGGGCGTGGGCCGCTTCTACCACCGTGCGCAAACCCTTGGCCTGATCACCCAGGATCAAGGTCACGCCCGATAAATCAGAATGGGTTTTCGGGGCCTCGGCCGTTTTATCACAGCCCCCCAGCAACAACGCGGCCGCCACCAGCATCAACACTCTCAACTCAACCATGGGCAAACCGCCGCAAGCCACTGGCAGCCGCTTGCCCCACCGCCGCCGGGACGTCCACTTCAACCCCGAGAAGACTCAGCAAGCGTGCCCGGATCGCCTGGAAGCCTTCCTGACCCGTGTCCCGCGCCCGAGGCAGATCGATGGTCAGCTGCTCGGCAATCTTGCCATGGGCCAGGACGATCACGCGGTCGGCCAGCAAAATCGCTTCGTCAACGTCGTGGGTGACCAGCAGCACGGCCGGCGTATGCTTGCGCCACAGTTCGATAATCAGCCGATGCATCTTGATCCGGGTCAAGGCGTCCAGCGCGGCGAAAGGTTCATCCAGCAACAGCAGCTTGGGTTCGCGCACCAGACCACGGGCCAACGCCACGCGCTGGGCCTCCCCACCGGAGAGCGTCGCCGGGTAGGCGTCCAGTCGATGGGCCAGCCCTACCTCCGTCAACGCCTGCACCGCGCGCTCCTTGGCGTCAGGAACACGCAGTCCGAGGATCACGTTTTTCCAGGCTCGCTTCCAGGGCATCAGCCGCGGCTCCTGAAACACGGCCGCCCGGGCCTTGGGCACGCGCAACTGGCCGCTGTCGATGCTGTCCAGCCCGGCCAGGCTGCGTAGCAAGGTGGTCTTGCCGGAGCCGCTGGCGCCCAGCAGTGCGACAAACTCGCCGGGGGCAATGTCCAGGTCCAGGCCGTCGATGACCCGTTGCTGGCCGAACTGGCGCACCACATTGCGCAACTGTACCGGTGCCGCCAAGGATTCGATATTCGACATGTCAGTTCCTCACGAAAGATGGGCGCCAGGCCAGGGCGAAACGTTCCAGGGTGCGGATCAGCCCATCGATCAGCAGGCCGAGGACGCTGTAGATCAGCAGGCAAATCACAATCACGTCGGTGCGCATGAAGTCCCGCGCATCGCTGGCCAGGAAACCGATACCGGCAGTGGTGTTGATTTGCTCGACGAACACCAGGGCCAGCCAGGAAATCCCCAGGGAGTAGCGCAGGCCGACAAAAAAAGAAGGCAACGAACCCGGCAGGATCACATGCCAGATCAACTCGCGGCGATTGAGCCCCAGGGTGTTGGCGGCCTCGATCAACTTGGGGTCGATGTTGCGGATACCGGAAAACAGGTTGAGGTAGACCGGGAAGGTGGTGCCGGTGACGATCAGCGCGATCTTGGTGAACTCGCCGATGCCGAACCAGAGGATGAACAACGGCACCAGGGCCAGGGAGGGAATGGTGCGCAGCATCTGCATCGGCGAATCGAGGATCACCTCGCCACGCTTGGACAGGCCGGTGATCAGCGCCGCCACCACGCCGATGCTGACACCAATGCCCAGCCCCAGCAGCGCCCGTTGCAGGGATACCAGCAGGTGCTTGCCCAACTCGCCGGAAACGATCATCGCCCACAAGGTACCGCCGATCTGCGACGGCGCGGCGATGATCCGTTGCGGGATCAGCCCCAGCTCGGAGGCCAACTCCCATACCAGCAGCAATACGATCGGGCTGACCAACCGCAATAACACCTCAGGGGTGCGCCAGTTGCGCAACCAGAGGGGCACCAGTCGTGACACACCTTCAGGCTCGCCCTGGAAGCGAGCCGCCTTGTCGACGGAAAACGAGCTGGCATTCAGGGGTTTTTCATTCATCGGGCTTCCGTCCTCACAAAAAACACGGCCAGGAGCGCCGTTGCAGCTTCATGCTAGTCGCATAAAAAACCTCAGTGAAATTCTTTTTGGGAATAACCTAATATGATTAAAAATAAGACATAAAATCAAAACAATAAATTATTTGCATAATCAAGCCAGCCTCGCCGCCCACGCCGACCTCGACCAACAAAATGCACATTTCTGATAAATAGCATTTCTTAAAATTCTATAAATTAATAATTAACTTAGAACAAAACGGCATTTTACAGCCCCGCCCCCGCCCCCCTACTTTCGACCCCTACAGAGCGCCCCTACCCACAAGGAACTGAGCATGAGCATTGAATTTATCGGCTACATCGGCGGCCACCACGCTTCGGAGATCCATCCCCGCAGTGGCCCGACCTTGCAACCCGACTACGTGGAAACCGTCGCTCGCGCCCACGAAGCGGCCGGCTTCGACCGTGCCCTGGTAGCCTTCCACTCCAACAGCCCGGACAGCACGCTCATCGCCTCCCACGCGGCCAGCGTGACCAAAAAACTGCAGTTCCTGATTGCCCATCGGCCCGGTTTTGCCCAGCCGACCCTGGCCGCTCGACAGTTCGCCACCCTGGACGTGTTCAACGGCGGGCGCACCGCCGTTCACATCATCACTGGTGGCGACGATCGCGAACTGCGGGCCGACGGCAGCCATATCGACAAGGACGAACGCTACGCCCGCACGGATGAATACCTGAGCGTGGTGCGCCAGGAATGGACCAGCGAGAAACCCTTTGCCCATGAAGGTACCTACTACCAGGTCGAGGGCGCGTATTCGACGGTGAAGTCGCCGCAACAGCCGCATATCCCGCTGTACTTTGGTGGTTCTTCAGCAGCGGCGATCGCCGTGGCCGGCAAGCATGCGGACGTGTATGCGCTGTGGGGGGAAACCTACGAGCAAGTGCGGGAAGTGGTGGCCCGGGTACGGGCTGAAGCCGCCAAACACGGACGGACGATTCGCTTCAGTTTGTCGTTGCGGCCGATCCTGGCCGAGACCGAGGAGCTGGCATGGCAACGTGCGGAGCAGATCCTGCAACAGGCTACCGCCCTGGCCGAGCAGAACGGTTTTGTCCGGCGCGAACCACCGAACGAAGGGTCTCGTCGCCTGCTGGCGGCGGCGGCCCAGGGTTCGAGGCTGGATAAACGCTTGTGGACCGGGATTGCCGGACTGCTGGGGGCACAGGGTAATTCGACGTCACTGGTGGGCACGGCGGAACAAGTGGCAGAGGCCCTGCTCGACTATTACGACCTCGGTATCACCACCTTCCTGATTCGCGGCTTCGACCCTCTCAATGATGCCATTGACTATGGCAAGCGCCTGATCCCCCTGACCCGCCAGTTGGTGGCGGAACGCGAGCGGCAAGCGGCTGAAAAGGTCGCATAGAGCGGCCTTTTTGAAAGCGTCGGGTTCGACCTTTTGTACTCGGGTTGATCCCCTTGCAAAACCCACCTTTCCCTCTCGGGAAGGGTGGGCATCAACTCACCCATGACCGATCAATGCTTGTAGTCGGTATCGGTACGTTCCAGTTGCCGAATCAACGCATTCCAATGCCGCGCCACCCCCGGCCCTTCCCCGCTCTTGAACACCTCGGCCTGCTTCTCAACCTTGGCCACCACCTCGGCCGGCGGAAAAATCAGTTCGGCATTCCCCGCCGCCTGCGCCGCGATCTGAATATTGCACGCCCGCTCCAGGCCCTGCAGTTGCTGGAACGCATGCTCGACACTGATCCCCGCCGTCAACAAGCCATGGTTGCGCAGGATCATCACGCTCTTGTCCCCCAGGTCCGCCACCAGGCGCTCACGCTCATCCAGGTCCAGGGCCACGCCCTCATAGCCGTGGTAAGCCACCCGCCCGGAAAAGCCGATGGAGTGTTGGGAAATCGGCAACAACCCACCCTTCTGTGCCGACACCGCAATGCCGTCGCGGGTATGGGTGTGCAACACCGCTTGCAGGTCAGGACGGGCAGCATGGATGGCGCTGTGGATCACATAACCGGCGTAGTTGATGCCCAGCCCGGTCGGGTCATCGACGAGGGTGCCATCGATGTCGACCTTGACCAGGTTGGAGGCGCTGATTTCATCGAACAGCAGGCCGAAGGCATTGATCAGGAAATGCTCCTCGGGTCCCGGCACCCGGGCAGAGAAATGGGTGTAGATGTGATCGGTCCACTTGTACAAGGCCGCCAGCCGATAGGCCGCAGCCAGCTTGACACGGACCTCCCACTCTTCTGCAGTGACCCGCAGTCGGACATTGTTCGAAACGCTGGATAACGGACTGACGCTGCTCATGGCAAAACTTCCTGGATGGCCTTAAGGACTTCCAGGCAAGCCTATGGGATGGGAAAAAATAATAAAAAGCACATTTTAATCTAAGCTAATTATTATTTTTTTTCATATCCAGCAGCGCAATCATGCGGCGTTTCTGACTTTGTGCAACGACGCCGCCACCCGTTTGCCAAAGGCATCCACCGGCCCTTGCAGGTTGCCGAGGAAGTGCGGGTAGATCAGCCACAGGTCCATCACCGGCTTGAAATCCTTGAGGGGCATGACCGCCAGTTGCTCGCGATGGACGCTGCGTTCCAGCAACGGCCGCGGCACCAGGCCCAGCCCCAGGCCGTCAGCCACCAAGCCCAACTGCAACTCGGTACCGAAGGTTTCCAGGTTGACCCGCAAGGCCAGGCCCTGGTCCGACAGGGTGCGTTGCAGCCCGGCCCGGAAGCCGCAGCCATCGGGATTGAGAATCCAGCCGTTCTGGTAGACATCCGCCAGCTTGCACGGGCGCTTGGGCAACTGGGCCTTGGCGCACACCACCACCAGCTCCATCTTACCGATGGATTCACCGATGATGTTGTCCGGGAAGATCTTGCCCGCCGGAAACAGCGCCGCCGCCGCGTCCAGTTCACCGCGCTCGATCTTGCCGACCAACTGGCTGCCCCAGCCCGTGGCCACCTGGGCGCGCAGATCGGGGTATTCGGTGCGCAGGTGCTTGAGGGCGTCCAGCAGCACCACGTCACCGATGGTTTGCGGCACACCCAGGCGCAACAACCCGGTGGGCGGTGCATCGGTGGCCACCAACTCGCGCAATGCATCCATCTCCCGCAGGATCAGACGGCACTGTTCATACACCCGGGTTCCGATCAGCGTAGGCTTGAGAGGCTTGGTGTTACGGTCGAACAACTCCACTCCGAGCGCCTGCTCGAAGTTCTGCACGCGGCGGGTGATCGCCGGCTGGGTCAGTTGCAACGACTCGGCGGCATGGCTGATGGACTGGCAACGAATCACTTCGACAAAGGCATCGATATCGTCAATTTTCATTTGGGCCGCACATAGAGAACAGTCATTAAGATGTGTGAAAAGCATAGTTACATAAACGCCGCCTGGATAGCCCACCCGCCCTATCGATAACGCCTAACGCTATTCAAACCGGTTCTAAATTACTTTCAGCTATAACCTAATCATTAAAAAATAGCATATTAACTATAAACATTATGCTTAGATAACCCATCACCACGAACCACCCACGATGGAACTGCCATGACCCAGGCCCGACACCCGGAGAGACTCAGAGCATTTATAGGCGCCCTGGCGGAATTGATCGACGGCAACCCTCGCGAAGGCGATCTGCTGCACCGCGGCGGCAAGCTGTTGGCGCAACTGGTCAGCCATGATGACTGGCTGCCGGACGAATTTGCCCAGCCCAGCCCCGAGCGCTATCAGCAATTTCTGCTGCATGCCGATTCTCGGCAGCGTTTCAGCATCGTCAGCTTTGTGTGGGGACCGGGACAAAGCACGCCGATTCATGATCATCGGGTGTGGGGGCTGATCGGCATGCTGCGCGGCGCCGAGTATTCCCAAGGGTTCGAACGCAACACCGACGGCACGTTGAGCGCCGAGGGCAAACCGATCCGGCTGGAACCGGGCCAGGTCGAGGCCGTCTCGCCGAAGATCGGTGACATCCATCAAGTCAGCAATGCCTTTGCTGACCAGGTGTCCATCAGCATCCATGTCTACGGCGCCAATATCGGTGCCGTGCGCCGTGCGGTGTATCAGCCCGACGGCAGCGAGAAACTGTTTATTTCCGGTTATTCCAACGCCTTTCTCCCGAACATCTGGGATTTGTCCAAAGAGAGCCCTGCCCAATGAGCACTGTATCGAACCGCACCTTCGCCCAGATTCGCCAGGCCCTGTTGGACCATGAAGAAGTCGCCCTCGTCGATGTACGCGAGGAAGCACCTTTCGCCGAATCCCACCCTCTGTTCGCCGCCAATATCCCGCTGTCCAAACTGGAGCTGGAGGTTTACTCGCGCATCCCCCGCCGCGATACCCAGGTGACGGTCTACGACAACGGCGAAGGCCTGGCGAACATCGCCGCCGAACGCTTGCAGGCGCTCGGCTATACCCGGGTCAGCCTGCTGGCGGGCGGTCTTGATGGTTGGCGCCGCGCCGGTGGCGAGCTGTTTATCGACGTCAACGTGCCCAGCAAGGCCTTCGGCGAGCTGGTGGAAAGCCGCCGCCACACCCCGTCCCTGGCGGCGGAAGAAGTCCAGGCGCTGCTCGACAGCGAGGCCGATGTGGTGGTGCTCGATGCCCGGCGTTTTGATGAGTACCAGACTATGAGTATTCCCACTGGCATCAGCGTCCCCGGCGCCGAGCTGGTGTTACGCGCCCGCGAGCTGGCGCCGGATCCGGCCACCCATATAATCGTCAACTGCGCCGGGCGCACCCGCAGCATCATCGGCACCCAGTCGCTGATCAATGCCGGCATCGCCAATCGGGTATTCGCCCTGCGCAACGGCACCATCGGCTGGACCCTCGCCGGCCAGACGCTGCAGCACGGTCAGTCGCGACGCTTCGCCCCCACCTCGGAAGAACATCGCCAGGTCGCCGCCCAGGAAGCTCGCCGCGTTGCCGACAAGGCCCACGTGGGCCGCGCCACCCTGGCCGACCTGCAAGGCTGGCAGCAGCAAACGGCGCGCACCACCTACCTGTTCGACGTACGCACCCCGGAAGAATACGAAGCCGGTCACCTGCCCGGCGCCCGCTCGACGCCGGGCGGCCAACTGGTGCAGGAAACCGACCATGTCGCCAGCGTGCGCGGTGCGCGCCTGGTGCTGGCCGATGACGACGGTGTAAGGGCCAATATGTCCGCCTCCTGGCTCGCCCAACTGGGTTGGGAAGTGCATGTACTGGATGACCTGCAACCGGCTCATTTCAGCGAGCAAGGCCCGTGGCAGGCACCGGTCCCGGCACCTCGGCAGGCCGAAGTCATCAGCCCGCAGACCCTGGCCGAGTGGTTGACCCACGGCGACACCGCCGTACTCGACTTCACCAGCAGCGCCAACTACGTCAAACGCCACATCCCCGGCGCCTGGTGGGCCCTGCGCGGGCAATTGCCGCAAGCCCTGGCCAAGGTGCCGGCGACGCAACGCTATGTGCTGACCTGTGGCAGCAGCCAACTGGCACGCCTGGCGGTGGCCGAAGTCGAGGCCCTGACCGGCAAGCAGGTGTTCCTGCTGCAAGACGGCACCGCCAGCTGGATTGCCGCACAACTGCCGCTGGAAGAAGGCGAGAGTCACCTCGCCTCGCCGCGCATCGACCGCTATCGCCGCCCCTATGAAGGCACCGACAACCCAAGGGAAGCCATGCAGGCCTACCTGGACTGGGAGTTCGGCCTGGTGGAGCAACTGGCCCGCGACGGCACCCATGGCTTTTTCGTGATCTGAGCCCTCCAGGCTTCTGCACCGCATGCCGGGCAGCGCCGTTTGCCATACCACACATTGAATTCAGCCCGACCCCTTTCTCCAGGCGGAGGTGACACGAAACATCAAGCTTCGCCTGGAGCACGCTGTCATGCGCTTTACCCAACCGTTCAAGCACCTGCTGCTCGCCTGCGCCCTCGCGTTCGGCGCGGCGAGCCACGCCGCCGACCTGCAACCGCTGTTGGTGGCCAATCAAAAGTCGACGATCAAAGTGCTGCTGGAGGTCTCCGGCGAACTGGCCGACGTGCCCTACGAGATCCAGTTTTCCGAGTTCCCCGCCGCCGCCCCGCTGGGTGAAGCACTGAATGCCGGTGCCGTGGATATCGGCGCCTTGGGCGATGCACCCTATGTCTTCGCCCTCGGTGCCGGTGCGCCGCTGAAGGTGGTGAGCATCATCCACGCCGAGGGGCGCTACACCACGGCCATGCTCACGCTGAAGGATTCGCCGCTGAACACTGCCGCTGATCTCAAGGGCAAGCGTATCGTCACCACCCGCGGCTCCATCGGCCACTTCCTGGCGATCAAGGCGCTGCGCAGTGTCGGCCTGAGCACCCAGGACGTGCAATTCATCTACCTGCTACCCAGCGAGTCGCGCCTGCTGCTGGACAACGGCAGCGCCGACGCCTGGGCGACCTGGGATCCCTACACCACCATCGCCACCACCCAGAGCCAGGCCAAGGTCCTGGTCAGTGGTGACAGCCTGCTGACCAACCACTTGTACCTCGCGGCCACCAGCCAGGCCATTGCTGGCAAGCGCCAGCAACTGGACGACTTCGTTGCCCGGGTCGATCGCGCCTATCGCTGGAGCAATGCCCATCCCGAAGCCTACGCCGCCGCCCTGGCCAAGGTCACCGGCCTGCCCCTGGCGGTGCATATAGCCGTCGCCAAGGCCACCCATATGCAACCGGTGGAGATCGACGACGCGGTGATCAGCGGCCTGCAAACCACCGCTGACATCTACCAGGAAGAAGGGCTTCTCACCCGACACATCGACGTCTCCCAAGGCTTCGACAAGAGCTTCAACGCCCAGCGTGCCCCCTTTACCCAAGCTTCTCGATAAACAGCCGTCCCGCTAAAGGAGTGAGAACATGAGCAAACGCCAACTGAAACTCGGTGCGATGGTCCATGGCGTCGGCCATGGCTGGGGCGAATGGCGCCATCCGCAGGCCCAGCCCAACGCCAGTGTCAACTTCGGCTTCTACAAGCAGCAGACACAACTGGCGGAAGGCGCGAAGTTCGACTTCGTGTTCATTGCCGACAGCCTGCATATCCATGAAAAATCCAGCCCCCACTACCTCAACCGCTTCGAACCGCTGACCATCCTTTCGGCCCTGGCGGCGCTGACATCGCACATCGGCCTGGTGGCGACCGTGACCGTCAGCTACACCGAACCCTTCCAGGTGGCGCGCCAGTTTGCCTCCCTTGACCATATCAGTGGCGGCCGCGCCGGCTGGAACGTGGTGACCTCCTGGCTCAGCGGCACCGCCGACAACTTCGGCAAGGCCGAGCACCCGCCCCATGCCGTGCGCTATCGCATCGCCAAGGAGCACGTGGAAGTGGTCAAGGGCCTGTGGGACTCCTGGGAGGACGACGCCTTCGCCTATAACAAGCAAAGCGGCGAGTTCTTCACCCCCGGCAAGCTGCATGCCCTGGAACACAAGGGTGAGTTTTTCTCGGTCAAGGGCCCGCTGAACATCGCCCGTTCCCGCCAGGGTCAACCGGTGATTTTCCAGGCCGGCACCTCCGAGGCCGGGCGTAACTTTGCCGCCGAGAATGCCGATGCGATTTTTGTCCACGCCGAGAACTTCGACGAAGCCCGTGCCTATGCCCAGGACCTGAAAAAGCGCGCCCGTGGTTTTGGCCGCGATGCCGATCAGCTGTCGATCCTGCCGGGCATCCGGCCGATTGTCGGCCGCGATGAAGCCGAGGTGGAAAGCCGCTATCAACAAGCCGTGGAACTGGTGACCGTCGAGGATGCCATCGTGGCCCTGGGTCGGCCGTTCAACGATCATGATTTCAGCCAATATCCGCTGGACGCGCCGTTCCCCGAACTGGGCGACCTGGGCTCCAACAGCCAGAAAGGCGGCTCTGACCGCATCAAACAGCTGGCCCGGGACGAAGGCCTGACGTTGCGGGAAGTGGCGCTGCGCTTTTCGCGCCCCAAGCGTGATTTCGTCGGCACCCCGGAGCAGGTCGCCGACGCGATCCAGACCTGGTTCGAAGCGGGCGCGGCCGACGGTTTCATTATCAACTCGCTACTGCCGGATGGCTTGCAGTCCTTCACCGAGCAGGTCGTGCCCGTGTTGCAGCAACGTGGTCTGTTTCGCAGCGAATACAGCGGCGTCACCCTGCGCGACAACCTCGGCCTGGAGGTCCCGGCCAATCGCCATAGCCTCGCCCTTGAATCCGAAGCGCAACAGGAGGCACTGGCCTGACCATGATGAACACGATCATCCAGGGACAGCTCAATCGTCGCGGTTTCCTGACCGCCAGCTCCGTAGCCTTGGCCGCACTGGGGTTGTCGACCCTGGTGCCACGGGCGCTGGGGGCCACGGCAAAACTTTCGGAGCTGACCCTCGCCGTCGCCAGCTACCGTGGCCAGGACTCCTATTTCACCGACGATGCCGGCACCTCCGATACCCCCTACAAAGTCGACTATGCGGAATTTGCCGGCGGCAACCTGATTGTCGAGGCCTTGGCTTCAGGCAGCCTGGACATCGGCGGCATGAGTGAAATCCCGCCGATCTTCTCGATCCAGAGCCATCGCGAGCCCAAGCTGATCGCCGTCCTTCAAGGCGACGTGAACAACCAGGTGATCCTGATCCCCAAGGACTCGAAACTGGAATCCGTCGAGCAACTGAAGGGCAAGCGGGTGGGCTATGTGCGCTCCACCACGTCCCACTACTTTTTGATCAAGGCCCTGAAGGAACAAGGGCTGACCTTGAACGACATCACCGCCGTGGCGCTCACCCCACAAGATGGTTTCAGCGCGTTCCAGAGCGGCCAGCTGGACGCCTGGGTGATCTACGGCGTGTTTATCCAATTGGCGAAATTTCGCAGTGGCGCCCGGGTACTGAAAACCGCCCTGGGCTACCTCTCGGGCAACTACCTGATCGCGGCCCGCCCCGCCGCCCTGGAGGACCCTCTGCGCAAACAGGCGATCCAGGACTACCTGCAGCGCGAAGCGCGCACCCTGGAGTGGATGAACAACAACCCCGAGCCCTGGGCCGTGAAATCGGCGCAACTGCTGGGGGTGGATAAAGCGGTGTTCCTCGACATGTACAACAGCCGCAGCCAGCCCTACAAGCTGATCGAAGTGAATGAACAGGCCATCGCTTCGCAGCAGGAAGTGGCGGATCTGTTTTTCAGCGCCGGGGTATTGAGCCAGCGGTTGGATGTCAGCCCGTTGTGGGATCGGCAGTTCAAGTTGCTGCCGATATAAACACTATTTTGATCGAGTGAGCCGACCATGAGCCTTTCCTCTCAACAAACGCCACTGCTGCGCTCGGTGGCAGTGGCCAATTTCGAAGCCTTGCTGGAACGCATCAGCAGTCAGTTGGCCGCCACCGCTCATCTTTACGACGAAAGCGGCGCCTTCCCCCATGACAATTTCAAGCTGTTGCACGAACACGGCCTGGTGGCCCTGACCGTGCCCAAGGCCCTGGGCGGTGGCGGCGCCAACCTGGCCCAGGCGCGCAAGGCCATCAGCGCCATTGCCAAGGGCGAGCCCTCCACCGCCTTGATCCTGGTGATGCAGTACCTGCAACACACCCGTTTGCAGGACAGCAAAACCTGGCCTCCGGCCTTGCGTACGCAGGTGGCCGAGGACGCGGTGAGCAAGGGGGCGCTGATCAACGCCTTGCGCGTCGAGCCGGACCTCGGTACACCAGCCCGTGGCGGCCTGCCGGCGACCATCGCGCGCCGCACCTCTGCCGGCTGGCGGATCAGCGGGCGCAAGATCTACTCCACCGGCAGCCACGGTCTGACCTGGTTCAGCGTCTGGGCCCGCAGCAACGATGAAGACCCGCTGGTCGGTGCCTGGCTGGTGCACAAGGACACGCCCGGCATCAGCATCATCGAGGATTGGGAGCATCTGGGCATGCGCGCCACCTGCAGCCACGAGGTGGTATTCGACAATGTCCTGGTGCCGCTGGATCACGCCGTCAGCGTCATCCCCTGGAGCGCACCGCAACCCGAGCTGGATGGCGACGGTTTCCTGTGGATGTCGGTACTGCTTTCATCGGTCTACGACGCCGTTGCCCAAGCGGCTCGGGACTGGCTGGTGGGCTGGCTGGAACAACGCAAGCCCTCCAACCTCGGCGCGGCACTCTCGACCCTGCCGCGCTTCCAGGAGACCGTCGGGCATATCGACACCTTGCTGTTCGCCAACCGCAGCCTGCTCGATGCCGCGGCTGAGGGACACACGCCCACGAGCAACGCCGCGCAACTGAAATTCCTGGTCACCGGCAACGCCATCCGTGCCGTCGAACTGGCCATCGAGGCGTCCGGCAATCCCGGCCTGTCACGCCACAACCCCTTGCAACGGCATTACCGCGACGTGCTCTGCAGTCGCGTTCACACGCCGCAGAACGATGCCGTGCTGCAAGGTGTCGGCAAAGCCGTCTTCGCCCAGCGCCAGCCAAAGGAACGCCCATGAGCCAGCTTGTGATTGCCAGCCAATTGGATGAAGACCTCAACGAGGTGGTCCGCCAGCGCCTCGCCCAAGCGCACCCTGGCGTGCGCCTTATCGGCGTCCCGGCCGGGGTACCCAGCGACCTGGCACCCGAGGTCAGTATCCTGCTGGCGCGGCCGATCAATGTACGCGGCTACCTGGCGCCGGACACCCCACCGCCGGGCTGGCCCTATGGGTTGAAATGGATTCAGGTGGTGTCTTCCGGTATCGACTTCTACCCCAAATGGTTCTTCGACGGCCCACCGGTGAGTACGTCACGGGGCAGCGCCGCCGAGAACATCGCCGAATTCGCCCTGGCCGCGATCTTCGCCGCCGCCAAGCGTCTACCGGACATCTGGGTGCATGACTCACAGTGGAATTTCACTGCGCTGACACCGCTCAAGGGCACCACCCTGGGGATTCTCGGCTTTGGTGCCATCGGTAGCAGCCTCGCGGCCAAGGCCCACGCCCTGGGCATCAAGGTGCTGGCGTTGCGTCAGAGCCAGACGCCCTTCGAGGTGGAAGGTGTCGAGGCCGCGCGGGATATCCATGACCTGTTTGCCCGCGCCGATCACCTGGTGCTGGCCGCCCCCCTGACCGGCGCGACCCGGCATATCGTCAACACTGCCGTGCTCGCCAGCGCCAGGCCCGGCCTGCATCTGATCAACATCGCGCGTGGTGGCCTGCTTGACCAGGGAGCGTTGCTTGAAGCACTGGAGAACGGAACGATCGGCCTCGCCTCGCTGGACGTCACCGAGCCCGAACCGCTGCCGGACGGACATCCGTTCTATGCCCATCCACGGGTTCGTATGTCACCCCATACGTCGGCGATTTCCAGCAACAGTGGTCACGAAATTGCCGACAGTTTCCTCGCCAATCTCGAGCGCGTCCTCAACGGCCTGACACCAGAGAACCTGGCGAACGTGCAGCGCGGGTACTAGGCACTCCCCATCGTTTGTCATCGCGGGCAAGTCGCGTTTCCACGGGTTATCCATCCCCTGTGGGAGCGTGGCTTGCCCGCGATTGCGTTTTGATTGCCCCACAACAACATCAGAGTTACGCATCTAAATTACAAACTTAATGCCCGTTTTTTATAATTAACTTATAACTAATCGGACTTTTACAGCCGCTTACTATACAAATACTGTTACAACCATCACCGACCCCTGACCAGGTGGAGGCCCACGGAACTGCACGCTTTTCCGGCCGACACCACTCCACGGTCAACCGCCACAGCCAAACCTGAAACCGACTCAAACCGCCGCTGCCATGGCTTTCGGATCATGGCCCCGGCAACGCTTTGCCCAAAAAAACATAACGACACCAACGTCACTTCTACACACCAGGGGTTCACCATGCACGACACCTTCACTTCAAACCGTCTGACGCTGGCCATATCGTTGGCTCTGTTCGGATTGTCGGCCCACGCCGACGAAGACACCAAGGAGGGAGCCCTCCCCGTTGTCACGGTCACGGCCGAACACCACGCCGAGGACTTGCAAAAGACCCCGCTGGCGATCTCCGCGTTCGACGAAAAAGCCCTTGAAGACAAGCAGATCAAAAGTATCCGCGACCTCTCCGGGCAAGTGCCGAACCTGACCTTGAGCCGCCAGTCGATCTCCTATAGCGCGCAGACCTACGGCATTCGCGGCATCGGCGAGACCGATCCGATCCAGGAGTCCGCCGTCGCGGTCTACGCCGATGACCTGTATATCCCACGGGCGATTTCCTCGATGCTCGACTTCAACGACGTCGAGCGCGTCGAAGTTTTGCGCGGCCCTCAAGGTACGCTGTATGGGCGCAACAGCAGCGCCGGGGCCATCCGGGTGATCACCCGCGACCCGACCCAGGAAACCCGGGGTTTCTTCGAACTCGGCGCCGGCAACTACGACGCGCAGAACGCCCGCCTGCTGATCAGTGGTCCGCTGGTGGACAACGCATTATTCGGCAGTTTTTCGGCGATTCGCCTGAGCCGGGACGGCACCGTCTCCGACCCCACCCGTGGCAAGGACGTGAACAACATCGATATACAGTCCTACCGCGGCAAGCTGCGCTTCAATCCCATCGATTCGCCGTGGGACGTGCAACTGACCCTGGCCGGCACCTTCGACCGTGGCGACACCACCAGCTACACCCCTTTTGATGCCAACGGCCACTTCGACAAATTCAAGAGTTACAGCAGCCTCGACCCAAAGAACCGCCTCGATCAGGGCAGTTCGGTACTGCGCGCAATCTATGCGATCGATGACCACTTGAACTTCAAATCGGTGACCGCCTATTCCGCGTTCAACCAGCCTGTGGACTATGACAACTCGGGACAGGCAGCACTGATTCAGAACAGCCTGATCACCTACAAGCAGGACTACGCCACCCAGGAGTTCCAGCTCAACGGCAACTACGACGATTTCAGTTTCAGCACCGGCCTGTACCTGTACCGCGAAAAGTTCGACGCCGAGCGCGACAGCTTGACCTACTCGATTGCGCGCAACCAAGTGATCGGCCAGGGGCAATACAGCACAACTACCACCGAAAGCTACGCGCTGTATGGCCAGGGCAGTTACAAAATCACGCCCCAGCTGTCGCTGATCGCCGGGCTACGCTTTACCCGCGAGCACAAGAACTTCGACTACACCAACTACATCGTCAACACCAACCGGCAGATCACCGGCATCAACTTCACCGCCGACGCGAGCAAGTCCTGGCAATCCACCAGTCCGAAACTCGGCGTCGAATACGCCTGGACAGCGCATCTGAATCAGTACGCCTACGTCGCCAAAGGTTTCAAAGCCGGTGGCTATGACAACCGCGCGCCGACCCTGGCCGCCGCCGAACAGGCCTTCTCCCCGGAAGACGTCACCACCTGGGAAACCGGCTTCAAAGGTGACTTCTTCGACCAACGCCTGCGGGCCAACGTCGCCCTGTTCTACAACGACTACAAGGACCTGCAGACCAACGCCTACGACCCGGCGCTGGGCGTGAGCCTACGGACCAATGTCGGTCGGGCCCACACCTACGGCGTCGAGCTGGAAACCCTGACTGCACTGACCAGCGACCTGCAACTGACCGCCAACCTCGGCTATCTGCAAAGCAAGTATGACGACTTCGCAAATGCCGGCGGCGCCGGCGTCAATGCCGACGGCAAGCAGTTGGTGTACTCGCCACGCTGGAACGCCAGCGTCGGCCTCAACTACACCATCCCGATCGGGCTGCCCGGCACCTTGCAGGCCGGCACCGACGCGCAATTCCAGACCAAGTCCTACGCCAATGCGCTGAACGATGATATCCAGGAAATCCCGACACAAACCTTCTGGAACGCCCACACCAACTATGTCAGCGGCGACGGTCACTGGACCACCACGCTGTCGGTGAAGAACCTGCTGGACCGGGCCTATCCGCAAGCGGTCGGTTATGTGCCGTCCAGTGGCGCCCGCTACTACTCGATCAACGATCCGCGAACCCTGTTGTTGTCGGTGCGCTACGATCTCTGATCTCATCCAATCATCGACGGTGGTTCGAAAGCCGATACAGGCGGCAACGCCTGATCCCACTTCCGGACCTCCACCGAGGCAGTTTGCGCCGAGCAACCCTGCGACAGGCTCGAAGAGCCGACATCGGCCGTGATCATGTTCGGGTTGCCATGTTTATCCAGACTGTTTGGCTCACCCTTCACCAACGGGTCGAACCAAGCCCCAGTGGCAATCTGCACGACACCCGGGCGGATTCCATCCGAGACAATCACCCCGGCCAGAAAAGCGCCGCGCTCGTTGAACACCTTGACCACGTCACCATCGACAATGCCCCGAGCGCACGCATCGGCAATATTCAGGGTCAACGGCTCACGCTGCCGGATTTTCGAAGACCGGCTGTAGGTGCCGTGATCGTATTGACTGTGCAGGCGGGTTTTCGGTTGGTTCGACAACAGCTGCAACGGGAACTGCGCCAACGGCTTGTCCAACCACACAGGATGACCGGGGCAATCGGCGTAGCCGAAGCTGGCAATGCGTTCGGAAAAGATTTCGATCCGCCCCGAAGGCGTCGGCAGCGGGTTTGCGTCCGGGTCTTCGCGGAAGGATTTGAGCAATACCGTATCGGTCTCGGGGTAGGCGATTTCAAACAGCCCGTCTTGCCAGAACCGGTCGTAGTCCGGCAGCTCAATCCCCTGTTCCCGCGCCCTGCCGCGGGATTCGTCATAGGTAAAACGTAGCCACGCCTCGGCATCGCGACCCTCGGTAAAGGTTTCGCCGAATCCCAGGAGTTCGGCGATATCCGCCAGGATCGAATAGTCATCCCGGGATTCGCCCACGGGTTCGATAGCCTGCTGCATCGCGATCATGAAGCGGTCCGATGCGGAGCTGCCAATATCGTTGCGCTCCAGTACCGTGGTGGCCGGTAACACGATATCCGCGTACTTGGCCTGGGCGGTCCAGAACTGTTCATGAACGACGATGGTTTCCGGCCGCCTCCAGGCGACCAGCAACCGGTTGAGATCCTGGTGATGGTGGAAGATGTTACCGCCCGCCCAATAGACCAGGCGGATATCCGGGTAATGCAAGGTCTTGCCGTTGTAATCAAAGGGCGCGCCCGGGTTGAGCAGCATGTCTGTCACCCGCGCTACCGGAATGAAATCCTTGACTGGATTGACCCCTTGGGAAAATCGCGGCCCGGAAAAGGCCTTGCGCCCGCTACCCGTGTTATTCATACAGCCATAGCCCAGTCCGAAACCACCTCCTGGCAGGCCGATCTGCCCGAGCAGCGCTGCCAGGGTTACCGTCATCCAGAACGGTTGCTCGCCGTGCACCGAACGTTGCAGGGAATAAGCAATATTGATCATGGTGCGTTTACTGGCCATGTGTCGTGCCAGTTCGATGATCTGCTGCGCCGGAATATCTGTCAGTGCCTGCGCCCACTGCGGGTCTTTGGGCTGGCCGTCGACATGGCCGAGCAGATACTCGCGAAATCGCGCGTAGCCCACGGTGTAGCGCCGGATGAAGTGCTCGTTGTGCAAACCTTCGCTGACCAGTACGTAGGACAACGCCATCATCAGCGCGGTATCGCTACCGGGGCGAACCGGCAGCCATTGATTGTTTGTCGGCCCAGTCAGATCGTCGCGCAAGGGACTGACATTGACGAACTGCACACCGGCCTCGGACATCGCCTCCAGTGCGCGGGTCAATAGATGCTCGCTGGCCCCCCCCGGGCTGGTCTGGGCGTTTTTCGCCGGCAGGCCACCGAAAGCGACGAACAATTCGCAGTGTTGCGCCAGGTTCTTCCATGACGTGTGCGCCGCCAGCAGCCAATCCATATTGCCGACGATGTGCGGCATCAATACCCGCCCGGCCCCCAGGCTGTAGCTGTCCATGCTGAACACATAGCCGCCGAACAGATTGAGAAAACGGTGTAACTGACTCTGCGCGTGATGGAAGCGCCCGGCGCTGCCCCAACCATAACTACCACCAAAAATCGCCTGGTTGCCGAGCTCGGCTTTGACTCTCTTCAGTTCCCCGGCAACCAGCGCCAACGCGATATCCCACGACACTTCGACGAAAGGCTCCTGACCCCGCAGCTCTGGATGAGCGCCGGGGTCAGCGAGATAACTGCGACGCACGGCAGGCCGCATGATCCGTGTCGGCGAAGTCATGGCTTCGGGAATTGAGGCTCCGATGGGCGACGGATCCGGGTCCCACGCCACCGGCACCATCGCCTCCAGTTTTCCGTCGACCACCTGCGGGTGGTACGCCCCCCAATGCATTGAAGTAAGCCCCATGGTGCGATGAACTCCCGAACCTTTTCAGATACCGACTACCAACTCTCGCCCAACCCGAGCAAGCCCATAATCTGGCGGCGCAGGTCCACCAGGTAAGGATCGTCGCGATGCCGCGGATAAGGCCGCTCGATGGTCAGTTGTGCCTTGATCGTTCCCGGTCGGTCACTGAAGACGATCACTCGATTGGCCAATAGCAAGGCTTCTTCGACATCGTGGGTGACCAGCAGTGCGGAGTAGCCCTGGCGCTGCCACAAGTCGATCAGTTCTTTTTGCATGATGATGCGGGTCAACGAATCCAGCTTGCCCAACGGCTCGTCCAGAATCAGCAGGCGCGGCTCGTTGACCAGCGCCCGGGCCAATGCGACACGCTGGGCCATGCCGCCGGATAACTGCCGGGGATAAGCCCGGGCGAACTGACTGAGGCCGACTTTTTCCAGTGCGACATCGACCTTGGCGAAATGGGTTTTAAGGATGCCCTGGGCTTGCAGACCAAGGGAGACGTTCTCCCATACTCGTCGCCACGGGTACAGCGTCGGGTCCTGGAACACTACAACCCGACTGGGATCCGGGCCGGTAATAGGCACACCATCGGCCAGCAAAGTACCCGAGTTGGCCGACTCCAGCCCAGCCACCAGCCGTAACAACGTGGACTTGCCGCAGCCCGAAGGGCCGAGCAAGGCGACAAACTCGCCGGGCGCCACCTGCAGGGAAACCCGCTTCAGTACCGGCAAGTGCTGGCCGTCCAGGGCAAAACCATGACTCAGGTTGTCAATGTTCAGGGCTAACCCTGCTGGAGCAGAAACCGTTATTGCCGGTGCCGGCGTTACCATTTCATCGCTCCTTTCTGCCAGGCCAACAACCGGTCGCGGATCAGGAACAGCGCGGAGATCAAGCCCGAGCAGGCCAGTGCCATGACCAACAGCGCCGCGTACATATTGGCGTAGGCGGCCCAACCCTGAGCCCATTGCAAGTACCAGCCGATGCCGGATTTGACGCCCATCATTTCCGCGACCACCAGGGTCGAGAATGAAGCGCCCAGCCCCATGAACAATCCAACGAACACGTGGGGCAAGGCCGCCGGGATCGCCACTTTGAAAATCAGAAAGCCCGGCTTCGCACCCAAGGTCCGTGCCACGTCGTAATAGGCTTTATCGACGCTGGCAACGCCCGACCACGTCAGCACCGTCACTGGAAACCAGGTGGCCAGGGCGATAAGAAACACACTGGCACTCCAACTGGAGGGAAACAAAAAGAAGCACAGTGGCAACAACGCCGTCGAAGGAACAGGCCCGAGAATGCGCAAGACCGGATGCAGCCAGTAGCCGATATGACTCGACCAACCGATGGCCACCCCGGCCACAAAACCGCTCGCAGCGCCCAGCGCGACTCCGCTCCCCAGCAACAGCGCCGAATGCAGCAGACTGTCGGTCAGGCGCGGCCAGTCTTCGACGTACACCGAGAGCAGGGCTTGCGGCGGTGCGAAGAATGGCACCGGCAGCAGACCCGACTTGGCCGTCAGCAGCTCCCAGATCCCCAACAGAATCGGCAACATAATCAACCAGGCTCCCGCAGCCCGAACGCGCGCGGCAACCTTTACCGACCAATGACCGACGATGCCCAGCAAACCGATCAGGGCCGCCACCGCCAGGCACAGATTCGCCAACCCCTGGGTCATCGGCCACAGGCGCGTGGCGTTGGGCCAATAGCTGACCAGCAGCGCAACCGCCACCCATGCCGCCACCGCCATCGCTCCCTGGCGCCAGACCTTGAAGCGCCGCCGCGCCGACGACCCGCTCAGCGTTGTCGTTTCATCTGAAGACATCGGCGGTGATCTCCTTGGCGAACCCTCGGGCGTCGGTCCCCTGGCTAATGACTTCCACGGTTTTCAAGTCGCTGACGTAGGTGGTGATTTCTGTTGTCAGCAACTCCCCAACAGCATGATGACCATGGGTATGGTCGTGCAGAATCGCCTCCACCTCTTCGACGGAGGTATTCAGCGCGTAGGCCTGGAAGCCTTTGGCCACGGCCCGGGGATTTTTTACCGAGTAATCGTGAGCTTCAAGAATCGCCTGGGTCAGGGCCGCCGCCACGCGCTTTTCTTCACGCACCAGCTTGCCGGTAACGCCAACGACGCAACAACTGAGGTTGGCGTATTCTTCGACCAGGTTGGTGGACAGTTCCCGGGCTTTGCCGGTATTGATCAGACGGTACATGAACGGGTCACTGCCGCTGACCGCCTGCACTTCGCCACGCTCCAGCGCCGTGCCCAGCAGATCCGCCGGGTACAGCTGCCACTGCACATCGCGCACCGGATCGATGCCGTGTTTTTTCAGCAGGATCGAGAAGAAATTGCGGTCCGGGCTGGCCATGTCGGTGACGCCAATGGTTTTGCCTTTGAGGTCCTCGATCGTATGCATGTCGCCATTGACCGCGCTGAGCAAACGCAGGCACCCCCCGTGAGTACCCGCGGTGAGTTTGACGTCAAAGCCCTGCTCCAGCGCCTTGAGCCAGCGCAACGCCATGCCGACGCCGGCATCCGCCTTACCCGTGGCGATGGCTTCAAGCAGTACTTCGGTGGAGTTGCCAAAGTTGACCAACTCGACATCGAGGTTGTGCTTCTTGAAAAAGCCCTGTCCGTGAGCGATGACCACCGGCGCCAGGCATACCGCATTCAGATTGACCGCCAGCTTTAGTGCCCGGGGGGTGTCCAGGCGGATGAAATCACCGGTACCCGCGGGCTCGGCTGCGGTATCGACAGCGTGTCCAGCGTGTTCGTCGGCAGCCCGACTCGCGCGCGGCAACGACATCAGCAGCGGGCTCGCCAGGACAACGCTGGCCAGGCCCAGTAAATGACGACGGGTCAATCGTTCGGAAACGGCCATTCAAATATCCCTTTGGTTAATGGAGGAGCTCAATCTTTCAGTTCGCCGAGCCCCAGATGCTCACGCAATGTCGAGCCTTCATAAGCACGACGGAACAACCCTTTGCGTTGCAGATGGGGAATCACGCTTTCCACGAATTCGCTGAACGAGCCTGGTAGATAGCCCGGCGAAATCACGAAACCGTCGCAGCCTTCGCCAAGGAACAGTTCGGCCAATTGATCGGCGATCTGCTCACCGGTGCCCACCGGCTGCGGCACGCGCACGCTGCTGGCGAAGATCCGACCCAGTTGTTCCAGGGTGGTGTCGGCACCTTGCATCAGCAGTTTTTCGGCGGCCGCCGGGTGTATCAACGGTAATTGGGCAATCTCGGCCAACGTCGCCGACAGCGGAAATGGCGACAGGTCGACATTCAACTGCGAGGCCAACGTCACCAGCCCCAGCTCCGGCCGGGCCAGCGCGTTGTGCCGATCGCGTTTGGCCCGGGCTTCAGCTTCGCTGCCGCCAATGAACGGCATCACCGCCGTCAGCACCTTGCAGCCATCGGCGTCACGGCCTTGTTGCACCACCTGGGCCCGCACGTCATCGCGAAAGGCACGCATGGCGCTCAGGTGCGGGTGGATGGTGAAGATCGCCTCAGCCCAGCGAGCGCCGAAACGTCGGCCACGCCCGGATGAACCGGCCTGGATCAGTACCGGGCGGCCCTGGGGCGTGCGCGGGATATTCAATGGACCTTCAACCTTGAACCACTCGCCGCGATGCTGCACCGAGCGAATCCGCGACGGATCGGCCAGCACCCCGCTTTCGCGATCCGGCTTGAGGGCATCCGCCCCCCAACTGCTCCAGAGCTTAAGGGCCACTTCGACAAACTCGTCGGCACGGTTGTAACGCAGGTCATGCTCCAGGTGCCTGTCCTTGCCGAACAGCCGCCCTTCGCTGTCATTCATGGAGGTGACAATGTTCCAGGCGGCACGGCCCTTGGACAGGTGATCGAGGGTGGCGAATTCCCGGGCGATATGGGCCGGTTCGTAGTAGGTCGTGGAACGGGTCGCCCCCAGGCCCAGTTTGCGGGTCTGGCCTACCAGATAGGAGAGGATCGGCAACGGGTCCAAGCGGGTGGCATCCTGGGCACCGTAGCGCAGGGCCAAGTCCCGGGAGCCCCCCATCTGGTCGCCCACCGCCAGGCGATCGGCGAAGAACAGGAAGTCGAACAAGCCTTCTTCCACCACCTTGGCCACCCGAGCGTAGTACTCGGGGTCCAGGTAATTGCCGACAGTTTCCGGATGCCGCCACACCGCATGGCTGTGGATGACCGGCCCCGTCAGCAGGAACGCGGACAAGTGGATTTGACGACTCATGGCTGCGGTGTCCAGACGCTGATATCCCCCACCTTCAACGGCTTGGGCGTCAGCTTGGCGGCGTAGTAGGTGTCGGCGATCCGTTGCTGCTCGGCCAGTTCTTCGACCTTCACAGGGATGATGTCGTAGCTGCGGCGGCTGTTGGCCAACTCCACGGTGGCCGGGGCGATATTGCCCCACAGCGGGCCGAGGATCCGTGCGGCCTCTTGCGGGTGGGCTTTGACCCACTTTCCGGTCTCGCGCAGGGTATCGAAGGTAATTTTCAGCACTTCGGGATGGGCCTTGGCGAATGAGCTGCCCGCCAGGTAGAAGCGATTGTAATCCGCCAGGCCATCACTGCCGTCGGCCAGCGTCCGAACATGATGATCCAACTGCTGGGTGGCGAGGAACGGGTCCCAAATCGCCCAGGCATCGACACTGCCGTTGGCAAATGCCGCGCCCCCATCCGGTGCTTCCAGATAACGCACAGTGATGTCCGTGAGGCTCAGTCCGGCTTTTTTCAACGCCGAAATCAGCAGGTAGTTACTGCCCGAGCCTTTGGAGACCGCGACGGTCTTGCCTTTCAGATCAGCGACGGCGTGGATCGGTGAGTTCTCCTGAACGATGATCGCCTGGGCGCCGGGTGACGGTTGTTCCCGGGCGTAGTAGGTCAGCGGTGCATCGGCGGCCTGGGTGAACAGCGCGAAGGCATCCGCCACATCGGCATGCAAATCGACACTGCCCGCGTTCATGGAACTGAGCAGGCCGGTGCTGAACTCATGCCAGTTGACGGTAAAACCCAAAGGCTTCAAGCGCTCTTCCAACTGGCCGTTTTGCTTGAGCAGTATCCACAGCGTCGAGGAGCGCTGGTAGCTGATATCGAGGGTTTGCTGGGCATGAGCCACGGCTGTGACGAGCAACAGGCTGGCGGCAATGATGAGTTTTTTCAACTTGATGAAAGGCCTTGGTAGGGGTCGGCGAGACGGAGAGAAAAACCGAGTCAGTCGTGTGGCATCCGACGAGGCTCAAAGCTGGCTTTAAAGACGATTTGATTATATTGACGATGATTAATTATGAAAGAATCATATAATTCTATGGTTATTCCGCTTTCAACGCATGGCCCTGAGCGCAGAGACACGAGTCCCGACTTGCTCCGAGCCAATGCGATTTGGGTTATAGGGCGAACGATCAAGCCGTCCTGGCCGCTATCGCCTCGACTTCCACCAGGGCGCCGGGCAATGGCAGGGCCACCACTTGCAAGGCCGTGCGCGCCGGTTTGTTGGGCTGCTCGCGGGTGCCGAAAAACTGCGTATACCCAGCTTGCAGCCCAGCAAAATCGAGCTTGCCGCCCGTCTCCTCGGCGCCTACCAGGAACACTCGCAACTGCACGATATCCCCCAGGTCCAGATCTTGTTGCTGGAGGATCTTGCGCAGCTTGTTGAACACTGAAACGGTCTGCACCTGGGTATTGCCATAGGCCGCCGGAGTACCCGCCGGGGCTTGCGGGTCAGCGAGGTCCGGCAAGGTGCCACTGACGAACACCAGGCCGGCGGAGGCCGGCACGGTCACGGTTTGCGAGATAGGGAAATCGCCGACGCTGGTACGTTGAATGCTGCTGCTCATCTTGTTTCTCCTTCAATGAATGCTTATGACGCGGCCAGGGCCGCTGTCTGTCGCTGCTGGATGATTCGCTCGGCCAACTGCCCGACCACATGGCGCGCCGAATTGGCGGCCGACTCCTGCCAGATGCCGACACCGCTTTGCACCAGGCCGTCGCCGGCGAAATACACCCGGCCATGGGGTTCTTCCAGCAGGGCGCTGGCCTCGGCGGGAAAGTGTTCGCGTTGCAGCCATGGGCCTTCGCTGTAGGGGATCTGCTCCCAGGACACCGCCAGAGGGTGACGCAGTTGCCGGGAGTACCCCGGGTGCAGCAGCTCGACCGCCTCCCGGGAGGTCGCGTATTGCGCCTCAAGGGGCTGCTCGCCGAAGGCATCGGCACCAGGACCTGTGACATAGCCGGCCACCAACAGTCCCTCGCGGGTATTCAGGTCGTTGCTGGGGTACCACAGCACCCGCGCCGGGTGTTCGATCCAGGACAACCCGCCGTAGGTGCGGTAATCGGTTTCCCAGAAGCGCGGGGATTGCCAGGCCACCTTGGTTGCCTGATCACTGCGGGTGCTGAGCAGCGCCGCCTTCACCGGATCGCTGAAGTCGGTGTCCAGTCTGGCCAGCAGTGGCAGCGGCAAGGTCGACACCAGATAGTCGGCACGCACCACCTGTTCGCGGCCACTGTGCTGATCGTGATAGGTCACCGCCACGCCGTCCTCAAGCTGACGGATACGGCGCACCTGGGCACCCAGTTGCACCTGTTCGGTCAGGCGCAGGTAGAAGGCATCGGTGATGCGATCCATCCCGCCCACCGGCTGAAACATGGTGGCCGAGAACTCGGGAAACTCAGTGTGCAGCAACGCGCCCCAGAGCTCCGGATGCAGCAGTCGCTCCAGGGCCACCGGGGTCGGGCGAGCGGGCAATGCCCCGGGATGCCGGGGCGATTCGAGGTGGCCGGAGCGAATGCTGCCTTCGAAAGCCAGCTCCTGTGACAGATCACCATAGACCTGCAGGAACGCCAGCAGGCGGCTACGTTCCTCGGCGCTCAACACATCGTCCAGGGCATCACGGCGCACCGCCGTGGCCAATAACCCCGACAGATGCCCACGGGCATCGTTGACCGCCTGGCCGACGGTGAACGCCGGCTGTTGCAGGTCCGGGCGCACCTGAGCGCCATGGCTGCTGTTGACCAATACTTCCAGCGGCACGCCCAGTTCACTGCAGTAATCGAGCAAGGTCCGATGTTGACTGGGAATCCGCGCCGGGCCTGCGTTGAAATACAGGCCCGGGTCAAAGGCCACGGTCTGCGTGCGCCCATCCTTGTAGTCGACCCGATCACCGTTGCGTAGGGTCCAAGTACGGCCCCCCACACGGTCACGGGCTTCCAGCACTTGCACCTTGAACCCGGCCCGGGTCAGTTCCAGGGCAGTCACCAACCCGGCAATCCCGGCGCCGAGCACCAGCACACGGGTGCCCTGCCCCAGGTCCTTTTGCAGCTTCAAGGGTTGCGGCCGTCGGTGCGACGACGGCCCCAATCCCAATATGGCAAGCGCATCCCTGAGCGCTTTCTCGCCTCCCACGGCGGCGATGCTGGAAAGCGCTTCACGTCGAGTCAGTCCCATGTTCATTACTCCCCTGAAGGTTTCAATCCGGCAAGCCGGGTGGGTTGATCAGTGACTTGTCGATGCGCTCCACATCCAGGCCCCAACGCTGGAGCACCTGTTCGTATTGACCGCCGGCAATCGCGCCTTCCAGGGCGGTGTGGATCGGCTGGACCAGTCCATTGTCCTTGCGGGTGGTCACGGCGATATCGGCCCGCAGTGGCCAGCCGCCGTTGACGATGCCCACCAGCTTGATGCCGCCGGTGATCGCCGCCGAATAGGCAAACACCGAATTGGGGCCAAACAGGGCGTCGCTGCGTCCCGACTGCACCGCCAGCTGCGCCGCGGCTTGATCATCGAAGTACTGCAACAGCGCCGGTGCGATACCGGCCTTTTCGTTGGCCTCGTTCCAGGCCAGCAGGACTTTTTCCTGATTGGTGCCGGAGCCGACGATGATCTTCAGCCCGGCGATGTCCCGGGCCTCCTTGAGGGAGGTGATCTTGCTGGTGGTCTTGACGTAGAAACCCAGGACGTCCTGGCGATAGGTGGCGAAGTCGAAGCGCTTCTTGCGGGCCTCGGTCACGGTCACGTTGCTGATCACCGCGTCGTATTTACCCGAGCTGACGCCCAGGGGCCAATCCTCCCAACTGGTCTGCACCACGTTCAATTGCAGACCCAGGCTGTCGGCCACCAACTGTGCGGTGTCGGCCTCGCTGCCGATCGTGGTTTTATCGTCATTGGCCAGCAGCGCCAGGGGCGGCCCGGCCACCCCCGACACAGCCACGGTAAACTTGCCGGGCTGGGCAAACTTGAAGCCCGGGGGGATTTGCGCGATGGCCGCCTCGTTGCGCGGGGCATGGATGCGCTGGCGGTCGGGACTCAGATCAACCTTTTGCACAGTCGGCACACTGGCGCTTTCAGCGGCCAATACCGGCAGGGCGAGGCTGACGGCAAGCGCCAACAAGGTCACACGGGCAGTCTTTACCAACATGGGCAGTTACTCCTTTAACACGGGAAAATTCACAGCACCTTGCCGAGGAAGGCGACGGTGCGTGGATGACGGGGCTGACGAAAGATCTGTTCCGGCGGCCCTTGTTCGATCAATTGGCCATCGCAGAGAAACACCACGTGATCCGCCACTTCCCGGGCAAATCCAATCTCGTGGGTGACGATGACCAGGGTGACGCCCAAGCGGGTCAGCCCCTTGATCACGTCCAGCACCTCACCCACCAATTCCGGGTCGAGGGCTGAGGTCGGTTCATCGAACAGCAGGACCTTGGGATCCAGGGCCAGGGCACGGGCGATGGCGACCCGCTGTTGCTGGCCTCCGGAAAGCTGGCGCGGATAAGCATCGGCTTTATCCGCCAGGCCAACCCGGGCCAGCAGTTCCCCGGCCTTGGCCCGGGCCTGGGCCTTGCTCCAGCGTTTGTGGGCCAGCGGTGCTTCGGCGATGTTTTCCCAGGCCGTGAGATGCGGGAACAGGTTGAAGTTCTGGAACACGAAGCCGACCTCGACCCGACGCTTGAGAACCTCCCGCTCCTTGAGTTCGTAGAGCAGGTCGCCCTTGCGTCGATAGCCGACGTATTCACCGTCGATGGTGATGTGGCCGCTGTCGATTTGCTCCAAGTGGTTGATGGTGCGCAGCAGCGTTGATTTGCCGGAGCCGGAAGGCCCCAGGATCACCGTGACCTGGCCCGGCTCGATACTCAGGTCGATGTCCTTGAGCACCTGCTGATTGCCGAAGCGCTTGCCTACGCCCTGGATCTGGATGCGCCCGGCGGGCACCTGGATGGCGGCCTCAGCCATGGGATTGCTCCTTGAGCCAGTGGCGCACCCGCTGCAATGGCGTCGGCGGCAAGACCCGCGCCGTGCCGCGGGCAAAGTACCGCTCGACGTAGTACTGGGCACTGGTGAGTACGGTGGTGATGATCAGGTACCAGACCGTGGCGACGATCAACAACGGGATCACCGCCTGGGTGCGGTTGTAGATCACCTGCACGGTGTAGAACAGCTCCGGCAGGGCCAGCACGTAAACGATGGAAGTGCCCTTGACCAGGCCGATGATTTCGTTGAAACCCGAAGGCAGGATCGAACGCAGCGCCTGGGGCAGGATGATCCGGAAAACCCGCCGCGACGCCGGCAATCCCAGCGCCGCCGCGGCTTCATGCTGGCCGGCGTCCACACCGATCAGGCCGCCACGAATGATCTCCGCCGCATAGGCACCCTGCATCAGGCTCAAGCCCAGTACCGCCACGGTGAATTGGCTGAGCACATCCACCGTCGACCACTGGGCAAACACCAGGTCGGTGAACGGCACGCCCAGCACAATGTGGTCGTACAGATAGGCGAAGTTGTACAGGATGATCAGCACCAGCAACGCCGGCATCGAGCGGAAAAACCAGATATACCCCCAGGCCAGCGCCGCCAGCAACGGCGAACCGGACAGGCGTGCCAGCGCCAGCGCGGTGCCGAGGAGGATGCTGAACACCGTGCTCAACAGGGTCAGCAACAGCGTCTGCGCCAGGCCTCGCAGCACCGATGCCGAGAAGAACCATTGGCCAAACACCCCCCATTCCCAACGTGGATTGGTGGCCAGGGAATGCCCGATGGCAAACAGCACCAGCACGGCGAACACCGATCCGGCCCAGCGCCAGGGATGACGGGACGGCACCACCCGCAAAGCCTTGATCGCAGTCGGTGCGCGGCTCTTGCGAACCGGGTAGGCATTCACCTCATCGATGAGGTCAAAGGGTTTGGCAACAATGGGCATGATCTATTCCTCGCACGCGATAACACATCAGGGTGTTTTTCCAGGGGGACCGAACGGAGTCGGCGGCGGCCGCCTTTAAAAGGCGTAGGTCAGGCGGGTGTAGTAGTAGCCGCCGGTAAATCCAAAGGGTGAGTAAGTGCCGTAGCTGCTGACCATGGTGCTGCTGGGCACCCCCTGTTTCTTGGGGTAGGTGTCAAACAGGTTCTTGGCCCCGATGGCGATGTTCAGCGCTTTGCTGAGGTTGTAGCCCAGGTCCAGATCGGCAATCCATTTGGCGCCATACACCCGATCCAGGGAGCGGTCGTTGGCGTCATTGACCTCCTTGTAGGAGCCGTAACGGGTCAAAGCCAGGTTGAGGTTGAAGCGGTCGATGCTCCAGTCGCCCCCCAGGATGAGTTTGGTCTTGGGCTGGATGTCGGTGATCAGGTTGCGCGCCTGGCGATCCATCAGTTCATAGGACGTGCCGAGGATCGAGGTGGAGGCCTTGTAGTCGAGGATCCGGGTCTGGTTCCAGTTGAACGCCGCGGTCCACTTCAGGGAGCCGAACCGACCCAGGTCCTGGCTGTAATTGCCGACCAGGTCCACGCCCTTGGTGCGGGTGTCGGCACCATTGATGAAGTACTGCCCGCCGGAGGTCGAGTTGATGCCGTTGTTGAGCAGCACCTGGGTGACTTCACTCCCCAGCAAGGTATTGGTCAGGGTGATGCGGTCGCGCAGGTTGATCACATAGGCATCGGCCGTCAGGCTCAGGCGATCGCTGGGTGTCAGGGTGAACCCGAGGCTGAAGTTGGTGGATCGCTCGGGCTTGAGGTTTTCGGCACCCAAGGCCCTGGCGGCGGCCGAGCCCACCGGCAGCACGCCGTAATTGATCGACTGATAGACACCATCCACCACACCGTAGGTGGTCGAGCGGGCACTGAACAAACTGTTGGCCAGGGACGGCGCACGGAAGCCATTGCTCACGGTCGCGCGCACGGCGAACTGCGGGGTGAAATCATAACGTGTGGTCAGCTTGCCGCTGCGGGTCGCGCCTACCCCTTCATTGTAATGCTCATAGCGCAGCGCCGTGCCCACGTACCAATCCGGAACCGGGTTGAAGCCCACATCGACGTAGCTGGCGAGGCTGTTGCGCGACGCACTGCTGGCTTCGTCCGGGGAGATGCCGTTGGTGACCTGGGCTCCGGAAGAGGCGCAGTTGCCAGGTGCAACGCAGTAACCACCGTCGGCATAGGAAGCCCAGTCCCCGGCCTTCACCTCGTAGCCGTCGCGTCGATGCTCAAAGCCGTAGGACAGGTCCAGTGGCTTTTGCAGGCCGATATCGAAGCCGCGCTTGAAATCCAGGTTGGTGGTCAGTTCGGTGGAAATCCAGGTGCCGGACTTGAAGCTGTTGGGTGTCGCCTCACCCAGGGACGGGTTCTGGTTGTCCCAGGTCCCCTGCTCCGCCGCGTTGCGCCCATAGGTGGTGGACAGGTCCCAGTCCCACTGGCCGACTTTGCCCTTGCCGCCGAACGCCGCCTGGAAATCGTCTTCATCGATGTACCAGGTCGGCACATACCCCGCCGGATAACCATTGGGGCCGGTGGTAATCGTGTTGGTGATGGTCGGCAAGCGGAAGTTCTGCCCCTGCTCGGCCTTGCGGTGCGAATAGGTGGTGAAGGAATACAGACTGAACCGGTCGTCAATCGGCAACTCGGCGTTGTATCCCAGGGTCTGCAGATTGATCTTGGGTATGCCGTACCCACCATAGGTGGACTTGCCCGCCAGACCATAGGCCTGCTCGTAGCTATAGCCATTGGCGCTGGCCTTGTTGTCATCGTTCTGACTGCGTACATCCAGGGCCAACTGCACGATGCCGCCGTCACCTATCTCGAAGCCCTTGTTGAGGCTTTGCTGGACGGTCTGCTTCTTGCCGTCATAGCCGATGCCGGCATTCGTCACCGAGGTGCCGCTGGTGTCGGCCTTGAGGATGACGTTGATGACCCCGGCAATGGCGTCGGAGCCGTACTGGGCGGCGGCACCATCGCGCAGCACTTCGACATGATCGATGGCACTGATGGGGATGAAATCCAGGTCCGCCGGCGCCGCACCGGTGTTGATACCGTTGATGTTCAAGGTCGCGCTGGTGTGGCGGCGCTTGCCGTTGACCAGTACCAACACTTCAGCGGCGCTCAAGCCCCGCAGGTTGGGCGCGCGAGCCATGCCACTGGCGTCCCAGCCGGTTTTTTCCGGCAGGGTCAAAGATGGAATCAGCGCACTCAAGGCTTCCATCAAGCCGGGCTTGCCGGTGCTCTGCAATTGCTTGGCGCTGACCACATCGATCGGCACCGGACTGCTGGTCACCGTGCGCTGTTCGCCCCCCCGGTTACCGGTGACCACCACGGTGGACAAGGTCCGATCATCCTGATTCGAGGCCTCCTGGGCCTGGATTCCTCCTGACAGCAACATGCTCCCCATGGCCACGACTGCCGGACTGAGCCGCAAGGCTGAAGTCGACTCCCAGGCATGTTGTATGACTCGTTTCATATCCACTCCAGCGGGTCGCCATCATTGGCGATGCATCCAAATCGCGAAGTCGGGTATTCACGCTGTCGTCAGGACAGCGCGGCATACGCGTTTTTCCGATGGGTGCCGAGCGCCCATTACAAGCGCTGGAAAACCTGCGCGATGGGGCGTGGCACTCGGGAGACCAAGCTATGCGCCGGGAGGAAAACCAGGAGGGGGCCGCAGTATTGCGTAGCGTCTGTCAGGGACAAGACGGGAGGAAAAAATCACATCACAGGATTGAATGAGCAACATACGTCGAACTCCCTTCCAACGACTCTGCTCCAGGGATCAGCGGCAGATCACCCTGTCATGCCACGCAGGTTCGGAGGTGGGTCCGAGCTGCGCTCTGCGGCATGGTACGCAGAATCTCGATCACGATTGGTACCATCCGAGGTTAGGGGTAGGTTGTAGGGGCCAAACATAACGGAATCAATATCAAAAATATAATTCTATTTAGCTATAAACTAATATTATTATTTTTAATACTTAACAAACATCTTAATTCCAAAAAATGATACTTTAAGGGCCAGAAAACCAGCCAGGAAGACGCCGATCATTGGCTGATGAATGACCGCTAGTTACCGTTGGACGTGGTCGTACACCGTAGATGCCGAGCACACTGAATTCACCGTTCCGCCCCCGACGATAGCTTCCCTTCGGCGCAGTAGGACACCTATCATTTTCACGGGCAACGAACTCCACCGACGCTAGCTATCCGGTGAGCCGAATCACAGCCGCTAGATGGGCTCGATCGACACCAACTCGAAATACCGGAACTTCTTCTTTTTGGCCTCGGCCTTGGCCTCCTGCTCAGCGATGAAGGTGCTCAGGGTATTGGCATCATAGGTCAGCACCTCGACGTCACCGCCGAACTGCTTGGTCGCACGCAGCGTGACTCGCAGCTTTGGCGAGAGTGCTTTCGCAACACCTCGAGGCTTGGGGGTTGGCGCAGAAGCGGGTACGAACACGGGTTCAGGTTCAGGCGTTGGTAAAGGATCGCTGCTTGGGCTGGAGGGGCCAAATAGCGCCAGGCGCATCTCCTCCTCGCTCAGTTCATTACTCATTATGGGCGTCTCATGGTCATTTACTTAGGAAGCTAATGGATTTTATCAGTCTTGGCCGCGATGCGCTGCAATCGGTGTAAAACAGAACTCATTGACTTCATGACAGTACCAATGGCCGCATGGGGCTATGGTCATCAATGGTACTCAAGTCAGAGTTTATGCCTGGTACGACAACGAATGGGGCTATGCCAATCGTACCGTCGAACTGGCCAGGATGGTTGGGCTGGCTTAAACCCATCCCCCATCCACGATAAAGTTCTGCGCGGAACACATCGCCGACACATCCGACGCCAAGAACAACGCCATATTGGCGATATGCTCAGGCTCGACACTGCCCGGCAGGCACTGGCTGCGGGCGATCAGTTCCCTGGCCGCGTCATCCACCCACATCGTCAGTTGTTTTTCGGTCATCACCCAGCCCGGCACGAGGGTATTCACACGGATGCGACTGGGCCCCAGTTCACGGGCCAGGGCTCGGGTCATGCCATGGGCGGCAGCCTTGCTGGCGGCGTACACCGGGTATCCACTGGAAGCCATCATCCAGCCCACGGAGCCCAGGTTGATAATCGAACCGCTCCCGATTTCCTTCATCATCGGTACCACGGCCTTGGCGGCAAAAAAGGCGTGCTTGAGATTGACGGAGATCAGCCTGTCGAAGGTGTTCGAATCAACTTCATCCAGGGTGTGGCGAACGTCATTGGCGGCATTGTTCACCAGCACATTGATCGGCCCCAGGGTCTGGGCGAAACGGCCTATGGCGGCTTTGTAGGCGATCTCGTCGGTGATATCGCAATGACCGAACTCGACGCTGTGACCCTCGGCACGCAACAGCGCCTCCAGGCGTTCGCCCTGAGCTTGTGCCCGATCGACGAAAGCGACGTTGGCACCCTGGCGCGCAAAGGCACGGACCATGGATTCACCAATGCCCGAAGCGCCGCCGGAAATCAGCACGGTTTTATCTTGCAGATCCGGGTATGACGCTGGGCGGCCAGATGGGTGTTGGGTATTCATGTGACGGTCACTCCGCTCTTATTTAGTCTTATTTTATATTGCAAATGTCGAGGCATTGTCTATAAATAAACCGTCTTTTCCGCTTTAAAAAGATAATAGTCTAACTATTTAATCAAAAACAATAAAAGGTAGCTCAGTCATGCGGCAATCCAGACACCTGCTTTCCGGCATCGGCCTCTCGCTGGTGATGACCAGCCTCTGTGCCCAGGCGGACGGCCTCTCCAGCGAACATAAACCCTTCGGCAAAACCAACGACGGCACCGCCGTCGAGCAATACGTGTTGCGCAACAGCCATGGCGTGCAAGCCACGGTCATCACCTACGGCGGCGTGCTGCAGTCATTGAAGGTGCCGGACAAGCACGGCAAGTTCGACGACGTGGTGTTGGGCTTTGACACTGTCCAGGGCTATCAGGGCGGCACGGCGTTCTTCGGCGCCACCATCGGCCGCTTTGGCAATCGCCTGGCGGGCGGCACCTTCGAATTGGACGGCAAGCGCTACCAGGTGCCGCTCAACGACGGCCCGAACTCGCTGCATGGCGGCGCCCAAGGCTTCGACAAACACGTGTGGAAAGCCAAGCCCGTCAAGAACAAGGATTCGGTCGGTGTCACCCTGACCTACCTGTCCAAAGACGGTGAAATGGGCTTTCCCGGCAACCTGACCACCGAGGTCACTTACAGTCTCAACGACAAGAACGAGCTGCACATCGACTACAAAGCCAGCACCGACAAACCCACGGTGCTGAACCTCACCAACCACAGCTACTTCAACCTTGCCGGTGCCGGTAACGGCGATGTGCTCAAACAGCTCGCCACCCTGCACGCCAGCCACTACACGCCGGTCAACAGCACCTTGATTCCCACCGGCGAACTGGCCCCTGTCGCGGGCACGCCCATGGATTTCCTGAAACCCACCGCCATTGGCGAACACATCAAGGACGATCACGCCCAGCTCAAATTCGCCGAACCGAAACAGGGTGGCTTCGACTTCAACTGGGCACTGGACACCCAGGGTGACGTCGGCAAACTGGCCGCCGACGTGCGCGACCCGGCGTCCGGACGCCGTTTGCAGCTCTACACCAGCGAGCCCGGTGTGCAGTTCTACACCAGCAATTTCCTCGATGGTTCGGTCAAGGGCAAGGCGGGCAAGACCTACAACCATTGGGGTGCGTTTACCCTGGAAACCCAGCACTTTCCCGATGCGCCCAACCAGCCGAACTTCGCTTCAGCACGCTTGGACCCGGGTCAGACTTATACCCAGAAGACGGTGCTGAAGTTCTCCGCCGACTGAGCCTGTACCCGCACCTGAACCTGCACCTGAACCTGTAGGAGCTGTCGAGCTTTAGCGAGGCTGCGAAAGCGGCAGTACAGTCAACATGGATTTGGCTGACCCACCACTTTCGCAGCCTCGCTAAAGCTCGACAGCTCCTACATTGGAGATTGGAGCGTTACCAACCGCTGAGCATCATCGCTCTCAACGTTGTTTCATACGGTCAATCACCACGGCCATCAGCAGGATCGAACCACGGATCACATATTGGTAGAAGGTGTCGATGTTCTTCAGGTTCATCGCATTCTCGATGATCGCCAGAATCAGCACCCCGGCAATCACGTGACGGATCATGCCGATACCGCCGCTCAACGACACCCCGCCCAGCACACAGGCAGAGATCACCGTCAGTTCAAAACCCTGGCCGATCATCGGCTGGCCGGAAGTCATGCGCGAGGCCAGGACCACCCCCGCCAGGGCGCCGATCAGACCATGCACGGCAAAGATGATGATCTTGGTGCGATCGACATTGACCCCAGCCAGCAACGCAGCTTCCGGGTTGCCGCCGATAGCCATGGTGTTGCGGCCATAGGTGGTGTAGTTGAGCAACCAGCCGAAGAACAGGAAGCAGACCAGGGTGATCAGGATCGGCACCGGTACGCCCAGCAGTTGGCCGTTGCCGAAGATAAAGAACTGATCCTGGGACACCCCGACCGCCTTGCCATCGGCAAAGATATAAGCCAGGCCGCGCACGATCTGCATGGTCGCCAAGGTGGTGATCAGGGCGTTGACCCGTAGCTTGGCGATCACGATGCCATTGATCAGTCCGACGATCAGGCCCATCAGCAGCGCCGCGCCGACGCCGAGCAGCACGCTGTCGGTGTCGCGCATCACGATGGCCGCCACCACGCCGGCGCAGGCAATCACCGAGCCCACGGACAAATCGAAATGCCCGGACGCCAGGCAATACAGCATGGTGCAGGCGGCAATCCCGGTGGTGGAAATCGCCAGGCCCAGGCCGCGCATGTTCAGCGGCGAGAGGAAGTTGTCGATAAGCAAGGCGCAGAGCAGGAAGATCCCCACCGCCGCCAGCAACATCGCCCAATTGTCGAGCAGGCTGCGCAGGTCCAGGGGTTTGCGCGCCATCGGCAGCGCTTGGTCTTGGCTGGTCATAGTTACCTCTCAGTTCGCCTGGCCGTCGGCGCGTTGGCGCGGCAAAGCCAGTTGCAGCAGGTTGGATTCAGTGGCGTGTTCGCGGCGTTGCTCGCCACGCAGCGCGCCTTCGCACAGCACCAGGATGCGGTCGGAAATGCCCATGACTTCCATCAGGTCGCTGGACACCACGATCACCGCGATACCGCTGGCGGCCAGGTTATGGATGATCTGGTAGATCTCGGCCTTGGCCCCGATATCGATGCCCCGGGTCGGCTCATCGAGCAGCAGTACTTTCATCGGCATCGACAGCCAGCGGCCCAAAATGGCCTTCTGCTGGTTGCCACCGGACAGGTACATGATCTTCTGCTCAGCGTTGGGGGTTTTGACTTTCAGCGCCTTGATCTGCTTGTCGGCGTTGCTCTTCTCCCAGTTGTCGCGCAACAACCAGCCGAAGCCCGAATGCGCGCCACGGGCACTGATATTGATGTTTTCAGCCACGCTCGACAGCGCAATGATGCCCTCCTTCTTGCGATCTTCAGGGCACAGCAGCACGCCACCGGCAATGGCATTGCGCGGTGAACGCAACAGCAGCTTTTGCCCATACAGTTCCAGATGCCCGGCGCTACTGCGCGCCAACCCGCTGAGCAAACGCAGCAGCTCGGTGCGTCCCGCGCCGACCAGCCCGAACAGGCCGAGAATCTCGCCTTTGTGCACCTGGAAGCTGACCGGCTCGCGCAAGCCCGGTCCCAGCAGGCCGTCGACCTTGAGGGCCACCGCGCCGTGCTCCCGTGGACGGTAGTCGTAGATGTCCTCGATATCGCGACCGACCATGCAGGTGACAAGTTGATCGTGGGTCAGCGTGCCCATGTCCTCGAACGTGCGCACGTAGCGCCCGTCCTTGAACACCGTCACCGCATCGCAGATGCGGAACACCTCTTCCATGCGATGGGACACGTACAGCACCACTTTGCCCTCGTCCCGCAGGCGCCCGATGATCGCCATCAAACGATCGATTTCCCGTGCGGACAGGCTGCTGGTGGGCTCGTCGAACGCAATCACGTGGGCGCCACGGGACAGTGCCTTGGCGATTTCCACCAATTGGCGCTGGCCCAGGGACAGACGACCGAGCTTCTCCTGGGGGTCGATCTCATCGGCCAGGCCCTTGAGACAGACAAGCGCCTGCTGACGCAGCAGACGGCGGTTGACCACACCGAAACGCGCGGGCAGATGCCCGAGGAACAGGTTTTCCGCGACGGTCATTTCCGGCACCAGGTGCAATTCCTGGTGGATCACCGCGACGCCGCTGGCAATGCTGTCGGCGGCGCATTTGAACGCCATGGTCTGCTCGCCGATGCGCAGGGTGCCGCTGTTGGGGATGTAGGCGCCGCCGAGGATCTTGAGCAGCGTCGACTTGCCCGCGCCGTTCTCGCCCATCAGGGCATGTACCTGGCCCGGATGGGCGGTAAAGCTGATGTCATCGAGCGCCTTGACCCCGGGAAAGGTCTTGCCGATGCCGCTGAAGCACAGGCTGGCACCAGCAGTGTGTCGTTCGTTCAGTTGCGCGTGCATAACCACCTCATCACAGCCATCAGACGGCCCGGCTACCAGGGCCGCCAGGGAAAGCGAGCCGCCTTATTTCCACAGGCCGATCTTTTCCAGTTCCGGCTTGAAGTTGTCACGGGTGATCAGCGTCACTTCATCCATCGCGGTGTATTTCGGCGGTTCCTTGCCGGCAGTGACCCACTCGTACATCATCTGCGCGGTTTTATAGCCCTCGATGTGCGGGCTGGGCAGCATCGATCCGAAGAAACCGCTGTTGGCTTTCTTCAATTCGCCGATGGCGTCGGTGCCGTTGATGCCGATACCGATCACGTTGGCCGCGGCAAACCCGGCACTTTCAGTGGCACGTACGCCGCCGAGCACGGTGTTGTCGTTCATGCCGCCGATGATCAGGTTTTTCGCGCCACGGGGCAGCTTGACCAGGGCCGAGTTGGTGGCGTCCATGCTGCCGGGGACGTCCAGGGTCTTGAGGGCCGCGGTCAGGACATGGTCTTTGGGAATGCCGGCTTCTTCCAGGGATTTCATCGAGCCGTCGGTGCGCTTCTTACCGGTGTCGAGTTCGTTATAGGTGGTGATCACCGCGTAGGTGTCTTTCCAGTCCCAGCCGCGTTTTTTCGCTTCGGCAGCCATGGCGGCGCCCTGCTTCTGTCCCACTTCGAACGCGGCCATGCCCAGGTACGGCACGTCCTCCATGAAACCGCCCTTGGCGTCGACGAAGCGATCATCCACGGCGATCACTTTCATACCGTTGGCCTTGGCCTTGGCCACGATGGCCGGGCCGAGGGACACGTCCGGTGGGCAGATGACAAAACCCTTGGCGCCGTTGGCGGCCAGGCTGTCGATGGCCGACAGGGTTTTCTCGCCATCCGGCACGGCGATTTTGATCACCGTGAAGCCCAGGTCCTTGCCGGCTTTTTCGGCGAACGCCCACTCGGTCTGGAACCAGGGTTCTTCGGGTTGTTTGACCAGGAAGCCGATCTTCACTTCTTCAGCGGCCAGCAACAGCCCGCTCAAGCTCATGGCCGAGACCGCCACGGCGGCGCAGCACAGGGAACGGATACCACGACGACTATTCATACGATGACTCCTTGTTGTTTTTTTGAGAGTACGTAGTACAGCGGTGAAGCCGGACCTTATCCGGCAAATCGGTGCGCGCGTTACAGCGGGTCGCGCGATGGCATGCCGTCCACCAGCCGCTGAATGCGCAACGGGTTGGCGTTTTTCAACGCGTCGGGCAGCAGGTCATCGGGGTAATTCTGGAAACACACCGGGCGCAGGAAACGGTCGATGGCCAGGGTCCCGACCGAGGTGCCCCGGGCATCGGACGTCGCCGGATACGGACCGCCGTGGACCATCGAATCGCAGACCTCGACACCGGTTGGGTAGCCGTTGAGCAAGATCCGGCCGACTTTCTGTTCCAGCAAGGGCGTCAGCTCGGCGAACTGTTCAAGGTCAGCCGCCTCGCCAATGATCGTCGCCGTGAGTTGACCGTGCAGGCCGCCCAGGGCAGCGCTGAGTTGCGCCTGGTCGGCGACTTCGACGAACACGGTGGTCGGGCCGAAGACTTCTTCCTGCAGCACCTCATCACCGTCGATCAGTAACTGGACATCAGCCTTGAACAGCTGTGGCCGCGCCTGATTACCCGCTTGAGCGCTACCGGCCAAGTGTTGGATGCCCGGGTGCGCCAGCAGTTTTTCCAAGCCCTTGCCATAACTGCTCAAGGTGCCGGCATTGAGCATGGTTTGCGCCGGTTGATCGGCCATCAGCCGCGCGACCTGCTGGGTGAACGCGGTGAACGCCGGCGAGGCAATACCGATCACCAGGCCGGGGTTGGTACAGAACTGACCGCAGCCCTGCACCACCGAAGCGGTCAGGTCGCGGGCGACCGTTTCCGCTCGCACATGCAGCGCCTGGGGCAAAATGATGACCGGGTTGATACTCGACATCTCGGCAAACACCGGGATCGGTTGTGGACGTGCCGCCGCCATGTCGCACAAGGCGCGTCCGCCCTTGAGCGAGCCGGTGAAGCCCACCGCCTGGATCGCCGGGTGCTTGACCAGCGCTTCACCGACCCAGTCACCGAAGATCATATTGAACACACCCTCCGGCATACCGGTGGCCTGTGCCGCACGAAGGATTGCATCGGCGACCTGCTCGGCCGTCGCCATATGACCGCCATGGGCCTTGAACACCACCGGACATCCCGCCGCCAGTGCCGCAGCGGTGTCCCCCCCCGCCGTGGAAAACGCCAGGGGGAAGTTGCTGGCGCCAAACACCGCCACCGGCCCCAGACCGATGCGATATTGGCGCAGGTCCGGACGCGGCAGCGGTTGGCGATCAGGCAATGCACTGTCGATGCGCGCAGCGTAGAAATCGCCGCGCCGCAGCACCGTGGCAAACAGGCGCATCTGCCCGCTGGTACGACCGCGCTCGCCTTTGATACGGGCGGCGGGCAACGCGGTTTCGCGGCAGACCAGCTCGACGAAATCATCCCCCAGCGCGTCCAGCTCGTCGGCCACCGCCTCCAGGAATTTCGCGCGGCGCTGCGCACTCAAGGCGCGGTAAGCCGGGTAAGCCGCCGCGGCAGCCTTGGCGGCGGCATCGACTTCTTGCGCGGTTGCCTGGTAGAAATCATGGGGCAAGGCCGCACCACTGCTGGCATCGACACTGTGCAACTTGACGGTGCCGTTGGCGCTGCGCTGACCGCCGATATAGTTATGGCCTGAAAACCGGGTCATGGTGATTTCCTTAAAGAGTGACGACGTTACCGGGCTCGAACACCGCATCGACGTTGCCGACACCGTTGATCAACGGTGCACCGAATTCGGCCTGGCTGATCTCGAACACATCGCCTGGCTGGGTACGTATACCGTCAGCGAATGACAGGGTCGCGGTGCCGAAGAAGTGGATATGCACATCGCCGGGCGTGAGGAACTGGCTGTACTTGAAATGGTGGTATTCGAGGTTTTCCAGGCTATGGCACATGTTGGCCTCGCCACTGAGGAATTCGTTTTCCCAGATCACCACACCGTTGCGCAGGATACGGCTGGTGCCGGCCAGGTGCCGGGGCAACTCCCCCACCCGCAGCTCCGGACCATAGCTGCAACTGCGCAACTTGGAGTGGGCCAGGTACAGGTAATTCTTGCGCTCCATTACGTGATCGGAGAATTCGTTGCCCACCGCAAACCCCAGGCGATAAGGCTTGCGATCAGGGCCGATGACATACAGGCCGCTGATCTCCGGCTCCTCGCCGGCGTCTTCGGCAAACGGCGGCACCGGGAACGACTGGCCGGGACGCACCACGATGCTGCCGTCGCCCTTGTAGAACCATTCCGGTTGTACGCCCGCCTGTCCGGACGCCGGCTTACCGCCCTCCACGCCCCATTTGAAAATGCGCATGGTGTCGGTCATCGCACTGTCATCACCGGCCTGCTGATGCATCTTGTCCCGCGCCGAGGCACTGCCCAGGTGAGTCAATCCGGTGCCACTGACCAACATATGGGCCGGGTCCGGGTGATCCAGCGGAGGCAGGACTTTCAGGTCAGCCAACAGCGCGGCGTAGTCATGGCTGTCACCCAAGCCGAGGCTTTGCACCTGCCGCTGCAAATTGACGCCCGCCTCGATGGCGGCCAGCGCCAGCTCGCGCACGCTGTGTGCGCTTCGTACTTCGCGCAAGGTGCTGCCTTCAACCACGCCTACCCGACGCTCACCGTTACGCAATTCGAACTGAACCAAACGCATGTGTCTTCTCCTGATAGTCGATTAAGTACGCGTGGCGCTGCGGGCGCTGGCAGCGAACGAGTCGGCCGGCAGCAGGTGCTTGCGCTCCAGCACGCGGTAGACCACGCCGGTCAGCAGCAGCCCGAACACCATCACCCCGGAAAGGAAATACAACCCGGAGGCCAGGTTGCCGGTGTACTCCTTGAGCGCACCGATCACGAATGGGCCGATATAGCCGCCCAGGTTGCCCACCGAGTTGATCAACGCAATGCCCGCCGCCGCGCTGGCACCGGCGAAAAACCGCCCCGGTAGCGTCCAGAACACCGCCGTGCAGGAAAACAGCGCGAACGCCACCAGGCACAGCGCCGCCAGTTGCAGCACCGGCACATTCAGCCAGGCGCTGAGGAACAGGCCGGCCGCACCCAACACGTAAAGCACCGCCAGGTGACCGTAACGATCATTCAAGCGATCGGAACTGCGGGGAATGATCAACAGCCCGATGATGCCGAAGATATAGGGCACCGCCGAAACGAAACCAGTGGTCAGGTCACTGCCGCCAAACTGCTTGATCAAGGTCGGCAGCCACAGGCCCAGGCCGTAAATGCTCAACGTCACCGGCAGGTAAAACAACGCCAGCAGCAACAGGCGGTGGTCTTTCAGGGCGTGCAGCGGGTTGCCGTGGCGGGTCTGGCCATAGGCCTGCAAGTCCTTGTTCAGCTCGCCGGCCAACCAGGTCTTTTCGTCCTCGCTCATCCATTTGACCTGCTTCGGGCCGTCCGGCAGATAGCGCAACACCGGCCAGGTCAGCAGAAGCGCCGGTGTGCCGATGACGATGAACAGCCACTGCCAGCCGTGCAGGCCAAGAAGGCCGTCCATCCCCAACAGGCCGCCTGAGACAGGCCCGGTGATCATCATCGCGATGGGTTGGGACAGGATAAACAGCCCGAGGATCTTGCCGCGATGGCGTACCGGGAACCATTGGGTGATGTAGTAGAGCACCCCCGGGAAAAACCCGGCTTCCGCCGCGCCGAGCAAAAAGCGCATCAGATGGAAACTGTACGGCCCTTGGACGAACGCCGTGCCGAGGGTGATGGCGCCCCAGGTCACCATGATCCGCGCGAACCAGCGCCGTGCGCCGAAGCGGTCAAGCATCAGGTTGCTCGGAATTTCAAACAGAAAGTAGCCAATAAAGAACAGACCGGCCCCCAGGCCATACGCCGCGTCACCGATGCCAACGTCGGCGCCCATGTGCAACTTGGCGAAACCCACGGCCGAGCGATCCACATAGGCGATCAGGTACAGCAGGATCAGGAAGGGGATCAGTTTCAGCGTGATACGACGTATAAGCCGCGGTTCCTGGCTCATGGATCGATCTCCGATTGTTATTTTTATAGAAGCTCGGGGAACGCCTCTCGCGGAAATCCGCCAGGGTCGTACCTCATCTGAAAACGACTATATAGTAGTACTATTTACTAAACAATGCTTCCAAACAGAAGATTTTGCGCCTATGGTTAGCCACATAAAGAACATATAGTCATACAATAAGAGAAGTCGTCATGTCTGATAAAAAGCCCGCCCTACGCTCCGCCCAGTGGTTTGGTACCGCCGATAAAAACGGCTTCATGTACCGCAGTTGGATGAAGAATCAGGGCATTGCCGACCATCAGTTCCACGGCAAGCCGATCATCGGGATCTGCAACACCTGGTCGGAACTGACCCCTTGCAACGCGCATTTCCGTCAGATTGCCGAGCACGTCAAACGTGGGGTGATCGAGGCCGGCGGCTTTCCCGTGGAGTTCCCGGTGTTCTCCAACGGCGAATCGAACCTGCGCCCCACCGCCATGCTCACCCGCAACCTGGCGAGCATGGATGTGGAGGAAGCCATTCGCGGCAACCCCATCGACGGCGTGGTGCTACTGACCGGCTGTGACAAGACCACTCCGGCGCTGCTGATGGGCGCGGCCAGTTGCGACGTCCCCGCCATCGTGGTCACCGGCGGGCCGATGCTGAACGGCAAGCACAAGGGCCAGGACATCGGCTCGGGCACCGTGGTGTGGCAGCTCAGCGAACAGGTCAAGGCCGGCACCATTACCCTGGATGACTTCCTCGCGGCCGAAGGCGGCATGTCGCGCTCGGCGGGCACCTGCAACACCATGGGCACCGCGTCGACCATGGCCTGCATGGCTGAAGCACTGGGCACTTCCCTGCCCCACAACGCGGCGATTCCGGCGGTGGATGCGCGCCGTTATGTGCTGGCGCATATGTCCGGCATGCGCGCGGTGGAGATGGTGCGCGAGGACTTGAAGCTGTCGAAAATCCTCACCAGGGAAGCCTTTGAAAACGCGATCCGCGTGAATGCGGCCATCGGCGGCTCGACCAACGCCGTGATTCACTTGAAAGCCATCGCCGGACGCATCGGCGTCGAGCTCGACCTGGACGACTGGACCCGCATGGGTCGCGGCATACCGACCATCGTCGACCTGCAACCGTCGGGGCGTTTCCTGATGGAGGAGTTCTACTATGCCGGCGGCCTGCCGGCGGTGCTGCGCCGCCTCGGTGAAGCCAACCTGATCCCGCACCCCAACGCCCTGACCGTCAACGGCAGGTCCCTTGGCGACAACACCAAAGACGCGCCGATCTACGGCCAGGACGAAGTGATCCGTACCCTCGCCAACCCGATCCGCGCAGACGGCGGCATCTGCGTACTGCGCGGCAACCTGGCGCCGCTGGGGGCGGTGCTCAAGCCTTCGGCGGCCAGCCCGGAACTGATGCAGCATCGTGGCCGCGCGGTGGTGTTCGAGAACTTCGACATGTACAAGGCGCGGATCAACGACCCGGAGCTGGACGTCGATGCCCATTCGATCCTGGTGATGAAGAACTGCGGGCCCAAGGGTTATCCGGGCATGGCGGAAGTCGGCAACATGGGCTTGCCGGCCAAGCTGCTGGCCCAAGGGGTGACCGACATGGTGCGGATTTCCGATGCGCGCATGAGCGGCACGGCCTATGGCACGGTGGTCTTGCACGTGGCACCGGAAGCCGCGGCCGGCGGGCCCTTGGCCGCGGTTCGCGAAGGCGACTGGATCGAGCTCGACTGCGCCAACGGCCGCCTGCACCTGGACATCCCGGATGCCGAGCTGGCCGCGCGCATGGCGGACCTGAAGCCGCCACAGCCGTTGCTCGTCGGCGGCTATCGCCAGCTGTATATCGATCATGTGCTGCAGGCGGACCAGGGTTGCGACTTCGATTTCCTGGTGGGTTGCCGTGGGGCGGAAGTCCCGCGTCATTCCCACTAATTGCAATGGTATGATGCAGGGTATTTAGCCAGAGCAACCTCCTCGTTATGGATCAGCAGTCGCCCAAGCCGCGTAAGAGCATGCATGCCCAAATCGTTCAGGATTTGGGCATGCACATCGTTTCCGGACGCTTCAAGCCGGAAGAAAGACTGCCCATGGAAGCCACGCTCTGCGAAGAGTACAAAGTCAGCCGCTCGGTGTTGCGTGAGGCGACCCGCGTACTCAGCGCCAAGGGCCTGGTGTATTCCAAGCCACGGGTAGGGGCGGTGGTACGGCCTCGCGTGAAATGGCACTTGCTCGACCCCGACGTGCTGTCCTGGCTGATGCAGTCCACGCCCCATAGCGAGTTTTTCAACACCCTGGCGGGTGTACGCCGCATTCTCGAACCGGAAATTGCCGCCATGGCCGCGTCCACCGCGACCGACGAAGACATCACCACCATCGAAAATGCCTACCGGGGCATGGAGACGGCGCAGACCCACGACGCGCTGCTGCAGGCCGACCTGGACTTCCACCGGGCCATTGCCGACGCCACGCGCAATGACTTGCTCGCCTATATGTGCAACATGCTGTCGTTGCCGCTGCGCGAGTCCATCAGCATCACCAACCGCCGCCCCGATATCCAGCGCCTCAGCCTGCCCCGGCACAAGGCGATCCTCACCGCGATCAAGAACCGTGACGCCCTCGGCGCCCGGCATGCGTCGCTGGTGCAACTGGACGATACGCGCGTGGCACTGGATACGGTGATGAATGTGCTGACGCCGCTATAGTCTTGCTTGCAGGGGGATGCTGCCAGGCACCGCCGCGAGTCATACCGACTGGCTAGGCCGCTCCTTTGCCCTGCCAGGTTATAAGCGCTGAGTCGTCGATCATTTTATAAAGTGACCACACGCCGCTGGACGAAACGATCGACATATTCGTCGGCAGGCGAGTAGAGAATTTCCTTCGGGGTACCCACCTGGATCAACCGGCCGTCCTTCAGGATGGCGATGTGATTGCCGATGCGCACGGCCTCGTCGAGGTCATGGGTGATGAAAACAATGGTTTTTTGCAGGCTTTCTTGCAGCTCCAGCAACTGGTCCTGCATCTCGGCGCGGATCAGCGGATCGAGGGCGCTGAAAGCTTCATCCATCAGGATGATATCCGTGTCGGCGGCCAGGGCCCGAGCCAGACCGACCCGCTGACGCATGCCGCCAGACAGTTGATGCGGGTATTTGTTTTCGTAGCCCTTGAGCCCCACGGCAGCGATCCAGTGCAGCGCACGCTCGGCGCACATTGCCGTGCTCTCGCCACGGACTTTCAGGCCGTAGGCGACGTTATCCAGCACGGTGTGGTGCGGCAGCAGGCCGAAGCTCTGGAACACCATGCTGATCTTGTGCCGACGGAATTGGCGCAAGGCCTCCATGTTGTATTGCATGATGTCTTCGCCATTGACCAGGATCGCGCCGGAGGTCGGGTCGATCAGGCGGTTGAAGTGACGCACCAGGGTCGACTTCCCCGAACCGGACAGTCCCATGATCACAAAGATCTCGCCACTGCCAATGGACAGCGACAGGTCATTGACCCCGACCACGCAGCCGGTTTCGGCCAGCACCTGATCCTTGGTCTTCTTCCGGCGGATCATGTTCAACGCATCTTCAGCGCGGGCACCATAGATCTTGAAGACGTTTTTCACTTCGATCTTGTTCATCGATGCCATGCTCATTTGCTCACCTCATGCCGTGGCCGACCATAGGCCTGGGTAATGCGGTCGATCACCACCGCGAGAATCACGATCGCCAGGCCCGCTTCCAGGCCGCGTCCGACATTGAGGGTTTGAATCCCGACCAGCACGTCCTCACCCAAGCCACGGGCACCGATCATCGAGGCGATCACCACCATCGACAAGGCCATCATGGTGGTCTGGTTGATCCCGGCCATGATGCTCGGCAGGGCCAACGGCAGTTGCACGCCGAACAGCTGCTGCCAGCGGCTGGCGCCAAAGGCGTTGATCGCCTCCATCACCTCGCCGTCGACCTGGCGGATGCCCAGGTCGGTCAGGCGGATCAGCGGCGGTGCGGCGTAGATCACCGTGGCGAAAATCGCCGGTACCTTGCCCAGGCCGAACAGCATCAGCACCGGAATCAGGTACACGAAGCTGGGCATGGTCTGCATGATGTCCAGCAACGGCATCAGCACTGAACGCAGGCGATCGCTGCGCGCCGAGAGAATACCCAGGGGAATGCCGATCAGTACCGAAATCAGCGTCGCCACCAACATCAGGGCCAGGGTCTGCATCAGCTTGTCCCACAGGCCGACGGCCCCCACCAAAAACAGCAGGCCGACGATAACGGTGGTGGTGACCAGCTTGCGGGTGGCGTGCCAGGCGATACCGCCGACGATCACCAACATCAACCACCAGGGCGTTGCGCGGAGCAGGCCCTCGAGATTGACGATGGCCCACAGCAGGGTGTCGGAGATCTGGCGGAACACATCGCCGTAGTTGGTCACCAGTGCATCGACCCAACGGTTGACCCAGTCGGCGATGGAGAATGTGAAACGCTCGGGAAACATTGGAACCCTCGATCAAGTGGTTGTGGCAAGCTTCCCGGCCAGCCTCTCGGCTAGCCGGAAGAGGGTCGACCTACAGAGCCGCGTTGATTTTCCGGGCAGCGTCAGCGCTGACCCAAGCCTGCCAAATCTCAGGGTGTTCCTTGAAGAAGATCTTCGCCAACTTGGGAGAATCGATATGCTCCTTGGTCATCCGGGCCAGGTTCTGGTTCAGCAGGTCGATCGGCAGATTGACCTTTTCCAGCACCGCGACCAGTTCTGGTGCCTGGTCATGGAAAGCCTTGGACAGCCCCACCTGGATGCTGATCTTTTTGTCGACACCCGGCTTCTCCTCCAGCTTGACCAGATCGACCTGCCCCATCAGCGGCGTTGGCGACCAGTAGTAGAAGAGGATCGGCTCGCCGCGCTTGTAGCTCGACAGCACGGCGGCATCCAGCGCCGGGCCGGTACCCGGACGGAAATTCGTGTAGCTCGCTTCCAGACCGTAGCTTTTCAGCATCTCGCTGTTTTCCAGCTCACAGGTCCAGCCGGCCGGGCAGTTGTAGAAGCGGCCTTTGCTCGGCTCTTCCGGGTCCTTGAACAACACAGCGTATTGACCCAGGTCGGCGATATTCTTCAGCCCGGGCGCCTTGGACTTGAGGTTGCGCCTGGCGTCGCCTTCGACCACATAACGTGGCACGTACCAGCCTTCGGTGGCGCCAACGATCGGTGCGCCGACACCGACTACCCTGCCGGCCGCTGCCGCCTTGTTCCAGACTTCGCTGCGACCGACCCACTCTTCAGACAAGACTTGGATGTCGTTGCTGCCCAAGGCGCTCTCCATGGTGATGGAGTTGCCCGGCAAGGTGTCGATTGCACAGCCGTAGCCGTCCTTGAGCACGATCTGCAACACCTCGGTGAGCAACATGCCGCTCTCCCAATTGAGCCCGGCGAATTTCACCGGTTTACCCGACTCGCACCAACTGGCGGCCTGGCTTGCAGCACTACCGGCCAACAGGCCGAGGGAAATCAGTGTGGCGGTAAGGTTTTTTTTGATTTTCACAATCGCACGCTCCAACACAGAGAACAGGGTTATGGCAGTGCAAGTGTTCGCCATCGCAGTGGCGAACATCGGTTTTCAACGTGAAGCTCAAACTCCTTGATGTATCGTCGGGAACCAATCTTCGCGCAGTCTCTGACCGGTCTGCATCGCATGCCCTGGATACGGTGGAGAGGTCCGTCCTGGACGCTCGAAATAACGGATATCGTCGCCCAGCCAACGCAGCGACAGCACCCGTCGACGCTGCGCCGAGGCATTGCCCCTGGCGCCATGCACGGTGCGAAAATCGAACAGCACCGCATCGCCGGGCTGCATCTCCCACTCGAGGATCTGCAGGCCCTCTTCCTTATCTGGATCGGGCGCATCGCGGTATCCATCCGCATCCCGGTAAAAATCGCTTTGATCGGCCCAGTGGACAGGTTTTATGCCTTTTTCCCAGCGGTGCGAGCCGGCCAGCAGGCGCAGTGTCGACTCGCGTACCGGATCCACCGGGATCCAGAAACTGACGCTCTGCTGTCCTTCGACAAAGTAATAGGGGATGTCTTGATGCCAGGGCGTGGCTTTCTGCGCCCCCGGCTCCTTGACCAGCACATGGTCATGGAAGAACTGCGCCGAACGCGAACGCATGACGGCCGCGGCAATAGCGGCGGCAGGCGACTGTTCCACCGTTGCGCGAAACTCTGGAATCCGCTGCCAGTTGCAATAGTCATCAAAAAAACCACCCGGCTTGTCGTCCTTCTCCACGTAGTGACTGGCGTAAACGCCAGGCTCCGTCAGGTTGCGTTCGATACCGGTGGCAATCGTCTCGATCCAATCAGTGAAAATACCGCGCAGGCAAACCGCGCCATCGCGCTGGAAGGCTTCGATATCTTTTTCGTCAAGGGTGAATGCGCTGTGTGCCATGACCTGAAACTCCTTGAAGGAGGAAATAAATGTGGGCGCTGGACAAATATTTCACGGCACACAACAATGATAAAATAATAAGTATTGATTTATCTCCCAAGAAAAACTTATGAAGTTCACCCTGCGACAACTCCGCTACGCGCTCGCCGCGGCCAAGCACGGCAATCTCACGCTGGCGGCCGAAGAGCTGCACGTTTCCCAGCCCTCGATTTCCACGGCCATTACCGAACTCGAGGTGCTATTCGGCCAGCCGCTGTTTGTTCGCCAGCGAGGGCTCGGCGTGTCCCTCACCCCCTTCGGCCGCACGGTGATGGCCCAGGCAAAACGCGTCCTGGCCGAAGCACGGAGCTTTGCGGATATCGGCAGCAATAGCAGCGACTTTGCCGGGGAACTGGTGCTGGGCTGTTACGCGGACCTGGCTCCGTACTGCCTGCCGCAGATCCTGCGGCACCTCCAGCGCGACTACCCCCAGGTCACTGTCGATATGCGCGAAGGCAGCTTCGAATACCTGGGCAAGCGCCTTGCCGAAGGCGCCCTGGAGTTGGCGCTGACATACGATCTCGGGTTGCCGGCCCACATGGAATGCGTGGAGCTGTGCCAGTTGACCGCCCATGCCCTGTTGCCGGCCGACCACCCGCTGGCAAACCAGTCCCGGGTGAGTCTGGCGGCGCTGAGCGAATGCAACCTGGTGGTGACGGATCAGATCCATAGCTGGCAGCATGTGCTGGATCTGTTCAGCTTCCATGGGCTCTCCCCCGCAAGCGTCCAACGGACCCACAGCTTCGAATTCCAACGCAGCCTGGTGGCCAACGGGTTCGGCGTGGCGCTGACCTACACCCGCCCCTACGGCGACCGTAGCTACGACGGCCAGCCCCTGGTCTGTCGCCCGATACAGGAAGAATTGCCGGCCCAGCGCATCGTCCTGGCCTATGATCAGCGCTACCCTTTAACGCCACCGGCCGAAGTGTTCAAGCTCCAAGCGGTGGCCTGGTTCGCGGAGCGACTGCCGTTTGCGTCAAATTGACCATTGCGCGGGGTGTATCCGCATCCAGCGCGGCCTGTCCGGATAAAAGCCGGACAAGCCATTGGCTCAATGCCGCGTCTTGCGCTCCAGTAAGCGCACCCCCAGCGATAGCGGGTAACACAGGGCAAAATAAATCACGCCCACGAGGATGTAGATCTCCAGCGGCATGAAGTACACGCTACTCAAGTCCTGGGCCCGCAGCATCAAGTCCGGCGCCGCGATCAGCGATGCCACGGACGTGTCCTTCAACAACGAGATCGCCACGTTGCCGATGGGTGCCAGCACGATACGAATGGCCTGGGGCAACACAACCCAGCGCAACACCTTGAGATGAGGCATGCCAATCGCCTTCGCCGCTTCCACCTGCCCCTTGGGCACCGCCTCCAGGCCCGAACGGTAAATCTCCGACAGATAAGCCGCCGCGTTCAGCCCCAAGCCGATCATGGCCGCCTGGAAAGAGCTGAATTGAACGCCGACTTCGGTCAGGCTGAAGTAGACGATGAACAGTTGCACCAGCGCCGGGGTGCCGCGAAACACCTCGATGTAGATCAGCGCCGCACGGCGCAATGGCCGATTGCTCGAGAGTCTCGCCAGCGCCACCAGCAGGCCGACGATCAAACCGATGACCAGCGCGCCAAACGCCAACTGCAGCGTGGCCCAGGCCGCAGCCAACAACTCGACATGGGTTGCTTCCCACAACTCGCCATAACCCATATCAATTCTCCTTCACGACTTTGAGTCGCCGTTCGGTTCGCGCCGCCCAGTGGGAAAGTACCAGGCTCAACACCAGGTAGATGATCGCCAGCAGAAAGTAGATCTGATTGGTCTGGTAGGTTTCACTGACCAGCATCCGCGCCTTGAACGTCAGCTCCGGCACCGCCGCCGCCGATGCCAGGGACGTGTCCTTGAGCAGGCCGATGGCGAAGTTGGCCATCCCCGGAATGGCGACCTTGAATGCCTGGGGCAATACGATGATGCGCATCGCCAGTGCGCGGGTCATGCCGATGGAAAACGCCGCTTCGCTTTGCCCGCGATCGATCGTACGGATGCTTGAACGGAACACTTCCGACAGGATCGCCGCACCGTTCAGGCCAAAACCGATGATCGCCGCCCCGATCGCCGGCAGCGTGATGCCGATGTACGTCAGCCCGAAGTAGAGGATGAACAGCTGGGTCAGGATCGGTATGTTGCGAAACACCTCCAGGTACAGGCTCGCCAGCAAACTCAAGACCCGGCTGCGCGAGAGCCGCATCAATGCCAGGCAAAAGCCCAGCAACGTCGCCACGACGAACGCCGCGGCGGTCAAGCCGACAGTGGTCAGCGCACCGATGCCCAGCACCTTCAAAAAGTACGGCAGCATCTCGATGGCTTTGTGCAGTGCAGTCGAATCGAGCATCGATCAATGCTCCTGCACGGCACGGATAAAGGAACGGGTGCGTTCGACCTGGCTCTCGCGAAAAATCTGCCGGGGCGGCCCCTGCTCGACAATGTTACCGTCGGCCATGAAGATCACCTGATCGGAGACACTTTCGGCGAAATGCATTTCGTGGGTCACGATAATCATCGTCATGCCCTCTTCCGCCAGCTTGCGCATGACGGTCAGTACTTCACCCACCAGTTCCGGGTCCAGCGCCGAGGTTGCCTCGTCGAACAGCATCAACTTGGGCCGCATCGCCAGCGCCCGGGCGATCGCAATACGCTGCTGCTGCCCGCCCGAGAGCTGTTCCGGATAGACATCACGCTTGGCGAACATGCCCACCTTGTTCAGCAGGTCTTCGGCCAGCTCCACCGCTTCCGCGCGACTGCGCTGTTGCACCTTGAGCGGCCCGAGGATGATGTTTTCCAGGACCGAGAGGTGCGGAAACAGGTTGAAGCGCTGGAACACCATGCCGATCTCGGTGCGCATGCGCGCCAGCTCCTTATCGCTCATAGGCACTTTCCGTGTGCCCACCAGACGCTGGCCGATCAGTTCGTTATCGATGTAAATATCACCTCGGGTCGGTTCTTCGAGGTAGTTGACGCAGCGCAGCAGGGTGGTCTTGCCCGACCCGCTGGGCCCGATAAGCGAAATCTTCTGACCCTGCTGTACATCGAGGTCGATACCTTTGAGAACGTCCAGGCTACCGAAGGACTTGTAGAGTCCCTCGATCCGCACCAGTGGGGTTGATTCAGCCATGTGTAATGTCCGTGAGTGGATGAGGCCAAGCGTGATCGTGACGTCGATTCAGGCGAAGGACTGGCTGAAATCCCGCGGCGGGTGCTCGAACGGCCCGATAAGGTTGCCCTTCTCGTCCCGGTCGACACCGATGCGCGGATCCTTGGCGGGAGGCGCAAGGTAGTCGGGGTTCTTGATCCCGTACTTGGCAAGGACCGGCTTGATCTGATCGGTACTCTTGAGCCAGCGCAGGCCCTGGTTCACGCCATCGAACAAGTCCTGGTTCTGCGGATGAACGCCCCAGATCGCCTCGAACTTGGCGGTCAGGCTGGGGAATTTTTCATCGTAGGACATGGGGATCTGTTTGAGCTTGAGGCTGGGGTCCTGAAGGATCATGTAGTCGATGGTCGGAGCGTCCAGCACGGCAAAATCCAGGCGCCCGGCCCGCACGTCACGCAGGCAGGAGTCGGTGTTGTCATAGAGCTTGACCTCTTTCACACCGTCGATTTTCTTCATGTCGGGGATGGTGAAATAACCGGTGATGGCACCGATGGTGCGGCCTTTGACATCGTTCACGGTGATAGACGTCTCGAACGGCTCGCTGTCGCGCATGATCACGTAGGCACCGGTGTAGAACACCGGGTCGGTCAACAGCAGGATCTTCGAGCGCATCGGGTTCCAGGCGAAATTGCCACCGAACCAGTCGGCACGTCCCGACCTGACGGCTTCGACAACCGCCGGGAAGCCCATGGTCAGTACATCGAGCTTGAGTTCGAGGCGATCGGCAATGATCTTCAGCAACTCCAGGTCGGTGCCGACCGGAACGCCTTCGCGCAACGCGCCCAAGGGCATGTCGCCGAGACACGCGGCCGTCAGGTAGCCGGGACGTACGGTCTTGATCGGTTTCCCAGCGGCGAAGGCGAAGGACATCGGGGTCATCGCACTGCCCACCAAGGCCGCCAGTGAACCGTAGCCGGCGGCTTTGAGCAGCCCGCGCCGAGAGAGTCCCAGGGTGTCGAATTTGAAGTCGGACATAGATCACCTATTGGTTAATGATTATTCTGGACCATTACAAGCCGTACAATTCAAACGCCATCCATGGTTCGATCGTCCTGGGTTGCATCACCCAAAACACCCGTAATCACGCTCACCACAGCTTAGGGCAACCACGCCAACCGCCACATTTCGCAGCTCGGTCGCGCCGCCGCCGTGGCTCCTGCATACTCTGTGCCGCCCAGCAACGAGCTGAACGGCCGGTGGTTGTCGGGACGAGTCCGGCTGGAACATGTCGATCACCATGTGCATACCCACTGCGTTGGGAGTGACAGCCATTTTCTCTTATTGTTATGCATTACAAGCATTACAACTCACACACTAATCACGGTTTTTTCGCTTGTCAACAGGACTTGTATCGGATAAAAAGCAATACAAATTTGCTTATTGTCTTGCTACAAGCATGACAAGCAGGGATAAAGCACCATGAGTCAATTCGAACAACTGCTGGACGAACTCAAGGCCAGCGCGGCCTTGCAGCGTGACAAAGCGGAAACCCTTTACGCCCAATTGGCCGACTCACTGGCTGAAGCGATCCGCCACGGCAAGCTCAAGCCGGGCGAGCGCCTGCCGCCGCATCGCGAGTTCGCCAGCGCACTGGGGCTGAACATCACCACGGTGACCAAGGCCATGGCCGTGCTGCAGCAGAAAGGCCTGGTCGAAAGCCGGCCGGGGCGTGGCACCCAAGTCGCCCTGCCGCGGCATCCGGCCGCACAGTTCCAGTCGGCGCCGAGCAACGACCCGGGCACCGTGGACCTCAGCGTCAACCGGCCGGCCACCGATGGCTTCAATCGGGTACTGGCGCAGTTACTACCGCGTCTCTCCAGCGATCCACGCTTTAGCGACATGAAGGACTATCACCCGTCCGAAGGCCCGCTCTGGGCCCGTGAAGCCGCCGCGCAGTGGCTACGCCACACCGGCGTACACGCCGAGGCCGGGCAGATGCTGATCGTCGAGGGCGCTCAACATGGCATCGCCAATACCCTGCGCAGCCTGACCAACAGCGGTGACACCGTGCTGGCCGACAGCGTGACCTACCAAGGCATCAACGCCTTGTGCCGCTCGCTGGGCCTGATTCTGGTCGGCGTCGACGCCGACGCGCGCGGCATGTCACCCGAAGCCTTGCGCCTGGCTTGCGCCGAACATCAGCCACGGCTGCTGTTTCTGGTGCCTTCGATCCATAACCCGACCGCCATTACCCTGGATGCCGAGCGCCGCGAGGCACTGGCCGCGGTGATTCGCGAAACCAACCTGCTGGTGATCGAGGACGATGTCTATCGGCCCCTGCTGGATCAATCGCCGCCCTCCTTCGCCTCACTGATGCCTGAACGGACGATTTATATTTCAGCCCTCTCCAAATGCATCGCCCCCGGGCTGCGCATGGGTTTTGTCATGGCGCCCCAGCCGTTGGTGCAAGACATTGCCGCCATGCAACGCATCGATTGCTGGAGCACCTCGCCACTGACGGCACTGATCGCGACCCAATTGATCGAGGATGGCCACGCCGAACAGCTGGTCTCGGAGCAGCGCGAAGAATTGCGGATCCGCCAGGCACTGTTGGCGACTCATCTTGAAGGCCTGGAATTCCAGCACAGCGCTACCGGCACCCATGCCTGGCTGGTGCTGCCGGAACCCTGGACCGGCTCGCGTTTCGCCCGGCTGTGCCAGGACCGCGGTGTCGTGCTACTGGCCGGTGGAGCCTTCACCCTGCGTCCGGAACTGTCGCCGCAAGCCGTGCGCATCAATATCTCCGCGGCCCTGTCGCGCGAGCATCTGGTCAAGGCCCTGGGGGTGATCAGCCAACTGGCGCGCCAGGGTCATCTCTACATGCACAACCGGATCTGAGGACATGACACAGCCAGTCCATTGCGAAATTGCCGTTATCGGTGCAGGTGTCGTCGGGGTTGCGAGCGCACTCTGGCTACGTCGCCAGGGTTACCGGGTGTTGTTGCTCGAGCGCGACGCGATCGCCTCCGGGGCCTCTTACGGCAATGCCGGCACCCTCGCGCCCTACGGCGTGATGCCCATTGCCCAGCCATCGTTGCTGAAGGCGATCCCGTCGTTGCTGTTTTCGCCGGACTCGCCCTTCGTCATCAACTGGGCACGCCTGCCCCGGTTGATGCCCTGGCTGTTGCGGTTTCTCAATGAATGTCGCGCCTCGCGCTGTGAAGCCAACACACTGGCCCTGAGCAAAATACTGCAACACACCTACAGCGGTTATGCGCCATTGCTGGCTGACTGCCCCCAGGCCGACCAGCATCTGCGTCACAACGGCTGCCTCTATGCCTACGGTACCGAGCAAGGTTTTGCCGGCGCCCAGGCCGCCATCGAATTGCGCCGCTCGCTGGGTATCGCACAGCAGGTACTGAACACTGCCGATGTCGAACAGCTGGAACCGGCCCTGGCGGGCAAGTCGGTAGCCGGCATCCTGTTTCCCGAGTCGTCCCATATGGATGACCCGCGTGCCTTCATTGAAGCGCTGGCGGCACCGCTGGTGGCTGAAGGGGCGTTGCATCAGGCAACGATCACCAGCCTGCAAAGGCACAGCGACGGCCTGCATCTGCTCAGCGCCGAAGGCCAGTCCTATCGCGCCGACCGAGTGGTGCTGTGTGGCGGCGCCTGGTCCGCGGCGCTGGCACGTCAGGTCGGCGATCACATTCCACTGGATACCGAGCGCGGTTATCACATTGAGTTTGACCTGCAAGACCCTCTGCTCAACCGTCCATGCTGCCCGGTGGAAAGTGCGTTCTACATGACGCCCATGGCCGGGCGGTTAAGAGTCGCGGGTACGGTCGAGCTCGGTTCAATCAACGACCCGGCCAACCCCAAGCGGTTTGATTATCTGGAGCGGCATGTGCGCCGAGTCATGGGACTGACAGAACCTGTCGCTCGGAAATGGCTTGGATTCCGGCCGTCGCTGCCCGACTCGTTGCCGGTCATCGGGCCCTCACCGAACGAACCTCGATTGATCTACGCCTTCGGCCACCAACACCTGGGCCTGACCCTCGCTGGCGCGACCGGAGAGTTGGTCGCGGACTGCATTGCCGGCAAAACGCCACAATGGCTTGAACGTTTTTCGGTGCGACGTTTCTGAGCGCCGCCATTTTGCAGGAGAGCAATTGATGCAAACCATCGAACGCAAACACACCAACCCACGCATGAGCCAGATCGTCATCCACGGCAACACCTTGTATCTGGCCGGACAAGTCGGTGACCCCCGGCACGATGTCACCGAGCAGACCCGCGACGCGCTTGCGCGCGTTGATGCCTTGCTGAAGGAGGCGGGTTCAACGCGAGAACAATTGCTGCAAGTCACCATCTGGCTCGCGGACATGGCCGACTTCGAAGCCATGAATACCGTCTGGGATAGCTGGGTTCCAACCGGCCACGCCCCCGCCCGCGCCTGTGGCGAGGCGAAACTGGCGGATCCGCGGTTGCTGGTGGAAATTATTGTCTGTGCAGCCATAGGCTGATCAATGCACGTCCCCCAGACATGGCACGAGTGTCGTCGACGAGCGATTCGATACAATTGCATCGGCGCCCGTGACTACGATTTGTTTTTGACCTTCGAGATCAATCATTGGCCCCTCTCATTATCGGGACGGATCTTGAACCAGATGGAATACATCGCCGGCAGGAACACCAGCGTCATGATGGTGCCAACGAACGTGCCGCCGATCAGGGTGTAGGCCAACGTCCCCCAGAAGACTGAGTGCGTCAGAGGGATGAACGCCAGGATGGCCGCCAATGCCGTCAGTAATACCGGACGGGCCCGTTGCACGGTGGCTTCGATCACCGCATGGAAAGGAACCAGCCCGTCTTGTCCGTTGTGATGGATCTGTCCGATCAGGATCAGCGTATTGCGCATCAGGATGCCCGAAAGGGCGATCAGGCCGACCAGGGCGTTGATACCAAACGGCTGGTTGAAAACCAGCAAGGTCGGTACCACGCCGATCAGCCCAAGCGGCGCAGTGAGGAACACCATGATCATGGCCGAGATCGAACGCACCTGAACGATGATGATCAGCAGCGTCAGGGCGACCATGATCGGGACCAGCGGCACGATCGCTTTGCCCGCCTTTCCCGACTCCTCGATCGCCCCCGCCTGCTCGATTCGATAGCCGTCAGGGAGGGTGTCAATGATCGGTTGCAGTTCCTTGAGGATCGCGCTCGATACGTCTGGCGGCTGCAAGTCTTCGGCAATGTCGCCACGCACGGTAATGGTCGGGGTACGATCACGTCGCCGCAGGATCGGCTCCTCCATGCGCACATCAACCTCTCCGACCTGGGACAGCGGAATACGCTGCCCCGCCGCGCCCACCAGGGTAAAACCTTCTATCTTGGCGGGATCGAGCCGAATATCACCCGCGGCGCGACCGACCACCTGCACCGAACGGATGTCCTCGCGAACCGCCGTGATCGGCGCCCCCGTGAGCAGGAACTGTAACTGCTGGGCGACGGCATTTGACGTCAGGCCTACCGCCTGCAGGCGATCCTGGTCCAGGCTGAAATGCAACGTCGGCGTCAGCGTCCCCCAGTCGGTATTGACGGTCCGCATCAGCGGGCTCGCCTGCATGACACCCTCGACCTGGTCTGCGATCTCACGCAATTTCGACGGGTCAGGCCCCATCACCCGGTAGGCAACAGGGAATGGCGAGTACGGCCCAAAAACAAGCTGAGTCACCCTGACACGCGCCTCTGGGGCAAGTCCCTCGGCCGCAGCCTCGCGGAGACGGAACTTGAGGACCTCGCGCGCCTCCTGGCTATCCGTCAGCACCACAATCTTCGCGAAAGACGGATCGGGGAGTTCCGGCGCCATGGCCAGATAGAAACGTGGCGCACCTTGCCCGACATACGCCGTGACGATTTTTGCCTCAGCCTGCTTTTGCAGCCACGCCTCAATTTTGGCGGTGGTGGCGCTAGTCTGCTCGATTGAGGTGCCATACGGCATTTGCACTTCGATCAACACCTCTGGACGGTCCGAGGTCGGGAAGAACTGTTTCTTGACCAGGCCCATGCCGAGAATGGCCACGACAAAGGTACCGATCACAGTGCCGGCCACCCACCATTTACGGGCGATGACGCGGGTCAGAATCCGGCGAAAGCGGTTGTAATGAGGGGTGTTGTAGATGGCCCCGTGACCACCCTCGACTTTCTTGATGTCCGGCAACAGCTTCACGCCCAAATACGGGGTAAAGGCCACGGCGACCACCCAGGAAGCAATCAGGGCAATGCCGACGATCCAGAACATGTTGCTGGTGTACTCGCCGGCAGTCGATTGTGCGAAGCCGTTGGGCATAAAGCCGATAGCCGTCACCAGCGTACCGGACAGCATCGGTGCGGCCGTATGGCTCCAGGCATACGCGGAGGCCTTGATCCGGTCGTAGCCCTCCTCCATTTTCACCACCATCATTTCGATCGCGATGATGGCATCGTCCACCAGCAGCCCGAGTGCCAGGATCAGCGAACCGAGGGTAATACGGTCGAAGTTCTTTCCGGTGGCCGCCATCACTACAAACACCACGGCCAACGTCAACGGCACAGCCGCCGCGACCACCACACCGACCCGCCAGCCCATGCTGAGAAAGCAGACAAGCATCACCACCAGCAGCGCGACGAAGAACTTGACCATGAACTCGCCGACCGCCGAGTCGATATTCACCGATTGATCGGTGACCTTGGTGAGCGTCATGCCCAGCGGCATGCCTTCATTGATCTTGGCCGTTTCCGCGTCCAGGGCCTTGCCCAGGTCCAGGCCGTTCCAGCCTTCACGCATCACGACACCCAGCAACAGCGCCTCTTCGCCGTTATTGCGCACCAGGAAGGTGGCCGGATCTTCATATCCGCGCTCGACTGTCGCGACGTCCGAGAGCTTGAGCGTGCGACCTTGAATCGCAAGGGGGGTGTCACGAATGTTCGCCAATTTATCGAAGGCGCCGTCCACCCGCAGGACGACCTGTGGCCCTTTGGTTTCGATCGAGCCAGCGGGCGTGAGCAGGTTCTGGCTGTTCAGCGCGGCGAAGATATCCTGGGGCGAGACCCCCAAGGTGGCCAGCCGGTCATGGGAGAAGGAAACAAAGATGCGTTCGGCCTGCTCGCCGATGATGTTGACCTTTTTCACGCCCGCCACGTGCAACAGGCGCTGGCGCAACGACTCAGCATCACGCACCAATAGACGCTGCGGTTCGCCTTTGGCTTTGAGGGCGAACAGCGCGAATGTCACATCGGAAAACTCGTCGTTGACCATCGGCCCGATAACGCCCGCCGGCAGTCTCGCGGCCTCATCGTCGAGTTTCTTGCGCGCCTGATAGAACTCCTCCTGTACTTGCGAAGGCGGCGTGCGATCGACCAACGACACCATGGTGAAAGCCAGTCCCGGACGGGTGTAGGTTTCCGTGCGGTCGTACCATTTCAATTCTTGCAGGCGCTTTTCCAAGGGTTCTGCGACCTGATCCTGCATCTCCTGGGCCGTCGCGCCCGGCCAGGCAGTGATGACGGTCAATTGCTTGACTGTGAACGGCGGGTCCTCCGCACGCCCCAGCTGGAAGAACGCCAGCGTACCCGCGACGGCAATCAGGAAGATCAGAAACACCGTGATAGAACGCTCGCGAACGGCGAGCGCCGATAAATTGAGGCTCATTGACGGCCCCCGGCAACCTTCACATCACCCTGTTGGGTCAGCCGCACTTCCTCGCCATCGCGCAGTAGATGCGCGCCCAGCCCGACAATACGCTCGCCAACCTTGAGATCACCGGCTATTCGGGCGGCGTCGTCGCTCAAGCCCAGGACCTGAACAGGTCGCCAGCTGACTTTCGCCGGTTCGCCGGCAATGACCCACACACCCGTTCCCTTGCCCGGGTCATAGACGGCAGCGATAGGAACTTGCAGGACCGGCCCTTGCGCAGAGCCTTCGGCGATCCGAAGGGTGACGGTCGAACCCAGCGGCGCATTGGCCAGCGCGCCCTCCAATACATACCGCGCCTCAAAGGTGCGCGTCACACGATCCGCCGAGTCGGAAAGCAGCCTCAGCTTCGCAGTGACCGCCCCCGAGGTGTTGCCATAAAGCGTCGCCTGCTCGGTGGACCCGGTGGCCGGACGCAACGTCTCTGGCAACTGCACGATGGCTTCGCGCTGCCCGGCCCGCGCCAGTCGAATCACGATTTGCCCAGGGCTGACCACCTGCCCTGGCTCGGCGAACGTCTCCATCACAACACCGTCGGCGTCCGCGAGCAGCACGGCATAGCCCGACGCATTACGGGCCACGTCAGCCTGGGCTTGCGCGGCGCTCAGTTGCGCCTTCGCGGTATCGGCTGCGGCTTTGATCTGGTCGTAGCTCGAGGCGGAAATGGCACCGGCGGCAACCAGGTCGCGATAGCGAGCCTCGTCATCCGCGGTCTGTTTGGCTCGGGCTTTGGCGGCAGCGACCGTTTCCTGCTGCGCTCGTGCTTGCAACCCCAAGTCGATGGGGTCGAGACGCATGAGCGGCTGACCACGCTTGACCGCCTGACCGGTATCGACCAGACGCTCAAGTACCTTGCCTGACACCCGGAACCCCAGATCACTCTGGACGCGAGCCGCCACGACACCGGTGAAAGATCGCGCGGTGTCGGACGAACCCTGAACCTCAGAGACCCTGACCAGGGGCGCAAGCGTGCGCGGATCTTGGGCGGTGGATGAATCGCCACACGCCGCCAGGACGAGAGGCAACAAGCAAGCGGCAATGGTGATAGGTCGAAGCCGGTGCATAGGTACCCTTACTGAATGGAATAGGACAGGAGCCACATTCTCAGACTAGTAACCATTACTGTCAATGGTCACATTCAGGGTGCCAAACTGCGCAACATCAACGCGGCTATATGCACCGACGCCTTCTGTATCCCCTCCAGATTATTTAGCCCATGAGCGTCAATTGACAACGAGTGACCATTATGAAATATAGTCACAAATCATTTTCGACTCAAGGAATCTCAATGCCTTCTTTCCGCCCCGTAGCTCTTTTGGTGAGCGCCAGCTTGATGGCAGGTTGCGCGGTCGGTCCGGACTACCACCGTCCGGACGCTCCGCTTCCGGACCGTTTCCTGGGTCAGCCCCTTGTCGAACAGCGGCCCGCGGCGATGCCCGCCAGTCTCGTGGACTGGTGGGAAGGCTTTGATGATCCGGCGCTGACCGAGTTCGTCGCCAAGGCACTCGAGCAGAACCTGGACCTGGCGCAGGCCTCGGCGCGAGTCGCGCAGGCGCGGGCGGGCCTGGGTTCGGCCAATGCCGCTTTACTACCCTCGGGCAATATCAGCGGCCAGGCTGCGCGCGCCCACCAATCAGTCGAAACCCCGCTCGGCCAGGTGCTGAATTCAACGCCTGGCTATGATCGGTACGGAAGTGCTTACGAACTCAACCTCGGTGCCAGCTGGGAGGTGGACCTCTTTGGTGGCCTGCGTCGTGGACGCGAAGCAGCATTGGCCGAGTACCAAGCTTCCGAGGCGGGCGCCGCAGCCACAAGGCTGGCGGTTTCGGCGCAGACCGCCGATATCTACATCACCGTCCGAGGATTGCAGGCCCGCCTGAACATTGCGAACCAACAGGTCAAAACGCAGCAGGAACTGCTGGAGAAGGTCCAACTGCTCTACAGCAAGGGCCTCGCCGCCAGCTATCAGGTTCGCCAGACCGAGGGCACGCTGGCCCAGGTCCAAGCGACAGTGCCGGCTCTGCAGACTGGCCTGGATGCCGCAATGAATGCATTGGATATCATGTTAGGCACCCCGCCCGGCACTCATCGCACGCAACTGGCAAACGCGGGAAACATTCCTCTCGCGCCGCAGATAAAGGGCACAGGAACACCGGCCGATTTGCTGCGCCGCAGGCCAGACCTCATCGTGGCCGAACGCCGCCTCGCGGCCTCCAATGCGCGCATCGCAGAGGCAGTTGCCGAGTACTACCCCAAATTCTCCCTCAGCGCATTGCTGGGCAGCGCCACCTCCCTATCCGGCGGCAATCTTTTCAGCAACGGCGCCAGCCAGTCGGCGGGCACATTAGGTCTGCGCTGGAGACTCTTCGACTTTGGCCGCATCAACGCCCAAATCGATCAAGCCAAGGGACAGGAAGCCGAAGCCCTCGCCGCATATCGCCAGTCCGTACTGCGCGCCACCGAGGACGTTGAGAACGCATTCTCCGCACTGGTGAATCGAGAGGCCCAGACAACCACCCTCACCCGGGGCGAAGCGTCGTTGGCACAGGCTCAGCAGTCGTCGTTCATTGCCTATCAGAAAGGCACGGCCAGCCTGATCGATGTTCTGACTGCCGACGAGACACTGCTGCAAGCCTCAGATGCCAGGGCGCAAGCGCGAACGGAATCGGCACGGGCGGCGGTCGCTGCATTCAGGGCCCTGGGGGGTGGCTGGCAACCGCCAGAAACCAAACCAGTGGCCAGTCGCTGAGTTGATCAGCCCCGGCAGTTCTTCATACCCCCTCCTCTATTGGCTCAACAACCCGAGATCATCGATATGAAACCAAACGAACATTCCTGGGTACTCATCACAGGCGCTTCAAGCGGATTTGGCGAGGAGTTTGCCCGACAATATGCCGCGCAGGGGAAATCGCTTGTCCTGGTAGCACGCAGACTGGATAAGCTCGAAGCGTTATCAGCGCAGTTGCGCCAGCGTTTCGCCATCGATGTGATCGTCGAGCAAGTAGACCTGTCGTCGATCCCCGCGGTCATCGAACTGCATCAGCGGCTGAGCGAGCGCAAAATAGTGGTCGATGTGCTCATCAACAATGCGGGACATGGATTGCAAGGGCCTTTTCTGGATCAGTCCCTGGATCGCTCCCTGGCCATGATCGATCTGGATATCGCCAGTCTGACGGCCCTGACTCACGTCTTCGCGCTAGACATGCGAGCCCGCAAGCGTGGACACATCCTGATGGTCGCCAGCCTGCTGTCTTTTCAAGGCGTGAAGAATTTTGCCGTTTACTCTGCCGCTAAAGCCTACGTGCTGCGCTTCTCTGATGCGTTGCATCGTGAACTCAAAAGCGACGGCGTCATCGTGACGGCACTCTGTCCGGGGATGTCGGATACCGGTTTTGCACAAAGCGCCAGGCAAACGATTACGCCAGCCTTGAAAATGATCATGATGCAGCCACAACCCGTGGTCCGCGCAGGCATTCGAGCGCTGCAAGCCGGACGATTGAGTGTCGTGCCGGGCTTTGGCAACAAGGCTATGACCGTCCTGACCTGGGCCACGCCGCGTCGGTTCCACCAAGGTCTCATGGCACGCATCATGGGCGCCTGAAAACACGGCGAAATGCTCTAAAAGCCGGGAGTCAGCCTACACTCCCGGCCGCTAAAGCGGGACTCGGTCAGAAGCGATAGCTGACTGAAGTCCCGAAACCACTCGCACTGTTTTTGTACTTGGCGCTGTAGGCTCCCTGGGTTGCCGAAGTATCGTTGACCCGCACGCTCTCTTCCCACAGATAGGAATAAGCGACATCGACTGTGACATTGTCCACCGGAGTCCAGCCAGCACCGAAGCTGATAACCGTTCGGTCACCCGTTGGAATACGTGGTCCACGATTGGTGTTGTTGGTGGGCGACTGGTCGACTGACAAGCCTGCACGAAGCACCCAATGCTCGTTCAGTTGGTACGCCGTACCGATAGCGTGAGCCCACGTATCATGCCAGTTCTGTTCTTCGGTAACAGTGCCCAGCGAGCCGCTTAATGAAGGCGGTAAACCCTTGTTCTCGATGGTTAACTCCTTGAAGCGACTCCAGCGGGTCCAGGTGCTCCCCAGGTACAGAGTCCAGTCATTACTGAGCTGATGAGTTACCGAGAAGTCCACTGACTCCGGCGTATCCACATCCAGCGAAGCGTCATAGCTGCGGCCACTAACCCCCAACACGCCAAAGATGCCGTTGGTGACCTTGGTCTTGGCATCCAGGTGGTAACTCACCTTGGAATGGTAGGTCAATCCGAGGCGAGTTCGATCTGTAGCCTGCACCAGAATGCCGGCGTTGAAACCGAGGGCCGTATCGTCGCCGGTGCTTTTGAGTTTTCCGTCGTTGCGACCAGGACTGAGCGGATTGGGCACCATCCCGGACAACTCGCCGCTGATACGATTGATGGTGGGGCCGAACCCGATCGAAACTTTGTCGTTAAAGGCATAGCTGACGGTGGGCTGGAACGTAAGTGTCGTGATCTCGCTTTTGTTAGCGTAGTAACGCCCGGCAAAGCCGCTGCCATAATCGGTAATCAGGCCGAAAGGCACATAAAACCCAACGCCGAACGCCCAGTGCTCATCAATAGGTTTGACGTAGTAACCCATAGGTACCGCAGTCGTGGGCACCATGTCGCCATCTTCCTGGCCTCCGAATGTGCTGCGGGTTTGGCTTATCTCGGACTTCGCGAAAAGCGTCGCCACCCCCAAACTGACCTGCTCCCTCTTCAAGCGAGACATGCCCGCCGGATTACCATAAACGGTGCTCGCATCTTCAGCAGAGGACGAGCGACCGGCAAACCCGGTTCCCATCCCGCTGATGCTTTGTTCATTCAGAGCGAAACCGCTCGCAAGCACATGAGAAGTTGCGAGCGCAACCGCGAGGCCTAGTGGGGTCCTGAGCAATATTTTTTTCATTATTAGAACCCTTCGAACAGCAGCTGAAATGGCTGGATGGAGCGGGTAAAGACCTGACCGGAGAAAAACGGAGGCCTGCAGCGGCTCCGAATCATGGCGATCTCTCAAGAACGGAAGCGCCATACTTATTCATGTGACCATTTGTGTCAATAGTCACAATTCAGGCAAATGAATACCTTTCATTGAGGGGGGGAATCGCAGAGGGGGCAACGCGTCGTTACATTGGAAGGATATGCAGCCCTCAGCCGAAGCTCAGGGCATGAGGCTACGCAAGATGAGGTTGGAGGTGAGCGTGGGGGCGTCCTCGATGAGATCGAGGTTGTACTGCAACAGCAACGGATTGACGAAAGGCCGTAGTGCCAGATGTATCGCATCTACCGTCTCGTCCAGTGGCGTTCTGCGCTCGAACTCACCGAGTTCTCGCCCCTCCCGTACGATTTGCAACACAAAGCCTTTGATTTGTGCGTCATAGACCTCCGAGCTTGGCCAGCGCTCCGAGGCAGAAAACGCGGCAATGTCGTAGAGCTTTCGGTCATTGAAGAACAAGTCCGCGCCCGTGGCCACCAGGGTCTTGACCAAACGTCTAAAGCGCTCCGTTGGCGAAATACCATCGACATTGATGGCCTTCTCCACGGCGGCAACGATTTGCGTCAGACAATTTTTGCAAATGGCTTCGCCGATCGCCTGCTTGGAATCAAAAAACTTGTAGATGTAAGCCTTGGAAAACCCGATGGCCTTGGCCAGGTCGGACACAGTGGTCTTGCCGTAACCATATTGACTGAAATGTTCGTTGGCCGCCGCGACAATCTGGTCTCGGATCTCATGGTCCACTGGACCACGGACGCTGGGTGCTGGTATTGGCTGGTTCATGCAAACAGCTTACTCACCTCAAAGGCGGCTGACAACCAGTGACCGAGTTGTAATATCGTCACGAAAAAAATCATTCTGAGGATATGACTGCGTCTACGCAATCTACTGGATGCCTTCCACCCCAGTTACGAGCCGCTTCTGATCGATACTCGTTATTTTGACAGCGATGAGCCGCTGCCACGATGGGAAAAACCAAAATAAATATTTCGGCTCTCCATCATTCCTCCACAGAACCTCCCATATCTCTCCACCCTTCTTATAGACAATTCAACCCAATGGAGCGCGCTCTGTCGGCGGTTATGAAGCCCCTTCGACTCCTCCACATCGGTATGCGAAGGCCAAAATCGGCAAGACATAGCTTCTGTGATCCAAGATTCGATCTTTGATCATGGACAAGATAGATAACCGTGGGAATATGCACAAGAAAGCCCACAACACATTGACAGAGTACGACATGAGCGACTTCCCCGCGGCATCGGCGCCCCGAATTGACAGTGCCAGAGAGTCCAAGGCGCTTGTACTGATCGCGGAAGACGAGCCTGAAATCGCGGATATTCTGACGGCCTATTTGAAACGCGCCGGCTTTCGAACGGCCCACGCCCTTGACGGTCGTCGCGCCCTTGAAATGCATCAGACACTCAAGCCGGATCTCATGCTGCTGGATGTGCTGATGCCGAATTTGGACGGCTGGATGGTGCTCGCCGAGGTTCGACACCGGGGCAACACTCCGGTGATCATGCTGACGGCACAGGACCAGGACATGGACAAACTGATGGGCCTGCGTATCGGTGCCGACGATTACATTGTCAAACCGTTCAACCCGGCCGAAGTAGTCGCACGGACCCAGGCGGTTTTGCGACGATCGAGCAATTATGGCTACAGCGCCTGTCGTAATGTGTTGCGCGTGGATGCATTTGAAATCGACATCGAAAGTCATGAAGTCGTGGTGTGCATCGGCGCTGAAAAATTCCCGCTTTCCTTGACGGTAACGGAGTTCAAGTTACTGGCTCAGTTGGCAAAATCGCCCAAGAGAGTATTCAGCCGGGCAGAATTGCTGGCCGCCTGTTCACCGGATAGTGAGAGCTTGGAGCGGACAGTCGACAGCCATCTCAGCAAGTTACGCAGAAAGATCGAAGACCTGGGACTACAGGGTGTGCCTGCGAGTATTCGAGGCGTTGGCTACCGATTCGGGAGTATCGAATGAGGATGCCTAATGGCTTGAGCCGGCAGATTGTTTTGTCCATGTCTGCCGTGGTGCTCTGCGTCATAGCCTTGGCCATAGTGGGCTCCTATGTTTTTTATGCGTTGCTATGGACGCTCTGGCCTCCTACCAGTGCGGAGCTGGACGAGTGGTTACCGACAAAGATCGAGTGGGCATGGATGATATTGACCACCGGTGTCAGTTTGGGCGTGGGGGCCATCGCGGCGATAAAGTTATCTCGGCGAATTTTAATGCCCCTGAACTCCGTGGCCGGTAGTCTTCGAAAGTTGGCCGATGGCGACCTTGATGCTCGAGCGGTGGCCGGCGACCAGTCGCTGGGAGAAGCCGCCTTATTAGTGGACGATTTTAATAGCATGGCTAAACGATTGAAGCGCATGGCAGAAGAACAGGCTTTTTGGAATGCGGCGATTGCACACGAACTACGCACTCCCCTGACCATCTTGCGTGGACGTTTACAGGGCTTGGCTGAAGGCGTATTCGAACCGGACACCTCGCAGTTCTATAGTTTGCTGACTCAAGTCGAAGGATTGACCCGATTGATCGAAGATCTTCGGGTGGTTGGTTTGGCGGACGGCGGACACCTCGAACTTACCCTGCAGGAATCGGATCTGGCCACTGAGATCGAGGCCGATGCGCAGTTATTCGAGCCCACTCTGCAGTCTGCTGGATTTGCTCTACAACTGGATCTGCAAAGACGGCCTTTGCGCTGTGACCCGGCGAGGATTCGGCAAGCGTTATTGGCACTCTTGGATAATATTCGACGGCATGCCACACCGGGAAATGTCATCGTGCAGCTTAGTAGCAAAAATGAAATCAATTACCTGAGAGTCAAAGATGAAGGCCCTGGCATTGATGAAAAACTCGCCAAGCATATTTTTGAAGCGTTCCAGCGCGGTGAAAACTCTCGGTCCAGGGCCCAGGGTGGAAGCGGGTTAGGTCTGGCTGTCGTGCGAGCCATCGCCCTTGCCCATGGAGGAACCATTATCTGTCGCAGCGTGGCAAACAGGGGAACACTGTTCGAACTCAGCTGGCCAGCCTAATCAAAAAAGTGATCACCGTGTGCATCGCTGTATTGAGACGCTTTAGGAAAAAGCAATACCGACACTTTTCCTTACTCGCTTCGCGTGGACACCGCCTTGTTTTCAATAGCTGCGGTTTAATATAAAAAAGGGCCACCGGACAAACGTCAACGACGTGAAATTTACTTGAATGAATCCCCTCGCATCGCTTTGATAATTTAAATATTTTCAGATCGCGAGAAACGGACACTGTACGACCTCGGCATTTCACTCACCAGGACCACGGATGCATATTTTTACGGATTGATTACCGCCCCATTGACTGGCGTATTGATCAGTGCCGGAACAACCATATCCAGTCAACACGATCACACCTTCCGAAACAGCAACATCTGCACATGTAGGTGACTACGATTAAACATCTTATCAGACCGGAGTCCTATCGAACTCTGTGTACTCTATCGCTGGTGGTGTCGGTGTTGGCCGGCTGTTCGGTCGCCCCATTGCCGGCGTTGAAAGCCCCGACCCCCTACAGTTGGCGCAACATGCCGTCCGATGCTTTGCCACTGCGACCAGACTTTAATCAATGGTGGCACGCCTTCAATGACCCAAAGCTGGATGCTCTGGTCGATCAGGCGCTGCGCAACAACCTGAACGTGGCTCAAGCAACGGAACGCCTGCGTGCAACACGGGGACTGAGCCAGCATGCCCAGTCGCCTTTCCGGCCCACGCTGGGCATAAAGACCCGAGATTCCGTCAGCCCCGATACCAGCACTTCGTACTTCCTGATCGGGTTCGATGCATTGTGGGAGCTTCCATTGTTTGGTGCAAAACAGAGTGCCAATCGCCTCGCCCAGGGAAACCAGGCGCTGGTAGAAGCCGACTTGCGCACCGTCCAGGTGTCGTTGGTCGCAGAGGTCACTCGGTGTTGGATCGAGCTGCGGTCTGCGCAACAAATGGAACGTACCCTGGCAACAGTCCGCGACATTCAGCGTGAAAAACTAAAGCTGGTACTCGTTCGCGAGCATTTAAAATTGGCGCCACTCTCGGACGTTGATGGCGCCCGGGCCGAACTGGCGCAGGCCGAGATGGCTCTGGCCAAGCCGCGCCAGTTGATAAGCCGCAACGCGCAACAGTTAGCATTACTGTCGGGCCAGACTGGCCCGGAACCTCTTTGGCTGCAACCAGGGCTGCAACCCAAGCTTGGCCAATGGCAACTCAGCAGCGTACCGACAGACCTGCTGCGTACGCGCCCTGAAATTGCCAGCGCCGAAGCCGAGGTCATTATCGCAGCCGGAGAGCTGGGCATGAGCCAGGCTGATATTTATCCGCACATCAACTTCGGCACATCACTGCAGTGGTCGCTGAACATTGCCAGCAATCGCAAGCGGACTCCCTCCGGCAACAGCATCTTCTCGGTCGGACCGGGGATCAGTATCCCATTGTTCGACTGGGGCCTGCGTGTGGCCAATGCGCGAGCCAAGGACCATCAAATGCAAGCCGCGGTACTGGCTTATCGGCAATCGGTATTGCAGGGCGTCGCCGAAGCCGAAATCGCCATGAGCGACTTGGAGCAACTGCGTTTGCGCGAGCAATCATCCCGCCAGGCCTATGCCGCCACGCAGGCGCGCCTGGATGCATTGCAACAGCGGTCCCGAGCGGGACTGCTGAGCAACCTGGATTTGGCAAGTGCCCAGGTGGAAAAACTGCGCGCCCAACAACGGACCGACAGGGCCAGTACCGAGCGCAATATCGCCTATGTAGCGCTGTACAAGGCGCTCGGCGGCGCGCCGTTGCCGGTAGCCCCCCTGAAGGATGCTGACTGATGGTTGCACTCGCCCGTCAAACCTTGATCCATGAGTGGCGCCGCTTCCTACCCGCGATGATTGCCGTGGGCTTCGCCGGTTTGCTGCAATTGCTCCAGGCCGCCCTGGTACTGGGGATCTTCGGTAGTGCCAGCGTGTACATCACCGGCTCTAGAGCCGATCTCTGGGTGGGTTATCCCGGCACCCAAAGCGTCAACCTGGGAAGGCCGATCGATTCAGATGTGGAGATGCGGTTGCGGATGGATCCCGATGTACTCAGGGTGGAGCCGTTCCGCTGGGTGGACGCCGATTGGCGTGGCACACGTGATACAGGAGGCGTCTCGGTATTTGTCTCCGGCATCGAGGCCGGGCCGCAAGGCTTGATGTTTGAACGCGTACTGCCGGCTACGCTGCGTGCACGTCTGAACGAGCCCGGTGCCGTGATCGTCGACCGGGCCGACCTGGGTAACCTGGGGGTTAACCTCGGAGACGCAGCCACCATCAACGGTCGTCGGGTGCGCGTAGTGGGTATCACTAGCGGGTTGCGGGCACTGGGCGGGGTAAACGTCGTGGCGTCACTGGCCACGGCCCAGCAACTCGATCCCTCCGCCGCCGTCGACCGAATCACCTACCTCGTGGCCAAGGTGCGCGACCCAAGCCAGGCAGATACCGTTGCCAATCGCCTTAACGGCGCGCCAGCGTTTGGCAACTACGCGGTGTGGACAGCAAAACAATTCGCTTACCGCTCGCAGATGTATTGGATGTTCGATACCGGGGCCGGAGCCGGCGTATTGTTTCTGGCGGCGATTGTGTTCCTGGTGGGCGCGGTGATTACCAGCCAGACCCTGGTGGCCGCGGTCATTGGTTCAATCCGCGAATACGCGACCTTGAACGCCCTTGGCGTCGGCGTGAATGCTCTGCGCAAAGTGGTGATGGAGCAGGCGCTCTGGGTCGGGGCGCTGGGACTGCTGGGCAGCAGCATCCTGGCTGGCGCGCTCTTCGCGCTTGCGGGGCACTTCAACGTGCCAGTGGAACTTTCACCTGTTGCGGCCGGGACTTGCCTGCTCTTGAGCTTGGCCCTGGCGCTGGTCTCCGGCCTGGCCGCCATCCGCTCCTTACGCCACGCCGACCCGGCGAGTCTTTTGAGATAACACAGTCCATGAAAAACCAGATATCGGTAACCCCCTTCACGCTTCAGGCCAAGGGTATCAGTAAGTCGTTTGCGTCAGGGCGGGTCGCCACCAGCGTGCTGCATGAACTCACCCTGTCAGTACGGCCGGGCGAGCTGACATTGATCTCGGGGCCCTCTGGTTGCGGGAAAAGCACCCTGCTGGCCATTCTCAGCGGCTTGCAGCGTCCCGATCAAGGCCGGGTCATGGCGTTGGGACAAGATCTGGCAGGGCTCGACGCACGGGCACTGGAGCGCTTTCGCCTCCATCACACGGGCTTTGTATTCCAGGGTTTCAATCTGTTTCCGGCCCTGAGTGCATTGCAACAGGTCGAACTGCCTCTGAGCTATCTCGGACTCCCACAAAAGGAAGTGCAAAGGCGCGCCATTGAGGCACTAGAAGAAGTCGGACTGGGACCGCGCATGAGGTTGCGTCCGGCCGAGCTGTCCGGCGGCGAAAAGCAGCGTGTCGCCATCGCTCGCGCCGTAGCCAAAACGCCCGAATTGTTGTTCGCCGACGAACCAACCAGCGCCCTGGACTCCGCCAACGGCCAAATCGTGATCGACATATTGCACCGCATTGCCCGTGTACGCGGTACGACCGTGCTGTGTGTCAGCCACGACCCGCGCCTGGTCAGCCATACGGACCGTGTCTTGACCATAGAAGACGGCCGCATCTTGAGCGATCACTCCCCTTCCCTTCGACCGGCCAACGTTACCGGCCCCCAGGAACACTCTTTATGAACTCGCATTCACTTGGCCCATGGCTGGTTCTGACTAGCGCACTTTTCTTTTTGACCGGCTGCCCGCGGGACGAAGCACCGCCGAAGGCGGCGGTCTTGAACCCCACCTATCTGGCTGTTGCCCGTGGACGTATTGATGTGGAAGGAGGATTGCTCAAACTGGGTGTCACCCGCGACGGTGTGGTTATCGATATCAAGGTCAAAGAAGGCGACCACGTCAAGAGAGGTCAGTTGCTGGCCTCATTGGACAGCGAACTCTCACGCCTGGCCGTGCACACGGCACAGGCCGAGCAACAGCGAGTAAAGGATCAAAACAGGCAATTGGAAAGACGCTTCAAGTTTGCCGACGAGAAAGCCAAACGCCTGATGGCGGCTGCTACTGCGGGCGCTGGTGACATCCAGAGCGCCGATGACGCCCGGGAGGCTGCCGAGCAGTTGCGCGACGACATTGAAAAGAACCATGGCGAAGCTGAAATGGCAGCAAGAAAACTCACCACCGCGAACTATGAACTAGCGCAACGCAGCCTTTATGCACCGTTCGAAGCCGAGGTGGTCCGGCGCCTGATCCAGCCTGGCGCTACAGTCTCTCCACAATCGGGGCCGTCCTTCATATTGCTACCAAATGAAGCACGCATCGTGCGCGCCGAGCTGAATGAATCCTTTACCGGTGTTGTGACCCCAGGGATGAAGGCCTACGTGTCGAATGACAGCGACAACGGTTTACCGCCCCTTTCCGCCCATGTAGTACGCATCAGCGCGGTATTGGGTAACAGCACACTCGAAGACGACCCATTGGTACGAGCCAATATGCGCATGGTTGAATGCATATTGGCACTCGACCAGCCCCCTCCGGCGTCGCTGCGCGTGGGGCAACGAATGCTTGTGCGGTTCGGAGCACAATAGCCCTCCAAGAAACTCCATCGTCATCGGAACGAAAAGAGTTGGAACGGAAACTTGGATCTCTTCGGTTCAACGTGCGCCGTCTACAGCTTGAGTACGACCTGTTGATGAAGGCGAATGAACTCATAAAAAAGATACGGGCATCGACCGGCAAGTCCTGACCAATCGTGAGAAGACATTGCGGGCTGATGCCCTAACTCCTTGTCAGAGCCGTTTGAAGCGCTGGGCTTGGCCCGAAGCTCTAATTTCTATCATCGAGCCCGAATGCAGAACTGACATCATTCGATGTCGCGCAAGGGATGCTCGCCTGACAAAGCGGCTTGTGAAGGCTGCTTCGGCCGGCTGAAAACGGAACTGTTCTATCCTAGCAACTGGCAGTCAACGAGCATTGAGCTGTTCATTATGGCGCTGGATTTCAGGGTACCCGCCGGAACGAAAAAAGGACCCGAAGGTCCTGTTTTCAATCGCCTGCAGAATTCAATGGAACTCTGCGGCGCTATATTTGGAGCGGGAAACGAGACTCGAACTCGCGACCCCGACCTTGGCAAGGTCGTGCTCTACCAACTGAGCTATTCCCGCGTCTTGGTGATGCGCATTCTATAGAATCTACGCACCCCGTCAACCCCTTGATTCAAAATAGTTTTATTTCTTTTCAGGATTTTCCGAATTGAACTTCAAATGCGGCCACGCCGCCCGCAGATACTGCAGCATCGACCACAGGGTCAGCACCGCCGCCGCCATCAGCAAGGCATAGCCCACCAGCACCCAGAAGCTGAAGTCCGAGGGGTTGGCCAGCAGGATCACCAACGCCAGCATCTGCGCCGCGGTTTTCCATTTGCCCATGTTGGAAACGGCGACCTGCGCCCGCTCCCCGATTTCAGCCATCCACTCGCGCAGGGCCGAAACCACGATCTCACGACCGATGATCACCGCCGCCGGCAAGGTCAACCACAGGTTGCCATGCTCCTGCACCAGCAAGACCAGCGCCACGGCCACCATCAGCTTGTCCGCTACCGGGTCGAGAAACGCGCCGAACGGCGTGCTCTGCTCCAGGCGACGGGCCAGGTAGCCGTCCAGCCAATCCGTCGCCGCCGCAAAGGCAAACACCGAACTGGCCGCCGTGTAACTCCACTGGTAAGGCAGGTAAAACAGCAAAATGAAAATCGGAATGAGTACGACGCGTAGAACGGTGATCAGATTAGGGATATTCATCGGCACAACTGGCTACGAGGTTGAAAGGCATTCTACTCGCTGTGCAGGCTTGCATAAATCGACTCAGCGAGCTTTTTACTGATCCCGGGTGCTTTGGCGATCTCGTCGATGCTGGCACGGGACAGCTCCTGCAATCCACCAAAATGTTTCAATAGTTCACGGCGACGCTTCGGCCCCACCCCCGCCACCCCTTCCAGGGTTGAGGTTCGGCGGGTCTTGCCGCGCCGCGCCCGATGCCCGGTAATAGCAAAACGGTGGGCTTCGTCGCGGATCTGCTGGATCAAATGCAGGGCCGGCGAATCACCTTTCAAGGTGAATTCATGGGCCGCGTCGTTAAGGTACAAGGTCTCGAAACCGGCCTTGCGCGTCGCCCCCTTGGCCACGCCGAGCAGGATCAGGTCCGGCACCGACAGCTCATCGAGCACATCGCGCGCCATGGACAACTGGCCCTTGCCACCGTCCACCAGGAGGATGTCCGGCAACTTGCCCTCGCCATCCTTGATCTTGCTGAAACGCCGGGTCAGCGCCTGGTGCATCGCCGCGTAATCGTCGCCGGCCGTAACGCCTTCGATATTGTAACGGCGATAATCGGATTTGATCGGGCCTTCCGGGCCGAATACCACGCAGGACGCGACCGTCGCTTCACCACTGGAGTGACTGATGTCGTAACACTCCAGGCGCTGCGGTGGCTCGTCGAGGTTCAGCACTTCGGCCAGGGCCTCGAAGCGTGCGGCCATATGCTGACGATCCGCCAGGCGCGCACCCAGGGCCTGTTCGGCATTGGTCACCGCCAATTGCTGCCAGCGCGCCCGTGTACCGCGCACCCGATGGCTGATGGCCAATTCTCGGCCGCGCAGCCCATCAATCGCGGCGATCAGGGTCGGGAAGTCTTCGTGGACCACGTTGACGATCAGTTCACTCGGCAGGTCGCGCTCGGGACTGCCGATAAAGTACTGGCCGAGAAACGCCATCAGCACTTCGGACACGTCTTCCTCGATACCAACCTGCGGGAAGAAGTTCTTGCTGCCCAGCACTCGCCCGCCGCGCACGCTGATCAGGTGCACACAAGCGCCGCCCGGGTTGATGAAGGCCGCGACCACGTCGACATCGCCGGTGCCCCCTTCCATGCTCTGCTGATCCTGGACCCGGCGCAGCAGCGAGATCTGGTCCCGCAGCTCCGCCGCCCGCTCGAAATCGAGGGTGCTGGCCGCCTGTTCCATGCCGGCGTTCAATTCGTCGGTCAGGGCATTGCTGCGCCCTTCGAGGAACATCACCGAGTGACGCACATCCTCGGCATACACCTGGGGCTCCACAAACCCGACACACGGCGCCTTGCAGCGCTTGATCTGGTACTGCAGACAGGGCCGGGTGCGGTTCTTGTAGTAGCTGTCCTCGCACTGGCGGACAAGGAAGGTCTTTTGCAGCAGGCTCAGGCTCTCACGAATCGCCCCGGCGCTCGGGTAAGGCCCGAAATACTTGCCCTTGGCTTTCTTGGCCCCACGGTGAATGCTCAGCCGCGGGTAGTCGCCGTCCGAGAGAAACACATAGGGATAGGATTTATCGTCGCGCAGCAGGATGTTGTAGGGCGGCCGCCATTCCTTGATCAGCGTCTGCTCCAGCAGCAGCGCCTCGGTTTCATTGGCGGTGATGGTGGTTTCCACCTGGGCGATACGCCCCACCAATGCCGCCGTCTTCGGCGCCAGGCCGGTCTTGCGGAAGTAACTGGCCAGACGCTTCTTCAGGTTCTTGGCTTTGCCCACATAAAGCAGGCGCGCGTCGCCGTCGAACATGCGGTAGACGCCGGGGCGGCCACTACAGGTCGACAGGAAGGCACTGGAATCGAACAGGTCAGTCATTGTCAGCCGGCATCGACCATGCCGTGGCGAACCGCCAGAAGCGTCAACTCGACATCACTGCTGACCGACAGCTTCTCGAAAATCCGATAGCGGTAGGTATTCACGGTTTTCGGCGACAGGCACAGCTTGTCGGAGATGATCTGGACTTTCTGGCAGCCGACGATCATCAGCGCAATCTGGATCTCGCGCTCGGACAAGGCGTCGAACGGAGAGTCACTGGCCGGCTGGAAGGACTTGAGCGCCAACTGCTGGGCAATCTGCGGGCTGATATAGCGTTGCCCGGAAAACACCAGGCGAATCGCCTGGACCATTTCCGCCAGGCCCGCGCCCTTGGTCAGGTAACCGGCTGCTCCGGCCTGCAACAAGCGGGTCGGGAACGGATCTTCTTCACAGACGGTCACCGCCACCACTTTGATGTCCGGATGACTGCGCAGCAATTTACGCGTGGCCTCCAGGCCGCCGATGCCAGGCATCTTGACGTCCATCAGGACGACATCGGGTTTGAGCTCCCGCGTCTTGAGCAACGCTTCCTCTCCCGATTCAGCCTGTCCCACGACCTGCAGACCGTCGATATCCGCCAACATCCGCGTAATGCCTGTACGCACAAGATCATGGTCATCGACTACTAGCACCCTAATCAAGCAGACACCTCACGAATTTGGTCTTATCAGGTTATTGACCACCTTAGCAAAAAACCACGGGCCTGACCTAGTTACAAGCGTCACATAAGAGTATCAACGCGCTATAAGCGCTTGCCGGACGGCAAGCGCGTTTCGTCAGGAATGAAATGACTCAGGAGTCACTGGAGCCTGCACGGCCGTTTGGCCCATAAGGCCCGGCGGTTTCAGCCAAGGTAGTGGTCAGTCGATGGATCGCGTCCTGATCTTCCTTTTGCAGCACCCGATAGTTGCCCAATACTTTTTCTTCTACCTGGCTGAGATTGTCCAGTTGCATCGGTGTCGGTTGACCAGTCAGGACGTAAAGCACATCGACGCCCCGTGCGGCCACACGGGACAAATAGTCGGCCTTCGGTGCGCGATCACCGCTTTCGTATTTGCCCTGTGCGTTGGCCTCAACGCCTCCGATTTCACCAAAAGCCTTCTGCGACAAACCCAGCCGCTCTCTCTCTTGCCGCAATCGCGAACCAATTCCACTCATTTGGATGTAAGATCCCATTTTAAACACCCTTAGGGGTGATATACTCAACAAGCATTAAACACATTTGAACGGTTTTGAACTATGCCCGGTATTCGCACTGCCGCACAAGCCAAGGCTTGGCTGGAACACCAAGGAAAATCGGTTCAGGAGTTTGCGCGCGAGCATGGCGTCGACCCGGCAACCACCTATCAAGTGCTCGCTGGGCGAAAAAAGGGACGGCGTGGGGAAGCCCATAAGGTCGCGGTCCTATTGGGCATGAAGGATGGAATCATCCCATCCGACACCGATAAGTCGAGTGAGTAATTCCCGGCTTTATGAGGCCCAGTATGCACTTCGTGTAGCGATTTATAGGACAATTCTCAAAGTATTGTCAGTTATTGCCAGACGCAGTTTTTAAAGCGGCAAGACTCATGCGCAAAAAGCACTCGTCCTCACCGACTACAGCCAAGCCCTGACGTAAATACAGGCGCTGGGCCGGGTTGCTCTTGAAGACAGTCAGGCGTAACTCACGACGCCCCTCTCTGAAGGCGATTTCCCGTGCCTGCCCGATCAGCCAACCGCCCAGGCCCTGGCCTCGGCCCGCCTCGATCAGCTGTAACTCACGGATGTACAACGCTCGGGCATCGCGACTGAAGCTGACAAAACCCAGCACCTGCTCGCCATCACACAACAGCTCGTTCTGGCGCCCGGCCCAGGCCTGGTCAAAGGCCTCGTCCAACCAAAGCAGATTGTACTCACAGTAGTAAGCCATCATGTTCTGGCGCGTGAGCTCCCGGGCGAATGCCAGGTCCGCGCCCAAGGCCGGGCGAAAACGCCAGTGCCCGCTCACAAGCCCGTCACCGACACCACCTCCCCGGACCATTGGCCGGCGACACGTCGTCCGATCACCAACACATCCCCTTCCCCCTCTGTCACCACCACCCGCTGCCCGCCAGCCGCCCAGAGCGCGCTCCGCCCCGCCGACTGCCAGCCGCCCGTCATACCGCCATGGTTGGCCATCAACACCGCCATGCCGTGGTCCCGGGCATAGCCCTGCAATAAAGCAGTATCGGGTCCATAACCGTTCTCAGTGATCAACACACTGGCAGCGTAAAGGTTAGCCTCAGATTGCGCGGCCTGTAGCGGATGACTAGCGTGGGAAAAGTCAGCACAAACCGCCAGAGCAATACGCTCATCGACGATTGTCAACAGCTCACCGCCGCTTCCAGGGGTAAATGCGACTTCTTCACCATCGTGTAGATGTTGCTTGCTGTAGACCTGCAAGGAACCGTCGGCACCGAATGTCAGTGCCCCGATCAGCACCGGGCCGCCGGCGAACAGGCGTATCGGCATGCCTACTACGGTCACCAGCTTCAGCTCTCGGGCCAGCTCGCGCAACGGTGTCAGTACCGGGTCGTCCGGGGTAATCGCCAACTCGGCCGCGAGGCCGCGTTCATAGCCGGTCAACGATAATTCGGGGAACAGCAGAAACGCCACGCCACGCTCCGCGGCCTGGCGCATGAACACCAGGTGTCGAGCGATATTGGCCTGCAGATCTCCGGCAATCGAAACGGCTTGGGCGGCGGCAAGGGTAAACACGCTCATGATTCAGTCCTGACAATCAGATCGGAAATATCCGTCGAGTGTGTCATAAAGACCTGTCACATTTAAGCGATAGAGCCTGCTCTCGGGTTCCCATAGAATTTTCTGATTGAACAGGGCGATACCGCTCTAGTAAGCTCGGCGACATTCACACGGAGTTGCACCATGCACCTGACTCAATCCGCCCATCGCCACACCGCCAGCGCCTCGCGCTCGGTTTCGGCTGCCCGGATGAGCACGGTCGGCACCCGCGCAAGCTTTTATTTTGGGTATTGGTTTAGCCACTGGCGCGCCTGATACCCAACCGGCGCCCACTGAATACAGGGGTCGCCTACCAGAGAATTCTCAACCCCCGGTCGGCCTCCCGACCGGGGGTTTTGTTTTTTCAGGCTCCCACATTTTGCAACCGACTTTTTAAATCAAGGAATACCGACATGAACGACTCCACCTATTACCGCTACGACATCACCGGCGCCTGGCGATTTAGCAACCTCCGCTCGGGACAGCACGCCGCCTCCGAACGGTCACGCACAGGTGGCACGCACACACTCACAGCCAGTCCGGCTGATTGTCGAACACCCCAGTAGGGCGGCGCGCGGGAAGCACCCGCCGCCAGCCCAGGAAGCCCGAACATGAATTCTTCTCTCTGCGCCCTGCCGTCCTCCGTCCTGCCATCGGCCAACGAGCCGTTGACCCAACGCCTGCCCAGCGCGTTGCAACTCAAGCAGCATCTGCCCCTCAATGCCAGCCTCGGCGAACAGGTCGAGCGCCACCGCCGCACCGTGCGCGCCATCCTCAACGGTGAAGACCCACGCCTGCTGGTGATCGTCGGCCCCTGCTCGATCCATGATCCGCAATCGGCCCTGGAATACGCCGGCCGACTGGCCGACCTGGCGAGCGAGGTCAGCGACCAGATGCTCCTGGTGATGCGCGCCTACATCGAGAAACCCCGGACCACGGTGGGCTGGAAAGGCCTGGCCTACGACCCGCACCTGGATGGCAGCGATGACATGGCCGGCGGCCTGGCGCTGTCCCGTGAACTGATGCGCGAGATACTGCGCCTGGGCCTGCCGATTGCCACCGAACTGCTGCAACCCATGGCCGCCGGTTATGTCGATGACCTGCTGAGCTGGGTCGCCATTGGCGCGCGGACCACGGAGTCGCAGATCCACCGGGAAATGGCCAGCGGCCTGGCGATGCCGGTGGGGTTCAAGAATGGCACCGATGGCAGTGTCGGGATCGCGGCGGATGCGATGCGTTCGGCGGCCCATGCCCATCGGCATTTCGGCGTCGACAGCCAGGGCCACCCGGCGATCATCCAGACGGCGGGCAACCCGGACACGCACTTGGTGCTGCGTGGCGGCCATCGCGGGCCGAACTACGACGCCCATAGTGTGGCGCAGGTACGGGCCGGCCTGGCCAAGCAGTCGATTGCGCCGCGGATCATGGTCGATTGCAGCCACGCCAACAGCGGCAAGGACCCGCTGCGCCAGCCGGCGGTGTTCGCCGATGTGCTGGAGCAGCGTTTGCGGGGCGATCGTTCGCTGGTCGGGATGATGATTGAGAGTCATTTGTTCGAAGGCTGCCAGGCACTGAGCCCGAACCTGCGCTATGGCGTTTCGATCACCGATGGCTGCCTGGGTTGGGAAGCGACCGAAGCGTTGCTGCTCGGGGCGGCCGGGAAGTTGCGTGAGCAGCAGGTGGCGGAGGTTGTCGGCGCCTGAAACCTTGTGGCGAGCAGGCCTGCCCGCTCGCCACAGGTCCGACACTCCGCGCTGCCGGGAACTTTTGCCAGGAAAATCCGGCCTGATTCCGGTAATCTCGACACTTTCTAGAAAGGAGCATCACCCCATGGCCAAAGCCACTGCCCGTCACATCCTGGTTGCCAGCGAAGCCAAGTGCAACGAACTCAAGGCCCAGATCGAAGGCGGCGCCGATTTCGCCGAGATCGCCAAAGCGAACTCCACCTGCCCGTCCAGCCGCGACGGCGGCAACCTGGGCTCGTTCGGCCCGGGCCAGATGGTCAAGGAGTTCGACACCGTGGTCTTCAGCGCCCCGGTCAATACCGTGCAAGGCCCGGTGAAAACCCAGTTCGGTTACCACCTGCTGGAAGTGACCAGTCGTCAGGACTGATCCTGCCCGCTCCTGTGGCGAGGGGCTTGCCCCCTCGCCATGGTGCATGTTCCTGCTGATACTCCGAACCGGCTTCTAAGGCTGAAGATGCGACTGGCCCTATCCCTGCTACTCACCGCCCTGACCCTGCTTCCCGGCTTGTCCGCCAACGCCGCCCCGCCACAGCACGCGCTGACCGTCTACGGCGAACCGGCCAAATACCCCGCCGGCTTCAGCCATTTCAACTATGCCAACCCCCGCGCGCCCAAAGGCGGCAGCCTGCGCCGCTCGGCCATCGAGATCGGCCAGTACGACCATATCCTGCCCTATGTCGACAAAGGCACCGGCGTCACCCAGGTCGACGGCTGGATCTACTCGCCATTGGCCGTGCGCTCCCTCGACGAGCCCTACACCGTCTATGGCCTGGTGGCGGAAAAAATGCAGCGCAGCGATGACGGCCTGTCCCTGCGCTTCTACCTGAACCCCAAGGCCCGTTTCGCCGACGGCACGCCGATCACCGCCGAAGACGTGCGCTACACCTACAACCTGCTGATGACCCAGGGCAGCCTCAGCTACCGCATGCAGTTCGAAGCGGTGAAAGACGTCGAGGTCGAGTCACCGACCCAGGTCCGCTTCGACTTCAAGAACAACGACAACCGCTCGCTGCCACTGGATATCGCCAGCCTGCCGGTGCTGCCGGAACACTGGTGGAAAACCCGCGACTTCGCCGACGGCGGCGGCTACGAAGCCCCCCTGGGCAGCGGCCCCTACAAGGTGAGCAAGATCGACTCCGGGCGCAGCATCACCTTCGAGCGCAATCCCGACTGGTGGGGCAAGGACCTGCCGGTCAGCCGCGGCCTCTACAACTTCGACCGCTTCACCCTCGAATACTTCGGCGACACCGACGTCGCCCGCCAGGTCCTGCGCGGCGGCGCCTATGACTACAATCGCGAGTTTTCCGCCACCGGCTATTCCATCGGCTACGACAGCCCGGCCCTCACCGACGGCCGCCTGCAAAAGGCCCACCTGGCCCAGGAAGCGCCGCAATCCGCGCAGGGCTATCTGTTCAACCTGCAAAAGCCGATGTTCCAGGACCGCCGCGTGCGCGAAGCCCTGGCCATGCTCTGGGACTTCGAGTGGAGCAACCGGCAGATGATGCGCAACATGTACATCCGCCAGCAGAGCTTCTTCTCCAACACCGCCCTGGCCGCGCGGCAGTTGCCCGACAAGGCGGAACTGGCGATCCTCGAACCGCTGCGCGGACAGATTCCCGACGAAGTCTTCACCCAGGTCTTCGAAGCGCCGAAAACCGACGCCAGCGGCAATCTGCGGGACAAACAGCTAAAGGCCCTGGCCCTGCTGGAACAGGCCGGCTGGAAACCCGACGGCGACCGCCTGGTCAACGCCCAGGGCGAACCGCTGACCTTCACCTTTCTCAACGCGCAGAACGGTATCGAGCGATTGCTGTTGCCATATAAACGCAACCTGGCGCAGATCGGCATCCGCATGGATATCCGCCGCATCGACGCCTCGCAGTACGTCAACCGCCTCAAGGCCCGCGACTACGACATGATCGTCAGCGGCTACCCGGTCACCACCTCGCCGGGCATCGAGCTGTACAACTACTTCGGCTCCGCGGCGGCCAACGACCCCGGCTCGAGCAACTTCATGGCCCTGAAGAACCCGGCCGTGGACACCTTGATCAACGGCCTGATCAAGGCCGATACCCAGGCGCAGATGCTCAGCTACGCCCATGCCCTGGACCGGGTGCTGCAATGGAACTACTACTGGATTCCCAACTATTACCCGCCGGGCACCTCGACGGTCTGGTGGAACCGTTTCGGTTACCCCAAGGAGCAGGCCAGCAATGACCCTGCCGTGGAAACCTGGTGGGAAGTCAGCACGACCCCGCTGACCAACGAACAGATGACCGCCGAGCTGATCAAGCGCGGCAGTTCCGGAGGACAGCACTGATGCTGGCGTACACCCTGCGGCGCTTGCTGCTGATCATTCCGACGCTGATGATGATCCTGCTGGTCAACTTCGTCATCGTCCAGGCCGCGCCCGGCGGCCCGGTGGAACAGGCCATCGCCCGCTTGCAGGGCATCGGCGGCGCGGGTGCCGGCGCCCTCGGCGGTGGCGGCGATGCGGTGCAAAGCGCCTCGCGGGCCAGCCGTGGCCTGGACCCCAAGCTGATCGCCGATATCGAGCGCCAGTACGGTTTCGACAAACCGGCCCCCGAGCGCTTCTGGCTGATGCTCAAGCACTACGCCAGCCTGGACTTCGGCAAGAGCTTCTTTCGCGGCGCCCAGGTCACCGACCTGATCCTGGAAAAAATGCCGGTGACCATTTCCCTGGGGCTCTGGGCCACGCTGATCACCTACCTGGTGTCGATTCCCCTGGGCATCCGCAAGGCGACCCGCCACGGCAGCCGCTTCGATGTCTGGAGCAGCACCGCCATCGTCATCGGCTACGCCATGCCGGCGTTCCTGTTCGCCATGCTGTTGATCGTCGCCTTCGCCGGCGGCACCTCGCTGAACTGGTTCCCGGTGCGTGGACTGGTATCGGAAAACTTCGACCAGCTGTCGACCCTGGGCAAGGTCGCCGACTACTTCTGGCACCTGGTGTTGCCGGTCACTTCGCTGGTGATCGGCGGCTTCGCCACCCTGACCATCCTGACCAAGAACTCCTTTCTCAATGAGATCACCCGCCAGTACGTGGTCACGGCTCGGGCCAAGGGCCTGAGCGAACGCCGGGTGCTCTACGGCCATGTGTTCCGCAACGCGATGTTGCTGGTGGTCTCGGGTATTCCCCAGGCCTTTATCAGCGTGTTCTTCGCCGGCTCCTTGCTGATCGAGGTGATTTTCTCCCTCGACGGCCTCGGCCGCATGAGCTACGAAGCGGCGGTGTCGCGGGACTATCCGGTGGTGTTCGGTTCGCTGTTTATCTTCACCCTGTTCGGCCTGCTGATAAAACTGGTCGGCGACCTCTGCTACACCCTGGTCGACCCGCGTATCGACTTCGCCGCGAGGAACGCCTGATGTTCAGACTCTCGCCCGTGAGCCGGCGTCGGCTCGACCGCTTCAAGGCCAATCGCCGGGGCTGGTGGTCGCTGTGGCTGTTCGCCGCGCTGTTCGTCCTGAGCCTGGGGGGCGAGCTGATCGCCAACGACAAGCCGCTGGTGCTCAACTACCAGGGTTCACTGTATTTCCCGGTGTTCAAGCGCCACACCGAACAGGAATTCGGCGGCCAGCTGCCCTTCCAGGCCGACTATCGCAGCGACTACGTACGCCAGCTGATCACCAAGGATGGCGGCTGGATGCTGTTCCCGCCGATCCCCTTCAGTGCCGACACGCCCAACTATGACCTCAACAAACCGGCCCCCAGCCCACCCACCACGGTGAACTGGCTAGGCACCGACGACCAGGCCCGGGACGTGCTCGCGCGGGTGATCTTCGGTGCCCGGGTGTCGATTCTCTTCGCCCTTGCCCTGACCGCCGTCAGCGCCCTGATCGGTATTGCCGCCGGCGCCCTGCAGGGCTACTACGGCGGCTGGATCGACTTGCTCGGCCAGCGTCTGCTGGAAGTCTGGTCGGGCCTGCCGGTGCTGTACCTGCTGATCATCCTGTCCGGCTTCGTCGAACCGAATTTCTGGTGGTTGCTCGGCATCATGGCGCTGTTTTCCTGGCTGGCCCTGGTGGACGTGGTGCGTGCCGAATTCCTCCGTGGGCGCAACCTGGAATACGTCAAGGCCGCCCGGGCCCTGGGCCTGACCGACCGCAAGATCATCCTGCGGCATATCCTGCCCAATGCCATGAACGCCACCCTGAGCTACCTGCCGTTTATCCTCACCGGGGCGATTTCGACCCTGACGGCCCTGGATTTCCTCGGCTTCGGCATGCCTGCCGGCAGCGCCTCCCTGGGCGAATTGATCGGCCAGGGCAAACAGAACCTGCAAGCACCCTGGCTCGGTTTCACCGCCTTCTTCACCCTGGCGCTGATCCTCTCGCTGCTGGTGTTTATCGGCGAGGCGCTACGCGATGCCTTCGACCCCCGCTCATGAACCAGGCGCCCGCGATGACCGACAACCTGATTGAAATCCGCCAGCTCAATGTTGCCTTCAACGGCCAGCCGGCGGTGCGCAACCTGTGCCTGGATATCCGCGCCGGCGAATGCCTGGCCCTGGTGGGCGAGTCCGGCTCGGGCAAATCGGTCACCGCGCACTCGATCCTGCAACTGCTGCCACGCAGCGGCTGCCAGGCCGACGGCAGCGTGCGTTATCGCGGCCAGGAACTGCTGGGGGCCGATGATGGCACCTTGCGCAGCATCCGTGGCGACCGCATCGCGATGATCTTCCAGGAGCCGATGACCTCCCTCAACCCGTTGCACAGCGTGGAAAAGCAGATCGGCGAAACCCTGCTGCTGCACAAGGGCATGGGCGGCAAGGCGGCCCAGGCACGGATTCTCGAACTGCTGGAACTGGTGGGCATCCAGAAACCCCGGGAACGTCTCAAGGCCTATCCCCATCAACTCTCCGGCGGCCAACGCCAGCGGGTGATGATTGCCATGGCCCTGGCCTGCGAGCCGGAGCTGCTGATCGCCGACGAACCGACCACCGCCCTCGACGTGACGGTGCAGCGCAAGATCCTGCTGCTGCTCAAATCCCTGCAACAGCGCCTGGGCATGTCGCTGCTGCTGATCAGCCACGACCTCAACCTGGTGCGCAGCATCGCCCAGCGGGTCTGCGTGATGAAGGCCGGGGAAATTGTCGAACAGGCGGACTGCGAAACCCTGTTCAACCACCCCGCGCATCCCTACAGCCGCGTGCTGCTGGACGCCGAGCCGGCGGGCCAGCCACTACCGCTGGACGACAACGAGGTGGTGTTGCAGGCCGAGGGCATGCGCGTGCGCTTCCAGGTCGGCGGCGGACTGTTCCGACGCAAGGAATACCTGCAGGCGGTGGACGGCATCAGTCTCAGTGTGCAGCGCGGCAAGACCCTGGGCATTGTCGGCGAGTCCGGCTCCGGCAAGTCGACCCTCGGCCAGGCGATCCTGCGTCTGCTGGATTCCAAGGGCAGCATCCGTTTCCAGGGCACGGCCCTCGACGGCCTGAACCAGAAGCAACTGCGGCCCTGGCGCAAACAGATGCAGGTGGTCTTCCAGGATCCGTTCGGCAGCCTCAGCCCACGCATGTCGGTGGCGCAGATCATCAGCGAGGGCCTGGAGGTGCACTGCGCCAACACCCCCGCTGAATGCGACGCCCTGGTGATCCGTGCGCTGGAAGAAGTCGGCCTCGATCCGCAAAGCCGTCACCGCTACCCCCATGAGTTTTCCGGTGGCCAGCGCCAGCGCATCGCCATTGCCCGCGCCCTGGTGCTCAAGCCGGCGCTGATCCTGCTGGACGAACCGACCTCGGCGCTGGACCGCACGGTGCAGAAACAGGTGGTCGCCCTGCTCCGCGATCTCCAGGAAAAACACGGCCTGACCTACCTGTTTATCAGCCATGACCTGTCGGTGGTGCGCGCCCTGGCCCACGACCTGATCGTGATCAAGGACGGCCAGGTGGTCGAACACGGCGCCACCTGCGCGGTATTCGATGCGCCGCAGCATCCCTATACTCGAGAACTGCTCGCCGCTACGCTGCTGACCCCGACCTGATCGATCGCCGCCCGCCGGCAATGGACGCACCTGCCATGACCGACACCGAAAGCCTCAAGGACTACCAGCAGGTTCGCCTGCTCGCGATTCGTTCGCTGTTCGAAATCATCGAGCAATCCAGCGAAGGCACGGTGATCGTCGACCGCGATGCCAACATCGTCTGGATGAACGAGCGTTATGCCCGGCGTTTCGGCCTGGCCAATGCCAGCGAAGCCATCGGCCGCGCCTGCGAGAGTGTGATTCCGAGCAGCCTGCTGCGTGAGGTGGTGCGCACCGGACAGCCGATCCTGCTGGATCTGCAAGACACTCCCAAGGAACCCCTGGTGGTCATGCGCCTGCCGATCCACGATGCCGCCGGGACGGTGATCGGCGCCATCGGCTTCGCCCTGTTCGACGAGCTGCATAGCCTGTCGCCCGTGCTCAAGCGCTACCAGGGCATGCAGGCCGAACTGGCGTCAACGCGCTCGCTGCTGCGCTCGCGGCAGACCAAATACAACTTCGCCCATTTTATCGGCACCAGCGCCGCGAGCCTGGAGGTCAAGCGCCGGGCCCGGCGTGGCGCCAGCAGCGACTCACCGGTCCTGCTGCTGGGGGAAACCGGCACCGGCAAGGAACTGCTCGCCCAGGCCATCCACAGTGCTTCGCCACGGGCGCACAAGGCCTTTGTCAGCATCAACAGCGCGGCGATTCCGGAGACCTTGCTGGAGGCCGAGTTCTTTGGCACCGCGCCAGGGGCCTTTACCGGCGCGGATCGCAAGGGCCGTCCCGGCAAGCTGCAGATCGCCCAGGGCGGCACGCTGTTTCTCGATGAGATCGGCGATATGCCGCTGCCCCTGCAAAGCAAGTTGTTGCGGGTGTTGCAGGAGAAGGAGTTCGAGCCGGTGGGTTCCAACGAGGTGCTGCGCAGCGATGTGCGGGTGATCGCCGCTACGTCCACCGACCTTGAGGCGGCTATCCAGCGCGGCGAGTTTCGCGCGGACTTGTATTACCGGCTCAATGTCCTGCCGATTCAGGTACCGCCTTTGCGTGAGCGTCTGGAAGATTTGCCGGCGTTGAGCGAAGCGATTCTCGAAGAGCTGCGCAGCCACCATGAACTGGCGGCCGAGGCCTTGGAGTTGCTGGGCCGGCACGCCTGGCCGGGGAATGTCCGCGAGTTGCGCAATGTGCTGGAACGGGCGGCGCTGTTGAGTGATGCACAGGTGTTGAGTGCGGCGGATATTCGTGGGGCGATTGGTACGTTCAAACCGTTGGAACGGCCGCCGGAGCGGACCATGGAGCCGCTGGGCAACGAGACGTTCAGCGCGGCCCGGGAGCGTTTTGATCGGCAATTGATTGAAGCGACGTTGGCGCAGTGTGCCGGAAAGGTCGTGGAGGCGGCAAAGCGATTGGGGCTGGGGCGGTCGACGCTGTACAAGAAGATGGTGGCGTTGGGGATTGTCGAGTCTCAATAGAGAGATATCCATCTCATTAGCGAGAGTGCCCTGCACTCTATCGCTGGCAAGCCAAGCTCCTACAGTATTTTGTTGTACCTCAGAGGGGTGTTCGACGCTGTCCTGTGGGAGCCTGGCTTGCCAGCGAAGAGGCCTTCGAACACGCCAACGTCTCACTACAGAGACAAAAATCCCCCTCGCTCACCAACCTCACTAAAAAAACCATATATTTCAATCACTTGAATAAATGGCACAAAACTCGCAGACCCCACAGGAGATTCAGACCTAACCTACAAAAATAACAATTTGGAGACACACCATGAGTGTGATCATCGCCCTCGCGGCGCTGGCATTACTGATGCTGGCCGCCTACCGTGGCTACAGCGTCATCCTGTTTGCCCCCATCGCCGCCCTCGGCGCCGTCCTGCTCACCGACCCTTCCGCCGTCGCCCCCGCCTTTACCGGGGTGTTCATGGAAAAGATGGTCGGTTTCGTCAAACTCTACTTCCCGGTCTTCCTGCTTGGTGCCGTATTCGGCAAGCTGATCGAGCTGTCCGGTTTCTCGCGCTCCATCGTCGCCGCCGCCATCCGCCTGTTCGGCACCCGCCAGGCGATGCTGGTGATCGTGCTGGTCTGCGCCCTGCTCACCTACGGCGGCGTCTCGCTGTTCGTGGTGGTGTTCGCGGTCTACCCCTTCGCCGCCGAGATGTTCCGCCAGAGCAATATCCCCAAGCGCCTGATGCCGGCGACCATTGCCCTCGGCGCGTTCTCCTTCACCATGGATGCCCTGCCCGGCACGCCACAGATCCAGAACATCATTCCCAGCACCTTCTTCAATACCACTGCCTGGGCCGCGCCCTGGCTGGGGCTGATCGGCACGATCTTCGTGTTCTGCGCCGGCATGCTGTTCCTCCAACGCCAGCGCAACAAGGCCCAGCGCGCCGGCGAAGGCTACGGCACCGAACTGCGCAATGAGCCGGAAACCGCCGAGGACATCCGCCTACCCAACCCCTGGATCGCCCTCTCGCCACTGTTGCTGGTGGGCATCATGAACCTGCTGTTCACCCAGTGGATTCCGCTCTGGTACGGCAAGACCCACACCCTCAGCCTGGCGGGCATGGCCACGCCGGTACAGACCGATATCGCCAAGATCACCGCCATCTGGGCGGTGCAGGCCGCTCTGTTGGTGGGCATCATCATGGTCTTGATCTTCGGCTTCCGGACCATTCGCGGCAAGCTCGCCGAAGGCAGTAAAAGCGCGGTGAGCGGTGCCCTGCTGGCGGCGATGAACACCGCCTCGGAATACGGTTTCGGCGCGGTCATCGCCTCGCTGCCGGGTTTCCTGGTGCTGGCCGACTGGCTCAAGAGCATTCCCAATCCACTGGTCAACGAAGCCATTACCGTCACCCTGCTGGCCGGGATCACCGGCTCGGCTTCCGGCGGCATGAGCATCGCCCTGGCGGCGATGTCCGACAGTTTTATCAGCGCCGCCCATGCCGCGAATATCCCGCTGGAAGTCCTGCACCGGGTCGCGGCCATGGCCAGCGGCGGCATGGACACCCTGCCCCATAACGGCGCGGTGATCACCCTGCTGGCCGTCACCGGGCTGACCCACCGGGAAGCCTATAAAGATATTTTCTGCATTACCCTGATCAAGACCGTGGCGGTCTTCGTGGTGATCGCCACCTTCTATGCCACCGGCATCGTGTGAGGAATCGACTATGAGTCTCAAAGGTAAAACCGCCCTGGTCACCGGCTCCACCAGCGGTATCGGCCTGGGTATCGCCCTGGGCCTGGCCCGGGCCGGGGCTGACGTAGTGCTCAACGGCTTCGGTGATGCCGGCGCGGTCATCGCCGAGGTCCAGCAGTTTGGTGGCCGGGTCGGCCATCACCCGGCCGATGTCAGCGACCCGGCGCAGATCGCCGAGATGTTCGCCTACGCCGAGCGCGAGTTCGGCGGGGTGGATATCCTGGTCAACAATGCCGGCATCCAGCATGTCGCCACCGTGGAAGAGTTCCCGGTGGAGCGCTGGGATGCGATTATCGCCATCAACCTGTCGTCGGTGTTCCACAGTACACGCCTGGCGCTGCCGGGGATGCGCGCCAAGGGCTGGGGGCGGATCGTCAATATCGCCTCGGTGCATGGGCAGGTCGGTTCCGTGGGCAAGGCCGCCTATGTCGCGGCCAAGCACGGGGTGATCGGCCTGACCAAGGTGGTGGGCCTGGAAACCGCCACGAGTAATGTCACCTGCAATGCCATCTGCCCGGGCTGGGTGCTCACCCCGCTGGTGCAGAAACAGATCGACGACCGTGCCGCCGGCGGGGTCGATCCGCAACAGGCGCAACACGATCTGCTGGCGGAGAAACAGCCGTCGCTGGAGTTTGTCACCCCGGCGCACCTGGGCGAGCTGGTGCTGTTCCTGTGCAGCGAGGCCGGTAGCCAGGTGCGCGGCGCGGCGTGGAATATCGATGGTGGCTGGTTGGCACAATAGTTGATTGCCTGACACCCGCTCTCGAAAACACCACCACACCTGTAGGAGCAGGGCTTGCCCGCGAAGCTTTTGGCGTTCTCGCGGCCCCCTTCGCGAGCAAGCTCAGCTCCCACAATGATCGTGCGCTGCCAAAGACCGGTTCGAAAAAAACAAGGTAAAGACCATGGCCGAAGTCCTCTGGCGCCCCGACGCCGAGCGTGTCAGCAAGACCCGGATCGAAGCGTTCCGGCGCTTCGTCAATCATCGCCACGACCTGCAACTGGACGACTACCCCGCCCTGCACCGCTTCAGCATCGAGCGCCGGGAGGACTTCTGGCAGGCCATCGTCGACTTCTTCGACGTCGAATTCCACAGCCCGGCCAGCGCGGTACTGCACGAAGGCCCGCAGATGCCCAGCGCCCAGTGGTTCCCCGGGGCCACCCTGAACTTCGCCGAACACCTGCTGCGCCGCCGCGACGAACACCTGGCCGTGGTCGCCGTCAGCGAAGACGGACGTCGGGAGACCCTGACCCACGGCGAACTCGCCGCCCAGGTCGCGGGTTTGCAAAAAAGCCTGCGGGCCGCCGGTGTCGGCCTCGGCGACCGGGTCGCCGCCTGCATGCCCAACACCTGGCAAACCCTGGTGGGCATGCTCGCCACCACCAGCCTCGGGGCGATCTGGTCCTGCTCCTCGCCGGACTTCGGCACCCAGGGCGTGATCGACCGCTTCGGCCAGATCGAACCCAAGGTGCTGATCACCTGCGCCGGCTATCGTTATGCCGGCAAGCTGATCGACCAGACCGCCAAGCTCAACGAAATCCTCGAACGCCTGCCCGGCTTGCAGCAACTGGTGATCGTCCCTTACGCCCGTCCCGAAGCGCGCGCCGAAGACTTCCGCACCCAGGCCAACGTGGCGCTATGGAACAACTTCTACCAGGCCGGCGGCGATCCCGAATTCACTCCCGTGCCGTTTGCTCATCCGCTCTACATCCTCTATTCCAGCGGCACCACCGGGGTGCCCAAGTGCATCGTTCACAGCACCGGCGGGGTTTTGCTGCAACACCTCAAGGAGCACGGCCTGCATGTCGACCTGGGCCGTGACGACTGCCTGTTCTACTACACCACCTGTGGCTGGATGATGTGGAACTGGCTGGTCTCGGGCCTCGCGGTCGGCGCCACCCTGGTGCTCTACGACGGCTCGCCGTTCCACCCCCGCCCGCAACGCCTGCTGGACCTGATCGACAGCGAAGGCATCAGTGCCTTCGGCACCAGCCCCAAATACCTCGCCGCCCTGGAGGACGCCGGGCTCGTACCACGCCAGAGCCATCGGCTGGACAGTTTGAAAACCCTGCTGTGCACCGGCTCACCGTTGTCGCTGCGCAGCTACGACTACGTCTATCGCCAGATCAAGGAGGAGCTCTGCCTGTCCTCCATGTCCGGCGGCACCGATATCGTTTCCTGCTTCGTCAGCGGAAACCCGACACTGCCCGTGGTGCGTGGCCGGATGCAGAGCAAGAGCCTGGGCATGGCGGTGGAGGTCTGGGACGACAACGGCCAGCCGGTGCTCGATGCCAAAGGCGAGCTGGTCTGCACCCGGCACTTTCCGGCCATACCGGTGGGTTTGTGGAACGACCCCCAGGGCGAGAAGCTCAAGGCCTCCTATTTCAGCCAGTTTCCCGGAGTCTGGGCCCAGGGCGACTATGCCGAAGAATTCGCCGACGGCGGGATGGTGATCCATGGTCGCTCCGACGCCGTGCTCAACCCCGGCGGCGTGCGCATCGGCACGGCGGAAATCTATCGGCAGGTGGAAAAGGTTGAACCGGTGCTGGAGAGCATCGCCATAGGCCAGCAATGGCAGAGCGATGTGCGGGTGGTGCTGTTCGTCCGTCTGCGCGAGGGCGTCGAACTGGACGAGGCCCTGGAGCAACAGATCCGCCAGGTGATCCGCGCCAACACCACGCCCCGGCATGTGCCGGCGAAGATCCTCGCGGTCACGGACATTCCGCGCACCCTCAGCGGCAAGATCGTGGAACTGGCGGTGCGTAACGTAGTGCACGGGTTGGCGGTGAAAAACACCGACGCCCTGGCCAATCCCGAGGCGCTGGAGCAGTTCAGAGATAGGACGGAGCTCCAGTCCTGACGCATACGACAGGAGCCGGCTGACCGGCTCCTGCCAACGTGCTAGACCGCCAGGGACTGCAATGTGATGCTGCCAATCGTCGGCTCGGTGCCCGGATTTGGCTCACCGATGGGCACCAGGGTCACCGTGGGCGCGGCCTCCAGTCCCCCTGCGGCGAGCAGCCCGTGTATGCGCTCGCCGACCAGGAAGCTCACACGCGTGGAGGAGGCATGATGCCCGCCATGCATGCCCTGCATACCCACCCCGAACATACTGATGCCGCCCACCAGATACTCCGGTGTCGGCGCGGCCCCGGCCGGCAACCCCAGATAGACCAGGTAGTTGTTGCCTGGCTCTCCGTTCGCGTCGATGGCATCGAACGACAAGGCGTAGACACTGTTGGAAGGCAGCGCCTTGAGCTGCGCACCAAAGGATTGCTTGAGCGCATTGACGGCGACGGGCACCTGCAAGGCCACGCTGGTGGCCTTTCCACCCAAGGCGATCGCCTTGGCCGTGGCGCCAGGTGCGACACTCTCGGCACGCAGCTGGAAGTTTTTCTGAGCGGAGGGAAACGGCAGGCTGCCCTTGGGACGCTCGGCATACTCCGCATAAACGTAGGGATAGGCCAGGGTCGTCGTGTCGAGCACTTCCGACACCTTGACCTTGATGCCCTTGCCCGCCCCATCGGCAAAGACCCAGGTCTCGTTCAGGAAGGCACTGTCATTGGGGTTCTTTCCGCCGCTCTTGTTCCAACTGGCCCAGATACGGTCGATATTGGCATGGTGCAGCCAGAAAATCGGATCGTTCGCCGCCCAAGGGACCTGGCCCATGCCTTTCTGATTGCCGACATCGCCATGCAGGGCGCCGTGGGGGTTGCCATTGATGTTGGAACAGAACCCCGCCACCGTACCCTTGTCAGCATAGTTGGGCCATTTCATGCAGGACAAGTCGAGCGGGTTACCCGCATCGACCACGGGTTTACCCGCATTCGACCCTGGGTTGCGATCGGGACGATACAGGGGCCCCCAGACGGGGTCCTTCTCCAGCAGAAACTGCTTGGGCATGACACTGTAGTTGTTGCCGCTGGCGCTGTAGGGACCGGTATAGTCCCAGTACGGCAGTGTGAAATCGGGCCGGCCCGAAACAGCGCGGATAATCTGCTCGAAATACAACACATACATACGGTGCCACGGCAGAAAGGCATTGGAATTGACACCCTTGCTGGCGTGGGGCTCGCAGGTCCACCACATGGCCTTCGCCAACTCCTTGTTCGGACTGCTACCGGGGCCGTACATCTTCTCGATGGTCTCCGCCTTGGGTCGATCGCCGGGCATGGCATGGGTGTACCACTGGAAGGTCCAGGACAGCGGATCCCTGGGATCCTTGGCCATCATCTTCTTCACGGCATCGGCATAAATCGCCAACATCTTCTGCCCTTCCTGGGACAGCACGTTGTAACGCACCAGGGTCTTGCCTGGGGCCGCCCAGGCGTTTTTCATAAGACCGAACGGCAGCATCGCCATCCCACCGCCCACCAGCCCTGCTTTCAGCACCTTCCTTCGACTGACAGTCATATTCACTCCTTGAGCCGTACGAATTGATCTCCACAATCAACAGCACGCTCAGAGTAGCAGCGAAGGGGTTTTCCTCCAGAAAAGTGGGAACCTTTACATCAGTCAGATGTCATGATGATCGAAATATGCTCGACCCGCGGCGAATAGCCCGGCTCTTCGGGGCGCACAGGAATGAAGGTCAAGGTAGGCGGCTGCGTCAACCGCCCGGCATCGCGCAAGCGGACCAGCGCCTGGTCGAGCAGAAAGCTGAGCCGTTTGGGATTCTCGGCCACGTAGCGGTCGGGGGTGTCGTAAAAATTCAGCCCCCCCAGGTAGCCGGGATCATCAACGCCGGGAATGCTGTCCCGCGGCAAATCAAGGTAGAGATGATAGGCGACCGCCGGCGCCTCGGCCGCCCAGATACCGGACAAGGCCAGGACCAACGGCCCTCGCCCCATCCAGGACGCCAACCCTTGATCAGTGGGCATCGATGCCTGCAATTCGACCTGCGTCCTTCCGACGCCGAGTTCGACCGGCTGCACAACATCATAGAGCATATCGTCCGCCCAAGCCGTAGAAGACAACGCGAGGATCACGCCAAACAACAGGCTGAAACGCCACATACCCACCTTCCAAAACAGAGCGTTTTTTTACATCCGCTGCTCTTTACTATGGCACCCCCATGCCCGCGCAACGATCTGGCAGCCCAACGGTCGTGTGCCCGTGCAGGCCCATCAGCCCCGGTAACGCAACACCACTGCCCTGAAACTGCCGAACAACGAATGGCCGGCCACCAGGATCCGCCCATCGTCCTGCACCGCCAGGCTGGTGACAGTGTCCAGGCTGTGGCCCAGGCTCGTACGCACCCAGCCGCGCCCACCGGCGAAGTCCCGGTCCAGTTGGCCGTCGGCCAGGTAACGCGCCAGTACAAAGTCCGAGCCAAAGCCCATCAGCGTCGAGCCCGCCACCAGAATCGATCCGTCGGCCTGGACCACGAGGTCGGCCCAAAGACTGCCCGGGGTATCGAGCTCAAGCATCGCCGCATCCGCATCATTAAAACCGGAGTCCATGCCGCCGTGGGCGCTGAACCCCTGCAAGGCACCGCGCATGGGATTGAAACGGTTGCCGACACAGAGCAGTCGCCCTTCATTGCCAGCCGCCAGGTTTGTTACCAGGGAGCTGGCCCCGGCAAAGCCGAACGAGAGAAACCCCAGGTCGCCAAAGTCATGATCGAGACGACCGTCGGCCTCGTAGCGCACCATCAGTCCCAACTGGGGAAAGCCCACCGAGCCACCCACCAGGATCTTGCCGTCGGCCTGGACCCGGACGCAGCTCAGCCAGGAGTTCATCAACAAATGCCGCACCACGACAAACCCCCGCCCGTTGAACGCCGGGTCCAGGGTGCCGTCGGGCTGAAGACGGATCAATAATCCGACATAGTCGGCGAAGGTGTAGGTGTGGTTGGCGATCAGCAGGATCTTGCCGTCCTCCTGCACCACGCCCGCGCAGGCCTCGACGCCCGGCAGCCCGGGTGGTAACCAGCCGTCCCGCGGGCCCTCGGCGAGGCCGCCGGGCAAGCGCAGCACTTTCACGCCCTGGTCGCCGAAGGTCGGATCCAGGCGTCCATCGGCGTCAAACCGCACCACGCCCGGCAAGGTATGCTCGTCGTCCAGGTAGTGCAGGCCGAACAGCAGGATGCGTCCATCGGCGAGCAACTGCACGCTACTGGCCATGGCCTCGATACCGGCTTGGAAGCTACCGCAGACAAAACCGCCGTCACCGAAGGAAGCGTCCGGCGCACCATCCTCATGCAGGCGGGCCAGACCAAAACGGCAACCGTCGGCAAAACCCACTTTGAGTGCCACCAGGACCTTGCCATCGGCACAGGCCACTACGTCATTGGCCAGGCTCGACAGACAACCGGGGAACTGCAACCTGACCGTACCCGACTGCCCAAACGTCGAATCCGCTTCGCCCGCCGGGCCAAGTCGATAGCCTCGCAGTTCCTCCAGTATCATGAGCGGGTCCTCCCTGGGAGTGGCGCCCTTCCATACCGTGCCGGCAGGTGGGGCTGCCGGCTATTCAATCGTTCATCGCCGCGCCCCACAACTGTCAGAAATGACAGTTCTACCGCTTTTCCGAGCCAGAACACTGACTTTGCAGCCCTTTTTCATTCCCCCGGGCATCCGAAACACTTTCAGGCCAAGAACAGGGTTGGCAGATGACGGTTGATCGACAGGTTTTTCGACGCAATCCCCCGCCAGGCACCACCCGCTATTCCATCGAAGTCTTGACCATGGCCAACTCGGGATGACTGACCAATTTGTCGATATGCAGCTCCGGGTCTTCCAGCCAGGTTTCCGTCAGGACCCGATAATGCTCCATGTCGCGGCAACGCATGCGCAGGCTGTAGTCGAACGCACCGCTGATCAAGTGACACTCCAGCACCTGAGGGCAGTCTCGGGTCTTGGCCTCGAAGGCCTTCTGCGCCGCCCGCCCGCTCTGGTTCGACAACGCCACCAGCACCAGCAGCGACAACCCCGCCGAGAGTTTCTTCTCGTCGATAATCGCCCCATAGCCGCGGATCACACCCAACTGCTCCAGCTTGCGCACCCGTTCCAGGCAAGGTCGGGGGGTCAGGTGCACACGTTCGGAGAGCTTCTGGTAGGTGATACGCCCATCGTGGCGCAGCACCTCGATAATTGCCTGGTCGATACGATCCAGAATGATCGACAGGTCACGAACATCCGCCATAAATGGCTTGCCTCACTTCAAACGGTCAGAGAGAAACGCTTGCAGTCGTCTGCTTTGCGCGGGGTCCTGCATCCGCGCATTGTACGGCCTTGTTCGCGTTGAAGCCCAGGCACGACTAAGGTCTAGGGGCGGCATCTGCACACCGAATCGATCCAGGCAAAAACGCAGATTCGACCTGCGAATATTCGGGTTGTACACGGCAAATTTGCACTGCTACGATCGGGTATCGTTCGCCCGCCGAACACATCAAAAAAGACAATAAAAGCAGGGAGTTAGCAATGACTGCTCGGGTTTCATCCTCCGCCACCCCGGACCTCGACACCACCGGCGCCGATGTCCTGGCCGACGTGCGCAACCATATCGGTCACCTGACCCTCAACCGCCCCGCCGGCCTCAACGCCCTGACCCTGGACATGATCCGCGCCCTGCAGCAGCAGCTCGACGCCTGGGCCCACGACCCCGAGGTGAACGCGGTGGTCTTGCGCGGTGCCGGTGAGCGGGCCTTCTGCGCCGGTGGCGATATCCGTTCGCTGTATGACAGCTACCAGAGCGGCGGGCGCCTGCACGAAGATTTCTTCGTCGAGGAGTACGCCCTGGACCTGGCGATCCACCGCTACCGCAAACCGGTGCTGGCGCTGATGGACGGCTTTGTCCTCGGTGGCGGCATGGGCCTGGTACAAGGCGCCGACCTGCGGGTGGTCACCGAGCGCAGTCGCCTGGCCATGCCGGAAGTCGCCATCGGCTATTTCCCGGATGTCGGCGGCAGTCATTTCCTGCCGCGCATTCCCGGCGAACTGGGCATCTACCTGGGGGTCGCCGGCGTACAGATCCGCGCCGCCGACGCCCTCTACTGCGACCTGGCCGACTGGTACCTGACCAGCGACAAACTGGCCCAACTGGACGAACGCCTCGACCGCTTGCAGTGGCACGAAACACCGCTCAAGGACCTCCAGGGCCTGCTGGCCAAACTCGCCGTGCAAACCCTGCCCGATGCGCCGCTCGACGCGTTGCGCCCGGCCATCGACCACTTCTTCGCCCTGCCGGATGTCCCGAGCATGGTTGAGCAACTGCGCGAAGTGACCGTCGCCGACAGCCATGAATGGGCTCGGGAAACCGCCGACCTGCTGGAGAGCCGCTCGCCCCTGGCCATGGCCGTCACCCTGGAAATGCTCCGCCGTGGCCGCCACCTGAGCCTGGAGGACTGTTTCGCCCTGGAACTGCACCTGGATCGCCAGTGGTTCGACCGTGGCGACCTGATGGAAGGCGTGCGCGCCCTGCTGATCGACAAGGACAAGTCCCCGCGCTGGAACCCACCGACCTTGCGCGAACTGGATGCCGAACAGGTCGCCAGCTTTTTCCATGGCCTCGACACGAGCGGGAACTGAAGCATGCACGATATCGAACTGAGCGAAGAACAAGTGATGATCCGCGACATGGCCCGGGACTTCGCCCGCGGCGAGATCGCGCCCCATGCCCAGGCCTGGGAAAAGGCCGGCTGGATCGATGACGGCCTGGTCGCCAAGATGGGCGAGTTGGGCCTGCTGGGCATGGTGGTGCCCGAGGAATGGGGCGGCACCTATGTCGACTACGTGGCCTACGCCCTGGCCGTGGAAGAAATTTCCGCCGGTGACGGTGCCACCGGCGCCCTGATGAGCATTCACAACTCGGTCGGCTGCGGGCCGGTCCTCAACTACGGCAGCCAGGCCCAGAAAGAAACCTGGCTGGAACGCCTCGCCACCGGCCAGGCCATCGGCTGCTTCTGCCTCACCGAACCCCAGGCCGGCTCCGAGGCCCACAACCTGCGGACCCGGGCCGAACTGAAGGACGGCGAGTGGGTGATCAATGGCGCCAAGCAGTTTGTCAGCAACGGCAAGCGCGCCGAGCTGGCGATTGTATTTGCCGTCACTGATCCTGAGTTGGGCAAGAAGGGCCTTTCAGCGTTTCTGGTGCCCACCGATACGCCGGGTTTTATCGTCGACCGTACCGAACACAAGATGGGCATCCGCGCCTCCGATACCTGCGCGGTGACCCTCAACCAATGCCGCGTGCCTGAAGCCAACCTGCTGGGCGAACGCGGCAAGGGCCTGGCCATTGCCCTGTCGAACCTGGAAGGCGGTCGTATCGGTATCGCCGCCCAGGCACTGGGCATCGCCCGGGCAGCGTTCGAAGCGGCGCTGGCCTATGCCCGGGAACGGGTGCAGTTCGACAAGCCGATTATCGAGCACCAGAGCATCGCCAACCTGCTGGCCGACATGCACACCCGGATCAATGCCTCACGCCTGCTGATCCTGCACGCGGCGCGCCTGCGCAGTGCCGGGCGGCCGTGTTTGTCGGAGGCTTCACAGGCCAAGCTGTTTGCCTCGGAAATGGCCGAGAAGGTCTGCTCCTCGGCCATGCAGATTCATGGTGGCTATGGCTACCTGGAAGATTATCCGGTGGAGCGCTATTACCGCGATGCGCGGATCACGCAGATCTATGAAGGATCGAGCGAGATTCAGCGGATGCTGATCGCGCGGGAACTGAAGCACTACCTGGTGTAACTGCAGAGCACGGCCTTATGGCGAGCGGGCAAGCCCGCTCGCCACACTCACCCACCCTACCCAATCATCCTGCGACTCAACTGTCCTTGAACTGCGCCTCACGCTTGGCGATAAACGCCGCCATGCCTTCCTTCTGATCCTGGGTGGCGAACGCCGCGTGGAATACCCGGCGCTCGAAACGCACACCTTCCGACAGGCTGACCTCGAAGGCGCGGTTGACGCTTTCCTTGACCATCATGCTGATCGGCACCGATTTGCTGGCAATCAGTGCCGCGACCTTCAGCGCTTCCTCAAGCAGTTCATCGGTCGGCACGATCCGCGCCACGATCCCGCAACGCTCGGCTTCCACCGCATCGATAAAGCGCCCGGTCAGGCACATGTCCATGGCCTTGGCCTTGCCCACCGCGCGGGTCAGGCGCTGGGTACCGCCCATGCCCGGCAGCACGCCGAGGTTGATTTCCGGCTGGCCGAACTTGGCGTTGTCAGCGGCCAGGATAAAGTCGCACATCAGGGCCAGCTCGCAACCGCCGCCCAGGGCAAAACCGGACACCGCGGCGATAATCGGCTTGCGCCGGTTGGCCACCCGGTCGCTGTCGCTGAACAGGTCGTCGAGGTAGATCTGCGGGTAGGTCAGCTCGGCCATTTCCTTGATATCGGCACCCGCCGCAAAGGCTTTTTTCGAGCCGGTCAGGACGATGCAACCGATGTTCGGATCGGCTTCCAGGGTGTCCAGCGCCTGGTTCAGCTCGCTGACGATCTGCGCGTTCAGGGCGTTGAGCGCCTGGGGGCGGTTCAGGGTAATCAGGCCGACACGGTCCTTGATGTCCAGCAGAATGGTTTCATAACTCATCGATAGATTCCTTGATCACAGGTTGCGCGAAATGACCATGCGCTGAATGTCACTGGTGCCTTCGTAAATCTGGCAGACCCGCACGTCGCGGTAGATCCGCTCCAACGGGAAGTCGCTCAAATAGCCATAGCCCCCCAGGGTTTGCAAGGCTTGGGAGCAGACCTTCTCGGCCATTTCCGACGCGAACAGCTTGGCCATGGAGGCCTCCACCAGCGCCGGCTTGCCACTGTCACGCAGGGCGGCGGCGTAATGCACCATCTGCCGGGCCACGGCGATCTGGGTGGCCATGTCAGCCAGGCGGAACGCCACGGCCTGGTGCTCGATCAGCGCCTTGCCGAAGCTTTCCCGCTCGCGGGCATAGTCGCGGGCGGCCTCGAAGGCAGCCCGGGCCATGCCCACCGATTGCGCGGCGATACCGACCCGGCCACCTTCCAGGTTGGCCAGGGCGATACGGTAACCCTCGCCCTCCTCGCCCAAGCGGTTGGCCACGGGCACCTTCACGTCTTCGAAAAGGATCTGGCAGGTGTCGGAGGCATGCTGGCCGAGCTTGTCCTCGACCCGGGCGACGATATAGCCCGGCGAGTCGGTGGGCACGATAAAGGCACTGATACCACGCTTGCCCGCGGCCGGATCGGTCACGGCAAAGACAATAACCACCCCGGCGTTCTGCCCGGAGGTGATGAACTGCTTGCAGCCGTTGAGCACGTAATGGTCGCCTTCAAGCCTGGCACGGGTCTTCAGGCCGCTGGCATCGGAGCCCGCTTGCGGCTCGGTCAGGGCGAAGGCACCGAGCATGGCACCGCTGGCCAGTGGTGGCAGGAAACGGGCTTTCTGTTCCTCGGTGCCGAACTTGAGGATCGGCACGCAGCCGACCGAATTGTGCACGCTCATGATGGTCGAGCAGGCACCGTCGCCGGCGGCGATTTCTTCCAGGGCCATGGCATAGGCCAGGTAGCCGGTGTCGCAGCCGCCCCACTGCTCCGGGACCAGCATGCCGAAAAAGCCCAACCCGGCCATTTCGCCGATGGCGTCCTTCGGAAAGCGGTGCTCGCGGTCCCATTCGGCGGCGAAGGGTTTCAGGCGCTCCTGGGAAAAATCCCGGGCCGCTTCGGCGATCTGTTGTTGTTCATCGGTGGGTAGCATGGGAACTCCTAGTACAGGCACTCGACGGCCATGGCCGTGGCTTCACCGCCGCCGATGCAAATGGCCGCGACCCCGCGCTTCAGGCCGCTCTGGCGCAGGGCCGAGAGCAGGCTCACCAGAATCCGCGCGCCGGACGCACCGATCGGATGGCCCAGGGCACAGGCGCCGCCGTGGACGTTGACCTTGTCGTGGTGCAGTTCCAGCTTCTGCATGGTCACCAGGGTGACCACGGCGAAGGCTTCGTTGATTTCAAAGCGATCGACCTGATCCAGGGACCAGCCGGTTTTTTTCATCAACTTCTGAATGGCGCCTACTGGTGCCACCGGGAACAGCCCGGGGGTATCGGCGAACGCCGCATGCCCGCGAATCACAGCCAAGGGCGTGAGACCCCGTTTCTGCGCTTCGGACTGACGCATCAGCACCAACGCCGCCGCGCCGTCGGAAATCGAACTGGAGTTCGCCGCCGTGACCGTACCGCCCGGACGGAACGCCGGCTTCAGGCTGGCGATCTTGTCCAGCTTGGCCTTGGGCGGCTGTTCGTCGTCGCTGATCAGCCGCTGCTCCTTGCCCACGGTAACCGTCAGCGGCACGATTTCCGCGCGGAAACGGCCCTCGCTGATCGCGGCTTGCGCACGGGTCAGTGAGGCCACGGCAAAGGCGTCCTGGGTTTCACGGCTGAAACCGTGGGTCTCGGCGCAGTCCTCGGCGAAGGTGCCCATCAGGCGACCCTTGTCGTAGGCATCTTCCAGGCCGTCGAGGAACATATGGTCGAGCACCTGGCCGTGGCCCATGCGGTAGCCGCTACGGGCACGGTCCAGCAGGTACGGCGCGTTGGACATGCTTTCCATGCCGCCGGCCACCACCACCTCGGCGCTGCCGGCCACCAGCATGTCGTGGGCGAGGATGGTCGCCTCCATGCCGGAACCGCACATCTTGTTCAGGGTGGTGCAGCGGGTCGACTTGTCCAGCCCGGCGCCGAGGGCCGCCTGGCGAGCCGGAGCCTGGCCGAGACCGGCGGACAGCACGCAGCCGAACAGCACGTGCTCGACTTCGTCCGACGCCAGTTCCGCGCGCTCGACGGCGGCACGGATCGCGGCGGCGCCCAGTTGCGGCGCGCTGAGGCTTTTCAGGTCGCCCTGGAAGCCGCCCATGGGGGTGCGTACGGCACTGACGATAACAATGGGATCGTTGCTGGTCATGATCGTTTCTCCTATTTCGCGGCCATGCGCAAGGCACCGTCGAGACGGATCACCTCGCCATTGAGCATGCTGTTTTCAATGATATGCCGTACCAGTGCGGCGTACTCGCCGGGCTTGCCCAGGCGCGGCGGGAACGGCACGCCGGCCGCGAGCGAAGCGCGGACTTCCGGGGTCATGCCGGCCATCATCGGGGTTTCGAAAATGCCTGGGGCGATGGTCATGACGCGGATGCCGAAACGTGCCAGTTCACGGGCCGCCGGCAGGGTCAGGCTGACAATGGCGCCCTTGGACGCGGCGTAGGCGGCTTGACCGATCTGGCCGTCATAGGCGGCGGCGGAGGCAGTATTGATGATCACCCCGCGCTCGCCGTCGGCATTCGCCTCGGTTTCGGCAATGGCCGCGGCAGCCAGGCGCAGCAGGTTGAAGCTGCCGATCAGGTTGACATTGATCACCTGGCTGAAGCTTTCCAGCAGGTGCGGGCCGTTCTTGCCGAGGATCTTCTCGCCGCGCACGATACCGGCGCAGTTGACCAGGCCATGCAAGCCGCCGAAAGCCTCGACCGCAGCCTGCACCGCCGCCTGGGTCTGGGCTTCCTGGGTGATGTCCGCGACCACGCTACGGGCTTGCGCGCCGAGCTTTTTTGCCTGGGCGGCGACGGCCTCGGCATTGAGGTCCACCAGCATCACCCTGGCGCCGGCGGCCACCAGCATTTCAGCGGTGGCCGCACCGAGGCCGGAAGCCCCGCCGCTGACCATGAAAGCCTTGTCTTGAATGTCCATTGCAGTGTCCTTCGTTAAAACCGTAAATAAGCTCTCCTGTGGGAGCCGGCTTGCCGGCGATGAGGCCCGTAAGCCCTGCATCGCCTGTCCGGCCGCCATCGCTGGCAAGCCAGCTCCCACAAGGGGTTCTTGTATTCAGGTCGCGGCCTGGGCCTTGGCAATTTCCTGATTGCGCAAGATAAAACGCTGCAACTTGCCGCTCGGGGTCTTGGGCAGCTCGTCGACGAATTCGATTTCCCGTGGATAGGCATGGGCCGCCAGGCGCTTGCGCACATGCAGGCGCAACTCCTCGGCCAGTTGCGGCTCGGCACGGTAGCGCGCACTGAGCACGACAAAGGCCTTCACCACCTCGGTGCGCTCCGGGCAAGGCTTGCCGACCACCGCCGCCTCCACCACCGCCGGGTGCTCCACCAGGGCGCTTTCGACATCGAACGGGCCGACCCGATAGCCCGAAGTGGTAATCACATCATCGCTACGCCCGACAAAGCTGATGCTGCCGTCCGGATTCAGTTCCACGGTGTCACCGCTGAGGTAGTACTGGCCAACGAAAGCCTTGGTCTCGAACCCCTGGTAGCCGTTGAACCAGAACATCGGCGACTGGGAACGATCCAGCGCGAGAATCCCCGGCTGCCCGACATCCAACTCGCGCTGCTGCTCGTCCAGCACCACGATGCGATGCCCGGGCGACGCGAACCCCGCCGAGCCGATATGCACCGGGTGCTCAAGGCCGTGGTGATTGCACAGCACCATGCCCATTTCGGTCTGGCCGTAATGGTCGAGAATGGTCACCCCCAGATTATCGGCGAACCAGCGGATCACCTCCGGGTTCAGCGGCTCGCCGGCGCTGCTGACCACCCGCAGGCGGCCCTTGACCTTGCTGGCGAACGCTTCGCCGGCGGCAATCAGCAACCGGTAGGCGGTAGGTGATCCGGTGAGGTTGGTGATGCCGTATTTCTCGATGATCCGGCAGGTGCTTTCCACCGTGAACGGGCCATCGTAGAAGGTGATCGGATGACCCATGCCCAGGGGCCCGGTGATGCCGAAATACAGGCCGTAGGCCCAACCCGGATCGGCGACATTCCAGAACGCATCTTCAGGACGCAGGCCGACCGCATCGCGGGTGTAGTTCTGGAAGGCGATGATCGCCTTGAGCGGCACCTCCAGGGGTTTCGCCGGGCCGGTGGTGCCCGAGGTGAACATCAGCAGAAATGGGTCTTCGCCGGTGAGCAGCACCGGTTCGCAGTAAGCCGGGTAGTTGTCCAGTTCGGCCCAGAAGCTGAAATCACCACGCACGATGCCCTGCCCCTTGGGGCCGCCGACCGTGACAATGGCCGGGCAATCGGCGACTTCGCTGAGTTTGTCGCGGTTGGCAGCGTCGGTAACCACCAGCTTGGCCCCGGAGCCGCCCAGGCGGTGCTCGATGGACTTGGGGCCAAAAGCGGTAAACAGCGGCTGGTAGACGGCGCCGATGCGCCAGGTGGCGAACAGCGTGATCAGGAGTTCGACATTGCGCGGCAACAGCGCGGCAACCTTGTCGCCACGTCGCACGCCCTGGGTCAGCAGGAAATTGGCGAAACACGCGGCCTTGTCCTGTAATTCACTGAACGTGTAGATCGCACTGCTGCCGTCGCGGCCTTCCCAGAACAGCGCGATGCGCCCTGGCAAGGCATACCGGTCGCAGCATTCGACACAGGCGTTGAGCGCCGTCAAAGTCCCTTTCAGGCCCGCTTGGGCCGCTTGCTGATAATCGAAGTCCGCAGTGGCAGTCTGATAGTCGCGCATGTCCAGAATCTCTCGGTCTTGTTATTGGAAGGAACCGTAGAAAAATCCTGGAAATAGTCGCGCTGTCAGGGACTTGGGACAATGGTCAAAGCTTTCAACCTGATTGACTGGTTTGGCCAATAAGCGGCCTAGTGCACCTCGTTGAGGATCAGGCTGCGGTAATGCCCCGGGTTGGACCCGGACCATTTGCGAAAGGCCTTGTAGAACGAACTGGCGTCGGCGAAGCCCAGCCGGGTGGCGATCTCGGCGAAGCTGATCGACGGTTCCGCCAGCCAGGCAATCGCCCATTCCTTGCGCACGCTGTCCTTGAGGCCCTGGTAAGTCTGCCCTTCTTCCGCCAGCCGCCGGCGCAGGGTCGAGGCCGACATGCACAATTGCACGGCCAGCCCTTCGGTTTCCGGCCAGTCTTCAGCCGGCTGTTGGCGCAGGTCCTGCTTGATCCGACTGGCCAGGCTCTGGGCATCGCGGTACTTGACCAGGATATTGGCCGGCGCCAGCGCCAGGAAGCGTTGCAGTTCCTCGGCACTGCGCTTGATCGGCAGGTCCAGGCAGTCGGCGGAAAAGATCATCCGGGTGCGCGGCCGGTCAAAACGCAGGTTCTCGGAAAACATCACCCGATAGTCCTCGCAGTAATCCGGTTCGGCGCAGCGCAGCTCGATGGCCAGGATCGGGATACGCCGCCCGGCCAGCCAGCAGGCCACGCCGTGGACGATCATCCAGTAGGCGAAATAGGTAAACGGCCGTCGCCCCTCGCCTTCCGGCTCCAGCAGGACGATTTCCGCCAGGCTTTGCTGGCGCACCAGTTGAGCCGGCAGACGTTCAAGCATCAACGACAGGAAATCCAGCACCGAGTCCAGCCCGGCCGTCACCGTCGGCTGCGCCATGCCGGCGCGGCACAGGTAGGCGAAACTGCCAGCGCGCAGCTTGCGCGGGTCCATGCCGAAGAATTCGTCATCGTTGCGCCGCGCCAACAGGCGCCACAAGCGCGCATAGTCACTGGCCGGCACCCGGGCATCAGGCTGTTCCAGCAGCGTCGAGTCGATCCCGACCTTGTCCAGCACCTGCACGGTGTCCGCACCGGGAGCGCAACTCTGCAACAGTGCCTCGTGCACCAGATGGATGGAGATGGTGTCTTTTTCCGACATTGGCCGTCACTCAAGCCCTGTGCTGATCCTTTTGACGGCCATCTTAGGCAGCACCGAGCAAAAAGCCAGCGTGATCCCTTCATAAAACCCGCCGTAGCGTCGATAGACTCGGCGTTGTTATGATTCGTCGCCAGTACGGAGTCGCATTTCCAGGGAGTTTTATTCGATATGGTCGTGGTAACAGCGTCGCACAGCGGCAACTTTCCTGCGTCGAGACCAGGCTCGGTGTCCGCTCGATGAGTTGCTGGGAGATTCTCGGGCTGTCAGCGGACGCCGATACCCGCAGCATCAAACGCCAATACGCGACCCTGCTCAAACAGACCCGCCCGGACGACGACCCGGAGGGCTTCCAGCGGCTACGCGAAGCCTACGAGCAGGCCCTCGACTGGAACCCGCAGGCGTGGGAGCCGGCGCCTGTCGTCGAAGCGGTCCTACGTTCTACCGAAACCGGCCTGCCTATCCTCCCCTCTGGCCCCACCGCTGCACAACGGGTTGCCAGAGAATTGCTCGAAGGCATCACCCCGGCCTTGCTCGACGAGCGTTTTGCCCGGGCGACCCTCTATTACTCTCAGCGCGAGTTCGAAGAACAACTGCTGCTGCGCAGCCTGGAGCCCGGGCAGGACTTCCAGGCCCTCGCCCACTGGGGGCTGGAGCATTTCCAGTGGCTGAGCCCCTGGCAACGCGCCGACTTGCCGAAACAAGCATTGCTCGAACTCGATCAGCGTCTGTTCAAGAGCCTGGAAGAGCCCCTGGCGGGCCTGCTTGGGCGCGGGGATGTCGAAGGATTCTGGCGCGAATACTCCAACCTGGAGCAGCTCGGTTGGCTCAAGAGCCTGGAGCGGCGAGCGCGCCTCAACGAGCTGCTGGCGAAGTTGCTGCTGGAAAGCCCGTTCTGGTCGGCCAAGCTGTTCAACACCGTCTGCAAGCTCAATCACTGGAACAGCGGCAGTCTAACGCCAAACTGCCCGGAACCCTACTGGACACGCCTGCTGGAGCGCAGCCGCAGCGAAACTTTCCTGTCCAACCAGCAACACCGTCTCGGCCTGCCACCGGACACCCCCGACAACCGGGTAGCGCAGCTGTTGTTTGCCGATATGACACTGGCCCAACGCCGCGACTTCTCTCGCCGCTTCCATAAAGAAGACTGGCAGGCCTGCCATCAACTGGCCCGATCGATACAGGCCAACCATCCACGACTGCAAAGCCTGCTGCCCGGCGCCGATGCCTTTTTCTGGCGCGAATGGGAGTCCCCTGGCACCGGTTGGCTCGGCTTCGCCGCCGTGATGCTGGCCTGCGGCGTAGCGGCGGTGCAGCGCCATCTGCTGCCGGGCAACGAGCTGAACGAAACCGCCAGCGCCATTGCGCTCTGGTCGCTGCTGCTGTGCGGGCTGAACGGCATCCTGTTGTTGTACTGGCCTGGTATCGCCGACACCCTCTGGACGCTCGACCAACGCCTGAGCCAGCGTCTTTCGACAAGACTCAGCCCGCGCCGCCCACCGCCACTGGTGTTGCGTGAGCTGCTGCCTTGCTGGCTGGTGGCAGGCATCATTGGCACCTGGCTCGGCATCATCCCTCTGCTTGCCTACGGTGGCGCGATGCTGGGGATGGCCTGGCTCGACCGCCCCAAGAAAAGCCGCGCCGCGCCGAAAACAACCTCGGCCCACCCGACTTCCTGGTGGCTGGCCTGGAGCCTGATCCTGATCATCTCACTGGCCACCCTGGCCCTGTATGCCGCTCACGGCCTGACCGTCGCCGGGCGCAACCAGGGCCTGCAGCCTTGGCCCGAACGCCTGTGCAGTCGAATACCGGCCAGCGTCGAAGACTGCCGCCCACCGGCGACCCGGGAACAATGGTACGGCAAGGAGCGCCACTGATGGACATGCGCTGGTTTCTTACCCTCGGCGTGGTGCTGACCTGCCTGATCTATGTGACCATCGGTACCGAACAGCAGCAGAGCCGCTTCGGCCTCTGGCTCGATCGCCAAAGCAGCGAGGAAATTGCCGAGGCCAATGCGCTGCGCCCCTTGATCAAATGCATCAACGTTGCCGACGTGCCCTGGCGGCTCGACCGAGTACCTCAGGCCGCCAACAACAGCGGTGACTTCCTCTACTTGCAACGCCATGATCTCAACGCCGTACGACATGACATCTGCAAGCCGGCCATCGCCTTAAAGGCCGGCCTGCTCAAAGGTACGCAGCAGATAACGCCGCTGGTGGATCGCTATACCTCGACACTCGCCGATGTACTGGAACGTCACCAGGAGCTACAACGTGCCTCTCCGGCGAGCGCTAAACTGGGATGGAGCTTCCATGACGACTACTATGATGGCAGGATCGAAGCGTTTCTACCGGCCTCCAATGCGCTGCGCCACGAACTCGAATGGCTCGATCTCGCGCTACGCCCGAAACAGCTCAAACAGTTGGAGTTGCGATTGGGCCGTGACCTTCACTGGCACCTGTTGAACTACATGATTCAGGCCCGGCAGAGTGTCAACCGCCTGACCGAAGCCGCCAATAGCCAGCAGTTGGACCTGCCCCTATTGAGCGCTACCACCGAGACTGTGCGCCAGGCCAGACAAGCGGGCGAGACCTATCGCGACAGCCTCCCCACCAATCAACGCAAAGGCCCGGTTCATGATCTGTGGTCCTCGCTGGAACAGCCCGCACAGCGTTACCAGGCCGCCCTGGAGCAACTGGCGACGGACTGGCGCAATCACGCCGAACCGCAAGTGCTAAGCGACGATTTCTGGAACGTGACCCACCGCTACGATGTCCTGCTGGACCGCTACAACAAACAGGCGGACATCGATTTCTAACCCTCGGTTCGAAACCGCCAGAGCAACCAAGGCGACGGGCGGCGTGGCGGCGCCTCGGATGAAAGCCGGAAGTCATCGCCCCGCAATGACATGAACTGGTCCAACAACACACTTCATGAACAAGTGCACCACGCTTTGCGCCTTGCCCCGTGCGCTGTGGGTCTTAGGATGTACGCAACAATCATAAGGAGTCACTCCATGTTCGCCGGATTCCAGAAAGACCAGCGCCACGTCAACGGTGTGGACATTGCCTACCGCATCGGCGGCAGCGGACCGGGCCTGCTCCTGCTGCACGGCCACCCGCAAACGCATGTCATCTGGCACAAGATCGCAGGCGACTTGGCCAAGCACTTCACCGTGGTCGCCGCCGACCTGCGCGGCTATGGCGACAGCGCCCGGCCAGCAGCCGACGAACAGCACCTCAACTACTCCAAGCGCGAGATGGGTCGCGACGGCGTGGCCCTGATGGACTCCCTGGGTTTCAGCGAGTTCTCGGTCCTCGCCCACGACCGCGGCGCCCGCGTTGCCCATCGCCTGGCCCTCGACCATCCCCAGGTGGTGCAACGCATGGTGTTGCTGGATATCGCCCCGACCCTGTCGATGTACACCCAGACCGACGAAGCCTTTGCCCGCGCCTACTGGCATTGGTTCTTCCTGATCCGTCCGGCACCGCTGCCGGAAACCCTGATCGAAGCCAACCCGGAACAATACCTGCGCAGCGTGATGGGCAGCCGCAGTGCCGGCCTCAAGCCCTTTACCGGCGAAGCCTTCAGCGAATACCTGCGCTGCATCAGCCTGCCCGGTAGCGCCCGGGGCATCTGCGAAGACTACCGCGCCAGCGCCACCGTCGACCTGGAACACGACCGCGCCGACCTCGAGGCCGGACGCCAGTTGAATATGCCGCTGCTGGCGCTCTGGGGCGCCGAAGGCACTGTCGGTCGCTGCTTCAATCCGCTGCACGAATGGCGGCAGGTGGCTACCGATGTACGCGGCAAGGCCCTGCCCGGCGGGCACTACCTGGCCGAAGAAATCCCGGAACAGCTGCTCGGCGAAGTCCTGACCTTCCTGCGCTGAACAGCCTGACGCAAAGAACCTGATCCACCCCTTCCCCCTGGGCCGCCGCCAACGACCCAGGACGGGATCGGCTTGCCCAAAAACTGTGACGAGATAATAACAATGACAATCCGCAAACTGCTGGGAACCCTGTATATCCAGGTGGTCATCGCCATCGTGCTGGGGGTGCTGATCGGCAACCACTGGCCGCAGACCGGCATCGACCTCAAGCCCCTGGGCGACGGTTTCATCAAACTGATCAAGATGATCATCGGCCCGATCATCTTCTGCACCGTGGTCTCCGGTATCACCAGCATGCACGACGTGAAACAGGTCGGGCGGGTTGGCGGCAAGGCCCTGCTGTATTTCGAAATCGTCTCCACCTTCGCCCTGGCGATCGGCCTGGTGGCGGCCCATGCCCTGCATCCCGGCTCGGGTTTCAACGTCGACGTGAAAACCCTCGACACCTCGGCCATCGCCAACTTTGTCGGCCAGGCCCAGCATGGCGAAGGCATCACCGGCTTCCTGCTGCATGTGATCCCCACCACCTTCTTCGACGCCTTCTCCCAGGGGGAGATCCTGCCGGTGCTGTTCGTCTCGATCCTGTTCGGCCTGGCGCTGGTGATGGTCGGTGAAAAGGCCCGTCCGCTGGTCGGCGTGATCCACCAGGCCAGCGAGGTGTTCTTCCGTATTGTCGGCATGATTGCCCGGGTGGCACCGATCGGCGCGTTCGGCGCGATGGCCTTCACCATCGGCAAATACGGCCTGGGCTCGCTGCTGCCGCTGATGAAGCTGGTCGGCACCTTCTACCTGACCGCCTTCATCTTCATTACCTGCGTACTGGGCAGCATCGCCCGTTATGCCGGTTTCAGCATCTTCCGCCTGCTGGGCTACATCAAGTCGGAACTGCTGATCGTGCTCGGCACCAGTTCGTCGGAGTCGGCCCTGCCGCAGCTGATCCAGAAGCTGGAAAGCCTGGGTTGCTCCAAGGGCGTGGTGGGTATCGTGGTGCCCACCGGCTACACCTTCAACCTCGACGGCACCAATATCTACATGACCCTGGCGGTCATGTTCCTGGCCCAGGCGACCAATATCGACCTGACCCTGGAGCAGCAACTGACCCTGCTGGCGGTGACGATGCTCACCTCCAAGGGCGCCGGTGCGGTGGTCGGTGCGGGGTTTGTCGCCCTGGCCGCGAGCCTGGCGGTGGTGCCGACCGTACCGGTGGCGGCGATGGTGCTGATCCTCGGGGTGGACCGCTTTATGGCCGAGTGTCGCTCCCTGACCAATATCATCGGCAACGCCGTCGCCTCGCTGGTGGTGGCCGCCTGGGAAGGCGAACTGGACCGCAGCAAGATGGCGCCGATCGCCCTCAAGCGTGGGCGCAAGGCCCTCGAAGCCCAGGCGGCTGCCGATGCCGCCAAACAGAGCGCATAGCCCTGTAGAAGCCGACTTGCCATCCAATGCTATTCTGGCGGCTCCTGCCGCCAGCGTTCGTTGCTTTTCCCATGAGCCAAAAGAAAGACACCGTGCCCCTGCCCGAAGACCTGCGCGTATTCCTCACCGTTATCCGCAAGGCCGGCTTTGCCGCCGCCGCCGATGAACTGGGACTGTCGCCCGCCTACGTCAGCAAACGTATCCAGATCCTCGAAACCACCCTCGCCACCCGCCTGCTGCACCGCACCAGCCGACGTATCGCCCTGACCGAGGACGGCGAGCGAGTGCAACGCTGGGCCGTGCGTATTCTCGAAGATTTCCAGCAACTCAACGACGAACTCTCCGAAGCCCACGACAGCCCCAGCGGCCGCCTGCACCTGTGCAGCAGCTTCGGTTTCGGGCGCAATCATGTGGCTCCGGCGCTGTCGCTTCTGGCAGAGCGTTACCCGGACCTGGAAATCCGCCTGGACCTGTTCGACCGCGTGGTGGACATCGTCAGCGAAGGTTTCGACCTGGAGATCCGCGTGGGCGACGATATTCCCGGCCAGCATATCGGCCGGCGCCTGGTGAGCAATCGCCGGGTACTCTGCGCGGCACCGGCCTACCTGGAACGGCGTGGCACACCGCAGCAGTTGAGCGACCTGGAGCAGCACGATTGCCTGGTGCTCAAGGAGCGTGACAACGCCTTCGGTATCTGGAATCTGGAGCGCGACGGCAGCCAGGACAGCGTGCGGGTGCGCGGCCCGTTGTCGTCCAACAGCGGCGAGATTGTCTTGCAATGGGCACTGGACGGACGCGGCATCCTGCTGCGCTCGCTGTGGGACGTCAAACCGCTGCTGGAACAGGGGCGACTGGTGCGGGTGCTGCACGACTACACCCAGAGCGCGAATGTCTGGGCGGTGTACCCGACGCGGCTGGCGTATTCGGGGAAATTGCGGGTGTGTGTGGAGTTCTTGCAGGAGCATTTTCGACAGCTGTCGATCTAGCTGCCGTCGGGACTCACCACATGACTCTCATGTGATGAGTCCCCTGAATCGGTGAACCGGCCCCCGGCTCAGCTCAACCAGGGACTGGCCTGCAAATGCGCCCGCTCGAACGCCCTGATCTCCTCACTGCGCTGCAAGGTGCTGCCAATGGCATCCAACCCCAGCATCAATGCCGTCTTGCGCAACGTATCGATCTGGAACTCGATCACACTGTCATCCTGCAAACGGATCTGCTGACTCTCAAGGTCAATGGTGATCTCGGCACTCTGCGGCTGGCTCACCACCTGCCCCAGGCGCTGCGCCGTCGCCTCGTCCAGGGTGATCAACAGCACCCCGTTGCGCTGGCAGTTATCGTAGAAAATCCCGGCGAAACTGCTGCCGATCAATGCCCGGATCCCCACTTGCTTCAAACCCCACACCGCATGTTCACGGCTGGAACCGCAACCGAAGTTCGGCCCCACCACCATGAAACTGGCACCTTTCCAGGCCGGCTGATTCAGCACGAACTCAGGATTGGGTTCACCCGACGGCAACACCCGCAGGTCGAAGAACAAACCACGGTCCAACCCGTTGCGATCGATCCCCTTGAGAAACTGCTTGGGCATGATCACATCGGTGTCGATATTGGCCGCCAGCATCGGCGCGGCCTTGCCGGTGACTTGGGAAAACGGCTGCATGCTCATGGCCTTGGCTCCAGATGGCGAATATCGGTCAGGTGTCCGGCAATGGCTGCCGCGGCCACCATCGCAGGGCTCATCAAATGCGTACGAGCCCCGGCCCCCTGGCGCCCTTCGAAATTGCGGTTGGTGCTGGAGGCGCAGCGGTCGCCCGGCTCCAGCACGTCATCGTTCATCGCCAGGCACATCGAGCAACCCGACTGCCGCCACTCGAAACCGGCGTCGATAAACACCGCCGCCAAACCTTCGGCCTCGGCCTGATCACGCACCTGGGTCGAGCCCGGCACGATCATCGCCCGCACATGCTTGGCCACGTGTTGACCACGCACCACACGGGCCGCGTCACGCAGGTCCTCGATCCGCGCATTGGTGCAGGAACCGATAAACGCATGGCTGATCACGATCTCGTTCAGCGGCATGCCGGCTTCCAACCCCATGTAATTCAGGGCGCGGCGCATGTCCTGGCGCAGGATCAGGTCGCTGATGTCTTGCGGGTCCGGCACGTTCGCCCCGATGGGCGCGGCCTGGTCCGGGCTGGTGCCCCAGGTGACCATGGGTTCCAGCGCGCTGGCATCCAGTTCGACTTCACGGTCGAACTGCGCGCCGGCATCCGTGTGCAGCTCCCGCCAACGGGTCACGGCCTGCTCCCACAGTGCGCCCTTGGGTGCCCGGGGTTTGTCCTTGAGGTAGGCGAAGACTTTCTCGTCGGGTGCCATAAAGGCCCCACGCGCGCCCGCCTCCACCGCCATATTGCAGATGGTCATGCGCGCCTCGACGCTCAGGGCATCAATGGTCGAGCCGCGGAACTCGATGGCATAACCGGTGGCCCCGGAAGCGCCGATCTTGCCGATCAGCGCCATGATCACGTCCTTGGATGTCAGTCCCGGCGCCAGTTCGCCGCTGACCGTTACTCGCATCGTTTTCAGGCGCTTATAGACCAGCGTCTGCGACGCCAGCAGATGTTCGATCTCCGAGGTGCCAATACCGAAGCCGAACGCCCCCAGGGCCCCATAGGTGGTGGTGTGGCTGTCACCGGCGGCGACCACCATGCCCGGCAGGATAAAGCCCTGCTCCGGGGCGATCACATGCTCGATACCCTGGCGTTTGTCGAGCACATCGAACAGTTCGATACCGAAGTCGGTGCAGTTTTCGGCCAGGTACGACACCTGGCGGGCACCGCCGGCGTCCGGCATGGCGGCGACGCGCTTGGGCGCGGTGGGGTTGACATGGTCGACCACGGCCAGCGCGGTTTCCGCGCGCCAGACACCGCGCCTGGCTTCCCGCAGGCCGCTGAAGGCTTGCGGGCTGGTGTATTCGTTGATGACCTGACGATCGATATACAGCAGGACATGGCCCTGGTCATCGAGGCGACACACCGTATGGGAATCGATGTGCTTGTCGTAGAGGGTTCTTGTTTGAGTCATGGTGGCGCTCGCAGAAATGAAAGTACGCGAGGCTGTCGGATCACGGGCAGGCCGACAGGCGTCACCGTCATCATAGGCGGCGGGAACGGACCATCAATGGCGGGAGGGTGATGGCTGGGAACATGGATCGTGTTTGATCGGCGCTTGCGTTGTGCAAGCGCCTGGCCGACGAAGACAGCCATCAATACCGCAAGGGTTTCAGACTTTCGTATTGATCGACATGCTGGCGCCGGAACTGGCGAACTGCTGCAGGTTCAGCAGCACGTTAATCGCCTTCTTGTATTCCGGGATCATATGGTTGGAGAACTGGTCGTTCGAGCTGCCGCTTTGCAGCGTGCTGATCTGGCTGGCGAAATAGTCCAGCGCGTTGAATTTCTCGCCCGATTTGCCTTTCGCCCCGGCGCTGGACAGCAGGCCGGCGGTGGTGGCGCTGATCAGGCCATTTTCCTGGAGGATGCTGCTGTACTTGGCCAGTTGATCCGGGGTGACCGATTTCGGGTCGAAGCCCTGGAACTGCGACTGCAGCTTGTCCTTCTGCATCTTCGTGGTGTCGAGGGCGGTCGGATCCCTCGGGATGTTGTTGAGCACCTGCTTGTTCTTGATTTCCTGCAGGTTGGCGTTCTTCGCATCGGAGGCCTTGCGCTCAAAGACCCGGGTGCTGAGCGCCGTGGCCCAGGCGACTACTGATCCGCCGCTCATGCCCGACCTCCGGCCATACGGGCGCGGGTGGTGTCGCCGTGCTGCTGAGGTCCTTTCAAGGCGAGCATATGCAGTGTCCTGTCAAAGAGAGAGAAAAGAGATGATTCCAGTCATGTAACATGAATGTACAAATATACAATCTTTGTTACAGATCGCCCATCGAAAAGATGTATTGGAATTGTGGGGAGGCCTGAGACCGTCAACGGACGCCTGGACCTCGGCAGGCGCCCGTGGAAACAGGAAGCGCTGATTACGTCCGATTAATGGAAACGCCACCATCGACCATCAAACTCGATCCCGTGGTGAAACTCGATGCTGCAGAGGCGAGGTAGAGCGCTGATCGCGCAATCTCCTCTGGCAGTGCCAGGCGCTTTAGCGCATGTAGTCCTTCGACGAAGGCACGGGCTTGCGGGGTATTGGTGGCGGCGCGTCCCATAGGAGTATCCGTGCCTCCCGGTAGAAGGGCATTGGCTCGGATGCCATGCAAACCATACTCGACAGCGATCACTTGCATCAGGCCGATCAGCCCGGCCTTGCTGGCCGCATAGGCTCCCATTCCCGGGAAGCCGGCGGTGTGGCCAACGAAGGTCGATGTAAATATGATGGAACCGCCGCCGCGCTTTAGCATCGCCGGGATCTGATATTTCGCACCCAGGAACGCACTGGTCAGGTTTGTATCGAGAATAGCATTCCAGGCATCAGCTGAAATGTCGGGAACCGATGCACTCTCCCCTGTCGAACCGGCGTTGTTGAAGGCAATATCGAGCCCGCCAAAACGACCGACGGCGATCGCCACCAATGTTTGCGCGAGTTTCTCGTCTTTGATGTTTCCTGCGACGGCAATCGCTTCGCCTCCGCCATTTTCAATCTCGGCGACAAGTGAGTCCAACTCGACTTGACGGCGCGCCGTTACGACGACTTTCGCGCCCTCCTTCGCGAATAACTTTGCCGTCTCGTAGCCAATGCCTGAACTCGCACCCGTTACAATTGCCACTTTTCCTGATAACTGTTTCATTTTCCAAGCCTTGCATCAATTCCATTTCGGAACCTCAGCCTAGTGACCCGGCGCTCTGCGACCTATCCGTTTCTTGCTGTCACATTCAGCGATCTCTTTCATCTTGTCGCCCTCCCGATAAGGATCAAAATGTTAAAAAGGGGGCAGTTCGAGCCTTTGTACACGACCAAACCAGGCTTGAATCGTGCCCCCTTATTTATCCCAGGCCTCAGTCCGTGCCGTACTTCGGCGAGCGCGGTCCATACAACAAACCTGCCGGATGCCCGGCGGACAACAGCCGCTGGCTGGTGATCCCAGCAATGGGATGGCTGACGTCGTTGGCACTGTTGATGATCTGCTTGACCGCTGCGGTGATCAGCGCACCGACCAGACCGCCGCCACTGTTGTTATTCCCCTCCTCGCTGGAAGCCGTGGCGCTACCGGTCCAGAGCGCGGTCCCGGTCTTGAGGTCCACCAGCCTGGCACTGGCCGTCACGATGGTCGCGCTGCTGATCACCCGGTACTGCGTACCGTACTGGGTCACCGTGATGTACAAGGCCGCATCCGCGCCGAAGATTTCCTTCAGCTTTGCCGGAGAAGTGTTGTGGATGTCGGTTGGCGTGTTCAGGCCGTTCTGCTGGAAAGTTTCATCCACCAGCGCCACCGGCATGACGTAATAACCGGCTTCCGCCAGCGGAAATGTCACCTGGGACAACAGGCTGTAGGTGGCCTTGATATCCGGAGATTCGTTCAGGGGTGGCAATACCAGGATCGTCCTTGGGCGAGCCTGCTTGTAGGCCGAATAATCCACCGTCTTGGGGGCTGCGCAACCACCCAGCAGACTCACCAGCAGCAGAGCGGCCAGAGCACTCAGAAAACGCGAATTCATTGCTTGATCCCCTTCTTGGCGTTGTTCAACAAAAAGTCCATGTAAGCCGTCGATTCAGGGAACAATGCTTTCTCGGTCTGGAACTGCTGCACCATCTGGTCGTCCTTGCCAAGGCTGCCGTAGAGCATGCCCAGGTGGGCGTGATAACCCGGTGGCGCGGCTCGATTGGTGGCCTTGATCTTCTGCAAGTCGGCTTCCAGGGCCTCGACTTGCGCCTCCTTGGCCTCACCGTTGAAGTACTGGTAAACCTGAGGCTGATAGCCTTCCCACTGATACAGCGTCTTGACCTGCGGAGCGCAGCCCGCCAACAAGGCGCCGCCTGCTGCTATTGCCGCGATGTAACCTAGCAAACCGAACTTTTTACCCATGACGCGTGAAGCTCCCTGTTTTTGTTGTAGAGGTACTTATGGCCGACCCGGTTTCCAGGTGCCGCTGTCGATCGCCTGAACCATCTTGTTCACGGCTTCACGCATGGCCAGGTCCAGGACCTTGCCGTTGAGGGTCGAGTCGTAGCTGGCAGTCCCGCCGAAACCGATGACTTCGCGGTTGGACAGCGCGTACTCACCCGCGCCCTGGCTGGAATACACCACTTCCGAGGTGACGATATTGACGATATTCAGAGCGACCTTGGCGTAGGCCACCTGGGTCTTGCCGCGCCCGAGAATGCCGAACAACTGGCGATCGCCGGTTTCCTTGCGGCCGAACTCGGTGACGTCGCCGGTGACCACAAAATCCGCGCCCTTGAGTTTCTGCGACTGGGACTTGATGTTCGCTTCCTGCTGGATCTCCGCCAGGTTGTCGCGGTCCAGCACGCTGAAGCGGTTGGTCTGCTGCAAATGGGTGATCAGGATGGTCTTGGCCTGGCCGCCGAGACGGTCGACACCATCGGAAAAGATCCCACGCATATAGCTGGAACGGTTATCGAACTTGCCGACAGCGATGGGGGTACGCACACCGGCGTAGGCCTGGTTGGCGGTTTCCACTTGCTGCACCGGCAAGGCTCGGGAACTCTCGGTGGCACAACCACCGATGGAGGTCAGCGTGATCGCTGCCATCCCGAAAATGGCGACCTGTGAGATTTTTTTCATGCAGCACACTCCTGGGGAAAATCGGACCTGGGGATATTGGGAAACAGGCGGACAAAAATTTCAGGCGAACAGCAAGGCAACGGCCTTCACCGTGGGCGAAGCCGGACCTGTGATCATCAAGGGGTTATCGCCGGAGGCTGCTGAAAGCGCTCCAGGGTTTTGAACGGGGGGATTGCGAAGAAACGAAGAGACTCGGGTAACGGCACGGCATGGCCGCGGGGGACCTCATCCCGAGGGTGGAAACACACATGTTCATTCCTTGAAACATTTGATATCAAATTAATGGCCGCATCATAAGGTGGTGACAATAGCGCGTCAAGAAATCGGAAGGCTGAATACGGGCCAAGCGCACAAGCCGCGCAAGACCCTCTGCGCCGAATATCGACGATATATTCCGCAAGCTTTTTATGTGGAGAGGTAAGTGAGGCTGCGATCGGGTTATCCAACCAAGATAACTCTCTTTCCATTGAGTGAAATTTCCTAGAAAATCCAACTCGCTTGCGCCTGCCTATTCCGCTGGCTAGTCTCCTCCTTGTCACTGCTCATCAGTGATCGGGTTTAGTCGCCCGCGAAACTACGGCGCACAGCGCCATCCTTGAGACGGGCGCTTTTTTATCGCCTGCACTTTATGGTGGTCGTGCGCAGGGCACCTTAGGGTGCGCCGGTTCCCTAGTTTCCGGTCGACTAACCTGCGCGCGGCCGCCACCCCATCGTTTAGTCGCGATCAGCGGCGGCTCCAATCAAACTAGGGAGTTATGCGATAAGTGGCGCAACTGTGGGTGGATTCGGTGCTGGATAAACGTATGACAGATGTCAGTGGCTGATACCACATCGGGTCCGGGACGGGGAGCAAGCCTCCCCGTTTCGTGAACGCCATTCGACATTTCAACTTATTGCTATAAGAAAAAGTGGGTATGCTGGGCTCAGCGGCCCCGTCTATCGAAGACCTGTCTGCTTCACTTTCTGCTTTCGACTCCAGTATTTAGCCGTTAAGTAGGTGCCATTAAAATCAGGCCCCTTTTCCGCCCCCCCTTTTCCGTTCGAAAATAGTAGCTCCACCTCTCCGCCCCTCATGACAATGGTTTTCGTTGAATTATCAAACAACGAAAAACTTACCTCGGCAAAAATCGCTTTTTCAAAAAGATCTTATAACCGTCTGGAGCCGCATTTATTAATACCTCAGGCTCATCGCCTCGAATCAAAGAATGATCGATTATAGATTCAACAAAATAATACAAATACTCAGGGCTTTCACTCAGGCACGCCCCCTCCGCCCGGAGGAATTTCAACACTTGCTCAAATGAGTTTTCCTGTACTAGAGCGCATCCTAAACACTCGTATGCGGAAATATAATATTCATTCTCTATAACGCCATTCAGCCCACCTAGCTCCTCCAGTGCAGCCTCCAGAGCCCCAACTGAAAAGAAGGGTAAAGAAGCCAACCACAAAGCAAACTTTCTAAACCGTTCATCGACCAAGAGCATTATCAATATCCTTTATAAGCTGTTTAGCGAAATCAATATCCCGCTGACTGTAAGGGCATTTACCGGGCGGTTGATTATCAGCATTACGAACAAGATCACTTAATCTATTACCAACCTCTATAGCTTTCTGTTCATGCCCAGCAGGAGACAGCATATCGCCTGTTGTTTTTTCATAGCGTACGGCATCCGCCAATCCTCCGTCGCCGACTCTGCTGCCTGTTTTATCGGCTCCGTAATATGATGTCACGGTAAAAAGGGGACCGGCTAATGGGTGCCCCCTTTTCCCACTCATCAGTGCCCGTGCGCAGGGCAACTTCGGGTGCGCCGGTTCCCTGGTTTTCGATCGACTAACCTGCGTGCGGTCGCCCTCCCTTCAGCTATTCATTTTCAGTTGGCTTTATTCAGCAGGAGATGGCTGTCTGGCATTAATCACCACGGTCATGGCAAGCATGTCACCCAAGCGCCGTCGGAAACCAAAAAGCACAAAAATCGCATCCACCGCACTGAACAGCACCTTCGGAACGTTGCGCAAGAACGATTGGAGCACAGAGCATCGGGTGTTCACCGGAAACCCCACGACCGAAATGTTCATCAGTCGCTTCCCCACCGTCTGCCCGTTCGGCAACGCATCACCCAACAAAAAATAACCAAGGGCTGCAATCAACAGGAGATTATCTACCACTGCGAAAAGCCCCCTTGTGAAAGAGTTGTCTGGAATTGGGAGAAAATCCAGCGCGACTTCCATAGCGACGAGTAGAAAAACAACAAATAGGTCAATCATGTAAGCAAGCAATCTTTTCCCAGGACTGGCAAGATCATAAGAGAACGTTGAAGCGTTAGTGCCGACAATACCCTTCATAGAACTCCTTGGTTAAATTTATGGCTCAGCGCCCAATTGCAATTTCTCACTTTCGACTCAAGTACTTAGCAGCTAAGGAAGGAGCATTAAAATCTGCCCCCTTTTCTCTTCGTACAACTGTTTGCCCCACATGAGTGTCAGGCACGGCTCGGACGTAGCCAGTGACGGGGAGGCAGGCTCGGCGGATTCAATCGACCAGATTGGATTAAAGGGAAAACGCTATAGTTAAGAACCGCAAGTAGCGGCGTTTTTTAACCTTGACTCAAAACAGGCTAATAGCTGCCCCTTTTCTCAGCGCCCTGCTCCCCATTAGCCGATCTAAGAGCGACAATCAATCAAACTCTATATCATCAAGGATTTTTTGTAATTTTTCAGGATCCGCCGCCAGCCCAAAATAGTATTCACATCCTCCAGTATCCCTCAACTCTATCGGTGCCTTTGTCCAGTAAGGAACATAATATTTCTCATCCAGAATATCTTCCAGCGCCCCCGCATCCTGAAAGCTTGAAACCCTTACATAGGGTCCATAGACGCCATCAATCAAGACCACAATTTTTTGACCAGTAATCAAATCAATCATAACCTAATCCCACTTAATGCTATTAAACCAGTCAAGCTCTTCTTTGGCTGGCGAGCGCTTAATACCCTTATTATCAAGAGCATCGTCAAATTTTATAGGACGAGTGCTCCCAGGAACATAGGGATTTGCTTTAGTAAAAACAGTAAAAAGGGGACACCCATTAGCCTTGACTCGAGACCGGCTAATGGGTGTCCCCTTTTCCTCGTACAACTTCGCTAGGCATCTGAAGGCCTTACGATGGCGTACTCCCTTCAAGGTGATCCGCGAGGCTTGGAGTCAAAATTCAGACCGATTCACAATTGATCCGCACCATCTAATTCCGGGACCGAACACCTAAGTAAGTGCCATTACCCCCCCTTCTTCCCCTTATTTCGTCCACCCCCCCACTTATTAGTATTCGAAATTAGCCTTCACTTCTCCACCACGCCTACAGGACATAATAAACACAGCCCAGTCCTCACCTCGTTTCACGGCATTATTTTTCAACTCTCTTAGCAAGCGATACAAAATAGCCCCATTAAAATCTCTTTCGGCATTCGTCACTTCCACTCCGTTATTTTCAACTGAAAGCTGCTCTCGCATATACCCTTCAAAAACCTCTGCTTCGTAACGAAACGCATCATAGCCACTCACGATGCCTGACTCTACCAGCGAAAAAATCTGCTTCACAAGCTCAAGATCTTCAGTAACCATCAAATACTCTCCGGAATCACATTAGGCTCATTTAAAAATCGCAACGTTTCTGTTTTACCGTTGACGGTATAAGTCAACTCTAGGGAGTCCGGCCTAACCGATCCTGGATTTTCTCGATTAAACTTTATGGTCGTCTGCCCCACAGTTTGATTAGGATCATTCAACGCTGCCTTGACTCGAGACCGGCTAATGGGTGTCCCCTTTTCCTTCCTGCTGACTGTTACAACCTTTTCAACATCACTCCCAGCGGCACCTGCGCCTTTTGCACCAGCTAACTTCTAGTTATTTACTGTTTCAACCCCTGCAGGTGCTTAAATGGACCTTCATCTAAATCAAGGCCCATATCCAGAACCAGCAGAACAGCCTCTCTATATTCTTCGTCCGCTATAGAAATATCATATTCGCAAATATGATCACACAGTATCTCAAAGGCTAGACTCTCTTCGCTATACGCGACGTAATCCAATGCGTTTCGGAGAAGATCGGAATTTAATCGACCTTCAAATTTTTTTCCAAACTTAATGATACGATCCGCAAACATAAATCCCACTTAATTGGTTTGCAAGGTGGAATTGGGGCATCATCAGAAAATGCAGTGACAACCTTTCCTGTAGCCGGCTGATATACAACTCGCATTCTCACGCCATCACGAGTTTCATAAGCGACCCATTTAGCAGCATCTCCTTTAGCTGTATAAGTCCCACCGGCTCCTAAAAAGGGTAAAAAGGGGACACCCATTAGCCGGCGTGTTTTGAACATTGGCGGCATCAACGTTTCTCTGGGCAGTTACTGCCAGGGCGGCATATATTGTATCGCGGCCGTTTGATCCATATGGGCGTCAGGCACGACTCGTTCGTAGTCAGCAAGGAGGAAACAGGTTCAACCGGTCAATTTGAGCTGAAGAGTAAACCCTGCAGTTAAAAAACTGCAGGGAATGGTTATTTTCAGACTTGACTCAAGACTGGCCAATGAGCGCCCCCCCTTTCGCTCTTAATTCCTGCGAATTATACATATCTCGTCTCGCAATTCACCAGCAGACATACCCCTCCATATTTTTTGACGAGACTTATAGGTTTTTTTGTCTCCCCGTCATCAACTGAAATTTCGACCAAGAGTTCCTGATCCTCGAACCCTTGAAGCTCCTTTATCAATTGTTTAATTGTCTTCCCCCTGACAATCCAATCCGGTTGCCCAGCATCATTTTTCATATTAATCACCTATACGGTTGAGATTGACATCAAAAGTTCCTGCCCGCGTTTCCTTACTCCCAAGAGCCTTAACCGAATCTGCCATTTTCCACGCCCCACCATTATGCCCATCAAGATCTCTAGTAATGTAATCTTTCCCATTCTTAAATACAGCCTGGCCACCGTGAACAGTTTCATTAATCTTCTCAAAGCCTAAAGCTTCTGCTGCTTGCCTAGCTTCCTTTGTAGTTTTGTAAACTGGCGAGGCAAGTGTTCGGGGTTCCTTTGCACCTTTGGATTTATTGGTACTAGCGGTTGCCATGCCAATCAGCACGCCCGCCATCAGCGTGCCACCACCTAATCGAAAGGCATCCAGATTGACGTCCGGATCAAGATCCTTACCTTCGATTTTCTCGGCCAACAGACGACCTGTATAAGCCTGCAAATCTCCTTGCAGTTGCGCAAGCCCCTTCATCAGGTCTGTCTCGCCCAAGGCTCGCTGGGCCACTAGCAAGATAACACCTTTAGGACCTTGTGAGGCCGCCATGATCAGCTCCACCGCTTCCCTATTCTGCGGGTTATCTGTCATGTACTTGTTAATCGCCGACACTTTGTCCAGAGCTAACTCTGCGTTTGTGACGCGAAGAGTCACTTGTATATTTTTCTCAATCAAGTCTTGTTGGACTTGGTTAACTTTTTCAGCCGACGTCCCCGGCGAGCTGTTCAACTCTTTGAGCATTTGCAACACTTGGGTCTGGAAATCTTTGTCTTCCAGTAATTCCCTCGCATCCTTGCGCCGATAACCCGCCTCCAACAGCGCAGACATTGCCTCCTCCGCGATCTGCTCTCCCCCGGCAGCAATGGCACCATCTCCAGGACCTGGTGACCTGAATTTGTCGAGCTGATCTTCAACAACCCTTCCCAGAAGTGCGAAATTGTCTTTGGCGTTCTGATCATACTCCGTGAACGATTTTGCCCACTCTTTGGTGGTTACCACCGGATGAGAGATCGCATCGATCGAAGAGTTGCTGGCGTAAAGGTCTGTGAGACTCTCTCGGTCTCGGGTGATGTCGTATGCTTTACCAACATCACGATTCAACCCATTAGAAGAGTCACCTCCTGTTTCAGAATCTTTCCGTACCACAATTTCGCCAGAACCAACCGTTGCTCGTACAACCTGCTCTCGATCCTTCTCATAATTCCAGCCGCTGACACTCCAACCAGTTTCTCCTTCTTTACCTTTACCGACCTGGCTGCTGTCTTGCGCATTGCCGCCGCTCTTGCTGTAGCTACCGCCGACGTTCAGGTAGTAGCCATGTTCTTTGTCTGCACCTGCGATATCGCTGAACCCAAGGGTGCCGGTGTCCAGTTTGAGATTTCCGTTGTCAGCAGCAATCAACGCACCATCAAGTTGTGTGTGATTTTCGGTACGGATATCGACCTTGTCTTTACCAGTGACGCTGGTTTGCTGCTCAACCCAGTTAGTCTTTCCTGTCGTCTGACCATACCCTACTGATCCGCTGACGCCAGCTCCTGGACCGATAGTTGCGGTGACGCTGATGTCGAACTCTTTGCCTTTGACCGTCCCCGTATCCACTGCCGAGGAGACATTGAGATCCCCCCCGACTCGACCGACAACCTCATTGCCGCGCAAGGTAGCACCAGCGATATTGGTGTCCTTGCCGCTATGGAAGCCCAGACGATCACCCGCATAAAGATAAGCCTCCTGCTGGCGCTTGCCCTCGCGGTCAAGGTCCCCCTTGCCCATGCTTACGCTGGCGTAAACACCTATACCTTCAGAACCGAAGACAAGACCAACCTCGCCGCCGCCATTGTGCCGGTTGCTCCCGCTGTTGCTATCGTTCTGTACCGAGCGAACATTCAGGTCATTACCGGCATTGAGCGCTATGTCTCTACCGGCCTTGACCTGGGTTCCGATCAGACTCAGATCGTGACTGGCATCCAGATTGACATCCCGCCCTACCGCAACCTGGGTCCCGGTGGATGAGCCATGAACGCCGTCACTTGTGGCCACCCCGTAGCTACCACCAATACCGATCTTGAAGCCACCACTGGTACCACCATGAATGCCGCCCCAGCTTTCGCTCTGACTGCTTTCCTGGCTGGCACTGCCCTTGGCCACATCAAGGGTGACATCTCTACCTTTGACATTGATGTCGCGTCCGGCCTGCAACTGACCGCCCTTGACCGTGACGTCGTTGCCAGCGTGCAGGTTCAGATCGTTGCCCGCATTCATCGTCGAGGAACGATTGGTTTGCTCAATAACTTGCTGGGTAGCGCTTTGCTTGCTATTGCCAATCTTGTCGTCCGCAGTTGGGCCCGCGAGAAACTGGCTGACCGCATCTACAGCCTTGAGCGTGCTTGAGCCTTTACTGACATTGTCTTCTCCTTTGCCTGCTCCATTAACAGCGTCCTTGGTTTTGCCGAAATTGTGGTTGATAGTCGCACTAACACCGTTTCGTTCGGCCTCACGTTGTTGCTCCGTAAGCTGTGTCTCGCGCGCCGCATCAATGTTGATGTTGCGTCCAGAGGTCAGATTGATGTCATTGGAGGCTCTGAGATCCGAGCCCACCTGATTGATATCGCGCTTGGCGTTAACGGTCAGATTCTCACCGGCATCAATCTGACTGGCAGCGGCAGTCTGTTGCTCACTACGATTATTCTCTTTCTTGATATCCGTTCCGACAAAAACATTGATGCCGTTATCGTCACTGGAAAACCCGATGCCGGACTGCTTTTTCTTTTCCCAGTCCTGCTGCGCGGCACTATTCTGTGCAGCCACGACATTCACATCACGCCCGGCGTCCAAAGTGACGTTACGCCCAGCCTTTACACCACTGCCACTGACGTTGATATCGCGCTCGGCCTGCAAGGTTGCGTCACGATCAGCAATGACATGACTGCCCACACTGGTACTACTTTGAGCCTCACGACCGGCCTCTTTGGCCGAGGAGAAGGAAATGAAACCGCCCGAGACAGAAAGGCCGGCCTTCTTCTTGTATTCCTCCGTTTTGCTGTAGGCGGTATCGTTGGCCGAAACCAGGTTGATATCACCGGTCTTGGTGACCAACCCCGCTCTCAGCTCAACATCATTGCCAGCCGCCATCTGACTGGCGCGAAGACGGATATCGTTGCCTGACGCTACAACCACATCGTTGCCAGCATCCAGCTCGCTACCTACCTGACTGGCAGCCGTTTTCAGCTGGCTCTTTCCACTTTTGGAGAGCCCCAGGAACCCAGAACTGGTTTTCTTACTATAGGAACCGTGTTCTTCAACCCCTGAAAGCACCGCCACATTATTGGTCGCAGCCAATATCAGGTCGTCACCCGCTTTGAGCTTGCTACCAACAATACTGAGGTCCCGGCCGCCGTTGATGCCGACGCTGCCGTCTGCTGCCTTGGTGGAGTTAACCGTCAGGTCGTGTCCAGCATCGATCACCGAAGCTACGTTGGTACTATCGTAGCTCTCCACCTGCTTACTACTGCTTCGACCAAACGACCCACTGCTCTTCTTGTAATAGTAATAAGAGCTTTCGTTCTTGGCGGAAGCGATGGTCATGTCCTGAACCGCATTCAAGGCAATATCGCCACCTGCCTTTATACGGCTGGCAATAATGTCGAGGTCTTTACCTGAGTCGACAGAAATATTGCCCCCCGCTTTGAGCTCGCTGGATTGCTGGCTGACACTGCGCGTTTCCAGTGTGCTTCTGCCCCGTGAGGCAAATTGGTTTTCGTTTGCAGCAGACTCAATGCGGATGTCGCCATCGGAAGCTAACGCCATATCGCGCTTGCTTTCGATAGCACTGGCGATCGCACTGATATCACGCCCAGCACTCACTTGCAGGTCACGGCCAGCCGTCACGACCGCGCCGTGCTGGGTGATCTGCTGACTCAGATAGGAACCTCCACGAGCATCCGTCGTGCGCTCAGCTATGGCATTGACGTTCAGATCACGACCGGCGCTGAGTTTCATGTCCGCACCGCTGCTGAGCACGGATGCACCGTTGGAAATATCCCGACCAGCACTGACGCTCAGATTATTGGCGGCTTCGATACGTGCAACGCTATCCAGATAGTCTCGATGCTGGGCGGTTCCACCATAGTTGGAGTCGATACGAGTGATATCACGCTGGTTAACGACATCTCCATGAGTGGCTGTCAGGCTCACATCGCGCCCGGCAATGATCCCGCCCGACTTGTTGACGATGTTGTTACTCGCCAATGCATCCAGACGATTGCTCGCTTCAACCAAGCCGGTGTTAAGCAGATCCTTGCCCGCCACCGCCGACAGGTTGTCGCTGGCACGCAAAGTCCCGCTGTTTTCCAGATTAGCCCCGGCGATCAGGGTGACATCCGCGCCTTGAATCAAAGCGCCATTTGGCGCCAGGCGATTGGTGGCCTGGGCCAGGTAGAGCACCGGCACCAATACCTCTTCACCGTTGACGACCTGCGTTTCCATCCAGACGATGTCGTGGGTCAGGGCCGCGACCTGCTGCGCAGTCAAGCTCACGCCAACCGACAGATTGAGCTGCTGCTTACTGCTGATGGCGTTGTCCATCAGGTACTTGAACAGCTTTTCATCCGAGGTCTGGCCGTCGATAAAGCGTTGCCCGGTACGCGCAACCACTGCCTGCTGAATCAGCTTCTGCTCATAGAAACCATCGCCCAGGCGCTTGGCGCTTTCATCGGGCTTGTAGCCCAAACCGGCCAACAGGTAGTCCGAGCTCATAAACTGCTTGAGGTCGGTCAACACCGGGTTGGTTTCGATCAGGTACTTCTGCGGACTGGTCTTGCCCGAGGTATCCGGCAAGCCCTGGACACGTGCCAGGCTCTGGCCACCGCTGGCGGCAACCGCGCCATCAGCACTGGATAGCGGGACGCTACGTGCTTGAACATCCGTTGTACCTGCCAGACGCTGGGCGATACCGATGGAGGTGCCCACGACGCTCCAGCCCGGCACCACGGCGCCTTGCTGAGCGGAGCCACTCTGCCCGCTCAAGCGGAATAGACCGTTCTGCCCGGTGGGCAAGCTGAAGCCCGGCAGTGCGAGCGGGTTCACCTGCTGCTGGGCAAGGTCCGGGGGTAGTTGAGCATTGAGTCGGACCGCAACGGGCGCACCTGTGCCCGCCACCTGGGTACCCTGGACCTTATTGGCCCCCGCACTGAACCCGTAGTCCTGGTGAATAACGCTATTGTTCAGATCCTGGGTTGCGCTGATCGAGACATTGCCAGCCGCCTGGATAACGGCACTGCGGCCCGAGCCGGCGCCATCCTTGGCGACTTCGACGTCGCTGAGCAAAACCAGGGATTGCAGTCGATCAGGCAACGGCGCCAGGTTGTTACGGTCATACTGCGAAGTTGGGATCTGCTGGTATGCATAACTGAAATCAACGCCGGTCACTACTTGGCCGGTGACAGAATCCTTGAACCGGACTTCCTCAATGGTGTCACCGTCGCGCCCACCTTCACGATGGCGATAGTTCTCCGGGATCGCGATACTCAGGCCACCGGAGCCATTGATGTAGTAGATGTTCGGAAAGTCGGGATTGTTTCTTTGGTTGTAAGCAATCACCTCACCGAAGAATGGCACGGTGAACCCACGCCAGAGCTCTATTTCCTGATAGCTACGGGTTCGTTCGATGGTACCGCCAACCGCACCGACGTTTTTCAGGTTGTCAGCCTGGATGGAAATATTGCCGCCGGCACTGATGGTGCTTTTGCTATTGAGAAAGTTGCCACCGCGAAAAACAAAGTCGCTGCCCGCCGAAAGCGACGCGGAGGCACTGGTGTCGTTGTCCTGCCCTTCGTAAACCTCACGAACGACGGTGCTGAAAATATAGTCGTGCCCCCAGCATTTGGTGCAGTTGTAGGCGATGGCACCCGAGACCAACGTGCGCCCCATACTGAAACTCTCAGTGCGGTTCTCGAAGTTGGCGGCATTGATGCTGAACTTGCCGGTGCTTTCCATCGCCCCGGAGATATTGATGACCTCGGTCGCCTGCGCCGCACCGCCATAGCCGTCGATACTGACCGCGCCAAAGCTGTAGAGCTGGGCCGAATGGTTGGTGAAACTGTTGACCTGCAACGCCATGTCGCCGCCGCTGAAGATCAGGCCGCCCTGGTTCAACAGGGTGGGCGCGCTCAGCAACAGGTTGCCGTTGCTACCCAAGGTTCCGTAGTTATTGATTGAGCCGGCATTGACGCTCAAGCCGCCAGCCGATGTGATGCGGCCGTAGTTATTCAACTGACCGCCGACATTGATCGTGGTATTGCCACCACCGGCAATACTGGCGGTGTTGCCCAAGCTCACCTGCGCAGCACTCAGCCCCAAAGTACTCAGGCTGGTGTAACGTCCGTTACCGCTGTAGTTGCCACTCAGGGTCAAACTGGCCGCGCCATCGCTGGCAATCAACCCATCATTGCTCCAGTTGACGCCAGTGCCGGTGAAGCTGTCTGTGGCAAGCAGTTGCCCGCTGCCGGTCTGGGTCAGGTTCTTGACATTGACCGTCAGCCGCCCGACCTGGATCACACTGCTGTTGGTCCAGTCATCGGCCGTCAAGGTCAGGCCACCACGGGTCACCAAGCTACCGCCGGCCCTGATGAGATTGACCGTGGCGGTGTCGAAGATGCCGGTACCGGTGTGCAGCACGCTGCCACCCTGGTTCATGAAACTGCCGACGCCCAGGGTCAGATCGCTGTTGGCGGTTTCCAGCTTGCCGTTGCTGTTGTCAAACAACCCGCCGATCTGGAATTCGGTCTTGCCGCTGCCGCCCAGTGCACGTAGCTGGCCGGTCTGGTTATCCAGGCTGGCGGCAGTGATCGAAAGAGTGCTGTCGCTCTCGATAATGCCCAAACGGTTGTTCAGGGCGCCCGCGAGCTTCATATTGATCTGGCGACCGGAGATCTGGCCGTCGTTATCACCACTGTTATCGAAGTTGTTGCCCGAGACCTGGACCAGCCCATTGGCATGGATCGCGCCATTACGGTTGTCGAAGTCCCCTGCCCCGGTATCGACCAGCACATCACCCGTTAGCGCGGCGATGCGGCCACCGTAGTTATCGAGTCCGCCCCAGGCTTGCAGGTCCAGGCGCTGGGCCTGAATCAGGCCGC